>NZ_JBODJC010000004.1:0-110000 GCF_050611765.1 Ferruginibacter sp. SUN106
TAACAAACTATTAAAACAAGTATTTGCAGTGGTAAAAAACAACAGCTTGTATCAACCAAATTATTGTTCAGCAAAACCGTAAAAAAAACTAAAATTTATTTGTTTTTTTACACAGTTCATGTTGTGTGCCGTTCTATTCTGTCACGCTGCATAAATGTTGGAAGTCCGCAAGTTGTCTATCTAAAACTGGTTGCAATTATAATGCTTATTCAGTTACAGTTATTTTGTCAACCAATTTTTTAAGTAAAGGAACTACTATAAAACCTGTTGGTATTGAAAGCCATAAGTCTACAAGGAAATATTTAAAAAACCACGTACTTAAAAAGCCTTGATGCCATCCTACTCTTACTAACAACAAGCCAAAACTCATAATGGCAGACATTGCAATTGAAACTACAATCGTGAAAACGATTATTGACTGTATTTTAGATAATTTTTTCATAGTTTTTATTTTAGAATAAATCTGTTTTAATAAATAGTCCGAAGTTGCTTGTGCTGTTATAGTCTGGTCCATAAAAGTCAAGGTTTGAGCCTAAACCAAATTGAACATTTTTGTATGATAGTCCAACTCGTAAATAAATGCTGCTTATTTCGTGAAATTTGAGCTTCGTATTATAATTGTAAAGTCCTTGTAGCCTTGAATAAATTCCCCAATTTTTTGATAACATTGGTTTGTATTCAAAAACTGCAAAGGTTTCAAAATTGTATGTTTGGGTCAGGTCAAACCGTGGCAAAATGACAACAACAAAATCTCGGTTGGCAAATAAATATTGTAACCCTGCTGTAGGTCTAACTGTTGTTGAAGTGTTTGAAGAACCGATTGCAGAAAGTCCTGCTGTTAATGAAATGCCTTTCCATATTTCAGCAGTTAGCAATGATTGGGAAAAGAAATCAGATGTTTGATTCGTTGTTTTATAGTCGCCTGTAAAGTTTGTTACGTTGAAAAAGCCAAATCTTGATTTTGGCGAAAATTGTTTGCTAACAATTAATTGAAAAGCGAATGCTTTATTGCCAACAAATATTTCAATTGGAATGGGTATGCCTTTGTTTTGAAAATTCTCCCTTTGTAAACTGTCTTGTGTTTGGGCAAAAGCAGACTTCAATAAAAAGCATAGTGTAAAGGATAATAGTATTTTAAATTTCATTTTCTTTTCTGTTATTAATCTGATGCAAAAGTATTTGCTTCAAATTTTTACAGAAAGGACGGATAAGGCAACTATTCGGACAATTCAATCAACTTTCTATATTCAGTTGGGGTAGAGCCTGTATGTTTTTTAAAAAACCGTCCGAAATATGAAATGTCTTCAAACCCAATTTCAGAAGCTATTTCGCTAATTGCCATATTGCTTTTTTGCATTAAAACTTTGGCTTCCAAAATCAACATTTCGTCAATTAAGGAAGATGCTGATTTTCCTAATGTAGATTTTACTGACTTGTTTAAATGGTTTGTCGTAACATTCAATTTTTCTGCATAGAAACTGGCAGAACTGTGTTTAGTGATATTATAATTTAGTAGCTTTTTAAATTCCAAAGTAATCCTTTCGTGTGCTGGAAAATTAACTCTTGTCTGAAAATCATTGGACTGCTTCATTTCTGAAAGAAACGCTGTCAAGTACGATTTTATAATGCTTTCGTTAGTGTCACTTTCGTTTAACTTTTGCATCCGTTTAAGCAACGTCAATAAATGTTCTATTTCTGTTTCTTCAAATTTGATGAAAGGCTTTGCCAACCAATCTGCAAAGTCAAGGTCTGTTTGCGATAAATAATTGGTTGAGAAATGAAGATAAAACCCTTCAATGTCGTCCGACATAAAGGAAAGACTTGTTATTTGTCCTGCCGGCACAACAATAATTGCGTTTTGCTCAACCGTATAATTGTCAAACCCTGAACTTGCAATTAGTGAACCCTTTGTTACCAAAAGAATTGAATGATTACTTTGGCGATGAGGTGGCAAGGGCATTCTTAATTCATAAGTCTTGTCTGAAAGTCCGTGAATATAAAAGTCGTTAATATTTTTCTTGTTGTATTCCTCACGGTCATAGTACAGCATAATGGTTTTAAAACCATCATCCTTTAAGGTCGGTATGTTTTTTATTTTTTTCAATTACCTGTAATCGCTTTATTATTTTTTAGTTTGGTAAAGTAAACATACGATATAACTAAAAGTAATAATTGAATTAATGGACTTATTGCTTCTGACGCACCATCAACTACAAGATGGGCTATGGTTGCAGAAATAAATACAATGGCAAAACCTGCATACGACCATTCTTTAATTCGGTTGACAACCATTGGCAAAATGATGGCAACTGCACCTAATATTTTTGCTGTCGCTAATTCTATTCTGAAATAATCTGGAAAACCCAAATGCTTAAATCTTTCTGCCATCATAGGACTTGTAAAGTAGATTATACCTGCTATAAGTCCACCCAAAGCAACGATACTTGTTGTTGTCCAATAAATTATTTTGTCTCTTTTCATTCTGCAAAACTATCTGCTGCAGTTCTTAAGAGAAAGGACTAAAGAAGCAAGTGTTCGGATAATTCAATCAACTTTTTGTCTTTGAGGAATTTTGTCTTTATGTCTGCTGGTTGATGTTTAGGGTGTCCGCAAGAATGGCACACAACGAACAGGGCTTTGTGCAGGTTGGGAAATAGAATTCCGTCTGCCCGGAACCGCTGCTGATTGAAAATATAAAGTTGAAGTTAAGTACAAAAGTTCAGCGATGTACGTCCTGCCCGAACAAAAGCCAAATAGAATTACAAATGCTCATTGTTATTCCGTCTGCCCAACTTGCACAAAACCCAATGTTATCTGCTGCCCCTTCTCTCGGTGGTCGTCAATACGCACCTAAAAATTTGTGTCCGTTGAAGTGAATAAGATGGTCTGGATTGTCGGCTATCCAAACTTCGGTTTCCCAAGCAATATCCATTGTCCACTTGCGAAAGTCTGCTCTTGTTAAAAATGCAGTAACAAAAATGAGTTCCGCTTTGCAATCTTTCAAAAGCTTTTTTAATTCATGTACTCGTATTTCAGACATTGGACCTGAACTGTGAACTGCCTCAATAAGATAAAGCCAATTGTTCTTTTTACTGAATGCGATTATGTCGGGCAACTCGTCATGTGAAAGTTTGAAAAACTGTAACTCTTTTAATGCAGGTTCGTCAATGTGCAACATTTTATTTGAAGTGTCGCCAATGTAAAGCACTTTGCAATCGCTGCCAAAACGTGGTAGAAATTGTTCAATGATTTCTTTCTGTAAAATATTATGCTCCCCAAGTGAAAGCTGTAAAGGTTTTCCGCCTGGAAGTGTTACAGGAATTTGCTCAATATTTCTTTTCCTTGCAAGAAGTTCGGCAAGTGAAGGTTTGTTTTTGTTGAAGGCTTTTAATTTCTTGTTCCATGCTGCTGTGCCATAATTTACAATCAGATTTTTAAAGTCTGGATGCAAAGCATAACCTCTCGTTGGGTCGTTGGTCGCCGCACTCAAATTGTCGCCACTATTTACAACAAGGTCGGCAATTACAAGAAGTTTCAAGTCTTTACGCCTTATGTCGTCATACGAACCTGATGAAATATTTTCTTCAAAGTTTTTGTTTACGATTGTGATTATCGCTCTTGTTTTAAGATGCGATTTATCAGAAGCCTTTGTCCAATCTTTGGTAACGGATGCAACTGCTAAAAAGCAAACAGCCATTCTTTCCAATCCACGTTCAGTCTTTGTAGTTACAGGAATACCAACACTTTCTAAAATGTCAAGTGCTTCGTTTATGATTTTTTGAACTTTCTCTGATTTAGTGCTTTTGGTAATGTATGTTTTCATTTTTAAAATAATGTAAGCACCTTATTGGGTGAATAGTCTTGTTCAATAATTTCTTCTGTAGTATAAAGTTCACCCAAATTATAACAGGCTTTCAATGATTGTGCAAGTTGATATGCTAACAATGGCGGAACGGCATTGCCTATTTGGTTGTAGCGTTGTGTTTCATTGCCTTCAAACTCAAACCAATCAGGAAAGGTTTGTAATCTTGCAGCTTCTCGGTGCAATAATCTTCTTCGTCTTCCGTCTTCAAGTTTCACTCGTTGCATATCGCCTGTTGCACCTGCAAGGTTTCTGCAAGTGAGTGTTCTTGCTGGTCTGTCGGCATATAAATCTCTTGGGTTTACACAAGCTGATGCTTTTTCATAATTGGCAACATAAGTGTCCATTGAAGCATTTAAAAATTTGCTTTCTGGTGGAATAGTAAACATAATATCACCAATTGCTTCGCCAACTGTAACCTTAGATATTTTTGATTTAGGAAATTCAAATTTTGCTCTGTGTCCAAAAACAAAAAGTCTTTCCCTGTTTTGAGGCACACCAAAATTGACCGCATTTAATAGTTTAAATTCAATGATATAACCCAACTTTTTCAGCTCTTCTAAAACAAGTTCAAAATACCATTTGTTGGTGTATAGCAAACCACGAACATTTTCAAACATGAAAACGCTGGGGTTTAATTTTTTTACTGCGTCAATAAAAATCGGGAAACCGTCCCTTGCATCTTCAAATCCTTTTTGGTGTCCACCAACGCTAAAAGGTTGGCAAGGCGGACCTCCAATTACAATTTCAGCTTGTGGATATTCAAAATCAAGGTCAAGTTTGATGGCAGTACAGTCGCCTGCAAGGTTACGATTGTAAGTCTGTGTTGCGGCATTGTCCATTTCATAACCAATGGTTTTATAACCTGCTGCTTCAAAGCCAAGTGAAAGTCCACCACAACCTGCAAACAAGTCTAACACAACCTGTTCTTCAGTTATTTTCGGTTTTAAAAGCTTGTTTATGTAATTAACGTACTCCATATTTTATAGTCTTGCAAATATAGAGAATAATACTAAAAATTTTGTCCAAAAACGATACTGTTGTGCAAAGCTGTTTTATGTTTTTGGGTCTGTCTGCTCAAGTTAGCAGGGTGGTTGCGATGGGGTAGCAGATAACGTCAAGGGCTTGCAGCAGCCCGGGTATTCATAGCTGTGTCCGCCGATATGCTAAAGTTAATTAATAAACGTAATTATCATATCATCAAAGTTTTTGTCTACGGAGCGGTCAAGCCCAATAGCCAAAGCACAATTAAGATAAAATGATGAAGAAAGTTGTATCAGCCCGGGTTGCGGCAAACCCATGTTAGCGGCAGAGCTTACCTGATGTCATTTCATCCAAATTTGAACAAGAGATCCTTTTCCATTTTTCCCATATTGCCGCAGGGGTACAGGATAATCATAAAAAGCAATTGCTTTAATTTTTTTTGCTTTAATTTTATGAATTTCGGTCTTTGCATTTGCACCCTCTATCAAAACATCATCTATCGCCAGCGTAGGCAAATTATTATTAGAACTTACTTCAAAGATTTGGTTTGCATTTTTAAATATTGATTTTATTAACGAGCTTGATTGATCGCCTTTTTTAAAAATCAAAATATTATTCGAATTTGCTCTTCTTACATAAACCATATTAATTGCTGTATCTGTTGTTGGTTTATAGAATTCAATTTTAAGGAGATCTTTCAAAGCGATAGAACTAATTGCCGAATCGGCATTACCTAAGGAAGGCATCCAAGCAAGCATTCCAATGAAATAAACAGTGTTATTGTCAATTTTTATTGTCGAATCACTGTCTGTTACCCATTTATCTACATATGCTTTGCTTAACTGTTGTCCGGCCACAATATTGCTACAAAAAAGAGCCACTATGATGATTGAAATTTTCATTTGCTTTGCCGCTAACGTGTGTGCATTGGCGACGTTGGGGGATTTGATGTTGGTCAAGCCCGGATCGTCAAGCTGCACATTGATTTGATGTTGAAGATACATAAAATGTTGAGAAAAGATTGTCCAGCCCGAACCAATGATGATTAGCGAAAAAATGATGAAGAATTGTTGGTCATGCCCCAATGTACGCCAATGCGATGTTGGTGGCAGTTGCAACTTTATATAGTTAGCGTTCCTAGGTAATAATTAAATGCTGTCCTCCCTTTGTTGTTAAGAAAATTGACAGAATAGTTTTGATTTGAGACGTATATGTCAACCTCCCCAGAGTCGCAATCAAATAAAATATCTCCAGCTGTATTCTGAGTAATAGTGTTATAGTTAGAGTAATAATTTAGATGCTGAGAAGGGGCTTCGCCAATAACCACAATTTTTGGATTTAGAATTTGTAAGTATTCTTCAGGGATTTTTGCGCTATCTCTTCCATGATGAGGAGCAAATAGAATGTCTATTTGGGAAAGATTTAATTCCGGTTCAATAGATATAAGAAATTCAGTTTCCAAATCTCCCATCCACATGGCAGTTATTCCATTCTGCAAAGAATATGTGATAATTGCTGATATATTATTAGGACTACCTCCATTTTTTGCAAATTCAAGTTCTTGCTTGTAAAATTCATTTTCCGTTACTGGCCACAAAATATTGATTCCAGAGGCCCCAATTTCTACACCATTGTTATTGGGGCCACTCTCATTCATCCATTTTCGTCGCGAACCCTTTTCAATATAGAAAGATTTAGTGGCAGAATCTCTGAGTTCACAATATTTTGTAAAAGCAGCTGTGATTACATTTTTCGTGGCTTCATTTTTTACGCAATAAAAATTTTGAATTGGCATTTTTTGATCTAGATATTCCAATCCACTTATGTGATCTTCATCTGGATGTGTTGAAATAAATCTTATAATTTCTTTGTTAGTGCTATTTTGTATTAATTCATTTACAATTCTTTCCCTGTTTGTAGAATTCATAGAGCAATCAATAATCGTTAGGTTAGCAGAATTGTGGTTGATGTAAAACATATCTCCATTACCAACTGAAAAAGATTTAATTATACTCATAATACAAAAAATTAAATTTATGCTACGTCGGAATTTTTATTTGTATTAACTCTTTTTACCAGGTAATTGGTTTGCTTTCTATATGAAAACAAAAACATTAACAAAATGAGTCCAATAAGGATCACTAGAGTGACGCTAGTCGAAATATCATACTTAATTTCAGCAATACTGTAGAGCCTCAATAATAGCAGGACTACAAACAATGACAATACAGTACGATAGGTGTTGTTAACTTCTGAAAATAATTCAATCTTGGTATCTTTTTTCGATGCTTGTACATAATCATTATAATCAACAAATTTTAAAAAGGAAATCCATTTGAGTATAGGTTCAACAATGAGTGAACCAAATCTGCTAATTACCATTCCAATAAAATAATAAAGGAATCCTCCAATTAGATTATCTTCCTGAATAAAATCATAGGGCGTAAAATGTTTGGATATTATTACAAACAAAACCCCCGGTAAAAGGTAATTAAAAATATTGTAAGATGATAATTTGTCAAATACTTCTTTCATAATCTTCGAATTTTAGAGTGTGTCGAGCGATTGCCACCAACGTGTGTATTTATGTTATTATACGCTATAAAATTAAATAAAATTGTATTGAAAATCAACACTTTAATGTTATACATTTTGTATTTACCGTAGCATCAATGACATTTAATTATTTTTTTAATATGTCCGATCTTGTTGTAAAAAATATGGCGTTGCCAACCCTGACTTACATGCTTTCAAGGTGCGGCTGCATATTCTAAATTAAGAATTTATTTATTAAAAAATAAAATATTTAAACGCAACTTTTTTAAATACAAAACGGTCTGCTACCAGTCTATTGCTTCCTGCTTCCACAAGTCATCAAAGGGGCTTACAATATTTACCAACTGCTTTTTACTTACATGCAGGTAACGCTCTGTAGTTTTAATATCAAAATGCCCCAGCAATTCTTTTATGTATTTTATATCGGTGCCCTTATCAAGCAGGTGGGTGGCAAAACTGTGCCGCAGGCTATGTATCCCTACTTCTTTTTTTATCCCGGCTTTATTTTTAGCATTGGTAAATATCTGTTGTATGGTTCGGGTAGGGTAGGCCTGGCCCGTTTGCTCCGACTCAAATAAATACCTTACCGGTGCCGGCTTATAGGTGGTAAAATAATTTCTTAAAATATCAAGTAATACCGGGCTTAAATTTACATAACGGTCTTTTTTCCCTTTTGCCCTGCTTATAAAAAGCTGCATTCTTTTGCTGTCTATATCTGCTATTTTCAATGCTGCTATCTCACTCACTCTAAGCCCTGCACTATAAACGGTAAACAACATGGCCTTGTGCTTTTTATTGGCAAGGGCATTAAACAGCTGCCTTATTTCTTCTTCATTAAGTAATTTGGGTAATAGCTGAGGTTTCTTGGGCCTCGGTATGTCCCAAAAAAATTTCTCCCTGCCCAATACCTGTTCAAAATAAAACTTTAAGGCATTCAACCTGCTGTGGGCCGTGTTCTCGCTGATGCCCTCTTTTTCCATAGCATATACCATGTATCTTTTTATATCTGCCGCAGTAAGGTTATTTACAGGTTTTGTTTGTAATAATTGCAGCAATTGCAAAAATTCATTGCGGTAAGTACGCATGGTAGATGCGCTGTAGGCTTTTAATTGCAACTGCTGTATCAATTGCTCCAGGGCCTGTATATTTTCTGTACATAACCGGTAAGCAGGCGATAGGGGTAACACTATTTTTGCCGGTACAGAGGGTAATTGTGACGGGGTAAGTGTTGCTGCAATGCCCTTTCTTTTTTGCAGGTAGGCTTTAAGGTGAGTATTATCCACCGTAGCTTTATTTACAGCCGTTTGTACAATGGCTTCATAATTGCCTTCACTCAATGGTACATACCAGCATGTATTAGCCTGGCTCCATTTTACAGCAGGTAGTTTTCTTATGGCAGCCTGCAGGGCTTTATCGTTAGCGAAATAAATAGCAATACATTCCTGCCTGCGGTGTACAATAGCCTTAAGCGTTAGTACGGGCATAATAGTATTATGCACCACCGGCGCTCTTTTTTAGTTCGGCAATTATGGCGTCATTATTTTTCCCTTGGTGCAATAATGTATTGGCCTTGCCGGTAAGCCTTCCTGTCAGCCCTTTTTTTCTTTTAGCTTTGGGCAGGCTTCTGTACACCTGCGATGCTATAGCGGCGGCAACTGCAAATACACTGCTGCTTTTGCGGCTGTTGGCAAAGGCAGGGTCGGTACTAACCCGCTCTTTATTAAGACTCGTTTTTTTACGCACCAGGTGTGTGCCGTGCATTTTATAAAATGTAAGGTCATCAATAGTGCCCTGTAAATACAAAGGGCCTTTCTGTTTAGCCATAACAATAATGGTTTAAAATTGTAAATAAATAATACACATTGCAACGCCGGGCTGCAGCCGGGTTTATTAATAGGGGAAAGGTGGGCTAAAGGCAGGTTACTCCGTATCAACCTTATGGTTACTCCGTACCAAAGCTATGGAAGGGCCGGTAGTACTTCAGGTGGCAGCCATGGTAATACCACGGCGGGGTATATACTAAAAATGCTGTAAGCGATACCGCTTACAGCATTAAAAATAGTAAAAAAAACAATTACTTTATACCATACTTATATTTATACTTGTCAAACAATTGCGTTTGTTTATTGGTAAGGTTCACTTCCCGGCCTTGTATAAAAGCATGGGTAATGATATTGCTTTTCATATCCAGTATATCGCCATCGCTTACCACAATATTAGCGTCTTTACCGGTTTCTACCGAACCGGTTTTATCAGCAATACCTAATATTTTAGCAGCATTTAAAGTAATGGCAGTTAAAGCTTCTTCTTTGGTAAGGCCATTAGCAGCAGCAGTGCCGGCTTCAAAAGGCAGGTTGCGGCTACGGGTGTTTTCATCATTATCATTCAGGGCAAATAATACACCCGCTTTTTGTAATACTGCAGGGGTTTTAAAAGGCTGGTCAATATCATCATCTACCATGGTAGGTAATGCATGCAATTGTTCCAGTACCACGGCAATATTATTTTGTTTTAAAAGATCGGCTATCTGCCAGCTGTCCGATGCTCCTTCCAGTACCACATCAAAACCAAATTCTTTTACAAAGTCAACCGCCAGCAACATTTCTTTTACAATATTGCAATGGATAAACAGTTTTTGTTTTTTAGTAAACAAACCTTTTACCGCTTCGTATTTTAAATTGGTATTCTCATGCGTTGGTTCAGCTAAATAAGCCTTGGCTTCCCTGAAGAATGCTTTTACGCTTTCCACCTGGTCTAAACCTCTTTTTACAGGGTCAACCTGTGGTTGCTGTGCGCCGCCAAAGCCACCACGGCCACGGGTACGTGCTAATAATGATGGCATGCGGAAATGTATAGCGCCATCCATTTTGTACACGGCATCTTCCCAGTTCCAGGCATCCAGCTGTACTACAGATGATGAACCGGAGATCAGCCCGCCACCGGGTACGGTATTAGCTAACAAAATACCGCTGGTGCGTAAAGTGTTGATCACTTTGCTATCGGTATTATAAGCTACAATAGATCGGATGCTGGGGTTTAATTCTCCCAGTTCTTCCGCATCAATAGTGGCCCTTACTGCAGGTACTTCCATTAAACCTATTTCGGTAGAAGTTAGTATCAAACCGGGGTAGATGTGTTTGCCTTTGCAATCAATTATCTTTCCGCTGGTAGAAGTAGTGGCCCCAACTTCGGTTATCTTACCGTTAGTGATCACTACATTACCACTATTAATTACATTGCCATTGCCCACATGAATAGTAGCATTGGTTAAAGTAATGGTTTCTTTTTGTGCAGGAGCAGGGTACACTGTTTCCTGTGCCGCAACAGTAGCAAAGCTGCATATCGTTAAACAACCAAGTAATATCTTTTTCATTATAATTTTTTTCATTATTAATTATACATTATTTCATTATTCATTATCCGCTATTGCCCGTCCAGTTCATCTGCATCTACCTCTAATAAGCCATGGTGTGTATGATCCATACAGGTATTCACCACTTCAAATCTTGGCCTTGGCCTTTGAAAGTTGCCTCTTGCGCCGCCTGGCGTATCAGATGATTTTTTAGCCGCTGCTAATTTTTGTATCAGCCTTGCTTTTTCGGCCTGGTTGCGTTTGCGTAATTCCATGTCTTTATCCCTGTCAAAATAAATAGTACCATCTACAATAGTGGTTAATGCATTGGCATAAATACTCAACGGGTTATCGCTCCATAAAACAAGATCCGCATCTTTACCTACTTTAATGCTGCCCACTTTAGCATCTACGTGCAGCATCTTTGCAGGGTTAATAGTTACCATCTTCAAGGCATCTTCTTCACTCATGCCACCATACTTCACACTTTTAGCAGCTTCCTGGTTTAAGCGGCGGGCCATTTCTGCATCATCAGAATTGATGGCTACATTTAAACCCACTTTATTCATAATGTACGCATTGTAGGCAATCGCATCCACCACTTCCATTTTATAATTCCACCAGTCACTAAAGGTAGAAGCGTTAGCACCATGCGCTTTCATTTTATCGGCTACTTTATAACCTTCTAAAATATGGGTGAACGTGTTTATTTTAAAACCGAAATGCTCGGCCACTTTCATGGTTTCATTTATTTCGCTTTGTACATAAGAGTGGCAGGTGATAAATCTTTTGCTGTTCATTATCTCTACCAGTGCATCCAGTTCCAGGTCTCTTCTTACCACCATTGGAGTAGCACCTTTCTTTTTATTATTCTCTTCTGCTGCTTTCCATTGTTTCTGGTAATCGCTGGCTCTTTGAAAAGCATCCATCTGCACTTCTTCCACACCCATTCTTGTATCAGGAAAACGGGTATTGCCCTGCGAACTTGAACTGCGTTTTACGTTTTCACCCAACGCAAATTTGATGAAAGGATCAGCACCCGCAAATTTCAGGTCTTCGGCGTTGGCACCCCAGCGTAATTTGATCAGCTGCGTTTGTCCGCCAATGGTATTGGCCGACCCGTGCAGTATATGAGAAGTAGTTACACCACCACTTAACTGCCTGTAAATATTTACATCTTCAGGGTTCAGGTTATCACCAATTCTTACTTCAGAAGTTACACTTTGCCCGCCTTCATTAATAGAAGCCGCAGCAATATGGGAGTGCTCATCAATAATACCCGGTGTTAAATGTTTACCCTTGCCATCAATCACTTTTGCAGTAGCATCAGATAAATTTTTTCCTATGGCGGCTATCTTACCATCTTTTACCAGCACATCAGTTTCTTCTAATTTGCCTGCTGCATCACTTGTCCATACCGTAGCATTTTTTATAAGTATGTTTTCCTGCTTAGGCGCTTCTTCCCAGCCAAAACTTACAAACGGATAAGTTACTTTACCCAATGCTAAAGGTGTTTTAGGTTTAGCACTATCAGCTTTTGCTTCCAGGGTATGATCAAAACTTGCCGACCATGTAAACGTGTTGCCTGCAATATCCCTGCCCATACCATTCCAGGTATCGCCATTGGCAGTACCGCTTAAAATAGTTTCTTTTGCCTCCCTGCCACGGCCTTCGGTATAACTTAGTTTTACCAGTTTACCATCGTAACTGTATTTGCCGGTAAGTGTATCGGCAGCAATAAAGCTGGCCACACCACCATCTTTTAATTCTAATGAAAATGCTTTGCCATTGCCGGCGGTATATTTATAAGCACCTTTTACATCGTACCAGCTATCTTCTTTTACAGCGTTTTTAATGCCCTGTGTCCAGTTTTGAAATACAGTGGTTTTTTCAGCAAAGATGGGGCCGGAGGTAATTACAAAATTGGCGATCTTGCCATTATCTAAACTACCCAGTTTATCGTACACACCTAATAAAGTAGCAGGTGTTTTGGTTAATGCTTCCAGTGCTTTGGTTTCTGTTAAACCATATTCAATAGCTTTGCGCAGGTTAGGCATAAAGTCGGTGGTGTTGGCAAGGTCTGCTGTAGAAATACAAAAAGGAACACCCGCTTTTTCCAATGCTGCTGCATTGCCCGGTGCCAGTTCCCAGTGTTTCAGGTCGTCCAGGCCCACAAAACGCAGGTCATTCGGATCATCCACATCCATTGCTGCAGGATAATTTAAAGTAAGAATATAAGCAGCTTTAGTAGCGGCAATTTCTTTAATGCGCTGGTATTCGTTACCGCCGCCTTTAATAATATATTGTACACCAAATTCATCACCAATTTTATCGGCACGTATATCGTTCCATTTATCATTGGCATCAAATATTTGTGGTAGGCTCTGGTTATCGTTCCAGCTTTTCAGCGACAGGTTAGTGCCTTCTTTAGCCGGAGACGATTTATACCATTGGGCATCTAAATAGGTCTGGCGCAATAAAGCGATCATACCCATCATCGAATTGGGATAGCTCTGCGTGGAAGTACCTTTACTGAAGGAATAAAAAGCAGCTGCCTTATCTTTCAGTAAGGTAAAATTATCCGGCTGCGTAGCCAGTGAAACCAATGGGCCAGTACCCCTTGCAATACCATCTTTCTGGTGGGTGAGTGCCGCACCAAAACCAAGGTCACGTAAGGTTTTTGCTTTGGCATCATCGCCGGTAAATAATTTGCTGCCATCAGTTTCGCTTTTAATGGCCTGGTTCCAGCCAAATGCACCTTTAGTGCCCGAAGTAATTTGTTGGGCGCCAAAAAATCCACCGCCACCTTGCTGGCGTTGTGGTGTTACAATACCATAATCACTGAAAATGTCTATAAAAGAGGGGTAGATAAATTTACCCTTACAATCAATTACCACGGCATCTTTTGGGATGGCGATATTGGTGCCTATATTTTCAATTTTCCCCTGCCGTATCACCATAGTGGCATTTTGTAAAGTGCTTTGGGCATCTTTTACAATAGTGGCATTGGTAAAAGCATAGCTGCCGTCTTTGGGGCTGGCAACATCATTAACGGGAAAAGTGGCCTGGGCATTGATCTGCAAACTGGTTATTACAAATGCAAATACAAGTGCCGGCAATTTAAATTTTTGCATGCTAAAGAAGTTTTGGTATTAAAAGGAATGAACGATAAAAATAACGAAACTATTCATTTAAAGATTACCGCTGCTGTAATTATTGTTGGCAGGCAATGCCTGTAACGCAAAGAAAAAATTTTCAATGCTCAACGCTCAATGTTCAATGCTCAGGTAAAAGGCAACAGCATTAAAAAGCTTGCCCTCCATTGAAAATTGAACATTGAGCGTTGAGCATTTGTATTTCCCCATAAGCCTTGCTATCTTTTAGTAATCAGCCTTTTTAAATCTCCGAAAGCCGTATTTTTACATATTATGAACATTGCATCTTATATAGACCACACGGTTCTAAAACCCACCACCACCATTGCCAATGTAGAGCAATTGTGTGCCGAAGCAAAAGAGTACGGGTTTGCAGCAGTTTGCGTACCCCCTTTATTTGTAAAAAAAGCAAAGGAACTAACAGCAGGCAGTAATGTGAAAGTGGCTACCGTTATTGGTTTCCCGTTTGGCTATTCGGCTATTGAAGCCAAAGTGGCCGAAATAGTGCTGGCCATTATTGATGGCGCCGATGAACTGGATATGGTCATCAACATCAGTGCCATAAAAAACAACGACTGGCAGTTTTTAGCCAGCGAGATCAATACGGTAATGCCGGTGATAAGAAGTAAAGGCAAAGTGATTAAAGTAATTATTGAAAGCGGCATTTTAACCGACGATGAAATAATTACCTGCTGCGATATTTATGGGGCAGCCGGGGTAGATTTTATGAAGACCAGCACCGGTTATGCCGAAAAAGGGGCTACCGTTGCAGCCGTGCAACTGATGCGTAAACATTTAGCGTCTTCCATAAAAATTAAGGCAAGCGGTGGTATAAAAAACTATAGTTTTGCTGCAGAGCTGGTGATTGCCGGTGCCGATCGCTTAGGTTGCAGCAGCAGTGTTCAGATTGTTAAAGAAGCTGGCGAGTAAATTGATGGAACAGTTTTTGCAAATTATGGATCATTCAGATAATCAACGTAACCAGATGAAAATCAAATCGCTTTTATTTTTTGCTGCTTGTTTTGTGACAGTTCTTTGTTTTGGTCAAACCCAGGTTAGCACGGATACATCGGTAATTGTTATTCCGCATTGGAAAAAAGGGGACATACATAAAGTAAAATTCAGCAGTACAACAATTAATAAGCATGATGGAAAGGAAGCCAAATACCTGTCAGTTTTTGAAGCCTCTTTTTCTGTTATTGAAAAAGATACAACAGGCTATATTGTTGAATGGGTGTATACCAAATGCAGCCTGGCTCCCGGTGATATAACAACCGAAAATCAGATTCTGGCCGGCCTTGTAAATACAAAATTAGTATGTAAATTAAGTACTACAGGACGGTTTAAAGACTTAGAGAACGCTGATGAGTTGATGGTGGCAACTGGTAAGGTAGTAGATGATCTGATAAATAAAAGCCAGCAGGACCCCACAATGAATATTCAATATGTTGGGGTTAAGAATATGCTGGTATCAAAGCAGGCTTTAGAACTGGTATTGTTAAAACAAATTAAGTTTTATAATTTTTCTTTTGGCTATAAGTACAGGCTGAATTTTGTTCAAACGAATAAATTGAAAATGCCTAGTCTTTTTGGAGGGCAACCTTATGATGGTGTTGAAAAAGTGGAACTAAAAAAACTGGATAATCCGAATGCTGTTTGTATTATAGAGACAAGTAAGACAGTTGATAATCAACTTTTGAAAACCGGGCTTATGGAATATTTGAAAAAAGCTGCAGCACAGGCAGGGAAGCAGATGGATACGAACTTCAACAACGAGAATTTAGAATATACTGAAGCCACAATGCAACAAATTGAATTTAATAAGGGACTGATACAAAAAGCTGATTTTACCAGGGTGGTGAATTTAGGAATACAAAACAGGACAATAGTCATTGCAATTGAGGCGGCCGATTAACAAAATATAAATTATTTAATAGTGGTACTTTAGTAAGTGAAAATAAAAATTAAATGAAAAGAATAATAACATTATTTGCCGGGTTGCTTTTTTTTATTGCCGTACAGGCGCAAACTGTAGCTACCGATACTGCAGTTACCGGCAAAATAACTATTAATAAAGACCCGAGGCTGGATATTTTAGCCAAACAGGAAGCTGAGATTAATAAAGCCACTGTTGGCCTTGGTATAAGAGCCGCTAAAGGTTTCCGCTTATTGGTATTAAGCAGTAACGATAATGAATATGCCAAAAAAGTAAGGTCATTGTTACTGCAGCGCTTCCCCGAACAAAAAGTGTACATGACATTTCAGGCGCCATT
Organism: Ferruginibacter sp. SUN106; assembly: GCF_050611765.1. NCBI lineage: Bacteria > Pseudomonadati > Bacteroidota > Chitinophagia > Chitinophagales > Chitinophagaceae > Ferruginibacter > Ferruginibacter sp. SUN106. The sequence continues at coordinate 16,183 of NZ_JBODJC010000004.1, forward strand.
TATAAAACTGAAGTTTGGCAATTTTGTAGAAAAAGACGAAGCAGAGAAGTACAGGAAATTACTTACCAATTCTAAAATAGTTACTACTAATATTTACCTGGTACCGGAAATTGTAGAGGTGAAAGTGGATAAGAATAAAGAACTTGAAGAGAACCAGCCTTAAGGCGTGAGACGTGAGACGTGAATGGTGAAACGTCAATCGTCAGTAGGTATCCACGATTCACCATTCACGTTTGACTATTCACGACTCAATTATGCTGAAAGAAAAAATACAACAACTAGCAAAACTATATGCCGGTGAATTTATTGACGTAAGGCATCATATACATTCCCATCCCGAATTAAGTTATAAAGAATTTGAAACCTCAAAGTTTGTACAGCAAAAATTACAGGGCTGGAATATTCCTTTTGAAGTAATGGCCACAACAGGTGTGGTGGGTTTGATAAAAGGAAAAAATCCGGAGAAAAAAATAATTGCATTGCGTGCCGATATGGATGCATTGCCCATTACAGAAGCCAATGATGTGCCTTACAGATCATTGCACGAAGGGGTGATGCATGCCTGCGGACATGATGTACATACCACCTGCTTATTAGGCGCTGCAAAAATTCTACATGAATTAAAAGATGAATGGGAGGGAACGGTAAAATTAATTTTTCAACCGGGAGAAGAGAAAAATCCGGGAGGTGCCAGTATAATGATCAAAGATGGCGTACTGGAAAATCCGAAGCCACAAAAAATATTTGCCTTGCATGTGCACCCGGGGATGGAAGTGGGGCAACTGAGTTTTCGTGGTGGTATGATCATGGCGAGTGCTGATGAGATTTATATTACCATCAAAGCAAAAGGCGGCCATGCCGCAGCGCCGCATTTAACCGCCGATACTATTTTAATTGCATCGCATTTAGTAGTAAGCCTGCAACAAATTATCAGCCGCAACAATAATCCTTTTAACCCTTCGGTATTATCCATCACTTCTTTTAATGGTGGTAATACTACCAATGTTATTCCGAGCGAAGTAAAACTGATGGGTACTTTTCGTGCTATGAATGAGGAGTGGCGTTTTAAAGCGCATGAACTGATAAAAACCCAAACTATAGAACTGGTAAAAACAATGGGTGCCGAAGCTGATATTTTAATTGATGTCGGCTATCCCTTTGTGCTGAACGACGAAGCATTGAATGCAGTGGCCCGTAAAAATGCTGAAGACTACATGGGAGCAGCCAATGTAAGCGAGACAGAATTAAGAATGGGCGCTGAAGATTTTGGTTATTACTCTCACCAGGTGCCCGCCTGCTTTTTCAGGTTGGGCGCCGGCAATAAAGCAAAGGGCATTACCAGTGGTGTGCACACACCAACATTTAATATTGATGAAGGAGCAATTGAAGTGGGGATGGGGATGATGGCTTTTTTAGGAAGTGGAGAATGAGAAAGAATGCTCAATTTTCAATGTTCAACGTACAATGCTCAGGGAGAAGGTACCTGTATTTTAACTTGAAAATTGAACATTGAGCATTGAACATTTTCACGTAAATTGAATAGCGATTGCATAAATTTTACATGCAGCTAAAAAAATAAAAAACTTATATGAAGATTGCTTTCCACGGCGCTGCCAGAACCGTTACCGGTTCCAAGCACTTACTCAGTTTAAAAAACGGAAAAAAATATTTACTGGATTGTGGTATGTTCCAGGGATTAGGAAAAGATACCGACATGATGAACCGCCAGTTTGGATTTGATCCCACTGAAGTAACTACATTGATTCTTTCGCATGCGCATGTGGATCATTGCGGGCTCATTCCCAAATTAGTGGCAGATGGTTTTAAAGGAAAGATCTATTGCACGCCTGCAACTAAAGAATTGTCAGCCGTATTAATGGAAGACAGTGCCGGCATACAGGAAAATGATGTGAAGTACGAAAATAAAAGAAGGGCACAGGAAGGCTTACCTTATTTAAAACCTTTGTACACTACCGACCAGGCATTGGCTGCAGTGGATCAGTTTGTAACGGTAGATTATGATACCTGGTTTACCATAGATGAAAATATCGACGTGATGTATACCGATGCCGGTCATATCATTGGCAGTGCAGCGGTACATTTAAAAATTAAGGAAGATGGAAAAGTAACCAGGTTAACTTTTAGTGGTGATGTGGGAAGATACCGTGATGTGATCTTAAAATCACCGGCAGAATTTTCGCAGGCCGATTATATTATTTTAGAATCTACTTATGGCAACAGCCTGCACGATAATGCCACCACCACACCCGACCAGATTTTAGAATGGGTGGAGAAAGCCTGCATTCAGAAAAAAGGAAAATTAATTATTGCAGCCTTCAGCGTGGGCCGCACACAGGAAATTTTATTTGCTTTAAATCAACTGGAATTAGAAAGACGATTGCCAGATGTGCCGTACTATGTAGATAGTCCGCTGAGTGTGAAAGCCACTGAAATTGTAAAGCACTACCCGCAGTATTTTAATAAAACCATACAAAAGATATTAGCCAGCGATAACGATCCGTTTGGATTTAAGGGATTAAAATTTGTGCAGTCGGTTGATGAATCTAAGCTGCTGAATTTTAAGAACGGGCCGATGGTTATAATTTCTGCAAGTGGCATGGCCGATGCAGGAAGGGTGAAACATCATATCAGCAATAATATCGAAAGCAGCCGCAATACTATTTTAATGACGGGCTATTGCGAACCGAATTCCTTAGGTGCTAAATTGCAACAACCGGGTAGAAAGGAAGTGAATATTTTTGGTGTTACGCATGAGATCAATGCAGAAGTGGGCAGCATCCGCAGTATGAGCGCTCATGGTGATTATGATGACCTGAGCCAATTCCTGGCCTGCCAGGATCCTAAACAAGTGCAACGTTTATTTTTAGTGCATGGAGAATATAATGTGCAACAGGATTTCCGTTTACGGTTAATGAAGAAAGGTTATGATGTGGAAATACCGGAAATGCATAGTGAAGTGTCTTTGTCGTGAATGGTGAATCGTCAGTCGTGAATATTAAAGAAGTCAAGTTTTAAAAACTTGACTTCTTTTTTGAGAGCCTTAAATAAATAAAAACTCCGTTTACGATTAATGAAGAAAGGCTATGAGGTGGAAATACCGGAAATGCATAGTGAAGTGTCTTTGTCGTGAGTGGTGAATCGTCAGTCGTGAATATTAAAGAAGTCAAGTTTTAATAACTTGACTTCTTTTTTGAGAGCCTAAAATAAATAAAAACTCCGTTTACGATTAATGAAGAAAGGCTATGAGGTGGAAATACCGGAAATGCATAGTGAAGTATCTTTGTCGTGAATGGTGAATCGTCAGTCGTGAATGACTGTATATTTTTTAGGACTCAACCTGAACGGAATGCATCTTTATAAAAAAATACAAAGTAGTTTTTTTAGCCACTAATTACACCAATAGCCACTAATAGAACATTTTTATTCGTGAAACTTTGTGTAATTAGTGGCTAACTAAACAAAAATTCGACATCCTCTTTCGTAAGTTGTTTTACAAAACCTTCATTATCGCCGATTAAATTTTCACTCAACTCTTTTTTGCTTTGCTGTAACTGCATAATTTTTTCTTCAATGGTATCCTTGCAGATCATTTTGTATGCAAATACATTTTTCGTTTGTCCGATACGGTGTGTACGGTCGATGGCCTGTTGTTGTACCGCATTATTCCACCAGGGGTCAAACAGAAAAACATAATCCGCAGCAGTTAATGTAAGCCCTGTATTACCTGCCATCAGGCTGATGAGGAATACCTTTGTGGTATTTTCCTCTTGTTGAAAATCCGCTACCAGCTGGCTTCTTTGTTTGGCAGGTGTACTGCCATCTAATACATAAAACGAAATGCCTTTTTGTGTTAGCGTATCTGCAAGCAATTGCAGCATTTTTGCAAACTGGGAAAATACTAATACTTTATGTTTGCCAAGGTTACTCAGTTCTTCCAGCAACAGGTCTGTTTTAGCAGAGAACTGGGTGCTTTGTTCTTCGGCAGGTAATAACATCGGAGAACTGCAAATTTGTTTCAGCTTCATGATGCCCTGCAGCACTGCCAGTTTGGTTTTACCAAGGCCATTAGTTTTTATATCGGTGAACAGGTTATCTTTTATCTGGCTTTTAATGCCATCGTACAAATCTTTTTGCTGCGTACTCATGTTGCACCAAAGCACAGATTCAGTTTTTTCGGGGAGGTCTTTGGCTACTTGTTTTTTAGTACGGCGTAAAATAAAGGGCGCTGTTAATTTCTGCAGCATCCATATCTTTTCTTCGTTATGGTCTTTATCAATAGCATCGGCATATTCTCTTTTAAAAAATTCCCTGCTGCCAAACATGCCCGGCAATAAAAATTCCAGCTGACTGTACAAGTCAAAAGTATTGTTCATTACCGGAGTACCACTAAGGGCTACACGACAATTGCCCTGTATTTGGTTTACCGCTTTGGTGATTTGTGCCGCAGGGCTTTTAATATTGTGGCTTTCATCAATTACCACCACTTCAAAGGGAATGATAGCCAAAGCTTCTATATCAGATCGTAGTGTGCCATAGCTGGTGATGCATACATCAGTAGTTTTGTTGCTCACATTATCCAGGCTGCGTTGTGTGCCATGGTGTACATAGCTACGCAGGTGTGGAGCAAACTTTTCAATTTCGGCCTGCCAGTTGTAAATTAAAGAAGCAGGGCAAACAATTAAAGCCATGCTTGCAGCAACAGTTTCTAACCTGTCGGTGATAAAACAAATAGTTTGTAAAGTTTTACCAAGGCCCATATCATCTGCCAGGCAGGCACCTGCATTAACTTCAGCCAGCAGCTTTATCCACTCAAAACCTTTTTGCTGGTAAGGCCTTAAAGTGGCTTTTATTTTTTTTGATACCGGGTAAACTATCGTATCAATATCCTGCCATTTTTCCCAAACCTGCCACCAATCGGTACTAATGCTGAGTGATAAATTCTTTTCTTCAGTTGCTTTGGTATGTTCACCAATGGCCAGCCATTTGGGTGCCAGCAATGTAGATGGAGTACTGATCTTACTGTGTTTTATAATAGTACCAAATTCTGCCAGCCAGTTTTCATGCAGTACACCCAATGAACCATCTTTTAACATCACCGCTCTTTGACCTGCTAAAATAATTTTCTGCAATTCATTTAAAGGCACCAGCTCTTTTCCAAAGTGTAAAGAGAAGTTTATTGCTACTTTGCTGTCGTTGATATTTTTAATTACAAAATCAGTTTCCGGCTTGTGCGGCGAATACCTGAAGTGTGTTAGCATATCAATGCCCGCCAGTTCAATATTCATTTCCAGCAACTGGTGGTACACTTTTAAAAACCATTGTTTTTTTTGCGCATCTGCAAAACTTACATAATACCAGCCATTTAATTGTTTGGGAAAATTCGGATGCAGGCTTTCCAGTAATTTTTTAAAATCCAGTTCGGCGGGTTTGTTTCTTTTGATGAAAACCTGTTGTCCTTCCTCTGTGGTTTCAATCTGTTCTTTCCATTCGCCTTCTGCAATATTGCCATCATACAACCATTGCGGTGTAAGTACTAAAAAAGAATTGCTGATCTCACTCAGCATCACTCTTTGTGTGGGTACAATATTTTCTACCAGGTTAATGGCAAATAAATTATTTCTTTCTACCGTATAATTCTCTTCCAGTACCGCTAAAATGTTTTTTGCAAAGGCAGCGCCATCAGCATCAATGGTTTTATTTTTTTTGATCCATTCCAGCGTGTGGTAATCTTTATTTTTAAGAATAAAATATTCATTCTTGCTTTCTAATAAAAAAGCAAAGCGGCGAAAATCATACTCGGCATAAGCAATACCATTGATGGTGATTTGTGTAAACAATAAAAAATTATTGTTTTGTTTTTCAACGGTAAAGCTAAGTGACGGTGTATAGTTACTGAATGTACAAGGTGCTATCATCAGGTTACCCGTTGCAGGATTGGGCAGCTGGTGATAACATTTCAGTAAAGGAAAGAATGGTTTTACTGTTTCAAAAAGTTGTTGCAATTGCCGGTTGTAGGCAGTGCCGATAAATTGCTCTGCTCCAATGCCTGATTTTTGTTGCTTGTATTTTTTTACCAGTTCATCTTCAATCACTTTCACTTTTTCCGGTAGTAAGGCAGTTACTGCTTCTTTAGCAACCGGAGGTAATGCAGCAAAATATTTAGACAGGTCTCTTGATGATAATTCCTGTGAACTGTACTGTACAATGCCTTGTCCTTTTTGTAAAGTTAACAGGTGAACAAAAGGGTTTCGTTTGAGTAGTTGAAGGGGTAAAAAAAGAATGCCGGTTTTTACTGCAGCAGCTAATGTTTCAGGAGTCATCAGGTTAAAAACGTTAAACTATTTTGAACAGGCATTATAAAACCTGGGATATAAATTAAAAACAAAATGATAAAATCAGTAATTAAAATCTTTCTACTTTAAAGGCACTGATATTAATAGAAGTGGTTTTACGCTGAATGATCTCGGTTACCAATTTGCCGGTACCCGTACCTTCGCTGATGCCCAGCATAGCATGGCCGCCTGCAATCACTACATTGTCGTATAAATGATGTTTGCCAATATAAGGTAAGCCATCCGGTGTAACAGGCCTTAAGCCACTCCATATTTTATCAGCAGGAGGAAAATCAATTTTTAAACCAGGATAAAAATCCAATGCAGAATCGTAAATGCCCTGCATGCGTTTTACCAATACTTTATCGTTGATACCACTTAATTCCATGGTGCCACCAATTCTTAATTGATTGCCCCATGGTGTAATAGCACATCTGCCATCAACTAAAATAGCAGGGTATTTAATATTTTTTTCTACCGAAGGATAAGTATAGCTGTAGCCTTTACCCGGTTGCAATAATAATTTTATGCCCATCATTTTTACAACTTCCGGCAGCCAGCTGCCCGTTGCAACAATTACCTCATCGCAGGTTATTTTTCCTTTATCAGTTATTACAGCAGTTATCTTTTTAGCAGCTTTTTCAAAGCCGGTAACAGTGGTGTTGAGTTTAAATTGTACACCTTTACTGTCCAGGTAATCTTTCAACGCCACCATCATTTTACCGGGATTAAAATGACAATCATCTTTAAACAAAACAGCACCGGCAACATTCACTTCTACATTCGGTTCTAATTTTTGCACATCTTCTTTTACCAGGCGCTCTACTTTTAAACCCAGCATTTCTGCGTCATCAGCCATGTGAAATTCATGATCTAATGTTTTTTGTTGTTTGCACATCATCAGGCAACCAATCTCTTCCATATCAAATGTATTGCCGATATCGTTCCGTAAATCGTTGATGAGTTTGCGGCTTAGTTGTAAAATATTATTTAAGTGCGGTGAATTCTTTTCTACTGTAGCGGCATTGCTGCTTTTCCAGAAATGATACCCCCATTGCATCAGGTCCAGGTTCAGCCTGGGTTTAATATAAAAAGGAGAAGTGGGGCTCAGCATCCATTTTAAGCCCTGGCTGATAATGCCCGGGCTGGCCAGGGGCACAAAATGACTGGGAGAAATATAACCCATGTTGCCAAAAGAACAGCCGTCTGTAATATCTCCACGTTCAATAACCGTAACGTTGTAACCGGCTTTATTTAAGTAGTATGCACTGGACAAACCTATCACCCCGCCACCGATTACAACAATTTCACTCATAAACAATTATTAGTTTTTACATTCTTAATTACAAGTGGCAAATTACTAACTAATGTGCTTACAATTTCATGTTTGGGGTAAAATTTTCAGCAGTAAAAACAAAGCTTACGGGCATGAACATATTTGAACCCCCGCAGGTAACGATCTCTGGAACCAGCGCATTGAAATTGATCCGGAAAGCATTAAATTTTTGTGGATTTCCGGATGGTTAATACAGAAGGAATAACAACGGTTTCATTAGGAATAACGAAATTCTTTTTTTCCAATGCTTTTACTAATGTGGCTGCGGCGGCCTGGCCAATTTCGTAGGCGGGTTGTGTAATGGTGGTTAACGGAGGATTTAAAAATGAAGCCGTATCTAAATTGGAAAAACTGATCATCTGCAGATCGTTGGGGATTTTTATATTCAGGTCTTCACAAACTTTATAAATAATGATCGATAAATTTTCAATCGAACATAAAATACCATCGGGCCTTTTAGCAGCTTTTAGTTTTTTCAAAAGCGTATTGTAATTATTTTCAAAGTTGGTAGTGCAATTAATAATATTGTTATCGGTGAATGGTATGCCATTATCTTCCAAAGCTTTTTTATAACCTTGCATGCGGCAACTGATGATGTTAAGATTACCGATGATAGAAACAAAATGCGGATTTTTACAACCGCTGTTTATTAAATGTGTAGTAGCAGCATAAGCACTTTCAAAATCGTTGGTGGTAACTTTTACTGTGTTGATCTCATTAAACACCCGGTCGAAAAAAATAACCGGCACCTCTTTCTCAATTAACTCACTGATATGGGTACAGCCTGTTGTTTCTCTTGATACTGAGAGTAACACACCATCCACACGGCCGCTTTCAAAATCTTTTAAGATCGCTTTTTCATTCTCAAAATTTTCATGCGTTAAATAGATCAGTACATGATAGCCTTTTGCTTTAGCTACCGATTCGATGCCGTTGATAGATTGGGAAAAAAAACTGTTTACTACTTCGGGTATCACTACGCCAATGGTTTTGCTTTTTCTTTTGCGTAAGCTGCTGGCATAAGGGTTGGGGGTATAGTTCAGTTGCTCGGCCAATGCCAGTACTTTTCTTTTTGTTTCTGCACTTATCTCGTGGCTGTCTCTTAATGCTTTTGAAATGGTAGAAACAGAAAGTTGTAATTCTTTAGCTAATGTTTTAATAGTTAGTTTGTCCATCTTAATATCCTTGATCCGCTTGTTTATTATGTTGTAAGCTACATAAATTTTTCAGGAAAAGCGAAAACGGTTGCGTAAATAAAAATAGCCCGATGCGTCATTTGTAATTTATAAAATGTCAATTTAGTGTTACGATTTTTAGATCAGACACTTAAAACTATTGCACTATATGGCGTCAACAGCAAAGCAATTGCTTCCCGGAGAAGTAAACCCACTGCACAGTCTCGACGAATGGGAAGAAGACGTTCTGGAACGTTATCCCGATCCAAAAGCTATTGCAAAAGATAAATCCACAGAAGCGTACAGAAATTATGAAGCTCCTGCAAGGGATACGGTAAAAGAATTTTACCGGCTCAATCACACGTATCAGACTTTTGATTTTGTTAAAGAAAAGCAAAACAACTTTTTAAAATTTGATAAAAAGGAAATGCCGGTATGGGATGCGTTCCAGTTTTTAAATCAACTGGTTGATGATTCCGATCCTGATACCGACCTGGATCAGTTTCAGCATTTATTACAAACCTCCGAAGCTATAAGAAGAGACGGGCATCCCGACTGGATGGTGATGGTAGGATTGATGCATGATATGGGAAAAACGCTTTGCCTGTTTGATGAGCCGCAATGGGCTGTGGTAGGCGATACATTCCCTGTAGGATGTGCTTACTCTGATAAAATTGTTTATCCTGAATTTTTTAAAGACAATCCCGATTACAACAACGAAAAATACAATACTAAATACGGTGTTTACACACCGAATTGCGGTTTGCGCAAGGTAGATATGAGCTGGGGGCATGATGAATATGTGTACCAGATGATGAAAGATCATTTACCTGAAGAAGGTTTGTATATGCTGCGTTACCATTCTTTTTATGCCTGGCACAGAGAAGGAGAATACAGTCATTTATTAGATGATCACGATAAGGAAATGTTGAAGTGGGTAAGTTTATTCAATCCTTACGATTTGTATTCAAAGAATCCCACACCACCCAACTGGGATGAACTAAAGCCTTATTATACAGAGTTAGTGGCAAAATATCTGCCGGCAACTTTAAAGTTCTAAATTTTTTTTATTCAAGTATTGACCAATTAAATAATCTAACCAAAACAACCAATCATGCGCTTGCTATTCCAACAATTTTTAAAAAGCAGTACTGCTGTTCTGCTGCTTTTATTTGTGCTGCCGCTTTGTGCTGTTGCACAAACAAAATCGGTTTCGGGTATTGTAAAAGATGCCAAAGGCGATCCTGTTCCTAACGTTACTGTAACGGTAAAGGGCGGTAAAACCGGGGTTGCTACTGCAGCCAACGGATCATTTACAATTAATGCAGCACCCGGTGCCACACTTGTGTTTAGTGCCGTTAATTTTGAGACTACAGAAATTAAAATCGGCGCTGCTAACAGTTACGATGTGGTGCTTGCAGAAAAACAAACCGTATTAACAGATGTGGTAGTGGTGGGATACGGTAAAAGTTCCCGTAAAAATTTATCCAGTGCGGTAACCACTATTAAACCCGATGACTTTAATAAAGGAGCTATCGGAGATATAGGGCAATTGTTACAAGGTAAAGTTGCCGGTGTAAATATTACTGCCAGTGGCGATCCTAACAGGTCTGCTGCAGTGATATTGCGTGGTGCGTCTACACTAAACAGTTCGCAAGGCCCATTTTATGTAATTGATGGAATACCCGGTGCTGATATAGCAGTAGTGGCTCCTGATGATATTGCTACTATCGATATTTTAAAAGATGCTGCGGCCACCGCTATCTATGGTAACCGTGCTGCAAACGGTGTAATCATCATCACCACAAAAAAAGGAAAGAAAGGACAATCAGTAGTAACCTATAGTGGTTATGTAGGAACAGAAAAAGTTTCCAGCGAATTGAAAATGATGGATGCTTCTCAATTAAGAGCATTTGTTACAAAAAACAACCTGGCTTTTACACCAGCTGATGATAAAGGTGCCAATACCAACTGGCAGAAAGCCGTGGAAAAAAACAGTGCATTGTCGCACAATCATAATATTTCTTTAAGTGGCGGTAACGAGCATACTACTTATAATGCCAGTGTAAACTACTTAAGCAAAGAAGGTATTCTTTTAAACAGTGATCTTACCAGGGTGATTGCACGTATTGGTTTAGAACAAACTGCTCTTAATGATAAAGTAAAGTTTGGTATCAACGTAACTAACTCTAACAGTAGTGCCGATGACCTGCCTTACAGGAATACCATTTTATTACAGTCTGCGCTTTACCTTCCAGTATCTCCAATTAAAAATGCCGATGGATCTTATTTTGAAAACTTTGTTAAGTCTGGTTACTACAATCCTGTATCCATGCTTAACAATGCACAAATGAATACCAAGTACAATTTGTTGATCGGAAGCTTTAACACACAGGTTAAATTACCTTTTGGATTAACCTATGATCTGAATCTTTCTTACCAGAATTCATCTTACCTGTACGGTGCTTACCTGAATAAATATTTTACCAGTAAGTATAACAGTATGTATGATAATCCTGATCCGGGTTATAGCGGGCATACTTTACAGGCTTTTGGTTCAAACGGACAAGCTACAAGAAGTTCATTCCAGGACAGGAAAAAAGTATTGGAAACATTCCTTACATGGGATAAAAAGATCGGGTACCATAGCATCAATGTAGTAGCAGGATATTCCTGGCAGGATAATATTATCGGAGATGGTTTCCAGATCACTACCAGTAACTTCCCTGTTGATAATACCAGTTATAACAACCTTACCTTAAGCAGCCCGTCTACTTATGGAAGTGGTTTATACTTTGGTGCAGGTGGTGCGTATCAGCATACCCGTTTGATATCAGATTTCGGCCGTTTGAATTATAATTACAAAGAAAAATATTTGCTGCAGGGATCAATCAGGAGAGACGGAAGTTCAGTATTTGGTAAAAATAATCAATGGGGTTACTTCCCTTCTGTAGGCGCTGCATGGAGAATTACACAGGAAGATTTTATGAAAAATCAAACCATTTTTTCTGACCTGAAATTAAGAGGCAGTTATGGTGTAACAGGTAATGCTTCTGGTTTTAATGCGTATACAGCGCAATTTATTTCAGGAAGCCTGGGTACTTATTATTATAACGGTGTAGGTTTAACCTCTGCATACGGCCCTACACAAGCTGCAAACTTTGACCTGCAATGGGAGAAAACAGCTACTACTAATTTCGGTTTAGATTTTACCGTGTTGAAAGGAAAATTAAGCGGATCAATTGATTGGTATGATAAAAATACTACAGGAATGATCTATGGTTACAGGGTAGATCCGATACTTGTTCCTTCCGGCAGAATTACTGCAAATGGCGGTACTATCAATAATAAGGGTATTGAGTTGAGCTTGACTGCCACTCCGGTTTCTACAAAAGATTTTACCTGGAACAGCAGTATCAACCTGGCACATAATAAAAATGTGATCACCAAATTAACCAATCCATTATTTATTGGAGGCGACTCTGTAAGTGTTAGTTATCCTGAAGGCGGTGGTCAATCAGGAAGTTCATTACAACTGTTGAAAGAAGGTCATCCTTTAGGCCAGTTTTTTACACTGGAATATGCAGGTAAAAATTCTGCAGGGGTGTCTCAGTTTGTTGCTGCTAATGGTAGCTTAACCACCACTCCAACAAGAGCTGATTATCGCTATGAAGGTGATGCACAACCTAAGTTGGTAATGGGATGGTCTAACAGCCTTAAATACAAAGATTTTGATTTTAATGTTTTTATCAGAGGCGTATTTGGCAATAAAATATTTAATGCTACCCGTGCAGACCTCTTCAGGCCTACTACAGCAATGAGTAGCAATATTCTTGTTGATGCGGCAGACGAGTCACCTGCAGATGGAAATGCATATAAATACTCCAGCAGGTTTATCGAAAGTGGCAATTACATCAGGTTTGATAATGCTTCATTGGGTTATACCATCAAAGGCATATCTAAATATATCAAATCGATGAGAGCTTATACTTCTGTAAATAATCTTTTTACCATCACTAAGTTTAAAGGTATTGATCCGGAAGTTAACCAGGGAGGAATTGCACCTGGTGTTGATTATAATAATTTCTATCCTAAAACAAGAACCGTTTTAGTGGGAGTAAACGTTTCCTTTTAATTAAAACTTGCTAAATAATAAATCATGAAAAAATTAATAGCTTATATTGTTCTTCCTGCACTACTGCTGAGTGCAATAAGTTCATGTCATAAATTAGATGTTCCTATTACCACACAGTTAACCCCGGATGTTTTTCCAAGAGACTCATCACAGTTTATCGCTGCTTCCGGTCCCGTGTATGTGGCACTAAGAGGCAACTATGCTGCTGAGTGGTTCTTTCAGCAAACCTATTCTACCGAAGAAGGTATCATGCCTGCAAGAGGTGGTAACTGGTATGACGGAGCACAAAATGTACAGATGCATTATCATAACTGGACCAGGGATAACGGATACGTTAATGGTAACTGGGATTGGTTATCAACTGTAATTGGTTATGCCAACCAGACACTTTCTATATTAGGTACTACAGAACCAGCTGGTGCTGCTAAAAATACCAATATGGCTGAAATAAAGATGGTGAGAGATCTTGCTTATTTCTTTATGATGGATAACTATGGCAACGTTCCGCTGGATACTGTATATGGTGATTTCTCTCCGCATACAAACGTACCAAGAGCGCAGGTTTTTAATTTTTTAGAGAACGATATTAAAAGCTGCATTCCAAGTTTAAGTACTGTAAATGGTGTTAGCACTTACGGACGCCCAACAGTATATTGCGCCTATGCACTATTGGCAAAAATGTATCTGAATGCTGAATACTATACTGGTACCGGCAGATATAATGACTGTATTGCAGCATGCGATAATGTGATCAGTTCTGGTAAATTCAATTTTGCCACTATTGCAAACTACCTGCAAATGTTCTATCCGCAAAACGGCCCCACAGCACCGGGCAGTAAGGACGAATTTATATTTGCTATTCCTTACGATGCAACCTCAGTAGGTAATTATGGCCGTTCAGCCAATTACCATGCAAGGTATGATGTACCTCGTTCGATGGGATTAGTGTCTGCTGGTGCTGGCTATAACTATTTCAATATTCCTTATACACCCGGGGCGCCTGCAAGCACACTGCCTGAGTTCTACGCTAATTTTAATGACCCTAATGATATCAGGAATAAACAATGGCTTACCGGTTTGCAATACCGCCAGGATGGAGTAACGCCAATAACTATTACCACTACACTAAAAGGATATGACCAGTTTTATGCTGGTGCAAACGGAAGCGATCCTTATACCTACCAGTTAAATCTTACACCCAATATCGTATTAAGACAATCGGTAGCATTGTTTGATTGCGGTAATGATGAAATTGCATGGAACATGGGATACCGTAATATTAAATTCTATCCTGATGCTACTTCAACCAGCAGGAACCAGAATAATGATATCCCTGTATTCCGTTATTCAGATATCATCCTGATGAAAGCTGAAGCAATTTTGAGAGGAGGAACGGCAACATTAGGCCATACACCGCTATCATTGGTAAATTCTTTAAGGGCAAACCGCACCACTTCAGCACCGCTGGCAACAGTAACGTTGAATGATATCCTGGCAGAACGCTCACGTGAGTTTGCATGGGAAGGCTGGCACAGGAATGATGTGATCAGGTATGGTAAATACGAAGGTACATGGGGCTTCAAGACAAATAATGAAACTTATAGAAGGATTTTCCCTATACCAACAGGTGCATTTGCAGTTAACCCTGCTTTAGTACAAAATCCAGGTTATTAATTTCTTACAATAGCAGTAGTACAATCAATCAAAGCCCGGAGTTTTTACTTCGGGTTTTAATTTTAAATTGTAGAAAATTACAGTAGCATGAAACGTCAATCAATTCTTGTTGTCACTTTTACAATTTTAATTGCAGCAGCAGTTAATGCACAGGTATTAATTAAAGACAGTGCAAATTATGTACAGCCTGCAACACTTACTACACCACCCGGAGCGCTAAATTTTATTGCTATGGGAGATTGGGGCAGGGTAGGTGCCGATCATCAAAAAGAAGTTGCACTGCAAATGGGCAAAACTGCTTCTGATATAAAATCACAATTCACTATTGCCACAGGCGATAATTTTTATCCCAGTGGAGTGATCAGCGAATTCGATCCTTTGTTCCATTATTCCTTTGAAGATATTTATACCGCATTTTCTCTGCAATGGGATTGGTATCCTGTATTGGGTAACCATGATTATAAAAGCAATCCTGATGCACAGGTAGCGTATTCAAAGATCAGCCGCAGATGGAAAATGCCGGCACGTTATTATGCTAAATTAATTTCGATACCCGGCGATACAGCCAGTAAAATTTTATTTTTATTTATTGACACCAACCCGTTGATACCGGAATTTTATTCCAATGCCGATTATGGGCCAAATGTAAAAAAAGCAGATAGTGCCCAGCAAAAGAAATGGATTGCAAAAGAATTAAGCAATACTTCGCCGGATATTAAATGGAAAATTGTGGTAGGGCATCATCCGATGTTTACCGGTGGCAGCAGGTACGAAGGTTATGATACCAAAGCCATTCGTAATTCTTTAAAACCTTTGTTTGATAAATATGGGGTAGATGTTTTTTTAGCCGGGCACGAACATAGTTTACAACACCTGGTAAGTGGCAAAACACAACATTTTATTTCCGGTGCTGCTTCAGAAAAAACTGCCGCCCGTTTAGTTCCCGAAAGTAAAATGGCCGCATCTGAATATGGCTTTATGGTTTTTTCTGTTACAACAAATAGTTTAACGGTAAATACTATTGATCAGAATGGTAAAATAATTTATACCACCACCATTAATAAATAACAGTTTTGATAAAGCTGCAATAATTGCTTTCTGTAAAAATATGAAACGACATTCTTTTATAAAAATGAGTGCATTAGCAATGCTGGCGCCATTGGGTAATGATCTTTTTGCAAGAGCAATTCCTGCAAAAAGTTTTTTATCTGAAGATGATATTTTTAAAAGGATGGTAGTTGCTAATGATGCACAGGTTGATAGTTTGTTGCAAACGGTAAGCGTAGCTAATTTTAATTTTGGCAGAAAAGCAGGTTTTGATTTTGCAACTTTAACAGCATCGTATTGTTATAGCGGCTCAAAACATTTTCAAAATCCATTAATTGTTCCTAAGCTGGAAATACTGATACAGGAGCTGACCAAATTTCAAACTGAAGATGGAACGGTGAATGTAGGTAATTTAGAATCTCCTCCTGATACTGCTTTTTTGTTAGAGCCGTTGTCAGCTGCGGCTTTTCTGCTGGTAAAAAATAATGCGAACGAAACAACAAACGTTAACCTTCAATTAAAAGCATTTATTATTAAAGCAGCCGATGCATTGGCAACAGGCGGCGTGCATACACCTAATCACCGCTGGGTAATTTGTGCAGCACTGGCACGTGTACACAAAGTGTATCCCGATAAAAAATACAGTAACAGAATTGAAGATTGGTTAGGAGAAGGTATTTATATGGATAGCGATGGGCATTATCCCGAAAGAAGCCGGATATATTCCGGTGTGGAAAATAATTCTTTATTAACCATGGGGCGATTACTTAATAAGCCATCTTTGTTTGAACCGGTAAGAAAAAATTTAATTGCTACATATTATTACATGGATCCCAATGGAGAATTGGTAACTACTGATTCCCGGAGGCAGGATCAATACATGACTAAAACAATTGTTTCTTATTATTTGCATTATCGCTTTTTAGCAATAAAAGACAATAACAACAATTTAGCTGGTATTGCAAAACTGATTGAACAAATGAACGGCTTTGAAGATGAAGTGATGAACAGGTCTTTATTTCTTTTTTTAGAAGATGAATTGTTGCAACAACCATTGCCTGTTGCTGTTGCTCCACCGGTTAATTACGAAAAATATTTCACCACTTCTCAATTGGTGCGGATACGAAGGGATAAAACTACGGCAACTATTTTTGGTGGTGCAGATTGGCCAATAATCATTGCGTCAGGCCGTAGTAACAGCCCTAACTTTTATGCTTATAGAAAAGGCAATGCGGTATTAAAGTTTATGCGCTTGTCATCCGCCTTTTTTGGTATGGGGTATTTTTACAGCGAAGGCATAAAGAAAGAAGGCAATAAATATATACTGCATAAAAAATTAATGGTGCCTTATTATCAGCCCTTGCCAAAGAGCAAAAGAAAAGTAAATGGTGATTATACATTATCTCCAAGTATTGATGATCGCTTCTGGAATAAAATGGATTTTAAAGCAAGGCCGGTTAGTAATGTTAAAACATTGGATACAACAATCACTTTTGCAGAAAATGGTACTACTAACGAACTTACATTTTTAGTCAGCGGACTTAAAGGCGTTGCTGTTACCATTGAATTATGTTTTGCAGAAGGAGGAAAATTAACGGGTGTAACAGAAGCCAAAGACGGTAATAGTTTTTTAGAGAACGGGATGGGAAAATATGAATCCGGAGAAGATAGCATTCAGTTTGGCCCCGGTGCAGTAACGCACAAAACGATTACCAACCTGGAAGGTGAAAGATACAGTACACATTTTGGCACTTTACACACCAAAGGTATGTACGTATACATTACAGGTACAACACCATTTACTCATACACTGGTATTTAGTTAAACGCAAATGACAGAACAATCAGTAAATATAAAAAAGCCTGCAACAAGATTATTATCTCTTGATGCGTTGCGTGGCTTTGATATGTTCTGGATCATCAGTGGCGAAGGTATCTTTCATGGATTAGCCAACGTAGTGTTAACGAAACATTCCCTATACCGCAATCCAGCTGACTGGCAGATTGCAACCACAGGCGACCTGAATTTTTGGGAAAGAATTGCTGTGGGTATCAGTAATCAATTACATCATACACCGTGGAATGGTTTTACTTTTTATGATATTATTTTTCCGCTGTTCATTTTTATAGCAGGTATTTCAATGCCTTTTTCATTTGCAAAGCAAATTGAAAAGGAGCAACCTGGTTCGTGTCTTCACGGACCAGGGTCTAAAAGAAATATTTATCGTTCATTGATAAAACGTACACTCATCCTGATTTTTTTAGGCATGGTAGTAAACGGATTATTTAAATGGCAGGGCTATGAAAATACCAGGATGGCAAGTGTGTTAGGTCGCATTGCATTAAGTTGTTTTTTTGCTGCTATCATTTATTTAAACAGTTCATTGCGGTCACAAATTATCTGGTTTGCAGGATTATTGTTGTTGTACTGGGCTGCCATGATGCTAATACCCGTGCCCGGGTATGGTGCAGGTGTACTTACACCCGATGGAAACCTGGAAGCATACACCGACAGGATTTTATTACCCGGAAAATTACACCGTGCAGTTTATGATCCGGAAGGATTATTGTCTACTATTCCTGCTATTGGCAGTGCTATGCTGGGTGTTTTTACAGGACAGTTTTTGCGCAATGAAAAACTAACTTCAATAAAAAAAGTATTGGTGTTGATTGCAGCTGGCATTGCCTTGATTTTAACAGGCTTGCTATGGAATATTGTTTTTCCTATCAATAAAAATATGTGGACAAGCTCTTTTGTTTTATATGCAGGAGGATGGAGTGTGTTGTTGTTCGCTTTATTCTATTACCTGATTGATGTAGCAGGGTTCAAAAAATGGAGTATGCCTTTTGTGTGGATAGGCTGCAACTCAATTTTAATTTATATGGCAGCACATGGCGTAGTGAATTTTGAATCTACATCAACATTTCTTTTTGGTGGTTTGTACAATAAAACACCGGAAGTGTGGCATAATGCATTGCTGTGGATCGGAGTAGCACTCATACAGTTTGCTGCACTGTATTTTTTATACAGGAAGAAGTGGTTTTTAAAAATATAGGGTCTTTATAAAGAGACGTCAACTTTTCAAAAGTTGACGTCTCTTGCAGCTTAATTAACGATTACAAACTATTGAACTAATGAACAAACTACAGACAGCAGACTACATTGTATTCATCATTTATTTTATCCTCGTGTCGTCTTACGGCATCTATATCTATAACAGGAAAAAGGCTAAATCAACAAGCTCGAAAGATTTTTTTTTGGCAGAAGGTTCATTAACCTGGTGGGCCATTGGGGCTTCATTAATTGCGTCTAATATTTCCGCTGAGCATTTTATCGGTATGAGCGGCTCGGGTTTTGCATTAGGCCTTGCTATCTCCACTTACGAATGGATGGCTGCGGCTACATTGATCATTGTGGCCATCTTCATCATTCCCATGTATCTTAAGAATAAGATATTTACCATGCCGCAGTTTTTAGCCAAGCGCTATGATGGAACGGTGAGTACAATAATGGCGGTGATATGGTTATTGCTGTATGTATTTGTAAATCTTACTTCTATTATTTACCTCGGTGCATTGGCTATTTCATCTATTGCACCAATCAGTTTTGGCGCTTGTGTAATTGGGCTGAGTATTTTTTCTATTATCGTGACATTGGGTGGCATGAAGGTAATTGGTTACACTGATGTTTTCCAGGTATTGGTTTTAATTTTAGGAGGATTAGTGACTACTTATTTAGCATTAACATTATTATCTGAACAATTTGGATTTGGTAAAGATCTTTTAAAAGGACTTTCTATTCTACGCAAAGAAGCACCGGAACATTTTCATATGATCTTTGATAAATCGAATCCGCATTATATGGAGTTACCTGGTATGTCGGTTTTAATTGGCGGTATGCTCATTAATAATTTGGCTTACTGGGGATGCAATCAATATATTGTACAAAGAGCATTGGGCGCTGATTTAAAAACTGCCCGTAAAGGAATTTTATTTGCAGCGTTCTTAAAAATGATCGTGCCGGTAATTGCAGTGTTACCCGGTATTGCGATGTACGTAATGCACCACAATGGTATGTTTCAAAAAGAGATGATGGATTTTACGGATCCCTTACATCCTGTTTTAAAATCTGATAACGCATATCCAACACTCATGAATTTATTGCCGGCAGGATTAAAAGGTGTTGCTTTTGCAGCATTAACGGCAGCTATCGTTGCATCGCTTGCAGGCAAAGCCAATAGCATCTCCACTATTTTTTCTTTAGACATCTATAAAAAATATATTAATAAAGAAGCCAGTGAAAGAAAGTTAGTGATCACCGGAAGATGGGCTGTAATTATTGCCATGCTGATTGGTGCCATTGTAGCACCATCATTAAAAACATTAGACCAGGCGTATCAATTTATACAGGAGTATTCAGGATTTTTCTCACCGGGGGTGTTGGCTATTTTCCTGTTGGGTATGTTCTGGAAAAAAACAACTGCAGCGGCAGGTTTGGCGGGGGCATTGATAACAGTTCCTATTTCTATTGTGTTAAAAAAATTGCCAGTATGGACTAGCGGCGGTTTTCCCAATTATCCTTTTTTAGACAGGATGACAATTGCATTTTTTGTAATAGTAATTGTAATGGTTACTATCAGTTTAATAAAACCTAAACCAGAAAATGATACGCATGTGATGGAAATGGACACGTCATTATTTAAGGTATCACCCGGGTTTATTGTGGGATCGGTAATTATCTGTGGTATTTTAACAGCTTTGTACACGGTGTTTTGGTAAAATGGTGAGTGGTGAGTCGTGAATGGTGAGTAGGTGTTTCACGAATGGGTTTATTTAAAATTATTGAAAGATGAGATTTTCTGTTATTATTATATTGTATTTGTTATTGCCAGATATTATGCAGGCACAATTAAACATTGCTGCATCAAAATCATTGTTACAGCGAACGGTACCTGATCATGCTGCACAATTTGTAATTGAATCTTTACCACAACAAAACAGTAAAGATGTTTTTGAAATAGAAAGCCGCAATAATAAAATTGTATTAAGGGGCAATGATGGTGTTGCGATTGCATCAGCGCTGTATTTTTATCTTAATGAATATTGCCATGCACAAATAACCTGGAACGGTACTAATTTAAATTTACCCAAAACTTTGCCGGCAGTAACAACAAAAATTCATAAAGCAACACCTTATGAG
Source organism: Ferruginibacter sp. SUN106 (assembly GCF_050611765.1). Lineage (NCBI taxonomy): Bacteria > Pseudomonadati > Bacteroidota > Chitinophagia > Chitinophagales > Chitinophagaceae > Ferruginibacter > Ferruginibacter sp. SUN106. The sequence continues at coordinate 37,102 of NZ_JBODJC010000004.1, forward strand.
TATCGTTACTATTTAAACTACTGCACTTTTAATTATAGCATGAGTTGGTGGGACTGGCCACGCTGGGAAAAGGAAATTGACTGGATGGCATTGCATGGTATTAATATGCCATTGGCCATAACGGGAGAAGAATACACCTGGTACTTGGTATATAAAGAAATGGGTTTTACAGATGATGACCTGAAAGGTTTTTTTTGTGGCCCTTCGTATTTCTCCTGGTTCTGGATGGGCAACCTGGATGCCTGGGGTGGCCCTTTATCTTTGAGCTGGATGAAAAATCATTTTGAGTTACAGAAAAAAATTGTTGCACGGCAAAGAGCTTTAGGAATGAAGCCCGTGTTACCAGCATTTACGGGGCATGTACCTGCAGCGTTTAAGAAAAAATTTCCCAATGCCAAACTAAAACAAACCAACTGGACCAATGGTTTTGCAGATACTTATATTTTGGATTCCGAAGACCCTATGTTTGCAATGATCGGGAAGAAGTTTTTGCAAAAGCAAACCTCTTTATTAGGGACCGATCATTTGTATTCGGCCGATACTTTTAATGAGAACGAACCACCAAGCGATGATCCGGAATTTTTAAGCAAGTTAAGCGCAAGAGTATATGATGGTATGCACCAGGCTGATACTGGTGCAGTATGGGTAATGCAGGGCTGGTTGTTTTATAGCGATAGAAAATTCTGGAAAGAAAAACAAACAGAAGCATTATTACAATCTGTACCCGATGATAAAATGATATTGCTTGATTTAGCAACTGAGATAGAACCGGTATGGAAACGCACCGATGCATTTTATGGCAAACCATGGATATGGAATATGTTGCACAATTTTGGCGGCAACACCAACCTCTTCGGAAGGATGGAAACTATTGCCACTGAACCCGCCAATGCATTGCACAATGCAAAAAGCGGCAATATGAAAGGTATTGGACTAACAATGGAGGGCATAGAACAAAATCCGGTGCTTTACGAATTGATGACACATAATACCTGGCAGGACCAAATTATTAATGTGGATGAATGGTTGCCCCGATATATTTTTAACCGCTACGGCGTGGAAAATAAAAATGCATTGAAAGCGTGGGATGTATTGCGTAAAACCGTTTATACCGTGCCGGTAGAAAAATATAAACGAGATGGTGCTGAATCGATCATTCAGGCAAGGCCAACTTTGGATTCTTCCAGCAGGTGGGCCAACACAAGATTGAATTATAATGCAAAAGATTTGTTGCCGGCCTGGGATGAAATGATGAAAGCAATCCCTGCCTGTAAAAACAGCGATGGCTTTCAATACGACCTGGTGGATGTAGCAAGGCAGGTACTGGTGAATTATGCCAGCGTATTGCAACAACATTTTGTAACAGCATACAAAGAAAAAAATATTGCTGCTTTCTCAAAATACAGTAAACAGTTTATTGAACTGATTGATGATGTGGATCAATTATTAGCCACAAGAAAAGATTTTTTATTAGGGCCATGGATAGCCAGTGCAAGAAAATGCGGCAGCACCGAAAAAGAAAAAGCGTTGTATGAGATGAATGCAAAGGATCTTATTACACTTTGGGGCGATGAGAATTGTCCGCTGAATGAATATGCCTGCCGCCAATGGAGCGGTTTACTCAGCGATTTTTATAAACCAAGATGGGAGCAATTTTTTACAAAGGCATTGGCTGCCATGCAAGACGGAAAAGAAATGGATAAGGATGTTTTTGTAAACGAAATTAAACAATGGGAATGGCATTGGGTGAATGAAAGGAAAGATTATGCTGTTGCAACAAAAGGCAGCCCGGTGGAAATAATAAAAAAGCTGTATCAAAAATATTATGTAGTTATTGAACAAGGATATTAAAAATTGGTACATAGCTAAGAAATTAATGAATAAGATATTTTTACTAATCGCAGTTTTTTTTTCAACAAATGTGCTGGCACAAAAAACAAATTTTGTGATAACTGCTTTTGGTGCCAAAGGCGATAGTACAACTGTTAATACAATAGCTATACAAAATGCTATTGACGAAGCAGCAAAAGCTGGTGGCGGAAAAGTGATCATTACTAAAGGGAAATTTGTTACCGGAGTTATTTATTTAAAATCAGGAGTGGAATTACAATTGCAAAAAGATGCTTTTCTCTTTGGCAGTACCAACCGTTTGGATTATGGCACAGGTAGCGCCAGCGCATTAATTGTAGCGGACAGGCAACAACATATTGCTATCACCGGCCAAGGCACCATTGATGGCAGAGGATATGAAGTAGTAAAAAGCCTGGTACCGCAATTAGCCAATGGTACTATTGAAGATAAACAATGGCGCAGCAAAGCACCAGAAGAAAGGAACCGTCCTAAGATCATCACGTTTATTGAATGCAGGGATATAAAAATAAAAGGCATCACTATTAAAAACGGTGCTTCATGGATACAGGAATATCGTCGGTGTAATAAAATTGTTATTGATAAGGTAACTGTATTGAGTAATGAATATTGGAATAATGATGGTATCGATATTAATAATTCAAAAAATGTTTCTATTACCAATTGTGATATTAATGTGGCCGATGATGCTATTTGTATAAAATCAGAAGGGGAAGTAGTGGATAGTTGCGAAAACATTTATGTGGCACATTGCAAATTGCGCAGTAGTGCCAATGCGTTTAAAATTGGTACCGGCTCAAGAGGGGGATTCAGAAATATAAAAGTGAGAGATCTTACTATTTATGATACTTATCGCTCAGCCATTGCCATTGAAACAGTTGACGGGGCTTTTTTAGAAAACGTTGATATAAAAAATATAAACGCCAAAAATACGGGCAATGCAATTTTTATAAGACTGGGGCATCGTAATAAAGATACTGTATACAGCAGCGCAAAAAATATCCGCATTGAAAATGTATACGTACAAATTCCCGCAGGCAAACCGGATAAGGGATATAATATGGAAGGCCCCTTGTTAAAGTATCCGCCAACTTTTAAACCTGTGACGGGCCTGGTACAAAGTGTTTCGCCATGGAATAATTCCAGTAAGGATAGTACAGCAGTTCCATACCTGCACAATGTATTCCCTTCTTCAATTACCGGCTTACCCAACCACCAGGTACAAAATGTAAGCATTAAAAATATTGAGATCGTTTATGAAACTATAGCAGATAAAACAGTGAACTACCTGCCTTTGAATTCTTTTCGTATCATTACTGAAGCAGAGAAGGATTACCCTGAATTTTCAATGTTTGGAGAATTGCCGGTATGGGGCTTTTATGCCCGGCATGTAATTGGATTGACTATGAAAAAAATTACAGTAAAAATGAAAGGCAAAGATTTCAGAACAGCATTTTTATTTAATGAGGTAAAAAAATTGGTGGTAGAAAAAATAAAAGCAGAAGGTGATACAATGAAACCGGATATTTTTTATAATGAGGTGGAAAAGTGAATGGTGAGTGGTGAGTAGTGAATGATGAATGATGAATGGTGAATGATGAATGATGAATGATGAATGATGAATGATGAATGATGAATGATGAATGATGAATGATGAATGATGAATGATGAATGATGAATGATGAATGATGAATGATTTTTGTGGCATATAAAGGTAGCGTAAATTATATTGCTGCTGCTTATCTGTCCTGTAAGGACGTAAGGTGGGTAGAAAAAAATCAGATCGCATTTTCGTTCTGTAGGAACGATAGGTACAAATGAATTAGAAGGTAGAATACAAAACAAATAATGTAACAAATTTAAAAAGCTGAATAGAATTAGTTATGTTGAAGAGTGCGATCCATAGGATTCATTTGAACGCAATGCAGCCCAATAGAATTACCGAAGCTGGTCTCACAAAAAAAATGATTGCTTTAGCAATTGTATGCTTTGTGTTTATACAAACGTATGCACAAAATTTTTTGCAATATGTACAACCTTTGTCAGGTACTGCATCCTCAACAACTGTGGCTGCAGTAAAGCATAGTGAACGGGGTAGTACTGAACAAAATGCCAATACCATTCCTGCAGTAGGATTGCCTTTTGCTATGACGCAGTTTACTGCACAAACAAGGCAGACAGAAAATAAATGTATCCCACCCTATTTTTATAAAGACAGCCTGTTCAGCGGTTTCCGTGCCACACATTGGATCAGCGGCAGTTGCACACAGGATTATGGAAGTTTTACTGTGATGCCCGTTACAGGGAAATTAAAAACACAGGTAAATGATTATGCTATTCCATTCTATCACAATAATGAAATAACAACGCCTGCTTATTATAAAGTATTATTTCCTCAGAAAAATTTATCTGCTGAAATAACGGCAACAGCAAGATGTGGCATCATGCGGTTTACGATGCTGCAGGATGATAGCCTGTATTTATTGATCACACCTAATAGTGATTACGCCACTTGTTCTGCAAAACTTAATACGATTGCAAATGAAGTTACTGCCACCAATGCCGTACATCGTATTTACCAGGGCTGGGGTAATAAAGCAGGCTTTGATGGCTGTGCATATTTTAAAGCAAATAAAAACATTGTTGCATCAGGAGTTTTTTCTGGTGCTGCTATCAGTAATGCGGATGCCATGTTGGATAAAAAAGATGCTGGTGTTTATATCGGCTTCTACTTAAAAAAAGGAGAGTCGGTTGAATTAAATATTGGCACTTCTTTCAGCAGTATTGATGGGGCAAAAAATAATTTGCTGCAGGAGATAGGCAATAAAAATTTTGATGCTGTTTATGCAATGGCTAAACAAGTATGGGAAAAAGCATTGCAACAAATACAGGTAGCAACCAAAAATGAAAAAGATAAAAGAATTTTTTATACTGCTATGTATCATGCCATGCAGCATCCACGTTTAATGAGTGATGTGGATGGTAGCTACCCGAAATTTTCGGGTAATTATGAATTGAAAAAAATGGACTTTGGAAATTATTATGATGATTTCTCTATGTGGGATATTTACAGGGCACAATTGCCCTTGCTGGAAATTTTAAATCCTGCACTTACCAATCAATTGGTACAATCTATAATTAATAAAGGAGAACAAGGCGGCTGGTTGCCTATCTTTCCCTGCTGGAATAGTTATACCGCAGCTATGATCGGCGATCATGCTACTGCTTTTATTGCATCAGCTTACAGTAAAGGCATTCGTAACTACAATGTGAATGCGGCGTATACCTTAATGCGAAAAAATGCTTTTGAAATACCATCAGATTTTAATGAGTATAAAAATGGTTTTGGCAGAAGGGCTTTGACCTCTTATTTAAAATATGGTTTTATACCGATGGAAGATAGTGTGCAGGAAGCCTTTCATAAAAAAGAACAGGTGAGCCGCACATTGGAATATGCTTATGATGATTATGCATTGTCTGTTGTTGCCAAAGGGTTAAATAAAAAAGATGATTACCAGCAATTGTATCAACGGGCATTAAATTATAAAAACGTATTTGATAAAACTGTGGGTATGGTAAGAGGAAAATACAGCAATGGTAAATGGTTTGAAAGTTTTCATGCCGATAAAAGAGAATCTTATATTACCGAAGGCACACCAAGGCAATATACTTTTTACGTGCCACAGGATGTAAACGGCTTATCAAAAATAATGGGCGGCACAAAAAAAATGGAAAATTCCTTAGACAGTTTATTTACAAAGAATGAATACTGGCATGGCAATGAACCAGGACACCAGGTTCCGTTTATGTATAATTACACGGCTGCTCCTTACAAAACACAACAAGCAGTAAAAAAAATTATAGCAGAAGAATATAGCGATGGCGCTGGCGGTTTAAGTGGTAACGATGACGCCGGCCAGATGAGTGCCTGGTATGTATTTGCGGCAATGGGCTTTTATCCTGTAGATCCCGTATCTGGCGAATATATTTTATGTACGCCTTTATTTGATACGATTACAATGCAATTGCAGCACAACAAAAAACTGGAACTTATCTCCAATAAAAAGACAACCAATGCTGCATACATTTATAAAGTACTATGGAATGGAAAATTGTATGCTAAAAATTACATCACCTATTCCATGATCAGCAATGGCGGCAAGCTGGAAATATTTTTGCAGGATCAGCCTTCTTCATGGGGTTCTGCTGTAAATTGCAGGCCATCATCATTAAGCAAATAAAATAAATGAAGACCAATACTATTTTATCCCTGATCTTATTATTGCCTTGTTTTGTTGTAGCACAACAGGATACAAAGTTGTGGTATAACAAACCAGCTGCAACCTGGACAGAAGCCCTGCCGGTAGGTAACGGTAGATTAGGTGCCATGGTATTTGGTGGTATTAATGAAGAGTTGATTCAACTGAATGAATCGACTTTGTGGAGCGGTGGACCGGTAAAACAAAATGTAAATCCGCAGGCACCTGAATATTTGCCGCAGGTAAGAGCTGCTTTATTTAAAGGTGATTATGAAAATGCTAACAGGCTGGTGAAAAAAATGCAGGGCTTATATACTGAAAGTTATATGCCCCTTGGTGATTTAGTGATCAAACAAAATTTTAACGGAGCCGAACCTGTCGCTTATTATCGTGATCTGAATCTGCAGGATGCGGTTGCTGCAACAAGATTTAGCGCCGGCGGTGTTGAATATAAAAGAGAAGTATTTGCATCTGCTCCCGACCAGGTGATTATTGTGCGGCTTACTGCTAACCGAACCAAACAATTAAATATTACTGTTAACGCAAAAAGTATTTTGCATTACAAAAACGAAAGCATTGGTAATGATGAAATAATTTTAAAAGGTAAAGCACCGGCACATGTCGATCCCAGTTATTTCAGGGAGAATAAAGAGCCGGTAATTTATGATGATACTACCGGGTGCAGGGGGATGCGTTTTGCAGTGATGCTAAAAGCTGTTAGTAAAGACGGTAAAATTACAACAGATACCGGTGGTATTCACATCAGCAGTGCTACAGAAATAATTTTGTATTGCACAGCGGCAACAAGTTTTAATGGGTACAATAAATGTCCTGACGCTGAAGGAAAAGATGAAATAGCATTGGCAAAAAAATATTTGAATAAAGCTGTTGCAAAATCTTACCCGGCTTTAGCAACCGCACATCTTACAGATTTTCATAAATATTATAATAGGGTATCGATTCAATTAAATAATGGTAAAGACAGTAAAACTAATTTACCAACAGATGAAAGAATGGAAGCCTATAACAAATCCGGGGAAGATGCCGGGCTCGAAGCATTGTATTTTCAATACGGCCGTTACCTGTTGATTAGTAGTTCCCGTACTCCGGAAGTGCCAGCTAATTTACAAGGCATCTGGAACAAGGAATTAAGAGCGCCATGGAGTGCCAACTATACCACCAATATCAATGTGCAGATGAATTACTGGCCGGCAGAAGCCGCCAATCTTTCTGAAATGACACAACCTTTATTCGGGTTGATAAAAAATTTATCTGTTACGGGTACCCGAACGGCAAAAGAATTTTATAAAGCTAATGGCTGGGTTACGCATCATAATGCAGATATATGGGCATTGAGTAATCCTGTAGGTGATATAGGCAAAGGCGATCCCAAGTGGGCCAACTGGTCCATGGGATCCAACTGGCTCACCCGTCATTTATGGGAACATTATTTATATACCGGCGATAAAAAATTTTTAAAAGATACCGCTTACCCTTTAATGAAAGGCGCTGCACTATTCACTTTAGATTGGCTGGTGCCGGATAGCAGCGGCCATCTGGTTACTGCGCCTTCTACCTCTCCTGAAAATGATTATTACTATGATGGTAAAAAAACAACCGGGCTTTCTGTTGCTACCACAATGGATATGGGCATCATCCGTGACCTGTTTGGTAATCTTGTTGCAGCTTCAAATGTTTTGGGTATAGATGCTGCTTTTCGTGATACTATAATTAATACCACAAATAAATTGTATCCATTTACAATCGGCAGTAAAGGGCAGTTGCAGGAATGGTATAAAGATTATGAAGATGTTGATCCGCATCACCGCCATGTTTCGCATTTATATGCTTTGTATCCTGCCAATTTAATTTCATCCAGTGCTACGCCAGAATTAGCCAATGCCGCAAGGCGCACATTGGAAATAAGAGGCGATGAAGGCACCGGGTGGAGCCTTGCATGGAAAGTAAATTTCTGGGCAAGATTGCTTGATGGTAACCATGCACATTTGTTGTATAAGAATTTATTGCGTTTAACAAAAGAGAATAATACCAATTACAACAGAGGTGGTGGTGCTTATCCAAATTTATTTGATGCCCATCCACCATTCCAGATAGATGGAAATTTTGCCGGTGCTGCAGGCCTGATGGAAATGTTGTTGCAAAGCCAGGGTGGCGAAATATTTTTACTGCCTGCTTTGCCTGATGTTTGGAAATCTGGTACAGTAAAGGGTTTGGTAGCAAGAGGGAATTTTATAGTGGATATTAAATGGGCGGATAATAAATTAAGCGGCGCAACATTGGTTTCTAAAAATGGAGGAAATTGTGTTATCAGAACTAATCAGCCGGTTACAGTGCAGGGTGTAAACGTAACATCAAAAAAATCATCGGTTGGGTATGTATTAACATTTACAACTGTAAAAGGTAAAGCCTATAAAGTTGTAGCAAAATAAAACTTTGTTTTATTTTTTGTTTTTGAGACGAACATTTGTACAACTATTTAGCATCCTTGCGTCGCACTCTTGTACCGCAACGCATTATTGAACATTTATCGAAGCGAAGAATTATGAAACGTAAAATATTTATCAGTTGTATTTTTTTAATAGCGATTATCACTGCATCTTCTGCACAAAAAATATACAATATCAAAAATTTTGGTGCTAAGGGCGATGGTAAAACAGATGACGCTGTAGCTATTCAAAAAGCTATTGATGCCTGTACAAAAACCGGCGGAACAGTTTTTGTTCCTGCACCATATACTTTTTTGACCGGGCCTTTTAATGTAAGATCCAATATTGAATTATTTGTTGAAGGTGGCGCAAGACTATTAGCCAACCCCGATGAAAAAGTGTACACCAAAAGTGCCTTCCGCCAAAACCCCGGCGAAGGAATGATCTGGATCGGTGGCGAAAACATCAGCAACTTCACTATCAGTGGCACAGGAGAAATTAATGGTAACGGCATTTCTTTTATGGGTGCCGAGCTGGAGGATTCTTACATATTGAAACCATTTAGCATAAAAGATCCAAGGCCACATGTATTAACGATTGTTGGTGGTAATAATATCCGCATTAAAGATATTCATATCGGCAACTCTGCCTACTGGACGGTGCATTTGGTGGGTTGTAATGATGTAGTGATAAGCGGTATCACTTTATTGAATAATTTAAAAGTGCGTAACAGTGATGGTATCGATTTGGATCACAGTAAAAATGTACGCATCAGCAATTGTTATATCGAAAGTGGGGATGATTGCATTTGTTTAAAGAACAGGAGAGAGTACGAAGAGTTTGGCCGCTGCGAAAATATTACTGTCACTAATTGTACTATGACGGGCAGAAGTTGCGCAATAAAAATCGGTTCCGAAAATATGGATACGATAAGGCAGGTGCTGTTTAATAATTGTATCATTAAAAAAAGTAATCGTGGTGTGGGTATTCAAAACAGGGATGAAGGTGTGGTAAGTGATGTGGTATTTTCTAACATGATCATTGAAGGCCACTTATTTACTGATGTGTGGTGGGGAAAGGCAGAGCCGATCTATATTACGGCGTACAGAAGGGCAAGTGGGAATAACAAAGATGCCAACTGGCGTTTTCCGAAAGGTGCAACAGAAGGCAGGGTAGGGGAAGTGAAAAATATTTATTTCAGCAATATTAAATGTACCAGCGAAAATGGTATTTATGTCAGTGCAGAATCAAACGATAAAATTTCAAACGTCTTTTTTGATAATGTGGATGTGAAGATTGATAAAACGACTGCTATTACCGGCGGAGTTTACGACAGAAGGCCATGCGCTGTTGAAGGTTTTGTAAAAGGCAGCACCTCGGGTTTTTATTTTGATGCTGTAAAAAGTATTACGGTAAGAAACTGCAGTGTACAGTGGGGTAATAATAAACCCGGTTATTTTGCTCATGTTATAGAAAGTAAAAATGTAGATTCGCTGAAAATTGTGAATGCAGAGGGGCAGGCAGCGTTTCCTGAAAAAATGGATATCATAAAGCAATAAAAATTAAAACATACGAGTAACAATGAATTTGAATTCAACATTTAGTATGCAGCAAACCATGCGTTGGTATGGCCCAAATGATCCTGTAAGTTTAGCAGACATACGCCAGGCTGGTTGTGCAGGTATTGTAACTGCATTGCACCATATTCCAAATGGTGTGGTATGGACAGTAGAAGAAATTGAAAAACGAAAAAAAGAAATTGAAACTGCCGGCATGGTATGGAGTGTGGTGGAAAGTGTACCTGTGTATGAAGCGATAAAAACACAAACGGGTGATTTTGCTGCTTATATAGAAAATTATAAGCAATCCATCAAAAATTTAAGTGCCTGCGGTATTACTGTTGTTACCTACAATTTTATGCCGGTATTGGATTGGACAAGAACAGATCTGGGTTACACCGTTGCTGATGGCAGTAAAGCATTACGTTTTGAAAAAGCTGCCTTCATTGCATTCGATCTTTTTATGTTGAAAAGAAAAAATGCTGCGGCAGATTATTCAGCAGCTGCAATAAAAAAAGCAGAAGAGAGATTTGCAGGCATGACGGAAGAAGATAAAGTATTATTGCAACGCAATATCATTGCCGGGCTGCCGGGTAGTGAAGAAAGTTTTACACTGGAAAAATTTCAACAGGCATTGGATGCTTATGATGGTATTGATGCGGATAAATTAAGAGCACACCTTATTTATTTTTTACAACAGGTGATTCCTGTAGCTGATGCCTGCGGTGTAAAAATGGTGATACATCCGGATGATCCGCCATATCCTATTCTGGGTTTACCAAGAGTGGTGAGTACAGCTGCTGATATAGAAGCATTGGCAACGGCTGTTCCCTCTTTAAATAATGGTTTATGTTTTTGCACAGGTTCATTTGGCGTAAGGGCAGATAATAATTTACCAGCCATGGTAAAGCAATTTGCCGACCGCATTAACTTCATTCATTTAAGAAGTACCGAAAGAAATAGTGAAGGCGATTTTTTTGAAGCCAATCACCTGGAAGGTGATGTAGATATGTATGCCGTGGTAAAAGAAATTGTTGGCGTAATGCAGCAAAGAAAAATAGCCATCCCTATGCGTCCCGATCATGGGCATCAAATGCTGGATGATCTGAAAAAGAAAACTAATCCCGGCTATTCTGCTATTGGCAGATTAAGAGGCCTGGCAGAATTGAGAGGTTTGGAAACGGGAATTATAAGAAGTTTGTAATTAGAGAGAAGTCAAGTTTTAAAAACCTGACTTCTCTCTAATTACTGAATAGTTGTGGCTATTTTTATTTTGATATCTTCCGCAGAACTGCCAATCCGTATCTCATACTCACCGGGATAAACCACATAGGCATGTTGCTTTTCATCCCAGTATTCCAGGTCTTTTTTTGATATGGAAAGAGAAATATTTACCGTAGCTCCTTTTTTAATGGATACCCGTTTAAAATTTTTCAAAGTAGTATTAGGTTCAGCTTCATTTTTATTAACCCTGCTTACATATAATTGCGCTAATTCTTCACCATCAAAATTACCAGTGTTTTTTATGTTGAAATTAATAGTGTAATTATCTTTTGTTTTGTCAACTTTAAAATTATCGTATTCAAACCGGGTATAACTTAAACCAAATCCAAATGGATGTAATGTACGCCCGGTAAAATACCGGTAAGTTCTTTCTTTCATCGAATAATTATCAAACGGAGGCAGATCAGCTGTTGATTGATAAAACGTAACCGGTAATCTTCCTGCAGGATTAGTATCGCCAAAAATAATATCAGCAGCAGCGTTGCCACCTTCTTCACCGGGATACCAGGCAATGATAACCGCATCTGCAATTTTTTCAACTTCACCTAATGCAATGGCAGAGCCGGTAGTGATCACTACAATTAAAGGTTTGTTTGTTTTTGCTCTCAGTTGCCGTAAATATTTTAATTGAGCATAGGGAAATTCGATATCTTTTTTATCACCAGCGGCTTCAGATAAATACGCATCCCCATTTTCTCCTTCCAATAAAGGTGATAATCCCATTACTGCAACCACAGCATCAGCATCATTAAGCTGCCAGTAAATATCCTGCATGGTGGTATCCGTTAAGTTGCAGCCCTGGTTATAAGAAATAATTGTAGATGCACTTACTGCACCCGTAATGCCTTCTAAAAAGTTTACTGCTTTAGACGAGTTGCCATTATAATTGGCCATCAGCACATTGCTTACATTGGCATTTGGGCCGGTTATTAAAATATGATTGATATTTTTCTTCAGCGGCAGTGTATTATTTTTATTACTCAGCAATACCATTGATTGTGCTGCAGTTTGTCTTGCCAGTAAACGGTGAGTATCATTGTCTACTACACTTTCTTTAATTTTATTAAAAGGATTTTTATCCGCAGCATCAAACAGTCCCAGTTTAAAAAGTGTAGCTAAATTTATTTTTAAGGAAGCGTCAATTTCTTTTGGTGTAATTAATTTTTTGCTCAGGGCACCGGTAAGATCTTTTAATGTATTACCGCATTCCACATTTACATTGGCTTTAATAGCGAGTGCTGCTGCTTCTTCAGTTGTTTTCACAAATTTGTGGTAAGTGAAAATGTCATCCAGTGCCCAGCAATCTGTAACTACATAACCTTTAAAATGCCACTCATCTCTTAAAATATCCTGCAATAAAAATTTGCTGGTACAGCAAGGCAAACTATCGGTGCGGTTATACGCACACATAACGCCCCCTACTTTTGCTTCGGTTACCAATGTTTTAAATGCCGGCAGGTAAGTATTGCGCAGGTCATTATCGCTTACCATTGCATTAAATTCATGACGCAAAGGTTCCGGGCCGCTATGTACTACAAAATGTTTGGCACAGGCCACTGTTTTATAATAGTCGGGATTATTGCCCTGCATACCTTTTACAAATGCCGTACCCATCCGCCCGGTCAGGTAAGGGTCTTCGCCATAGGTTTCATGCCCACGTCCCCAGCGTGGGTCTCTGAAAATATTGATATTGGGGCTCCAGAAGGTGAGGCCCAAATATTGCGCCCTGTTATTATTTTTTACAGCGGCATTAAATTTTGCCCTTGCTTCGTCACTTATGGCATCAGCCACTTTATAGATCAGCGAATCATTAAATGTTGCAGCCATACCAATGGCCTGCGGAAAAACAGTTGCCCGCCCTGCTCTGGCAACACCATGCAAGGCTTCGTTCCACCAATTGTATTTGGGTATGTTTAATCTTTCTACACCGGGAGAATTATACAATAATAAACTTATTTTTTCTTCAGTAGTTAATTGTTTAATAAGGTCATCCGCTCTTTTATCAATGGGTAAAGAGGAGTTTTGAAATGGATATTTGTACTGGGCATAAGTTGCCGGACTCATCCATAAGATCAAAAACAATAAATAAAAGTATTTCCTGCTAATCATTTTCTAATTGTTGAATTTGTTCTTCTTTAATCTGTCTGAAATTTTTAAAACAGCCCCTACCGGCTAATCACAATGAAAAAACAGGTTTCCCCAATGCCTTTAGCGACCGGTTTTCTGAAGGCCTTACCGGCCTTCTGATTAGCAATCTTTGTAACCGTTATGGCCTAACCGGTAGTGCCGGAGTTTAAACGAACAATAGTATTTAAATATTTTTCATAAATTGTATTCCAAAACGGCCCCGGCTGCGATACACACTATATTCTATCAATATGCGTTTAACTTTGTATAGTTACGAAAAAGATTTATAAATTATGGAACAATACGGAAAGATTTTACTTATTGCCATGCCCGCATTTTTATTGCTGGTATTATTTGAAAAATGGTATGGCTGGCGCAAGGGGAAAGATACCGTGAGGAATATGGATATGATCTCCAGTCTTAGCTCCGGCGTGACGAATGTTACCAAGGATGTACTGGGTATCAGTTTTGCCATCATTTCTTACGACTGGTTACTCGATCATCTTGCAGTAACACATGTTAAATTAACCTGGCTTACTTATGTGATCGCATTTATAGCTCTTGATTTTGCAGGGTATGTGGTGCATCTGATAGATCATAAAGTAAATTTTTTCTGGAACAGTCACATCATTCACCACAGCAGTGAAGAATTTAATTTGGCCTGTGCATTAAGGCAAAGTATTTCTGTGTTGCTGAGGCTTTTTGTGGTGTTGTTATTACCAGCCGCCGTTTTGGGTGTACCGGCATCGGTGATTGCAATCGTGGCCCCCTTGCATTTGTTTGCACAGTTCTGGTACCATACTCAACATATTGGTAAAATGGGTTTTTTAGAAAAGATAATTGTTACACCATCACACCACCGGGTACACCACGCCATTAATAAAGAATACATTGATAAAAACCTGGGACAAATATTTATTGTGTGGGATAAAATGTTCGGCACCTTCCAGGAAGAGTTAAAAGAAGTACCACCCGTGTACGGTATTACAAGGCCGGTGCACACCTGGAACCCGATAAAAATAAATTTTCAGCATTTATGGTTATTAACAAAAGATGCTTTGCTTACCAGGAGTTTTAAAGATAAGGTACGCATCTGGTTTATGCCAACAGGATGGCGACCTGCCGATATGGAAGTAAGGTACCCGCTGTATAAAATTACCGATGTATACAATTTTAAAAAGTACAGCACCTCAGAATCAAAACCTTTATTGATCTGGAGCTGGATACAGTTAATTGTATTGCTGTTATTGGTAAGCTACCTGTTTGGTAATATTGTTACCATTGGTACGCCTGCAATTTTTGTGTACGGCTTATTTATTTTTTTATATGTTTATGCTTTTACCGAATTGATGGATGGCAGCCGCTATGCCATTTTTTGGGAAGTAACTAAAAGTGCCGTAGCTATTGCACTGATATTTTTAATGAATGATTGGTTTGGTGCCGATAAAATTTCTTCGCTGATAAGCTATGTGCTGATTGAATATTTCGCACTGTCTGTTTTCGTTGCTATCTGGCTGCAGCAAAAAAATAAAGCTGCTAAGGAAGAGGTAGTACTTAGTTAAACGTAAGGAAGAAGATGTTTTGCGGATAGGGCAGGTAAAACCACTTTATTTCAAAACCGCCTCCGTAATAAAAAAAATATTTCTCTGCTCTCACCAAGTAATGCACATCAACCGTTTTCGCAAACGATTGATAAAATGTAAACGCAGCTAAAGCTTTTTTTTTCGGCTACAATTAATAAATTACAGTTCCATCTTTTATTTATTAACGATCAAGCGTATGAAAAATATAGCTTTTACCGCCATCTTTTTTTTAATTATTATTACCCTGCTCCTTGTAGCCTGTAATTCTGCAGGCACAAAAACTACAGTCAATGCTGATGTTGCAGGTGATCGTAAATGGTGGAAAGAGGCTGTGGTATACCAGATATACCCTCGCAGTTTTAAAGACAGCGACGGCGACGGGGTAGGAGACCTGAAAGGAATAATCTCAAAATTAGATTACATAAAAAGCCTGGGTGTGGATGCCGTATGGCTGAACCCGATCTACTCTTCTCCCAATGACGATAATGGTTATGATATCAGCGACTACCGTAACATCATGAAAGACTTTGGTACCATGGAAGATTTTAATACTTTATTAAAGGGTATGCATGATCGTGGAATTAAATTGGTAATGGACTTAGTAGTAAATCATAGTAGTGATGAACATGATTGGTTTAAACAAAGCCGTAGTTCCAGAACAAGCCCTTACCGCAATTACTATCACTGGTGGGATGCAGAAAGAGGTAAGCCACCTTATCGCTATAGTTTATTTGATATCAATCATGATGCATGGAAATATGATTCGTTAACCAATGCCTATTACCTGCATTATTTTTCCCGTAAGCAACCCGACCTGAATTGGGAGAATCCAAAACTGCGGAATGAAGTGTATGATATCATGAAATTCTGGTTAGATAAAGGCATTGATGGTTTTAGAATGGATGCATTTCAGTTTGTTGCAAAAGACACTACTTTTCCTGCTTTTCCTGCCGGCTTCGAAAAAGATTTTGTTAAGTATTATGGAATGGTTTCTCCTATTCATGATTATTTAAAAGAAATGCATAAAGAAGTATTTAGTAAATATGATGTGATGAGTGTGGCCGAAGGTGCAGGCAATTCATTTGAGGATGCTCATAATTTAGTAGATGCCGACAGGAATGAATTAAACATGGCTTATGCATTTGATGCTGTAGATCTGGCAAAGCCGGAAGGTTATAGCGTATTGAAATTAAAAGAAACTTTTACCAAATGGGATAGTGCTTTTGCAGCAAAAGGCTGGTTATCCATTTATTTAGCCAATCACGACCAGGCAAGGCTCGTAAGCCGCTTTGGTAATGATAGTGCTGCTTTCAGGGAAGTATCTTCTAAAATGTTATCTACTTTTTTAATGACCATGCGTGGCACACCTTATTATTATAATGGTGATGAACTGGGTATGACCAATATACGTTTTGACGATATTAATGATTATAAGGACATGCCTACGCTTAATGAATACCAGCATCAGAAAGCTATTGGTGGTGATATGAAAAAATTTATGGAAACCATTAAGTTCAGTTGCCGTGATAATGGCCGTACTCCTTATCAATGGGACACGACTGCTAACGCAGGCTTTACAACCGGCACACCGTGGTTAAAAGTAAATAGTAACTACACTACTATAAATGCAGCAACAGAAGAAAAAGATGAAAACAGTTGTTTGAATTATTTTAGAAAATTAACTAAGCTGCGAAAAGATAATTTAGTATTGGTTTACGGTAAGTATACTTTGTTAGACAAAAATAATCCTGACGTGTATGCTTATACAAGAGAACAGGACGGTAAAAAATTACTGATCGTATTAAATTTCAGAAGTACAGTAAGTGCTGTAAATACAGGAATTGATGTAAGTAAAGCAAGGGTTTTACTCAGTAATTACCCGGCACCAAATGACAATGTCAAATTGCGGCCATACGAAGCTGTTATTTACGAATTAAAATAAAATTTGTATTGCAGAATGACTGAACAAGAAAGCATACAACTGTATTCAGCACAATTATTCATTATCAATTAACTCATTATTAATTATAAAGATCCTCCTTCTACCAATAAACTCTCAATAGTAAGTTCCTGTATAAACGTACTTCCACCCAGGCAGGCCATCATACTGCTGAAGGCAAGTTTGCCTAATTTGTTGCCACTGGTTTCTACATAAGTAGTTTCGGGGTAATACAATTTGGGTGCTGCGCCATTGCTGATGGTTATTACCGAAATATCTTCCGGCACTCTTAATGCTTTTTGCTGTATCACTTTCATTACACCTATCAGTATCTCATCACTCATACAAAAAACAGTATCCGGTTTTTCTTTTAAATGTTTCAGCATTATGTCTTCAGCCTCTGCTGTGCTGGATGCATGATCTGTAATTAGTTTTATTTTATTTACTTTTTCATTAATGGTATTGGTGAAGGCTTCCAGTCTTTTCTTTGTCATTAAAAGATGCGTATTACCAAAAATGCCCAACACTTTTTTCTTCTTTTTATTTACAATGGCAGTAGCCGCAAGTGTTGCAGAAAGTGCATCTGCAACGCAAACTTTATTACAATTACTGGCATCGGGTACTTTATCAAAAAATATTACCGGTATGTCGAGTTCTTTCAATTTTAAGAAAGGTTCTATGTTTTCTGTGTCCGGCGAAATACAAACAAATAACCCGGTGATCCTGTTTTGCCTGCATAATTTTAAATTGGTGATTTCAATGGCAGGATCATCCCCTGATTGTAATATCATCAGCGAATAACCATTTCTGCGGCTCTCTTCTTCCACCGCTGCAATAAAAGCATTATAAAACCAATTGGAAATAGAAGGAACAATTAAACCAAATAATTTGCTGTTACTGGTACGCAGATTAATGGCATTGGCATTGGGTTCATAATCTAAAGTGGTGGCCAGTTCCACTACACGTTGTTTTGTTTTTTCAGAAATATCCGGATGGTTTTTTAACGCCCTGGAAATAGTAGAAATACTAAGGCCAAGTATCTCTGAAATTTTTTTCAAAGTAGTATTGTTCATATAGCAGCAAGGTATTAGTACAAGGTTTCAAAAAAAAATTTGCACAACAACCGTTTTCGCAAACAATTTCGCAAACGTTTGCAGCGAATTTAAGGATTTACTGTGTATTTCAGACATATTTAAATGTAGCTTTAGATTAGAAATATTATAGTTTTATTAACCTTTCGGTTGCTTTTGTGTTAATTTATTACGGCACCAGCCATTGGTATGGTTATGAAACTGTGTTTTTCTATCATTCATTGTTCATTCCAAAAACCAAACGATTATGCTTCTTGCTATTATGAGAAAGACTGCTATGCTCCTGCTGGCAGTAATCGGGTTTACAGCGTTTGCTAAAGCCCAAACGGTTACCGGAACGGTAACTGATGCCAAGGGAGATCCCGTTTCAGGAATCTCTGTTACAATACAAGGTTCTGCAAAAGGTACAGCTACCAACGCCTTAGGTGTTTACACTTTAACAGGAGTAGCCAATGGCGCAACATTAGTTTTTACAGGAAGCGGGTACTTACCCCAGAGTGTTAAGGTTGCAGGTGGTACTGTTAACGTAACTATGGTTGTAAGTGTTTCCAACCTTAATGAAGTAGTAGCAATTGGTTATGCTTCTGTTCGCAGAAAAGATGTAACCGGCTCGGTAGCTTCTGTGCAGGCCAAGGATTTTAACCAGGGTGTTATCGCATCACCTGATCAATTACTGCAAAACAAAGTAGCAGGATTGGAAGTTACCAATACATCTGGTCAGCCAGGTGCTGCAACCACTGTTAAGATCAGGGGTAATAACTCTATCAGGGCGGGTGGTAATCCACTATATGTTATAGATGGTGTTCCCTTAGATGGCAGGTCTGCCAGGCCAAATTTCGGAACTGGTGTTTTCGGTTCTACTCCTGATGCTAACCCATTGATATTTGTAAATCCAAACGATATACAAAGCATTGATGTATTAAAAGATGCAGCGTCTGCTGCTATCTATGGTTCACGTGGTGCTAATGGCGTAATTGTAATTACAACTAAAACCGGAGGTTCAGGTGCTTCTAAAATAGAATTTGGAACAAGCTGGAGTGTAAACGCCGGCTTAATGAAAAAATATGAAATATTAGATGCCGGTGAATTCAGAACTGCGTTATCTAAATATGGCGTAACAGGCCAGGATAAAGGAGCAAGTGTTGATCCGTTTAAAGAATTACTGAATCATAAACTTTCACAGAGCTATAATATGGCTTTGAGTGGTGGTAATGAAAATGGTAAATTCAGGGCTTCATTCTTAGCGTCTTCATCTAACGGAGCGTTCAAAAATTCTCAACTGGATAAATATGTAGGCAACTTTACCGGTATGTATAAATTCCTCGATAAGAAATTGTCTATTGGATTTAACTTAACAGCAGGCCATACTACAGAAGATATCATCGCTGTTTCAAACACTGCAGGTTCTCAGGGTAATATTATCAGTTCGGCTTTGCAATGGAATCCTACAACAAACTTTAAAGATGCCAACGGTATATATGTTTATCCAACCAATGGTTCGGGTAATCCACTGGCATTACTGGATGGATATGATGATGTTGCTAAAGTAAACTCTGTTTTAGGCAATGTTAGTGCTGCTTATAAAATAATGAACAACCTGGAATATAAATTCTTATTCGCTTTAAATAACAGCGTAGGAGAAAGATATACCAATATTTATGGATTTTTACAAGGCTACGCCGGTTTATCAGGCCAGGGCTTTGGTGCTATTTCTAATCAAAAATTAAATTCTCAAACTGTTACGCATACCCTGTCTTACAAAACAGAGTTAACTAAGAATATAAGCTTTGATGCGGTGGCAGGTTTTGAATATTGGAAAACTAATTTCCAGAACAGCTCGTTCTCTGCTTCAGGATTTAATACTAACCTGAGCCAGGCTACTAAAATTGATATTCCTTACACAGCAATGTTGCAGAACGGAATTGCACAGAATGCGCCTTCTATTTATATTGATCCAAAAACTGAATTGCAATCTTATTTTGGCAGGGTTGGATTTAACTATTCTGACAAATATTATCTTTCTGCTTCTGTAAGGGCCGATGGTTCAAGTAAATTTGGTGCCAATAACAAATACGGTTATTTCCCTGCAGTAGGTGCTAAATGGGCTATCAGCAATGAAGATTTTATGAAAGGCAACAGTTATTTGTCTAACCTGGCATTAAGAGCTTCGTGGGGTATTACAGGTAACCAGGAGTTTCCTGCAGGTGCAGCACAGGAACAGTTTTTATTTACTCAAAACAATACCGTTAGCCAGATCAATGTGGCCAATCCCGATCTTCAATGGGAACAAACCAATTCATTTAATATCGGTCTTGATTTTAGTACCAAGAGCTCCAGGATCTTTGGAAGTGTAGACTATTACTATAAAAATACCAGCAAGATCTTGTACCAGAGCACAGCTATTCAGCCAGCTCCTGCTTCAGTATACTTCATAAATCTTCCTGCTAATCTGATTAACCAGGGTATCGAAATAAACTTAGGTGGCGCTATTATTGAAAAGACTAACTTATCATGGGATGTAAGAGTTAATTACTCTCATAATAAAAACCTCTTAAAGAATTTTGTTCAAAACGGACAGGATATTAAAATACAAACCGGCCAGATCAACGGACAAGGTGTATCAGGAACTTTAGGACAGGTAATCACCAATAACCAACCTGTTAACGAATATTACCTTAAAACTTTTGGCGGTTTTGATGCCAGTGGTAACCAGATCATCGGTGCTAATCCGGGTTTTGCAGGTAACCCTAATCCACAGGATAACTATGGTGTAAGCTCAACATTAAGATACAAAAAACTCACTTTTGTTATCAACTGTGGTGGTGCTGCTGGTTTCCTTATCTACAACAATACAGCAACAAGCGTTACCAATATTTCAGGTATTGCTAACGGCAGAAACATTGATAAAAATGCCTACAATTCTGCAGAAAAAACAAGTAGCCCGGTAGGTGCTTCTACAAGGTTCCTGGAAAAAGGCAACTTCTTCAAACTGAGAAATGTTTCCTTTAACTATAACATTGGCGATGCAGGAAAATATGTAAAAGGACTGAACGCTTTTGTTAGCGCAAGCAATTTGTTTGTGATCACTAAATTCTCAGGATTTGATCCGGAAGTTAACGTAGATAAGAGCAACAACAATTATCCTTCACGTTCAATTGAATATATTCCTTACCCAACAGCAAGGGCTATATCATTTGGATTTAAATTTTCATTATAATCCTATAATTCATTATAAAATCAAGATTTATGATAAAGTATAAAAATATTAAAATCCTCTCTCTGCTTTTAGTTACAATGGCAAGTTGTACTAAACTGGATGAGAGCTTAAATAGCAGGTTGACCAACGGGCAAACTGCTAATGCTTTGGGCGCAGCCGGTGTGGGGTTATTACTGCAGGGAGCTTACGCCGATTTAGGTGGTCCATTTACTGCACAGGATCTGCTTTTCTGTTTGGAAGAAAACGTAACAGATGAAGCATTGGTTCCTACAAGAGGTGGCGACTGGGATGATAACGGCGTTTGGCGTGTATTGCATAACCATACCTGGAATGCAGATCATGCTTATGTACTAAATGTATTCAATGCGTTAAACAAATTGAATTTTGATGCTACCAACGTGTTAGGTTTTTCGCCTTCTCCTTCCCAGGCTGCACAGGCAAAATTCTTAAGGGCTATAGCATTATATTACCTGCTGGATCTTTACGGGCAATATCCTGTAAGAAACCCGGGTGATAATTTATTGAATGCACCTACTGTAAAAACAGGAGCCGCTGCATCTCAGTTTATTATTGATGAATTAACTGCCGCTATTCCTAATTTACCTACAACAGGCGGAGCAGGTGTAGCTACAAAAAATGCTGGTAATACCTTACTGATGAAATGCTACCTGAACAGGGGCGCATGGAATAACAGGGCCACCCCAACATTTGCAGATGCCGACATGCAGCAGGTAATTACTATCGGAAACAGTATAATTTCCAGCGGTAATTATTCTTACATGAATGAGTATTTTAAAAACTTTGATGTTTCTAATGGCGCTTCTACAGAAAACATCTTCACCATTATTAATAATTCCGGTTCTTCTTCAAATGTTAGTGATGTAAGGGGCGAATGGTGCAGAACATTGCATTACAACCAGGAAACCAGCACCAATCCTAACGCAGGATGGAATGGCTTTACAACGATCAGCGATTTCTACAATAGTTTTGGTGCTGTAACGCCAATGGTGGGTGTTACTAATTATGCTGCTGATAAAAGCGGCCGTTATGCTGATACAGCTGTAGATTCAAGAGTTGGTGGCAGATTCTACCCTGGTGTAACTAACGCTTCAGGACAAAGGCCGGGCTTTATGATCGGTCAGCAATACAATGAAAATGGCGTTGCTTTAAAAGACAGGAAAACGCCTGCTAATAACCTGGCATTTGATCCATCCATTGCATCAGATATGAAGGAAACAGGCAACAATCTTGAAATAACCGGTATCCGTGTTGAAAAATATGGTCCCGATTTCAGCAACGGTTCTACCTATTACCAGAACAATGCCGGTAATGATGAAGTGATCTTCAGGTATGCTGATGTTGTGTTGATGGTTGCAGAAGCAAAATTACGTGCTGCTGCTCCCGACGCAGCCGGCGCTCTTGCATTAGTTAATGGATTAAGGGTAGCAAGAAAAGCAGCTCCTATGGTAGGACCGCTTGTTTTGGCAAATGCAGCTAATGTAGAAGATCCTAAAACTTTATTAGCAGAAAGAGGAAGAGAATTATATTGGGAAAAAGTACGCAGAACAGATTTGATCCGTTATGGTATGTTCTTAAAAGTTTGGCAGTATAAACCAACTGATGATGCTAAGTATTTAGTATTCCCGGTTCCAAGTCAGGCATTGGCAGCAAATCCAAACCTGGTACAAAATCCTGGCTATTAATTAACCATGTTTAATCATATTATATTCTAACTTTGAGAAAGGTCAATTTAATTGGCCTTTCTTTTTTATTGATACTTTCTGAAAATCAGTTATGACGAACTTGTGTACCAGATGCCTTATTGTTTTGTGTTTCCTGTTACTCAATTCCTGTAAATCAAAACCTAAACAAACCTTGTTTGAACTGGTAAATGATACAGGGATTAATTTTGTAAATGAAGTAAACGATGGCAAAAAGGAAAACAGTTTTTTATTCCGGAATTTCTATAACGGGGGCGGTGTTGCAACCGGCGATATCAATAATGATGGATTGGCCGATGTCTTCCTCACATCCAATGCCGGCAGTAATAAATTATATCTTAATAAAGGCAACCTGAAGTTTGATGACATCTCCAAGTCAGCAGGCATAATTGAAGATGATAAGTGGAATACCGGTGTAGTGTTTGCAGATGTAAACGGAGATGGCTGGCTGGATATTTATGTTTGCTCTTCCGGCCACATGCAAACAGGAAACAGGAAAAATAAATTGTACATTAATAATCACAACCTCGGTTTCACAGAATCTGCTGCACAATATGGATTAGATATTTCAGCCTACACCACACAGGTTTCATTTTTTGATTACGATGATGATGGCGACCTGGATTGTTTTATGATCAATAACAGTCCGATTCCTGTTAACCAGCTGGAGTTTGCCAATCAGAGAGATCTGCTTGAAAGTAAATGGCCGGTGGGGGAGTTTTTAAAAGGTGGAGGAGATCATCTTTTTAGAAATGATAACGGAAAATTTACCGAAGTAACTCAACAGGTCGGCATTCATGGAACGCTGATAAGTTTTGGCATGGGGGTTTCAGTTGGTGATATTAACGGAGATGGTTACCCTGATGTATACGTAGCTAATGATTCCTACGAAAGGGATTACATGTACATCAATCAAAAGAACGGTACATTTAAAGACCAACTGGAAGAAAAAATGCAGCATACCAGCTTCTCTTCAATGGGCGCTGATATTGCCGATATCAACAATGATGGCTATCCTGATATTTTTACAACTGATATGCTACCCCTTTCTGATTACCGGATCAAAACCACAGGAGCTTTCGATGATATTGATATGTTTAACCGGAAAGTAAAAGCAGGCTTTTATTATCACTATGTAAAAAATTGTTTGCAACTCAATAGTAAGAACGGAGATTTTATCGACATAGGAAATTATGCCGGTGTTAGCGCCACCGATTGGAGCTGGGGTGCGCTTATGTTTGATATGGACAATGATGGCTGGAATGATATTTATGTATGTAATGGCGTTAATCATGATGTAACTGATTTGGATTTCATGAATTTTTTTGCGAATGATGTAGTGCATAATATGATATTGACTGGCAAGAAAGATGAAGTAGACCAGGTACTGAAAGAAATTCCGAAAACACCGCTTAAAAACAAAGTGTACAGGAATGATCATCAGCTAAAGTTTGCGGATGTTGGCGATGAATGGGGCTTTACTCAAACCACTTTTTCTAACGGGGCTGCTTACGCCGATCTTGATAATGACGGCGACCTTGACCTCATCATTAACAACGAAAACCAGCCGGCGTATGTTTATAAAAGCAATGCAAGAGAGCTGAATAAAAATAATTATCTCGAAATTTTATTAAAAGGAAAAGGGCAAAATACGTTTGCTGTAGGTAGCAAAATACAAGCCTTTGTAAACGGGCAGGTGCTCACCCGTGAAGTAATTCCAAGCCGGGGGTTTCAATCTTCTGTAGATTATAAGCAAGTGATTGGTATAGGCCAACTAACAGCAGTTGATTCACTTGTTATTACCTGGCCAAATCGTACCATTAAAAAATTTATTCACCCGGCAATTGATCAGTTGCTGGTAGTACAGCAGGATGATGAAAAAGAAATAAGTAATGCCACACCAGCTGTAGCAACAACAACTGTTTTTTCTCCCTTGCCAACAATATTTGATAAACACCAGGAAAATGATGTGGTGGATTTTTATGCAGAAAGAAATATTCCACGTATGCTTTCACGGGAAGGGCCTAAGGCTGCAGTAGGAGATGTGAACGGTGATGGACTGGAAGATGTTTATATTGGAGGCACGCCGGGGCATTCGGGGCAATTGTATTTTCAAACTGCCAATGGCATATTCGCTAAAAAAGAAGAAAAAGCTTTTCAACAGTTTTTATCTTTTGAAGATGTGGCCGTAAACTTATTTGATTGCGATCATGATGGCGACCTTGATCTGTTGATTTGCCCGGGAGGTAATAATAATGAGGTTAACAGCAGGGAAATGCAATTACGGTTATTTAAAAATGACGGGAAAGGAAATTTCACAATTGACGTAAATGCTTTTCCGCCAACAGGAATGAACATAGCTGTAGCTGCCGTAAATGATTTTAATAAGGATGGCAACCCGGATATCTTTATTGGTGCCAGGAATTATCCGCAGGTATATGGTGCAGACCCTACCAGTTTTCTTTTTGTAAATGATGGTAACGGCCATTTTACAGACATAGCGGCAAGCAAAAATCCTGAAATATCTAAAATAGGAATGGTTACTAATGCAGTGTGGGCCGATGTTACAGGTGATACTGCTAAAGAGCTCATCATTGCCGGAGAGTGGATGGTGCCAAGAATTTTTTCATTTAAGAAAGATAGGTTTGAAGAAGTAAAAACAAACCTGGATAATTTATTTGGCTGGTGGCAAACCATTTGTGTTGCAGACGTAAATAATGATGGTAAACAAGATTTGATAATTGGAAATATAGGTGAAAATTTTTATCTGCATCCTGACGCAAATGATCCCGTAAAATTATGGTTGAATGATTTTGATCAGAACGGCACGGTAGATAAAGTGGTCACTTATACTATTGATGGAAAAGATAAACCTGTGGTGGTTAAGCGTGACCTGGAAGAACAATTGCCGGTTATAAAAAAGAATAATTTAAAACATATTGATTACGCTAAAAAATCAATACAGGAATTATTTTCTCCCCAGGTATTAAGTAAAGGAACTGTAAAACAATTCAACTATTGTTCTTCTGTAATAGCTATTAACAATGGTAATGGCAATTTTACTATTCAGAAATTACCACTGATGACACAACTGAGTTGTATAAACGCTGTGTATTGTACCGATCTTAATAATGATGGCTTTGCTGATCTTATTTTGGGAGGCAACCAGTTTGGCTTTTTACCGCAGTATGAAAGACTGGATGCAAGTTTTGGCGATGTGCTTATCAATAATGGTAAAGGTGGTTTTACCTGGCAGGACCCTTTTGAAACCGGATTGCATTTGCGTGGAGTGATACGGGATATTGAAAAAATAAAAGTGAATACAACTGATGCATTACTGTTTCTGCAGAATAATGACTTCCCTGTTTTGTATAAAATAAATAGCTGGCTCAATACCAATAATACTAAAATTAAGTAAGTACAGAAGTGAAATGGCAGGTTCATATAGGAAGCGATAAAACTACTATCCTCATAACAGGTAGTTACAAATTAATTGTAATTATTTTCACACTGGTTATCCTGTCATCCTGCAATCAAAAAAAAGAAAAGGAGAAACAAGCCCCGCTACTTTTTCAATCCATGGATAGTACAGGCATAATCTTCAATAATAAAGTGCAGGATAATGACTCAATTAATATTCTTAACTACCGCAATTTTTACAACGGCGGCGGGGTTGGGGTAGGGGATATTAACAACGACGGTTTGCCGGATGTTTTTTTTACTGCCAACCAGGGAAGCAATAAATTATTTTTAAACAAAGGTAATTTTAAGTTTGAAGATATTTCTGCTAAAGCCGGCTTTGGTAATAAGCTGCAGTTTAGTACCGGCGTGGTGTTGGCAGACGTAAACAATGATGGCTGGCTGGATATTTACGTTTGCAATGCCGGCAATATGAATAATACGGAGTTAAGAAAGAACCAGCTTTACATCAATAATCATGATCTTAGTTTTACTGAACGTGCCGCTGAATTTGGTCTTGCCGATTCGGGATATTCCACACAAGCCAGTTTTTTTGATTATGATATGGACGGCGATCTCGATTGTTTTATAATAAACAACAGCCCTGTGGCGGTCAGTAGCTTAGGGTATCCGCACCAGCGTGACCTTATTGCCAGTAAATGGAATGTAGCAGATAATTTAAAAGGCGGCGGCGATCATTTATACAGGAATGACAATGGGTATTTTAAAGAAGTGACACAGCAGTCCGGCATTCATGGTTCGCTGATGAGTTTTGGTTTGGGTATAACCGTAGGTGATATCAATGGCGATCATTATCCTGATATCTATGTGTCTAACGATTTTTTTGAACGTGATTATTTATACATCAATCAGCAAAATGGTACTTTTAGAGATGAACTGGATGAGCGGGTGCAGCATACCAGCTATGCTTCAATGGGGGCTGACCTGGGGGATATTAACAATGACGGATACCCTGAAATATTTACCACTGATATGTTGCCGGCTGATGATTATCGCCTGAAAACAACTTTAAGTTTCGATGATATCGATCAATACCGTTTGAAGGAAAGGAATGATTTTCACCACCAGTTTTTACAAAATACGTTGCAACTGAATACCGGCAACGGCAAATTTATTGATATAGCGAATTACAGTGGGGTTAATGCTTCTGAATGGAGTTGGGGCGCATTGATCTTTGATGCAGATAATGATGGATTGAACGACTTGTATGTATGCAATGGTATTTTCAGGGATCTTACCAACCAGGATTTTTTAGATTTTGATGCCAATGCGATTAAACAAAAAATGATTGCCACTGGTAAAAAAGATCTTACTGAACTGGTCAATAAAATTCCTTCCATTGCAGTGCCTAATAAAATGTACAGAAACCTGGGCAACCTTAAATTTGCAGACGAAGGGGAGAATTGGGGATTTACAGAAAATTCATTCAGTAATGGTGCCGCTTATGCCGACCTTGATAATGATGGCGACCTGGATATTGTAGTAAACAATGTGAATGAACCGGCGTTGATCTTTAAAAATAACAGCAGGGAGCAAAACCGCAATAATTATATCGGAATTTCTTTACAGGGAAATAATAAAAATACATTTGCAGTAGGTGCTAAAATTGTTGTTTACGAGGGTAACCGGCAATTAAGCAAAGAAGTAATTCCAAGCCGCGGTTTTCAATCATCAGTTGATTATAAACAGATCATTGGTATAGGTAATAAAACAGCTGTTGATTCCATGGTCGTTTACTGGCCCGATCTCACTTTCACAACAATCATTCACCCGGAAATTAATAAAGTAATTGTTCTGGATAAACCAGCAAATAGTGCAAAAGTAAAATTGCCTGAAGAAAAAAAAATAACGGCTTTGCTAATGCAGGTGCCATCAGCTTTTGATAAACATCAGCAACCCGATTATACTGATTTTTACCAGGAGAAAGGTATACCGGAAATGTTATCGCACCAGGGCCCTAAAGCTGCCGTTGCAGATGTTGATGGAGATGGGTTACAGGATATATTTATCAGCGGCACTTCGTTGCATTACGGGCAGTTATATCTTCAGGCTGCTAATGGTTTTGTAAAAAAAGACATTCCGGATCTTAAACAGTTTACAGAATTTGAAGATGTTGCTGTTTTGTTTTTTGATGCTGATGGAGACGGCGATATGGATTTGTTTATTGGAGCCGGAGGTAATAGTGCCGCACCTGCTACAAGGCCGTTACAACATCGTTTATTCATTAACGATGGAAAAGGAAATTTTACAATCGGATATAATTCTTTTCCCCTGAATAAAGATAATACCGGCATTGCATTGGCTTATGATTTTGATGGGGATAAAGATCTCGATCTTTTTGTTGGTGCTAATGCCGTTACGCAGGAATATGGTGTAACACCACAGAGCCATATCTATATCAACAATGGTAAAGGTATCTTTACTGAAATGCCTGAAAATAAACTGGATGGCATTAATGTTGCAGGAATGATAAATAGTGCAGCAATGTGCGATGTGGATGGTGATAAAATAAAGGAACTGGTACTTGCCGGAGCATGGATGAGTCCGCAGGTATATAAATTCCGGCAGGATCATTTTGAAAAAGTGAAAACAAACCTGGACAGCTTATACGGATGGTGGCAGGCTATTGCTGTTGCCGACCTGAACGGCGATGGCAGGGAAGATCTTGTATTAGGAAATATCGGTGAGAATTTCAATTTGCATCCGGATGAAAAAAATCCTTTAAAATTGTGCTATGGCGATTTTGATGATAATGGCAGAATAGATAAAATTATTACTAAAACGGTAGCAGGAAAAGATAAACCGGTTTTTATGAAAAAGGATATACAGGATGAATTACCTTTTCTTAAAAAACAAAACCTGCACTATGCCGAATATGCCAATAAATCAATGGAAGAATTATTTACACCGGAGCAATTAAAAAAAGCAGTGATAAAAAAGATCAGCTATACAGCTTCTGTTATTGCAATAAACAATGGGAATGGTCAATTTACAATTCAGCCACTGCCTGTAATGGTACAAATGTCTTGTGTTAAGGCAATTGTTTGTAAGGACCTGAACATGGATGGAGCGCCGGATATTATACTTGGTGGCAACGAATATAATTTTCAACCGCAACTGGGAAGGTTGGATGCAAACCCGGGCCAGGTTTTATTAAATGATGGCAAAGGAAATTTTACGCTGCTGCCTTCTGCAGGTTTGGCTTTAAAAGGAATGACCAGGGATATACAACCTGTTACCACTAAAAATGGCCAGGGATTTTTG
This sequence comes from Ferruginibacter sp. SUN106, assembly GCF_050611765.1. NCBI lineage: Bacteria > Pseudomonadati > Bacteroidota > Chitinophagia > Chitinophagales > Chitinophagaceae > Ferruginibacter > Ferruginibacter sp. SUN106. The sequence continues at coordinate 66,942 of NZ_JBODJC010000004.1, forward strand.
TTCCTTCAGAATGATATGGCACCAGTTTTATTTCAATTGCAAATGCCGGTATCCAAAAACAAAAAAAAGAATTAGTATTCATGTACACTATCATAAAGAATATCACCAGGCTGGCCCTTTTGTTCATTATTGTAATTGCCGTGTCTTGCAGCGGGCACAAGCAGCAGCAGCCGGCCGCACCTTCTTTATTTGAAACATTAACTGATGCACAAACAGGGTTGCATTTTGCGAATACACTAACCCCTACAGATTCTTTCAACATGTTTCATTACATGTATTTTTATAATGGTGCAGGGGTTGGCGCAGGAGATTTTAATAATGATGGTAAGATCGATCTTTTTTTTGCGGCTAACCAGGAGGACAGCAAAATGTATCTTAACGAAGGCAATTTAAAATTTCGTGATGTAACAGTAGCAGCTAAAATACCACTGGATAAATCATGGAGTACAGGCGTTTCCGTTATAGATATCAACAATGACGGTTTGCTGGATCTTTATATATGCAAAGTAGGTAATTATGAAGTGCTACATGGAAAAAATCAGTTGCTGATCTGTAAAGGTATTACCAACGGCGTTCCTTTTTATGCTGATGAAACTGCACAATACGGGTTGGAGTTTTCTGGTTTTAGTACGCAGGCTGCATTTTTTGATTATGATATGGATGGCGATCTGGATATGTTTTTGTTAAATCATTCTGTTCATCAGAATGGGACTTTTGCACCACGCCAGGATTTTTTGGGTACTTACAATGTATTATCCGGCGATCGCATGTTCCGCAATGATGGCAACAATCATTTTACAGATGTAACAAAAGCGAGTAAGATCAACAGCTCTGCAATAAGTTATGGATTGGGTATAGCTGTTGCGGATATTAACCTGGATGGATGGCCGGATCTGTATGTTGGTAACGACTTTCATGAAAATGATTACCTGTATATTAACCAGCACGATGGCACTTTTAAAGAACAGGGAAGTGACATGCTTATGCATACCAGCCAGTTCTCTATGGGTGTTGATGTAGCTGATGTAAATAATGACGGTTATCCGGAAATCATTTCAGTAGACATGCTCCCTTCTGACCCCTATATTTTAAAACGCTCATTAGGCGAAGATGAGTATGATATTTTTTATCACAAGATAAGTATCGGGTATAACTATCAATACACCAGGAATAATTTTCAGTATAACAGGCGCAATGGTATGTTCAGCGAAACAGGATTGTATTCAGGCATCTATGCTTCCGACTGGAGTTGGGCACCGCTTTGGATGGATTTTGATAACGATGGATTGAAAGACCTTTTTATATCCAACGGTATTCCCAAGCGGATGAACGATATGGATTATGCCAATTTTATTTCGGATGGTGAGATACAGAAGCAATTGCATACCAGTAAGAGTGGTGAAAAAGATATGGCGCTGGTAAATAAATTTCCCGAGATAAAAATCCCCAATCGTTTTTTTCGCAACAAAGGCAATTTACAGTTTGAAGATATCAACACCGCAGATGCAGTACCCACTTTTTCCAATGGTGCGGTGTATGCAGATCTTGATAACGATGGCGACCTGGACGTTGTGGTCAATAATGTTAACCAACCCGTGCTGGTATATCAGAATAAAAGCAACGACAAAAAGGACAAACTTTTTGCCACAATAAAATTAAACGGCCCGGCTGCTAACATCAATGCGATTGGCGCAAAAGTAATTTTGTATGCAGATAGTGGTATCAGAACTTATGAAAAAAATCCGGCACGAGGATTTGAATCCAGTATGGAGGAGCCCTTGCATATCGGGCTAACCAATACAAAAGTTGACTCCGCATTTTTAATATGGCCCGATAATAGTTTTCAAAAAATAGACCTGGTTACAAAAGAATCAGCACTCAGTTTTAAATATGTAAAAGGACTGCCCCGATTTAACTACGCAAGAGTTACCGGTTTTCATAAAAATGAAACCCGGCCAATGGAAGATATTACTGCACAAACCGGTTTAAATTATGAACACAAGGAAAATTCATTCATTGAATTCAACCGGGAATTTTTAATTCCGCATATGATATCAACTGAAGGCCCTGCTTTGGCGGTTGGAGATATTAATCATGATGGGCTGGAAGATGTTTTCATCGGAGCTTCCCGGACATTTAAAAATGCCATTTTTTTACAACAGGCTAATGGCAAATTTACCCGGCTTGCTCAACCGGCAATGGCAATGGATAGCATGAGTGAAGATGTAGGGGCACAATTTATTGATGTAAATAATGACGGGCATGTTGATCTTGTAATTGCAAGTGGTGGCAACGAATACTATGGTACAGACGAACATTTAAAACCACGTGTTTACTTAAATGACGGTAAAGCAAATTTTACAAAACTGGAGAATGCTTTCGGGGATATTTTTGAAACACAATCCTGTATTGTTCCTTATGATTTTAATGGTGATGGCTTTACCGATCTTTTTATTGGTGGCAGGGTAGTGCCATGGAATTATGGTAAAACGCCGGTATCTTATTTATTACAAAACGATGGCACCGGAAAATTTAAAGATGTTACTAACCAGTATGCAGCAGAATTGGCTAACGAAGGCATGGTAACAAATGCTTTATGGTTTGATATTGATAAAGATGGAGATAAAGACCTGTTAGTTTGTTCTGAATGGGGAGGCATTGATGCATTCATTAACACCAACCGGGTGTTTACCAAACACCCGCTGAGTACCAGCAAAGGATGGTGGAATTTTTTATTGCCTGTTGATTTGAACAATGATGGCAATACAGATCTTATTGCCGGTAATCTGGGATTGAACTCACGGCTTCACGCCAGTCCCGAACAACCTGTACGGTTATACTATAATGATTTTGATGGAGATGGTAAAAATGATCAGATACTAACTTATTACGTTGGCGGAAAAGAAATTCCGTTTACCACAAAAGATGAATTGCAAAAGCAGTTGCCCTTTATTAAAAAGAAATTTTTATATGCGGCAGATTTTGCAAAAGCAACGTTGGATGAAATTTTTCCGGATACAAAACTCAGGGCTGCCCAGGTATCCACTGTGGATTATTTTTCTAATGCGGTTTTGTTGAATAAGGGTAATTTAAATTTTACTACAGAGGCTTTGCCCTGGCAGGCACAGCTAACGTCTTACCGTACTGCTGTGGTGGTGGATGCTAACGGCGATAAACTGCCTGATGTATTGCTGATGGGAAATTATTATGAAAATAATATACAGATGGGAAGGTACGATGCTGATTTTGGAACACTCTTTATCAACAAAGGCAATGGTAAATTTGAAACAGAAAGTATAAACGGATTACAGGTTAAAGGACAGGTACGGCATATAGAACCCATCACCATCAATCATCAGCCTGCATTTATACTGGCAAAAAATAATGACAGCCTCAGGGTTATACGCTTTACAAAACCACAATAATCACATTACCGGGTAATACAATCTCGTGATCCATTTAGATGTATCAGGTACTGTAGCCCTGTTAGTGATCAGCAATTCAAAAGGAATTGCGGGGCTGGTTTTTTTAGCATCTTCTTTATAAATATCAAATAATTTCATGCTGTTCCTGATTGTATTGGGGCCTCCCTTAATTTCCGTGATCAGCATCTTGCCCCCCGGTGGCATAAACTTAATATGTATATCAGTTGTTTCTGTGATTTTTTTATCAACCGGAAGGCCTACCATAAATTCGAAATGAGAAGAATCAACCTGCCGTACGTTCAGCATGGGAGAGTTGGTAGCTGCAGCACCCTGGCTGGCAGCATAGTCTTGTAATTTTTTAACCTGTTTGTAAATTTCATCCACACCTGGTTCATGACTGCTGTTGCTTTTTGTACTGATAAGTACAGAATCTTTCAGTCGTATTTCTGTTACTTCAATACCATAAATATTCAGGGGATGTTCTAAATAGGTTTTCATTTCATCCATAAGGCCGGCCATGCTTTCCTTTAACTTTGTTGCAGCATAATAATATTTTATTCTGTTAAAAGGATTTGAACCAGCATGTATAGCTGCCACCCAATGCAAAGAAGAAGAATCCGTAGTCATCTCCAACGGAATTAAATTGCTTTGCACATTTATCGCATCAGACGTAATATCAATAACGTTGCCATTAAAAATGATCTTGCTTATACTGAAAGTAAAACCTTTGTATTTAAAACTGCTATCTGTTTTAGTGGCAACATTTCCAAAACACTGATTTATTTTTTCTTTGCTGGTGAGTAATTTGGCCACCGCAGCACGGAAGGTCTTGATATTTCTTACTTCCGAAACAGTAATGTCACCAGGAATAAAAATATAAATACTTCCAATTGCAATAACAGCGATAAACAGAAGCCCGAAAATCCATTTTTTCATATCAATAAGTAAAAAAAGCTTTAAAAAATATTGTTTGGAATGTAATATAAAAAATCGTTGCTTACCATGCCGGTTTCATTTTCCAAACATTAATTTCTGAGAAAGTACTTTTTTCTCCCCGGTTAAATAATTCAATACCATTGTTATTGGGTTCGGGAAAAAGCTGGGCAGTAAAAACTGCGGCACCATCATTTACAAAAATTTCGGCAATGCTGTTATCAAAATAAATATGTAACTGCAGTTGCTTATTTTGTAAGGGTATTATTTTTTCAAAACGACCGGCCTTTTTAAAGTTATCACTGAATGTGGTATTGCCACTCTTACTGCGGTCAATATAAAAAATTTGTTGTGCCGCATCATAACCAATTTCAAAATAATTATTGTTGCCCGCAGCAATTTTTACACCACTTACAGATGCTGCTGATGGGGTAAGAATAAGTTTCATTTCAAATTGTGTGCTTTTAACGGAAAGCGTTTTATGGTCGCTCACAATTTCTTTTGCAAGCCTGAAATTTTCTTTTCTTAATGAATTAATTGAAGCAACGGGCTTTTGCATCAACACCCATTCGTTATTTACTTTTTTTACACTTAGGTTTCTTGGCAGCGACATCGCACTTTTCCAGGGTGTGGTAGGAATATCATTGGCATAATTCCAGTTATTTACCCAGCCAATAGCAGTGGGTAAATGTGTTGAGGGTAATTGGTTGTAGGCAATAGCCGCATAATAATCGGGACCATAATCCGGCCGGTAAATTGTATTGGCAGGATTTTCATTGGTGAAATGTATGCCATCAAATTCACCCACAAAATATTGCATGCTTGCATTCTGCGACATTTGCAATACCCATTTCTTTTTACCCGGCATTCCGTCAACTGGTACTTGTGTAAGGTCAGGGCATTCCCATACAGCAGCGGTGTCGCCTGCAGGGCCAAAGTCACTTAAGTGATTCCATTCTTTTAAATTTTTAGAACTATATAATTGCACCAGGTGTTCTACAGGGAACATCAATGCCATCACCCAATATTTTTTTGGTTCGTACCAGAATATTTTTGGGTCACGAAAATCTTTTTTATGCAGATCAAGTACAGGGTTGTTAGCATACTTTGTCCAGGTAACACCATCATCCAGGCTATAAGCAATGCATTGCGATTGATTGACATTTTCGATATGACCGGTGTACACGGCAACCATTGGTATTTTTCCATTTTTACCAAAACCACTGGTATTATTTTTGTCTACAACGCAAGTGCCGGAAAAAATCATCACCCCATTCTCTTCAGCAATAGCAATCGGTAAATGTGTCCAATGAACCAGGTCTTTACTTATTGCATGCCCCCATGTCATATGCCCCCATTGATTACCAAAAGGATTGTGTTGGTAGAATAAATGATAATTGCCATTATTATATACCAAACCATTGGGATCGTTACACCAGTTGAGTGCCGGCGAAAAATGAAATTGCGGACGATATTGTTCTTTGTACAATTTCGTTTGTGCATGCAGTCCCAATGAAATTGACAATGGTATCACAAGTAAATATTTTTTCAATCTCATAACTCAATAAATTTTTGGTCAAAAAAAATGTTCAATGCGCCTGGCTTTTGTTGAATATTGTACATTGAGCATTGAGTATTGAAAATTTGCCCACTGGTGACAATCTCACAAAAAAATCTCATTTACGCACTCAACTTTTTCTCTAACTCCTCCAATGATACTCCTTTCGTTTCCGGCATCCTGGTTAATACCCAAATCAATTGCAAGACCATCATGCCCGCCAAAAAAGCAAAAATCACCCATGGGGCATCTCTTAATATACCATTGGTCTTATCTAAAAAAACTGGTGTTATTAAAGTGATAATGGCAGCAAATACCCAATGCACACTGGCACCAAAAGATTGCCCTAGAGCCCTGATCTTATTCGGGAAAATTTCAGCAATAAAAACCCAGATAACAGCCCCTTGTCCTATAGCATGCGAAGCAATAAACAATAGTAAAAATGCCATTAAAAAAACCGGGCTGGCGCCTGTTTTAAAAGCATAAGCCACCATGCCGAGGCTAATAATGTACCCGATAGAACCAATCATCAGTAAAGTCTTTCTGCCTAAGCGATCAATAAGATACAAGCCTACAAAAGTGAAAATTAAATTGGTGCCGCCAATAGCAATGGAATTTAACAGCGAATGTTTTTCATCCAGGCCTATCTTGGCTAAAATTTCGGGGGCATAGTATAAAATAAAATTGATGCCCGATAATTGATTAAAGAAAGCAATAAAAAAAGCCAGTGCAATAATTTTTTTATTTTTTGCAATAAAGAACTGAGAAATATTCCCTGCAGCCTTTTCACGTTCATTGCTTTCAATAATGGCCCCAATTTCTGCAACCGGATTTTCAACACCAATTACAGTTAATATTTCTTTTGCTTTTGCAAGGTCATTCTTTTTCGAGATCAGCCAGCGTGGACTTTCAGGCACACCCAATACCATCAGCGTATAAATGATCGAAGGAATTGCCAGTACACCCAGCATCCAGCGCCAATCGTTGGCACCACCAACACCTTGTAAAAAATAATTGGATAAAAATGCGATCAGAATTCCAAACACAATATTAAATTGATACATAGCACCCAGCCGCCCTCTTGTGGCAGGTGTAGATATTTCCGAAATGTAAGTAGGTGCCACTACAGAAGATACCCCAATACCAACACCACCAATAAATCTAAAGAAAGAAAAACTGTACGGGTCCTGTGCAAGCGCTGAACCAATTGCAGATATCGCAAACAATATCCCTATCCATAGCAACACTTTTTTTCTGCCAAATTTTTCAGTCGGAATTCCCCCGAAGATGGAGCCCAGTACGGTTCCCCATAATGCCATCGACATAATAAAAAAACCATGAAAAAGGGGAGATGTATGCCACAGGTCTTTAATAGGCTGGTTAGCTCCTGATATCACCACTGTATCAAATCCAAAAATAAAACCGGCTAATGCGGCCACAATAGAATAGCGGAAAAGTTTGTTTTGATTCATAAGCAAGTTTTAGCAAATGGAAGTTAAGCAAAACAAGTACTCATCCGCCGGTTATGCGTTTTTTAATCTTCTGCAAACGATTGATGTTTAAAAAAAGATGGCTTGTGCTTTTTTGTAAAGGAATACCTTTAAAGAATAAATTTTGATTATGCTAAAGCTATATGTCATTCCGGCAATGCTATGCTCGTTCGCCTTTTTATCCTGCAATAATACTGCTGAACAAAAAACTGCCGCTATGGAAAACAAAACCGAAAGAAAATGGTGGAAGGAAGCCGTGGTATACCAGATCTACCCGAGAAGTTTTAAAGACAGCAATGGTGATGGTATTGGCGATTTAAAAGGCCTTACTTCTAAGCTGGATTACGTAAAGAGTTTGGGAATAGATATTGTTTGGTTGAATCCGATTTATGGCAGCCCTAATGCAGATAATGGTTATGATATTAGTGACTACGATGATATCATGAAAGAGTTTGGTACCATGGCTGACTTTGATGTGATGCTGGCTGAAATGCATAAACGTGGATTAAAATTAGTAATGGATCTTGTAGTAAATCATTGCAGTGATGAACATGAATGGTTTAAACTGGCACGTAGTTCAAGAACCAATCCTTACAGAGATTATTTTCATTGGTGGCCTGCAGAAAAAGGTAAGCCGCCATTCAGGCCAGGCAATTTTGAAGTGGATGGAAGTGGCTGGCGTTTTGATTCCTTAACCAACAGTTATTATTTGCACTACTTCAGTTATAAACAACCCGATCTTAATTGGGAAAATCCAAAACTGCGGCAGGAAATTTATGCCATGATGAATCGTTGGTTTAAAAAAGGGGTGGATGGTTTTAGAATGGATGTAATTCCTTTCATTGCTAAAGACACCAGTTTTCCTGTGATCACACAAAAAGACCTGGATGAAAAATATGAAGGCCGCTGGGATGTGTACCAGGCAAGCGGACCGGGCTTGCATAACTATTTGCAGGAGATGAATAAAGAAGTGTTGAGCAAATATGATATCATGACTTTAGCCGAAGGTGCAGGAACCACCAAAGCAACAGCCATGAATTTTGTTGATCCCGACAGAAAAGAATTGGACATGGCCTATCATTTTGATGGCGTTAGTTTAGGGTATGTGCCGGGGTATTTTAAAAAGATGGACCCCAACTGGAGTTTAACAGCATTCAAAAAAATATATTCCGATTGGGATAGTGTGTTTGCCAACAAGGGATGGGGCACCATTTATTTAGGCAACCACGATCAGCCACGTATGCTTACACGCTGGGGCAATGATGCACCAGAATACAGGGAAGCGGCTTCTAAAATGCTAACCACTTTTTTATTAAGTATGAGAGGTACACCGTATTATTATTTTGGCGATGAATTGGGTATGACCAATATCAAGTTTGATAAGATTGAAGATTACAGGGATATTGAAACCATTGCAGAATACGGTAAGGTTAAAAACGCCGGTGGCGATTTGAAAGGATTTATTGACAACCAGAAAAATGGTGGTGCAAGAGATAATGGGCGCACACCTTTTCAATGGGATGCAGGAATGAACGGAGGATTTTCAACAGGTATTCCGTGGTTAAAAGTGAATGATAATAAAAATGACATTAATGCTGAAGCTGAAGAAAAAAATCCCAATTCGGTATTGAGCTATTTTAAGAAAATGGTAAAGTTGCGTAAAGACCAGAAAGATGTTTTGGTTTACGGAAAGTATACGTTACTGGATAAAGATAATCCTGATGTGTATGCTTATACAAGAGAAGACGGTAATAAAAAAGTATTGGTATTATTAAGTTTCAGAAAAACAGGCGGCAGTTTTAATGTAGGTAAAATGCAATTGGGCGAAGAATGGATCAATAACCTGCAGCCATTAAAAGTAAACGGAAATACAGTTACATTGCAACCTTACCAGGCTTGTATTGTACAACTAAAATAATTTTTAGTTTCTTCTTTGCCACTAATTGCACGAATTAACACTAATAATAAAACCCCATTGGTGGAAATCAGTGCAATTAGTGGCAACGTAAACTCACTTGTGAGTTAAAAAATATTTTTTCCACGGTCGAAACTTTAGTTTCCCTGGTCGGTGTCTTCACCAACCGGAACTTTAAGCAGGCTAATGGAGACAGCCATCGAAATGCACACATCAAAAAATTATATGAAAAAATATCTCTTGCTACTATTTTTTTAGTTTCCCTGGCCGGTGTCTTCACCGACCGGAACTTTAAGCAGGCTAATGGAGACAGCCATCGAAATGCACACATCAAAAAATTATATGAAAAAATATCTCTCGTTACTATTTTTTTAGTTTCCCTGGTCGGTGTCTTCACCGACCGGAACTTTAAGTAGGCTAATGGAGACAGCCATCGAAATGCACACATCAAAAAATTATATGAAAAAAATATCTCTTGTTACTATTTTTTTAATTACCTGCTGTAGCCTGTTTGCACAGGATCCCTGGAAGATCACTGCAACAAATATCGACTCAAAAAATTACTATGGCGTAACCGTTGCTAACGGTATGATCGGGATTGTTAGCAGCCCCGAAGCATTTAAAGTAAAAGACGTGGTACTTGCTGGTGCTTACGATCTGTACGGACGTGGAAGAGTAAGTAACTTTTTAAAAAGTTTCAATCTCTTGAACATGTACATAGAGGTTGATGGCAAAAGATTAAGCAATGCAGATGCTACTGGTATGCAACAGCAACTGGATATGCAGCACGCCAGTTTCACTACTTCATTTAATTATAAAGATGTGGCCACCATTAGTTATACCTATTATGCTTTGCGCCAGTTGCCTTATTCTGTTTTGATGGATATTACAGTAACTGCAAAGAAAGATTTTAATTTAGGGAGCGCCTCTCAGATGGAAGCACCCGATGCACTAAAAGATGTGCAGAATTATTATAACGAAATCGACAGGCCGCATACCACTATCAGCTTATTAACCTCAACAGCAAAAAGCCCTACGGGTAAATTATTGATGTGCGCCAGCAATGCTTTTATTTTTACAGAAACACATGGCAGCGAACCAAGAGTGATACATGAAATGTGGGATAACAATATGCACCTGATGAAGTTTGCAAAAAAGATGAAAGGAGGGGAGACTTACCGCTATTCCATTGTTGGTTCTTCTATCACATCTGCCCATCACAACGACCCGTTGAATGAGGCCGAGCGCTTAACCATCTTTGCAAAATTACAAGGCAGAGATCGTTTGATTGAAATGCACAACAAAGCATGGAATGATTTATGGAAGAGTGATATCATTATAGAAGGTGATGCACAAAGCCAGCAGGATATACACAGCATGTTGTATCATTTATATTCTTTTGTAAGAGAAGGTTCATCTAACAGTCCAAGCCCGATGGGTTTAAGCGGATTGGGTTATAACGGCCATGTGTTTTGGGATACAGAGTTATGGATGTTTCCTGCCATTTTACAATTGCATCCCGAAATGGCAAAGAGCATGGTGGAATACCGTTTTGAAAGATTGGAAGCCGCCAAAAGAAATGCCTTTGGCAAAGGATACAAAGGCGCTATGTATCCATGGGAGAGTGCAGAAACAGGCGTAGAGGAAACGCCGGTATGGGCATTGAGCGGCCCCTTTGAACACCATATTACTGCTGATGTGGGCATGGCCGCCTGGAATTATTATTGCGTTACGCAAGATAAAAACTGGCTGAAAGAAAAAGGCTGGCCGGTATTAAAAAACACCGCAGATTTCTGGGCAAGCCGTGTGGAAAGGAACGGCCCCAATCATTACGATATTAAAAATGTAGTAGCAGCTGATGAATGGGCCGAAAATGTAGACAATAATGCCTTTACTAACGCTGCCGCAAAAGCGAATTTAAAAGCGGCTACAGAAGCGGCAAAAATTCTGGGCATTGCACCTGATGCAGATTGGATGGAAGTGGCCAATAATATCCCCATTTTAAAATTAGCCGATGGCACCACCAGCGAACATGCAGCCTATAATGGCGAAGGTATTAAACAGGCGGATGTAAATTTATTAGCCTATCCTTTAAAAGAGATCACCGATCCTAAACAGATTAAAAAAGACCTGGATTATTATTCCGTACGTGTGCCTAACGAAGGCACGCCTGCAATGACGCAGGGCATCTTTGCATTATTGTATTCCCGTATTGGCGATGCCGATAAAGCCTTTCATTTTTTTAAAGATGCTTATGTGCCTAATTTAAATGCACCTTTTAATGTAATTGCCGAAACCAAAGGTGGTACCAACCCTTATTTTGCCACGGGGGCAGGTGGAATTTTACAAGCGGTATTAAATGGTTTTGGCGGGCTGGAAATCACCCCGGCAGGAATTACGCAGATAAAATCTACTTTGCCAAAGCAATGGAAGAGTGTGACCATTACCGGAGTGGGGCCGCTTAAAAAAACATTTACAGTAAAATAAATCTAAAGATTATAATTTAACAGCAGCACCACGGTTATTAATTTTTCTGATATAAATTTCAGCAATAATTAAATTTACCACCCACCCAAGCCATGCTATTAAGCGATACACATCCATTGGCGGTAAGGATACAGTATTGGTAATACCATATTTCCATGCCCTTAATGTAATGGCGCTTAAGGTTAATGCATAACTCCTGATCATAAAACGTTGGTGGGCATCAAATTTCTTTTGTTTCGCCTCCAGTACAGCCCTGCCGGTAAAATACAGCCACAATAAGGAAAGCAATACAAAAGATAGTTGAGATGTAATTCCCCCATTAGCATAGAATCCCATTATTAAACTGGCAGGCCCGGTAATACATAAAATATTCAATACATAAGCATAGCCTAATTTACGATGTAAAGAGGCATTTCTTTTTTGTAAATTTTTACTGAATTGAGAAAAGCCTGCCAATAATACAAACAGGCTGCTGTATACATGAATAAAGAATGCCCATCGCCAGGCAGTAACGCCAAGGTAATGCTGTTTTATCCTTAAAAAACCAACATCGGTATTATAAGGGATGTATTGCATCACTATCTGAGCCATAGGGAGTATGAAGAGTGCCAGTAAGACAATCAGGATACTATTGCTATATTTTTTTACCAGGTGCAGAATTTGTATATTTATTTACGTAAATGTAAAGACTAATTATTTTTAAGATCAGATCTTATTATTTATTTCTAAAAAAAGTACCATGAAAAAAATTATTACCTGTTTTATTATTGCAGCAATAGGTCTTAGTTGCAATAATAAAAATACTTCAAAAGATAAAGACACAAAAGATATCCTGGCAACGGTTGGAGATAATGCAGCAGCATTATACGAAAAAATTCTAGGTTCCTATGTTGGTGCGTTTGGTGATAACAAGATCACTTTACTTATCACAAAAGCAGACAAGGATTCTGTTTCTGGCAGGTCAATTGTAGGAGGAAATGACAGGCCTTTCGTTGGTTCCGTAGCCCTGGCAAATGGTATTTATTCAATTTTGGCAAAAGAACCGGGCAGTGATAAAAATGACGGTACTTTTAATTTCAGTATCGACTCTTCGGCAGTTGATATAGTAAAAGGTTCGTGGACACCTTATAATGAACTGTCCGGAAGTAAAAAGGAATATGTACTTAAAAGAAAGGCTTTTGAATATAAGCCGGATGCAGGAACTTACCAGGCATCAACAAAACTTTTAAAAGTAAGTGATGTTGAAAACCTGATGAAGAATGAATTAGAAACAATGCGGAATGAAATATTTGCAAGGCATGGTTACTGCTTTAAGAAAAAAGAAACAAGAGCGTATTTTGAAAATGAAGATTGGTATGTGCCTGCTACAGTTGATATCAAAAATAAACTTACGGAGATTGAGAAGAAGAATATTCAACTGATAAAACGATATGAAAAATATGCTGATGATTATGGCGATGATTTTGGCCGGTGATCAGCACTTATACCTACCTTATCTTATTAGAGAAATATATTGTAACCAGAACCCTGAATAATTCTTCTGATAATGATACCCCGATTAATAATTCTGTACATTGCCTGTACTATTTTTAGCGTAACCGGTAATGCGCAACACTTTTATTATGATCTGCAAAAAGATAAAATATGGATCGACTCTGTTAAACAAATCATCAGAAAAGATTTTGAAGAAGATCCCTATAAAAGGTATAATTATTTGTCAGAATTAAAATACTTCAATTCCTGCATTGCCTTAGGCCAATATTATGAAACCCTTTTTACAAAAAAGATTATCCCATCCAATAAGACTGCTATTTTTTACTATGAAAAAGTAACTGACTTTGGCCGCTTCCCGGATGATCCCCGATATTTTAAAGCCTTGGCGCTACGTAACAGCCTGTGCAGAAAATTAGCGGCTATTTATTTTGATGGGAAAGGTGTAAAAAAGAACAGAAAGAAATCGCTGGAGCTTGCTTTAAAGGGAACATCCGGGTATGATGGTTTTTATGAGTCGTATTCTCAAAAATATTTTCATTGTAAATGTATATTTCTTAAAGATTATACAACAACTAATTACGATAGTTATACTGGTTTTACTTTAGGTATTAATCCTTTTGCTTTACAGTCAGGAATTTTTTCAGCAAAAATGTTAGATACCAGATTGGAGAAAATAGCTGTCAGTTTTAAAGATAGGTTGTTGTTAGATTCTTCTTTAAAAATAATTGTACTGAATTATCCGGAAACAAGTGCACGTTCGCAAGTACGCTGTAATCGTATTGTTGAAAACATAAGATTTTATCTTGTTGAAAAAGCAAAGATTAACTCCGATAAAGTAAGCACAAATTGCGAAGTTGGTGGAGGACCCAGTAACGTTATAGATATTCAATTTACAAAAGAGTAATTTGATGCAGTAGCAGCGGCATTACAGCCCGAAAACACTCTTTGAGGATAAATATTCCGAAAATGTATAAATTTCAAACGTTTGCGATAAAATCGTGTCAATAAAAAGAGGCTACAGTGTATTAGAAATCAATAAATATTCCTATTTTGCACGGACCAGGATGAAGAAACTAGCTGCTATACTACTTTTGGGAGTCTTTATATTCAACTTATTTGGGTACAGGCTTTTTGTATCCTTCATGGTAAACAATGCTAATCAATCCCTGGAAGCCGCAATAGATAAGAATAATTACAACGAGGACCAGCTCATCTCCATCAAAAAAGCTATCAATTTACCTTACTATAACAATACTAAAGATTTTTCACGTGCCTACGGAGAAGTAGAAGTAAACGGTGTGTTATACCAGTACGTAAAGAGCCGTATCTATAACGATTCACTGGAAATGCTTTGCATACCCAATGTTTCAAAACAGCAAATGCTGGAATCGAAAGATAATTTTGCCCGGTCCACTTTTGATCTGCAAAAAGATACCAACAAAAAAGCTCCGGGCTCAGGAAAACTCATCTCATTTGTAAAATTACTGAGTGAGTACGTAAAGCACAGCGACTGGAATGTTACGTCTTCAAACTCCACAACAATCTCGTTACAAAATACATCGTACTATAACGCCAACTCCGGCAGTTTACACAAAGCTACTATCGAGCAACCTCCCGATACGTTCAATAGCTAATCACAATTTTTTTTCGACAGCTTGCTATTGAACGATATTTTTTATCGTTCACCATTTATTTATTAAACAATTTATGAAAAGATTTGCTGCGGCTCTGGCTGCAATGGTTTTGTGCTGGTACTCCTGCACTGAAAATAGATCTGCACAACCAACGTATTTTACCGATGCATTCTCTTACAGTAAAACTGTAAAGGAATTAAACGAAGTAGTAAAATTTGTAGGTTTTGCACCTATTGTTGCATCACGTAATTATGCCTATGCAAATATTGCGGCGTATGAATGCATTGCGGCGGGCTATCCAAAAGAATACAATTCTTTGGCCGGGCAAATACACGGCCTTACGGCAATGCCAAAACCGGATACAACAAAACAGGTTGATTTTGAATTTGCTTCTTTACTCGCCTTTTGTAAGGTAGGCGAAGCCGTTACCTTTCCGGAAGGCAGCATGAAAGAATACGTTGATAGTGTAAAGAAATTTGCAAAAGACCAGGGCATGCCTACTGCTATGTTTGATAATTCACTTGCTTTTGCTGATACCGTTTCTAAAACAATATTAGCATGGAGCAAAAAAGACCACTATGCCCAAACCCGTAGCGCATCACGCTATACAGTATTGGATTCTCCCGGCCGCTGGGTGCCCACGCCACCTGCTTATGCAAGTGCATTAGAACCACACTGGAGAGAGATCAGGACTATTGTTATGGACAGCGCCAGCCAGTTTGCACCGCCACCACCCATCGCATTTAATATGACCGATAAAAACGGCCCCTATTACAAACAGGTGATGGCAGTAAAAAATGCCGTGGACAGCTTAAATCCTGAACAAACACATATTGCTGAATTCTGGGATGACCTGGGAGGTAAACTAAATGTCGTAGGACATATCCAATTTGTTACCAAGAAATTTTCTCCTCCCGGTCACTGGATGAATATTGTAGGCATCGCCGCACAAAAAGCAAAAGCTAATTTCAGAAAAACTGTAGCTGCATATACGCTTACTTCAATATGTATGTTTGATGCATTTATACAATGCTGGGATGAAAAATTCAGAAGCAATATGATCAGGCCCGAAACGGCTATCAATAAATATATCGACCAGGATTGGAGGCCTTATTTACAAACACCACCATTTCCTGAATATACCTGTGGCCACAGTACAGTTTCATCAGCCTCTGCAGAAGCATTGACAAAAATGTTTGGCGATAATTTTAATTATACCGATACCAGCGAACTGGAATTTGGTATTGCCAACCGTTCTTTTACTTCTTTCCGGCAGGCTGCTGAAGAAAACAATATGGCAAGATTTTATGGTGGTATACATTTTCACCCGAGCTGCCTGGTAAGTACTGATTGCGGAAGAAAGATCGGCAGCTTTATTACCGGAAAATTAAAACTGGAAAAATAAAATTTTATAATCAACAACTACTGCTAACAATTATTTAAACTTCTTTATTCTTTTTGGATAAAGACAAAAACGACAGACAATGAAAAAGCTATTAACACTCGCTGCAATCTTTTTAATTGCACAGCATAATGTAAGCGCACAGGGTTGCGTGGCTATTAAAGGTACTGCTGGTATCTGCAGCAAACCTTCTGATGCTAAAGGTTGGGAATTGAATCTCAACAACCGCTACTTTAAATCCTACAAACATTTTGTTGGAACAGAAGAACAAAAGCAAAGAGAAGACCTGGGTACTAATGTAATTAATCATTCTTACGAGTTGGATATTACAGCTACCAGAACGATCAACTTAAGATGGTCTCTTGCACTTACCCTACCTATTATGGATTTTAAACGCAGTTCTTTATATGAACATGGTAATGCCGGAAGGTTTAGCACAGGTTCTTTTGGTATTGGGGATGCCCGTGTTTCTGGTTACAGGTGGATGTTTGATCCTAAAACTTCGCACAAAGGAAATGTACAATTAGGGCTGGGTATTAAACTGCCTACCGGTAATTATAATTACCAGGATTATTTTCATACCAAAGTTGCTGATTCCCTCATACTGGGCCCGGTTGATCAATCCATCCAACCCGGCGATGGCGGCACCGGCATCACTTTTGAAGTGAATAGCTTTTATAATTTCTCTCACAAATTTGGAGTTTATGGAAGTTTCTTTTACCTCGCTAATCCAAAAGAAGTAAACGGTACGTCAACTGCAAGAGGTGGGGTAGCTTCTGCAACTGCAAAAAAATATAATACTGATGTAATGAGTGTACCCGACCTGTTTATGACACGTGCAGGTATAAGCTATATGGTTAAACAATTCAATTTTGCAGGCGGTGTTCGTGTGGAAGCCTTACCTTCAAAAGATCTCATTGGTGGAAGCCGTGGTTTCAGAAGGCCCGGTTATATTGTTTCTGCAGAACCTTCTGTAACCTATGTGGCTAAAAAGATCAGCTTTAATGTTGCCGTTCCTTTTGCATTAAAAAGAGACCGTACACAAAGTAATTCTGATAAAAGGCAAACTGCTGATACCGGCAAGTATACACAAGGTGACGCCGCTTTTGCTGACTACCTGATCAGTGCAGGTATGACTTTTAAATTATAAATTATTAAATCCCCTTGCGCTTTTAAAGAATAATTGCAGCTGCTTTTACTTTTTTAAGGTGCAGGGGGCTTAAATCTTTTTTATGCAGAAAAATATTTACAAAAAATATAAAATAGCAGGTATTATCATTTGCTCCTTGTTTATTCAACAACTAACATTTGCACAAACCGATATTGATGGTATTATGATGCAGAAGAATTTTTTCTGTGTTGGCCCCACTGCAGGAACAAGCAGCTGGAAAAATTATTGGGAAGGCACTTTTAAAAGAGACAACGCCAATTTAGGAACTGTTAGCAGTACCAATGCCATGATAATGGGCAACTATGGTGTAACTCATAAACTGAATCTGCTTTTTGGATTGCCTTATATTAAAACAAAAGCCAGTGCAGGAAATTTAAAAGGGCAAAAAGGGTTACAGGATATCAGCCTCTGGGCTAAATGGGAGGCCAAAGAAAAAAAGATCGGTAAAGGAAATCTGAAAGCTATTTTAATCGGCGGCTATTCAGCACCGGTATCTAACTATTATATCGACCTGATGGCATTAGCAATTGGTATGCATAGCAAAACCGGCCACTTCAGGTTAATGGCAGATTATGAGATGGGAGATTGGTTTGCTACCATATCCGGCACTTATATGTTGCGTAGTAATGTAACCTTAGACAGAAATACTTACTACACAACTGAAATGCATTATACCAACGAAGTAAAAATGCCTGATGCCAGTGATTTTAATTTCAGGATCGGTTACCGCAGCAGTACCTGGATCGTTGAAGCCATTGCGGATAAATTCAGCACATTGGGCGGTTTTGATATTACCAAAAACAATATGCCTTTTGTAAGCAATAATATGGATGCTACAAGACTGGGCCTGCATGTAAAATATGATACTGATTTTGTGAACGGCCTTTCATTTGTTGCTGATGCCAATACTACTGTTGCCGGAAGAAACGTAGGGCAAAGCAGCAGCTTTGGCGGAGGTGTTTTTTATATCCTCGATTTTAGCAAAAAGAAAAAGGAAGAAACTAAAAAATAAATTTCATGCTGCTGTTGCCATTGGCGACAGCGGATAAATACTACAACAATGAAAAAAATATTTTTAATCATCAGTGTATTAACTGTTACAGCAATTACAGTTTTTAATTCCTGTTCAAAAAAGATAGACGAAGCCAACGCTTCCTATCCGCTCATCAATCCAACTAAAACTGATGCCAATGCAGGAACATGGAAGCCGATATTATTAACTTCTGCCAGTGAATTTGCCTGTGCAGCACCAATAGCAACCACTTCACCGGATTATATTCTGCAACTGAACGAGATCAAAAGTTTTCAGAATAATATTACCAATGAAGAAAAAGACCTGGTAAACTATTGGGGCGCCGGTGCGGTATTGCGCTGGAACGAAATCATGAGAGAGCTGGTTGCTAAACATAACCTGCCTCCGTATCAGAATCCCGATGGCAGTTATCCTTTCCCCAATGCAAATAACCCATTGGCATACCCGCTGTTCCCGTTTTCTAATCCACCGTATGCTGCAAGAGCGTATGCATATTTAAGCGCCGCACAATATGATGCCTGTGTGGCTGGTTACTACTACAAATCGTTGTACAACCGTGCCGCACCATTTACTGTAGATGCAACTTTACAAACATTATTACCAAAATCAACTTTGCCATCTTACCCAAGTGAAGATGCGGTGGTAATGGGAGCATCAGTAGAATTATTAAAATTATTATTCCCCGGCGACCAGGATTTTATCAATCAAAAAGCTGAAGAACATAAAAGAGCGAGACTGATTGCAGGTGCTAATGTGCGTAGCGATTTAGATGCCGGCGAAGCATTAGGCCGATTGGTCGCTTCAAAATTTATTGCCAGGGCAAGGGGAGACCGTGCAGGCGCTGCCATTGGTACGCAGGCGCAATGGACACAGTTTGAAACAGATGCTATTGCAAAAGGAGAAACACCATGGATCAGCCAGGAAACACCAAAGCGTCCACCAATGTTGCCTTTATTCGGTAAAGTGAAAACATGGTTGTTTGATTCATTAACCATGGTAACAACTATTCGCCCCGCTGCTCCTCCAAGCACTACCTCGGCACAGTTTAAAGCAGAGACAGAAGAAATTTACCAGATACAGAAAAATCTTACAAGAGAACAAAGAAGTATTGCCACATTCTGGTCTGATGGTGCAGGAACCTACACCCCGCCAGGGCATTGGAATTATATTGCAGCTACCGAGTTTGCTCAATTAAATTTTAGCGAAGCAAGATGGGCACGTAATATGGCGTTGCTCAATATGAGTATAATGGATGCCGGTATAGTATGCTGGGATGCAAAATATGTATATTTCAACCCCCGGCCGATGCAGATAGACACACGTATCAAAACAGATATTGGTTTGCCGAATTTTCCTGCATACATAAGTGGGCATAGCACGTTCAGTGGTGCAGCAAGTACCGTACTGGGTTATATCATTCCGGCAAAAGCACAACAATTTATTGATATGGCAAAAGAAGCATCTGTGTCAAGGATGTATGGTGCTATACATTTCCGCAGCGATTGCGAAGTGGGACTTGTAGCTGGAAATAAGGTAGGCAGTTATGCAATAGCCAGGGGGCATATTGATGGTGCCGAATAAAAATATTTGTTATAATCGTTTGGTAACAAAAATCGTATAAACGTTTGCCCTGCTTGTCTAAGCAGGGCGGGTTTTACGACTCTTAAAAATGAAATTTAAAAATAAGAATAGCTCTTTTTAAAATATTGATTAAAATCGTTTGGTAACAAAAATCGTGTAATCGTTAGTGATGTTTTTCTAAACAGCGCAGTTTACATGATCAGTTTTTATTTTGGAAACAATGAATCGTATAAACGTTAGCCCTGCTTATTAAAGCAGGGCAGGTTTATAGGATTCAATACATTAAGTATGAAAAAATTATTCTACTTCGGCTTGATTGGCCTGCTGCTTTTTGAAGTAGCCAATGTATATTTTATTATGCCGATGCCGGGCAGTCAGAAAATGGATAGCATTGATGTGGCGTATTTTTTATACAAATGGCGTTGGGTATTCAGAAATGCATTTGTATTGCTGCTGCTTATAGGTTTATTTAAAGCTCAGTGGAAACGCAAATGGACAGTGGCTATACCAATATTGATTGCAGGTGCTGCTATTTATATGGCCAATTTTGTAATGGCAGCTGATCATATGTTTTACCAACCTAAAGATGTGTTGATGGTAAACGCTGCAGATAACATTGTAGATACTAACCGCCTGGTGATTGGTATTGCAAATAATGGTGAAGCCAAAGCCTACCCGATAAGATTTTTAGGCTATCATCACCAGGTGCAGGATACGATTGGTGGAAAACCGGTGATCGTAACCTATTGTACCGTATGCCGCACAGGCCGTGTGTATGAACCTTTGGTAAATGGAAAGCCTGAACAATTTCGTTTGGTAGGAATGGATCATTTTAATGCGATGTTTGAAGATGCCACTACTAAAAGCTGGTGGCGGCAGGTTACCGGCGAAGCTATTACGGGTAAATTAAAAGGACAAATGTTGCCCGAATTTTTCTGTACGCAAACTTCATTGTCGCAATGGCTGCAGTTGAACCCTAATTCACTGGTCATGCAACCGGATCCTGCTTTTATAGAGGATTACGATACCACTTTAAAATACGAATCTGGGAAAAGTAAAAGCAAATTAACAGGTACGGATAGCCTGAGTTGGAAAGATAAATCATGGGTGGTAGGCGTAAGGGCCGGAGCTGTAAAAAAAGCATACGATTGGAATAAATTAAAAACAGCAAGAATTATCAATGATAAAGTAGGCAATAAAAATATTGTGCTGGTACTGGCGAATGACGATAAAAGTTTTTTTGCTTTTGAAAACCCGGATGCAGCAAACCATTTCACTTTGTATAATGATACATTATTGCTCAATAATCTTCAGTACAGTATTAACGGAAAAGCTATAGGTGGTAACGCAAGCTTAAAACCATTGCCTGCCTACCAGGAGTTCTGGCATAGTTGGCGAACTTTTAATGCAGGCACTTTGCAGTATTGAATATATTTATTTCTCAGTTGATGTTAAAAAAAATTTGATATCTGCAATCCATTGCGCCTTATAGTTGGTTAAATAATTTTCATGCCCTGCAAGCGGATAAGTTTTTAATGCTTTAGTACATTGCAGGTTAGCATAAATTTCATCAATTTCTTCACGGCTTACATTTTTATCCTGTTCCCCATACAGCAACAGGGTAGGGCAGTGTATTGTTTTGGCATATTCTATGGGGTTGTGACCGAATGCCCAGAAATTATTTTCAACGCCTCCCCAAAATACAAGCAATGCTGCCATTGGAAATGACGGTACTTTCATAGACTTGAATCTTGCACAAGTGGTTTTATACATCGAACCAAAAGGGCATTCAATCATTATACCTGCCGGGTTCATTTGATAATCATTAATGGCTTTCATTATAGCCACTGCACCAAGGGAAGTGCCAAATAAATAAATTTTTGTTTCGCCTTGTTGTACTAAATAATCAAATGCTGTTTTTACCTCTGCGGCTTCTTTAAAACCAATGGTAGTTTGATTACCTTCTGAACCGCCACTGCCCATAAAGTCGACTAAAAAAGTACTATAGCCCTGCCTGATAAATTCATCTGACTTATCAATCAGTGAAGATTTTTCGCCACTATAGCCATGAAATAAAATAATAGTGCCTTTGGAACTATCTGTTTTTATACTCCAGCACGAAATCTTTTTGTTGCTTTGTAATTGTATGGTTTCAAACTTTTGTGATGGTATTGCAACATTCTCCGGCCTTGGATTATTTACACCAAAAAATAAAGCCTGAACTTTGTCGGAGAAAGATAGTTTATCAGGGCTTTTGGTTTTTGCTGTACCTGTAGTTGTAAAATGGGTAAACTTGTAGGCATGTAAAGCCGCAACAATATTCATCAGAATAAAAACAATTACTATTGACCAGAGTACTCTTTTTTTTAATTTTTTATTTTTCATAAAGGCTACTTGTTACCGGAGTTTTATCGATGCATCTTTTCAAAATACAATTCCTGTTCACCCTGCTTCCATATACTTTCACCTAAAGCCTGCAGGAGTAACAGGTCTTCATCAAAAACTTTTGCAAAAATATTACAGCAATCCAATCCTTTTCCTTCTCCATAATAAATGCCCATGCAACCTGAAGTTTTTGCCCGGGTTGGTTGCAAGGGGCCAATCACCACTTCACCTGGTATGGTGAAAACAGAAGCGTTCTCCTGGATGATATCTAACACCGGTGCATTGTCTATCCAGAATTCCTGCCCCGAAACTCGGGCATGAAAAAATATTCTGCTGAAAGGGAGTTGCTCGTCAAATGCCAATACTGTTACTGGTGCCATTTCAGTATAATAACCAAACCGGATGATGCTCCCGTTTTTTGTTGTAATGATAAAGCCTTTCATCTTTATTTTTTTTCTTTTAAAGCAGTAATCACTTTTTCAATATTTCTTTTCAATGCGTCATCAGTTTTTAAGAAGCCAAGATAGCGTAATATTTCTTTTTGCCTGTAAGGAGTAAGTGTATTAAATGCCTGTAGTAAGCCATTCTTTATTAATTGTTTTCTTAAGGCCGGCGGTATTAGGAATTCCGGAGGTTCAGAATTTTGTTCGATTGTGAATGTTACAGTATCGCCAGGTTTTACAGTTGCACCATTTAGCATCAGGCCATTTACGTACAATCGGTAAGCCTTATTTTTTACAGGCACTAAAGTTTGAATAAAAGGATAGGCTTCTATTGTACCCTTTACAGGAATATAGCCTTTGCTTGCTGTCATACCTGAAGTAATATGTAGTGGAACTTCCACGCATTGGTTGATGCCCACTTTATAAATAGTTGCAGTAAAAGAAAATTTCATTGCACTCATTACTTTGTTGGATACACAAAGGCGGTTTCTCTTTCTTTGGTTTTTATTGGCCTTACTTCAATTGTTGCCGAAGGTACATACTCAAATTCGGGATTGTCTTTGGCAATATGTATTGCTTCAGCAATATCATCAGCAACAATGTGATAATAGCCAACTTGTATTTCTCCATTAACTTTAACGGGCTGCTCCAGCCAGTCGTTACTTGTCTTGCTAACTATAAACCCCTCTCTGATCAATGGCTGCGCTGCAATTAATTTACCCTGGCTTTTTAAAATACCAATATACACTTCACACTTTTTTATAAAAGCAAGGTGTTCTTCGGCTGTTAACGATGCTTTGGCATCACTCTGGTTGCGGATGAGTAGCATGAATTCTTTCATGGTTGTATATTTTATCTTTACAAAGATGCCAGTATACAAGAATAATGTGATTTTTTTACTGGCAGATACAGGTTACAGCATTTTGCACCCGTTTAAAATATTACGTAAAAGGCAAACCGGAATGAAGGAGCAAATCTGTGTAAATGCAAAGTAACATTTTTTGATTTATTTCCTGCAAATAAACGGGAATGACTTTAAGAAGTTAATGCAAAAGAGTGTGACAGAGAATATTGCAGTAATTAAAAGCAGGATATTTTATGCCGTAGCCCGTACCCAGTTGATCGCTATATCCATCACAAACATACGGTTGAGTTTTAACACGATCTTGTTGCTGTTGTGTTTATCGAATTTTATTTTTACAAACGCAGGCTTACCATCAGTTACGGCATAAATAACACCTTCGTATCTTTTTTTACGGGAGTTGTAAGAAAGTTTTTTTAAAATTATATAACCAATACTATCTGTTTTTCTTTCTGAAGATTTTATAGCTGCAACAAATTGATTATCGTCGGTTTCTTTTATTTCATACACACGGCTACTATCGGAAGAATACCATAACCCGGTTAATTTTTGTGCCTGTATTGTATTTATGCACATGATAGTGAGAAATAAAAAAAATATTTTTTTCATAGATTGAATTTTAATTGTACCTGCCAAATCTTTTGGTGCCATACCAGATATCTTTTAAAGTAAGCCCAACATGAAACTGCACATAATTTTCTTTTATCTGGTTTAAGGAGGAGGAACCCCTCTTGCCCACTTCAATGCCTGCGCTTGCAGATAGCAAACGGGAAAGATTTTTTCCACCTCCAAATGTTACTCCATAATCATTGATGTGCTGGTTATTGATCACTAAATAAGACTGCTCCATTTTTACACCCCACCCCAGGTAATACTTTTCTATTACATAATCGGGGGTACTTACTCTCTTGCTGTATTCCATACCTGCACTAAGGCCGTAGGCATCTTTGGTATAGCTGTTTTGATAATATAATTTTTGCGTAGACCACTTGTTATAACTGCCCTGCAAATGCAATGATAAACCACTGTTATTTGCAATACTATATCCTACCCCTAAGGAAACAGGAAGTTTAAACTCAATATTTACATGATCAGAGGTTTTGATGATGGCACTGCTTTCTGTATAATCGGTGGTGTTCTGCCCTTTTAATTTTGTAAATGCAGATGCCGTTAAGCCAATGGTATGCTGCCATTTTTTTCCTGCTTTGGTGTAGTATTGCAATCCTCCCTGCAAGCCGGCAGCATTATAAAATTTATTTTCATTTTTTATTACATCAAGGCCAATTACAGAGTTGTAATATTCCGTTGTGTTTTGCATTGCACCAAACAACCACGATGCTGTTGCTCCAATAGAAAAATGTTTTTTATATTCTTTGGCAATTGAAAAATAAGATTGATAAATACCGCCACTACCATCGGCAGATTTGATAAGATCGGTATTGCCATCATTAAGTGCAGTGGTGGTAACATACTTGTAGTTGGCACTGCTATAAGGTTTTAGCCCAAATGCAAAAGCAACAGTAGGAGTTACTTTAAAAGCAATGGTAGCCCTCTTGATAATAAAATCTTTTGAAGGTAATGTCAAAGTGTCGGCACCAGGTAATTTAAATTTGCTTACTCTCCCTCTGAATGAAAAATCTAAATTGATTGCCTTGTATGGCATTACAGTAAGGGAAGCAGGATTGGAAAAATTATAAAAACCAACTTCTCTTCTTGAAACTGCTGCACTGCCCGAAGCACTGTACCTGCCGTAATCATTGTTTTCAATATCACCAATACCCAGGATAGAATAAGGAGAAGAAACATTTTGTGCACCTGCCTTTGCACTCAGCAGTAACACAAAACAACACAGGATAAAATATTTTTGAATCATAGCGGTAATTTATAAGCCCAGCACATACAATTTTAACTGTATGGGCTTGTTATTGTTTTGATCATTTACTATTAATCTCTGTAAACCTCCATCCTGGTAACCCAGCGATGGATAAAGAAATAATGCAGAAGTGGATGACTGTCCTTCACTGATTTTAGTATCAATGAATTTGGTGATATCGAAACTGTAATAAGTGTTTTCATTGTACAGATTATCTACTATAAGATTGCCCGTTTGCAATGCAGGGTTAGTGCCATCGTCATATACTGCAGATAGCAACTCATTACCCTGGTCGGTACCATACATGTTTAATGTTTGAGGTAAATGATAAGGATAGCTTGACGACCTGGCATCAGGTTTTATCACCAATATTGCTTTCACCACTTTTACATACGGATGTAATTCTTTTAAACTTAACAAAGTGGGAAATGAAACTTTTATACAGGCACCCAGGTTGCTATTTAAAAAAGATTGATTACCCGACGTTGTACTTGTAATTACCTGCGTTTTTTTATTAATGAAAGAAGAGAAATTGCTATTCGTAAATCTGAATCCGATAGTATTGAACTGCTTTGCAATTTCATATCTGAAGTCCAGCGTTTTTGCCTGTGGCGATGTGCCATTCTGATGATAGTTCAGCCTGAGCATCACCGAGTCTGCATCAGACGTAAAATATGCCAGCGAATTGGTGACTACAGAATCTGTAGTGATATAAATGCCTTTGAAATAATTGATGAAATTTTCCTGCGTGGTAATATCAAGATCATTGCTTTTAAATTTTGAAAGCAATTCCTGCCCTAACGCATCAGAAAGTTTTACGCTTACCGCAGTACCGGATTTGCTGTTCAGGTTTATTGTTTGTTGCCCGATCATTACCGGGTTATAATTAAAGGCAGTAGTGTTGTAATACGTATCAGAGTTATCGTCTGTTCTGATATTTTGTGTTAACCGGAATACATTAATTTTTACAGGTTTGGTGCTATCACCATAAAATTCACCGGATGGCTTTATCAATAATTGCAATGAATCAAACAGGATTGTTTCTGTTACATTCAGTAATGGATTAGTGGCAGGTAAATTGATTTGAGTATATGAACCCGCCTTAACTACACCAAAAACAGAATCGTAATGATAGCCAATACTTAATACCTGGTGGCCAGAGGTGATAAATGAATCGGGTTTGTAAGTGGCAATATCTGTTTTGTAATTATCAAAATAAGTAATGTTAGGGTCAGATGTGGAAGGTGTTGCTCCAAAGGTAATATCTACTTTGTCGCAGGAGGCCAATGTAAGCGTTAGCACAAACAAGCAAAAATAATTGAGAGGATGTTTGTGAAATGTCATGTTCAGTATTTTGAGTTAATTAGTAAAAAGAAGAAAGAAAAATGGGGTATCTCCTGAATTGTATTTCATCAATACCCCATAAACAAAACCTCATGCCCAGATTTTGCCATGCTAAAAAAACACGGCTTTAAAAATTAGTTATCATTTGTATTTACGGCATCGTTTGGAAAAAACTTCCACAGGTCATCAAAACGGGTAGAGCTGTTATTGCCTGTTGTTATATAACCCTGGTTTTTTACGGTAAAAGAAAGGGCGCCTTCTCTTGCAGTGCCTTCAAAAGTTGTTTTTTCTGCCCAGGTATCATTGGCAATATCATATTCCCAGGTGGTACCAATAATACCGCTTCTGTTACCAGTGGTGAGGTACGCTTTGTTATCCATAATAAAAGCCGTGGCATTACTTCTTGTAATGTAAGTAGCATACAGGTCATCATACGTGTCATCACTCACGCTCGTGATCTTTCTTTTTTCTGTCCACGAATTGGCTGAAGGATCATATACCCAGAAATCATTGAGATAGCTGCCATTATTAATGCCTGTTACTACATAAGCTTTGCTGTTGTAAACAAATGCCACAGCATCCATTCTTTTATCTCCGGTTAAACTGGCAAGCTGTGTCCAGGTGTTTGTTGCAGGATTATATTGCCAGAGGTCTTTAAGATAATTGCCGTCATATCCCGTACATACGTATCCGTTATTATTGATAGAAAACGCCACTGCGCCATATCTTGCTGTACCGCCAAAGTTGGCAATTTGTTTCCAGGAGTTTGTTGCAGGATTGAATTCCCAAAAATCATTCAGTTTGTTGATGCCGTCAAAACCGGTGCCCACATAACCTTTGCTATTTGCTGCAAACGCAACCGCACTGTTGCGTGCCACACCAGGAAAGTCAGCTCTTCTTAACCAGGTAGCAGTAGTTTGATTGTATACCCAAAAATCACTCAGCCTGTTGGTGCCATCATACCCGCCGCCAATATATACACTGTCGCCAATAGTAAAAGTTACGGCTTCTGTTCTGCCCACACCTTCAAATTCCGATCCCCTTGCCCAGTTGCCCACAATGGTAGTGGTATCGCTGCTGCTGGATTTACTGCAGGAGCTCATTACAGCTACCAGCACTAATAAAATAAAACTAAATTGAAAATAGGTTTTGTTTTTTTGCATACACATGTTTTTTTTCAATGCAAATATTTTTCTAAACCTGTTAAAGAAAATGTTAAAGGGATCAAGGATGGCAAAACTATCGGTGAAATGGACAAATCTCCCGTCGAAATTACAAGGGTAAGAATACTCTTTTTTTACTTAAAATACTTTAACAATACAAAACGTTAAAACAACGTTGTAAATTTTTTTTAATAATAATGCTAACACAAATTTGCCGCTTGTTTAATAACTGCTATGATAGAATTAGTAAAAGAAAAGAAAATACTCAACAGGCTCATTATATTGATATTGGTTACCATTCCTTTGTTTGGGTTATTAGGTGGCACCCCGTTCCTTACATTTAATTTCAGGGAGCTGAGCAATTTTTTGCCAGGCATTTATTTTGTCGCTATTATCACTTTATTGTTCTGGATACTTAATATTGGCCTTTTGCTACTGGCAGAAAAAGTGCCTTTTCTGAAAAAAATATTTCTGCGTGCTGCAATCAGCATAGTTGTGGGAATAGCACTATCAACTACTATTTTTCATTATTTCAGGCTCAACAATCCTCCGCCATTCCGAATAGAAGCGAAGGATGCCGATGGTGACAAAATAATAAGTTTTGGAATAGGAGATAAGGCAAAAGCATTTAAGTTCTCTCTGGCCGATTCAAATTTTGTTCCCATTGAACGTCCGGTATTCAGGCAACAATCAAACCATTTTTTTTTCTTTCCGCAAATAGTCCGTTCATTAACCATCAATCTCATCATTCTTACTTTATGTGAGCTGGTGTTTTTGTATTTCAGAAAACAAAAAATAGAAAGTGAAAATGCCCGTTTAAAACAGTTTAACCTGGAAGCAAAGAACAACCAGCTTAAAATGCAATTACATCCGCATTTTTTATTCAACTCCTTAAATACTTTACGTTTGTTATTAAAAAAAGATGCTGATAAAGCTGAGGATTATTTATTGAAATTATCGGAGATGCTGCGTTTTTCTACCACCTCTGCTTTGCATGATATGGTAGATGTGGAAGATGAATTAAAACTTTGCCTGAGCTATTTGCAAATGCAGAAAGTGCGTTTTGGAGAGATGTTGCATTTTTCTATTGTTAACCCCCAATTGCATGATGCAAAAGGCAAATTGCCAGTATACTCTTTACAATTACTGGCTGAAAATGCAATCAAACACAATTCATTTACTAATGAATCGCCGCTTACAATTTTTATTGATTACAATACTATCACAAATGTAATTATTGTTAAAAATAAAATTCAGGCCAAGCGCATGATGGAAGTAACCACAAAAGTAGGATTGAAAAACCTGGAAGAACGCTATAGACTATTAAGTAACGAAAGCATAACAATTGTTAATGATGGATATGAATTTTCGGTAAAAATAAAAATATTACCACCCAACCAAAGAGGAGCAGAAGTAATCATTTAATGTAAATGACCCCGGTACCCCGGATAACTAATAAGCCAGCTAACTAATTAACAAATAAACTAACTCCCATGAATGTCGTTTTAATTGAAGATGAAAAACTAGTCTCCGAAGATTTATCAGATATCTTACTTTCTTTAGATGACGATATCAATATCAGCCAAACCATCAGCTCAGTAAAGGAAGCGGTAAGCTATTTTAAAAATCACGACTCGCCGCAATTAATTTTCAGCGACATACAATTAGGGGATGGGTATAGTTTTGAAATTTTTAAAGAACTACAAACTACCACACCGGTAATTTATTGTACCGCTTTTAATCAGCATGCTTTGCAGGCTTTTGAAAATAATGGTATTGCTTATGTGTTGAAGCCTTATTCTAAAAATACTATTAAGCAGGCATTGGATAAATACCAGTCACTTAAAAAAACATTCGGTCAGCAACAACAGGTCAACTACGATAATTTATTAGCTGCTATTACCGGGCAAACCATAAAACCGCAGACGCTATTGGTAAATTTTAAGAATAAAATAATACCCATAAAAATTGCTGATGTAGCTTTTTTTACGATAGAAAATAAAGCTACATCATTGGTAACTTTACACAATCAGCAATTTGCTATCAGTCAAACATTAGACGAGTTGGAAGAAATTTGCGGCAACGCTTTCTTTCGTGCCAACCGCCAGTTTTTAATTAATAAAGCCAGTGTAAAAGAAGTGTTGCATTATGGACTAAGGAAATTATTTGTCAACCTTTCTGTAGAAACACATGAAGAAGTGGTGATCAATAAAGTAAAGATCACTCCTTTTTTAAATTGGTTGAAAGAGTAAGCGATAGCACCCTTTTATTCTAACCACAATAAGGTATTTCTAAAATGAGAAAGCACCGGTAGCAATTACTACCGGTGCTTTCTCATTTACAACATTACAATTTATGCGTTCAATAAATTGATCTGTCCTCTGTGATAACTCTGGTGATTCGTTCTGCCAATCAATACATTCAATTTATTACGTAGTGGTTCTTTAGCAAAATCTTCATCTGATACAGCACTATGTCTCGATAACCAGTCTGCTGTAGTCATCTTACTGAAATGATCTTGCAATGTGTTGTTCAGTTTTTCCCAATCATTTTTTAATGTTGCAATAGAAGGAATATCAGCAACTGTTTTATCCGGGCTTTTGGTAAATATTGCTTCATACTGAGGAAATAATTTTTCTCCCAATCCAAACAAAGGCAACATGCCATCATTGCTGGCAATTAAATGCCCGAGTAAATAAATGGGCCGGTTGCGGCCTGGTGCCACTTCTTTCAAATAAGCCTCATCGCCGTATTTAGTAAAAAAGTCGGTCACAGTTTTATTTTGTGCCAGCCAGGCATTGATGATTTGTTGAATGATCTGCTCTGTCATTAGTAATTGTTTTAAAGAAATAAATAAATTTTACCAGGGTAATTCTTCACCAAGGTGTATGAATTTCCCACTCGGGCCGTCTTCACCAACCAATGCTAATTGTACACTGGTTTTAGCACCATCAACAATTGCCATTGGTGCTTCATCACCACCCATATCTGTTTTTACCCAACCCGGGTGTGCAGAGTTTACTTTAATACTTGTACCTTTTAATTCTTCTGCTAATTGTACAGTAAACATGTTTAACGAAGCTTTAGAAGCATTGTAGGAGAGAATACGGAAACCTGCAATAGGGCTGTCTTCCTGCGAATGCACACCAAGTGAGCCTAGTATGCTTGAAAGATTTACAATACGGCCGGCATCACTTTTCTTTAATAATGGAATTAATTCTTTGGTTAAATACACAATACTGAAAAGGTTGGTGTTGAAAATATATTCAAATTCTTCAGCCGAAGTATCTAAATTTCTTGGTTCAAATGCAGTTTTTGGTGCCACACCTGCATTGTTGATCAGGATATCAAGCTTGCCAAATTTTTCGGTAAGATAAGTGGCTGCTGCAGTTCTATCTGCTGCTTTGGTTACATCTAATTGTATGGCATACGCATCAATGCCGGT
Organism: Ferruginibacter sp. SUN106; assembly: GCF_050611765.1. Classification (NCBI taxonomy): domain Bacteria; kingdom Pseudomonadati; phylum Bacteroidota; class Chitinophagia; order Chitinophagales; family Chitinophagaceae; genus Ferruginibacter; species Ferruginibacter sp. SUN106. Next base: position 98,580 of record NZ_JBODJC010000004.1, read on the forward strand.
AGCAATTAATTTTTCTGCAGCAATTTTGGCAGAGCTTAACTGGCGTGCAGCTAATACTACTGTAATACCTTGTTCCCCTAATTGTTTGGCGGTTTCAAAACCAAGGCCACGGTTAGCACCTGTAATAAGGGCTACTTTTTTTTGATTGTTGTTCATTTTATTTGTTTTAGTGTTTGATTTAAAATTTACATATCCGGTTCATAAAATAGACCATTTAGTCTATTTTTAAGCAAAAAAAATTTATTTTATTGCGTATGATTCAATTTCACTTTTTAAAGTGCCGATCAATGTTTTCATTTGCACATTACTGTTAGTTACACGGCAGATCAATATACCCCCTTCCAGTAAAGTGAACATCTTTAAAGCAAATTCATCTGCATTAAAATCTTTTGAAAATTCTTTATTGGCAATGCCATTTTTAATGATGCCTGTAATTAACCGGATTGAATTTTGTACCGCTGTTTTTATTTTATCTTTTATCACCGGGCAACCATCATCCGACTCTACACCAAAGTTCAGTACGGGGCAGCCACCGCTTACCGCTGGTGTTAAGGGAGTTTTGTATGTATCTATCACAGCAAACAATTTCTCTTTTGCAGTATCAGCCGCAGCAACAAGCGCACTTGTTTTACCGCATACTGTTTGCATCAGGTAATCTACTGCCGCATGCGAAAGCGCTTCTTTATTTTCAAAATGACTGTACAAACAACCCTTAGCCAGCTTGGTAGCTTTCAACACATCATCAATAGATGTACCTGCAATTCCCTTTTCATTAAAGATAGGAGCGGCCTGTTCTATGATAAATTGTTTGGTTCTTTCTGCTTTGGTCATTACTGTTTTGCTTTCAGTATGTAAAATTAGACCGTTTGGTCTAATTTGCAAAATTTATTTTGCAAATATTTTCTGCACGTATTTTTTAAGCTTATTTGTAAGTATTTAAAATGTTGATCAACTCAATAAAAATTATTTGTATTCTGGCAACTCATAGTTATCTAAACCAGACTTATGAGTATGAAGCATAGCTATACTCTCAGGAATGCCATTCGCTTTAACCCTACCGGTAAAAAATATAATGCTATTGCCAGTATAGCATCTATAAAAGAGATAAGGCAGCATAAAGAATATTTTGAGTTTGACTTTGAAAAATTAGCAAAGGAGGGTGTGATTTACAAAATTTGCAAAGAAAACGATGATGATATTATCCTTGGTTTAGTGGCTGTAAAACTGAGTAAGGGGGTTTTGGATTGTGCAAACATGGAGACAAATAAAATAAATAAGACCCCGGTATGCTTACACGATGGTATTGGGAAATCTATTATAGCTTTATGTTGTAAAATATCTTTTGATATGGGTACAGACGGCTTTATTAGTTTTGAAGCAAAGAATAAACTCATGCCTTATTACAGGCGTTTTGGAGCTCAGCATTTAAGAGGATTACGCATGTTTATAGATACTGAGAATGCTAAAAAATTAGTTGATTTATACTTCTGAAATTCTTAAATTTACATTATGAAAAAAGTTGCAAAAAAAGAGATAAGTCATGATGAAACTACAATCGGCGGCGCTTGCATGAGCGGTAAGTTCATGACTAAAAAGGAAGAGCAGGAAACCGCTGTTTTTATTGAAAAATACAAAGCAGATAAAATAGCAAAGCAGCCAAAAAGGGTATTAACTAAATAAATTCGTTCCATTATATTTCATTTCCACCCTGCATCTTGCAGGGTTTTTTATTAAAATCTCCACCTCAACTTTCCAAAAACAAAAAAGCCTTTCAAATCTGAAAGGCTTTTCCTTGAAGCTAATTCCTTGCGGCTTGTAGCTTTTTGGTACCACGTACGGGATTCGAACCCGTGATTCCTCCGTGAAAGGGAGGCGTCTTAACCCCTTGACCAACGCGGCATCTTTTATTAAAGGACGGCAAAGATAACGTGTGGCAGTTTTTCAGCCAAATATTTTAAGAAAAACGGGCATAAATATTTTTAAATCGTTTGCGGTGGGTAAAACCGCTTTTATGCACAAAGCCCTAAACATCAAAATAATTGGATAATATATGTGCTACATATTGTAATTTTGCGGTCTCAAATTAAAAATTACAAAATCTTAAATTCCAGTTATGAGTACAGTTAAAGTTGCAATCAATGGTTTTGGACGTATCGGCCGTTTGGTGTTCCGTCAGATTTATAACATGCAGGGTATTGATGTAGTGGCGATCAATGATTTAACCAGTCCCGCAGTACTGGCTCATTTATTAAAGTACGATAGTGCACAGGGCCGCTTTGGTCAAACTGTTACACATACCGAAAATTCGATCATAGTAGATGGTCACGAAGTAAAAATATACGCACAAAAAGATCCGGCTCAGATTCCATGGGGAACACATAATGTAGATGTAGTAATTGAAAGTACCGGCTTTTTTACTGATAAGGCAAAAGCAGAAGCACATTTAACCGCAGGTGCAAAACGTGTGGTGATCTCTGCACCGGCAACAGGCGATTTAAAAACAGTGGTATTTAATGTAAACCACGCTATCCTTGATGGTACAGAAACTATTATCAGCTGCGCCAGCTGCACTACCAACTGTTTGGCGCCAATGGCAAAAGTATTAGATGAAAAATATGGTATCATCACTGGTTTAATGAGCACTATTCATGCTTATACCAATGACCAGAATACATTGGATGCACCTCATCCAAAAGGTGATTTGCGCAGGGCAAGAGCAGCAGCACAGAATATTGTTCCTAACAGCACCGGAGCTGCAAAAGCAATCGGACTGGTTTTACCTAACTTAAAAGGTAAATTAGATGGTGGCGCACAAAGGGTGCCTGTTATTACTGGTAGCGTAACTGAATTATATAGTGTTTTAGGAAAAGATGTAACTGCCGAAGAAGTAAATGCAGCGATGAAAGCCGCAGCTAACGAAAGCTTTGGTTACAATGAAGATGAAATTGTTAGCAGCGATGTTATCGGTATCACTTACGGTAGTTTATTTGATGCTACACAAACCCGTGTTATTAAAACCGGCGACAAACAACTGGTAAAAACAGTAAGCTGGTATGATAATGAAATGAGCTATGTATCACAATTGGTACGTACTGTTCATCATTTCGCAGGATTGATCAAGTAAAAGATGATAGACGAGTCAACAGTTAACTCGGAGAGCATAAATATTAAAATCGCCCCTTCGAGTTCCCTCTCCTCCAGGAGAGGGGTTGGGGTGAGGTCCAATTTTGGGACGAATATTCTATCTTTCTTTAACTTCATTGGCAGAGTTTATCCCGAAAGCATTCGGGCCACTCTTGTACATTAGTTCTTTGTTCAACGTATTAAATACGAGGCTTTCTAAATCTTAGGAAGCCTCGTTTATTTTATAATCTTAAAAAATAAGGTCTCCGCCACCCGGCAGAGACAAAGGTTATTATGAGTACATTTTCCACCCACAACTTCTCCGGCCAAAAAGCCCTGGTACGTGTTGATTTCAACGTGCCACTCGACGAAAATTTCAACATTACAGACGATACAAGAATGTCTGCTACCATTCCTACCATTAAAAAAATACTGGCCGATGGTGGTAAAGTAATTTTAATGAGCCACTTTGGTCGTCCGAAAGGAGGTCCGGAAGATAAATATTCTCTGAAGCATCTGGTAAAACACTTATACGCTTTATTAAACCCTGCCGGAACACCGGAAGATAAAACCACCAACGTTTTCTTTGCAGATGACTGTATTGGCGAACAAGCGCACATCACTGCAAATATGCTCCGTAATGGCGAAGTGTTATTATTAGAGAATTTACGTTTTTACAAGGAAGAAGAAAAAGGCGATGAAGCTTTTGCAGAAAAATTAAGCAAGCTGGGTGATGTATATGTAAATGACGCATTTGGTACAGCGCACAGGGCGCATGCCAGCACTGCGGTAATTGCAAAATTCTTTCCGGCAGATAAAAAAATGTTTGGTTTATTAATGGAAGGCGAAGTAGTGAGCGCAGAAAAAGTATTGCACCAGGCAGAAAAACCATTTACAGCAATCATCGGTGGAGCAAAGGTTTCAGACAAGATTTTGATAATAGAAAATTTATTGCAAAGAGCAACAGATATCATCATTGGCGGAGGTATGGCGTATACTTTCTTAAAGGCAAGAGGAGGCAAGATAGGCGGTTCACTTTGCGAAGACGATCGCTTACAAACAGCCCTGGATATTTTGGCAAAAGCAAAAGAAAAAAACGTTAGCATTCATTTACCTGAGGATTCTGTTATTGCAGATAAGTTTGCAGCGGATGCCAATACCGATGTTCGTCCAAGCGATGCAATTCCTGATGGCTGGATGGGATTGGATATTGGCCCTAAAGCAGTAGGTATCTTCAGCGAAGTGATCAGAAATTCTAAAACCATTTTATGGAATGGTCCCATGGGTGTTTTTGAAATGGAAAAATTTCAGAATGGCACTAAATCTGTTGCGCTTGCCGTTGCAGATGCCACAGCTGCAGGTGCGTTTAGCCTTGTAGGTGGTGGTGATAGCGTGGCTGCGGTAAATCAATTTCATTTAGCAGATAAGGTAAGTTATGTTAGCACCGGCGGCGGCGCCATGCTGGAATATTTTGAAGGGAAAGTATTACCGGGAATTGCTGCAATTAAAGATTAATTACTAAATAACAGGTTGTTGTAAAATATTAGCGCTTCACATTCGTCTGCTTGATAAACGAATGACAAAATTGCAAAGATTAACAACTATTAACGGTTACCTTTCCGTTGATCAAGAATTAATCTTTGTTGTTTAAAATAATTATTACTTTTAACAACTTAACTTTTTAAAATATAAACACATGAAACGTTCAGGTTTAATAATTCTGGCAATTGTTGCTGTATTAGTAATATGGGGTATCTCTACGCAAAGAGGGTTGGTTGGACAGGATGAAAATGTAAAGAATGCATGGAATAAAGTTCAATCTGCTTATCAGCAAAGATCTGACCTTGTAGGCCAATTAGTTAATACTGTAAAAGGGGTGGCTAATTTTGAGCAAAAAACTTTAACTGATGTAATTGAAGCCCGTTCTAAAGCAACTTCTATCAATTTAAAAGCTGATGATCTTACGCCGGAAAACATGGCTAAATTTCAACAGGCACAGGAACAATTGAAAGGCTCTTTAAGCCGTTTATTGGTTGTTGCAGAGCAATATCCGCAATTAAAAGCTACTGAAAATTTCACCAAGTTGCAGGGGCAGTTGGAAGGTATTGAAAATGGTGTAAAAAGCGACAGGAATAATTTTAACGATGCGGTACAAACGTACAATGTAAAAGTGCGTGCTTTTCCCGGAAATATATTAGCTGGCTTATTTGGCTTTAAAACTAAAGAAGGTTTTAAAGCAGATGCCGGAACAGAAAAAGCTCCTGAAGTTAAGTTTTAATAAACATGGCAAATAATCCAGGCAAAAAGTTTTGGCTGACAGCAGTAATCATTATTGCGCTGTTAGCCATTTTCTTTTTTACCAGTTATAATTCAATGGTAAAAAAACAGGAACAGGTAACCAAAACATGGAATAATGTGCAGAGCGATTATCAACGCCGTTTAGACCTGGTACCTAATTTAGTCTCCACTGTAAAAGCATCTTCTGATTACGAAAATCAAACTTTGCTCAAACTGGTAGAAGCACGGGCTAAAGCCGCTCAGTTAAATATTACCGGCGACGCCAGTTACGAAAACTATAAAAAAACAGAAGCTGCCAATGCTGAACTCGTGGCTTCTGCAAATAAAGTGATTGCAGTAATTGAAAAATATCCCGATCTTAAAACCACTACCAGTTTTGTTAGATTGCAGGATCAGTTGGAAGGAACAGAACGGAGAATAAAATTTTCCAGGAATGATTTTAACCAGGCAGTGATGGAATACAATAAAACTGTCCGCTCTTTTCCATCAAGTATTGCAGCAAGTGTATTTGGGTTCAAAGTGAAAGAGGGTTTTCAGGCAGACATGGGAACAGAAAAAGCTCCCGAAATAATTTTTACTAAATAAAATACCGTGGCATTATTTCCTTTTTTTACAAAGAAAAGATTGTTATCAGTTGCTGATGAAGAACTGGTGGTAAATGCCATACGGGCTGCTGAAAAATATACCAGCGGCGAAGTAAGGGTGTATGTAGAAAGCCATTGCAGGTTTGTTGATCCTGTAGACAGGGCAATTGAAGTTTTCTTTGGATTAAAAATGGAGCAAACAGATGATCACAATGGGGTATTGATCTATGTGGCTTTAAAAGATCGTCAGTTAGCGATCTATGGTGATGAAGGGATACATGCAAAAGTGGGCAAAGAGTATTGGCAAAAGGCGGTAAAAGAAATGCTGCAGCATTTTAATAAAGACAATCATGTAGCTGGCCTTTGCGAAACGATTGCAATGATTGGCCAGACATTGCATAATGAATTTCCTTACGAACCCAACGACGATAAAAACGAATTGCCCGACGAAATTGTATTCGGCAAATAATACACTTCTTAATGAAATTTATTAAACATATTTTTTTAGTTCTGGCGGTATTTGTGATGGTACAATCCTTTGGGCAAAATATACCTGGCCGTCCTTCTCCGCAAAGATTGGTAAATGATAATCTGCACTTACTTACAGCAGATCAGGAGCAGGAACTGGAAAAAAAATTAATTGATTTTGATAATCGTTCTTCTACCCAAATAACCATAGTTACTACCGATGATATAGCAGGAATGAATGCGGGTGACTATGCTGTGGAGATTGGGAAAAAATGGGGTGTAGGTAATGCGAATTTTGATAATGGGGTTGTTTTTTTAGTATACAGAAGCAAAGATAATACCACCCGGAAAGTGTTTATAGCTACAGGTACTGGCTTAGAAGATGTGTTGCCGGATTATACCTGTTCGGAAATTGTAAACAACGAAGTAGTTCCCTATTTAAAAGGGCAGGATTATTATGGCGCACTTAATAACGGTACCGAAGCTATTATAAAAGCCACCGAAGGAAAATATACTGCACCCAAAGGGTATAATAGTAAGGGCAGTGGGGGTAAGATTTTTAAAACTATTTTTATTATCATTCTCATTATAATCTTCCTGGCTATTAACTCCAGAGGTGGAGGCGGAGGTTCATATATGAGCCGCAGAGGTTACAGAGGCTTTACCGGTCCTACTATTTGGTGGGGTGGCGGTGGTGGTGGAAGCGGCTGGGGCGGGGGTGGAAGTTCCGGCGACGGTGGAGGTGGTGGATTTGGCGGTTTCGGTGGCGGCGGCTTTGGCGGTGGTGGTGCCGGAGGAGATTGGTAATCTTTGGTATATGTTTCGCAATCTCAATACCTTCTTTACAGCAATTCTTTTTTGCCAGTTCGTTTTTATCTCCTGCAAAGCGAAATCAAAAGCAACTGATAAAGTTACTGTTGCCAGAATGGATGGCACAGATACCATCCTCGTTCAGTTCATGCATCATTTTAATGATACACTTCCTTTACCTGAAAACTATGTAAATGATTATGAAGATGTGTTTACTGATAATCAGGAAGACAGTTTAAATAGTATTATTGCTTCATTCGACAAACAAACCTCCAATCAGATAGCAGTAGTAAGCATTGATACCACAATGACCACAAAGGAGAACTTTGAAGCCCTGACTTTAAAACTGGCAAAAGCATGGGGTGTAGGGCAAAAAGATAAAAATAACGGTATATTGATTGGTATTTCTAAAGGTTATCGAAAGATTCGTATTCAAAATGGATTGGGCATAGAAAAAATATTATCAGACTCCGCAACCAAAGAAATAATTGATACTGGTTTTATTCCTTCTTTTAAAAAAGCTGATTATTTTCAAGGAACTCTGAATGGCGTGAACAACCTGATTCAAAAACTAAATACTATTCAACAATAAAAAAAGCGGCAATAATTTTATTGCCGCTTTTTATTTGAATTCATGGATTTATTTCCACTCGCCCTTAATATAATCTGCAATTTCTGCACCCTTAGCTTTTCCTAATTTATCTAATCCTCCTTTGATAGTAGGATCAACAAACCCTCTGAATTGCTCTGGTACTAAATTTCTGAATTTCATTATCATGTCAATGCCTTTTTTAACATTGGTAAGATTTTGCACTTTTTCAAGATAAGCAGCAAATGTGGCGCTGGCACCAACTTTTTCCTGGCTTAACGGAGATTTATCATAGCTTCCTGCAACAAGATCAAAATCAGCTTCTGTACCATTACTCATAATAATATCAGTTACTGCAGTACTCAGGTCTCCTTTAGCATCTGTGCTGTATTTTTTTGCCAGTGCATATGCATTCGCTGGTTCTAAAGCTGCAAGTCCACCCAATGCGGCACCTGCAACACTGTATGATGAATCACCTACATTAGTTTTAAATAATTGCAGGTATTTAGAATCACCGGTGGCCGCTAAAAATTGCAAAGCCGCAGCTTTTGTTTTTTTATTTTTTTCAATGGCAGCTAATGCTTCAACTGCTTTAACAACATCAGCATCTTTTGCTAGTTTACCGGCAACAATTTTATTGATAGTGTATTCTCTTAATGGCGCATATTTATCTTTTAAACCTTCAGTAAGTTCTTTCATGTTGTTTTTAGCAAAGTATTGCAGTGCTTCTCTTCTGTCTATAAACAACGGAGCATATTTCATTTGATGAATGAAGTTTTCTGCAGTTTTATTATCCTTCTTTTCGCACAACAAAATCTTATCTCCATCCACATTTATCAAATCAGGTTTTTGTGTATAACTGAATGTAAAGGTGTCTATCTGGTTTTCAACCCATACATTATGTCTTACTTTTTGAGCTCCGGTATAAATATCAATGGCAATCGGCAGTTTAAATATTTTGCCGGTGTTTTGTGTCTGCTCAATAATTACAGAAGCTTTACCATCCTTATACACATAATCTATTTTTAATTTAGGATGGCCGTTGCCAAAATACCATTGGTTCCAGTACCAGCTTAAATCCTGCCCGGTAACTTCTTCAAATGCAAGGCGCATCTGGTCCGATTCTCCATTCTTAAATTTATTAGTGTTCAGGTAATTGTTCAGTGATTTAAAGAAAGCATCATCACCTACGTAATTACGCAGCATGTGCAATACACGGCCACCTTTCTGATAACTTACTAAATCAAATACATCTTCTTTATCGCTGTAATAAAATCTTACCAGGTTCTTTTTAGCCGAATTACTATCTGACAGGTATTGCGCCAATCCCTGAAAATTTTCTTCATCTCCTGCATCCTTACCATGTTTGTATTCCATCCATAAAGTCTGGCTGTAATCTGCCATCGATTCATTCACTGTAATATTGCTCCAGCTTTCTGTTGTTACAAGGTCGCCAAACCATTGGTGAAACAACTCATGACAAATAACAGTTTCCCAACTATTGCCTTCAGTTAATTGTCTTGCATTCTGGTACGCACTTTCCTGGTGAAGTGTAGCAGTAGTGTTTTCCATTGCGCCACTTACATAATCCCTGCCTACAATCTGGTTGTATTTCTGCCATGGATATTCCACACCTAACTTATCAGAATAAAATTTCATCATTTCAGGCGTTAAACCAAAAACACCTCTTGCATAAGGCGCTTGTTCTTTTTCTACATAATAACTTACTTCTTTGCCTTTGTAGCTGTCTTTAATAATGGCAAAGTCACCTACACCCATAAAAAATAAATAAGGCGAGTGGGGCAGGTCCATTTTCCAGTAATCTGTACGGGTGCCATCAGCATTTTTCTTCTGGCTGATCAATAGCCCATTACTCAGTGTTACGTATTTAGCTGGTACAGTCATGTAAATTTCATCGGTAGTCTTTTGATTGGGTTTATCAATCGTTGGCATCCATACACTATTGGCTTCGGTTTCACCTTGTGTCCATATCTGTGTCGGCTTGTCTTTATCTTCTCCTGTAGGGTTAATAAAGTATAAACCTTTAGCATCGTTAATAGCAGCACTGCCTTTAACTTTTACTTCATTAGGCTTGCTGGTATAATCAATATATATAGTGTAGTTTTCTCCCGCCTTGTAAGTCTTATCCAGGTTTATCCTTAACTGCCAGCCATCATATGTATATTTTAAAGGAGATTTTGCGGCACCTTTCATCATGGCAATTTCTTTAATGTCCATTCCTTTGGCATCAAGCGTTAAAGAATCGGTGGCATAAAAATGTGGTTTTAAAGTCAGCCACTCTTTACCATACATCCACGCTTTGGCATAATCAAACTTTACATCCAGTTTCGTATGTACCAGGTCATTGATCTTGGTGCTGGTAGCCCTATAGACCTTTTTCCAGCTGGTATCTTTAACTGGAGCAGCATCTTCATCCTGTGCCATCATTAAAAAGGGACTTGCAGTAAGTGCAAGCAAAAAAAACGTTTTCTTCATATGTTATGTTTAAGAGTCAAAAATAAGAGGAGTTTTTACAAAGTGTAGCCAATTTTTATATAAATGGTAAAAGCATTGTATTAATAAGTATTTTTGATAAGGCTTGTAACATGAATTTTCAATTCGTAAGATTGATTTTAAATCTTGTTGTACAGCCCTTTTAATAAATAATAATTCTTTTATTGAGATGAATAAGGTGTATAAAAAAGCATTCTCTTTTCTTTCGGCTATGATCATTTTTTCGCTTAGCTTATCTGCACAACAAAATCATTTCATTTACGTGCAAACCGAAAATAAGCAACCCTTTTATATAAAGCTGGAGAAAAAAATACTCAGCTCTTCAGCTTCAGGTTATCTTATTATACCCAAATTACAGGATGGTAATTATTCAATTACTATCGGTTTTCCAAAAAACGAATGGCCCGAACAGAATGTTACATGTAGTATAAATAAAAAAGATGTAGGGTATTTACTAAAGAATTTTGGCGATAAAGGCTGGGGCTTATTTAATCTGCAAACTATGGATGTGGTCATGTCTGGTACTAAACCCCAAGATAAAATGGCCGCTGCAAATGATACTAAAACGGATATTTTTTCTAATACTCTTTCCAGTGTTGTCAATGATCCTTCTATTCTTAAGAAAACAGAAGAGAAGCCTGCTATAAAGGAAGAAGTGAAACCACCTGTTGAAGTGGTAACAAAAAAAGAAGAGGAATCAAATAAAAACGTTGCTGCTGTCAAAGAGATTCCGGTCATTACAAAACCAGAAGATAAGCCAGTTGCAAAAGAGGAGGTAAAGCCAATAGAAGAAACCATTAAGAAAGAAGAAATTGCAAAACAGCAGGCACCAGGTAAAATAGCCAGGTTATTCAGTATCAGAACTGCAGAAGGAACAGATATGGTGTATACAGATATTGTAAATGGGCAAGCAGACACCATAAGGATTTTTATTCCTGAAGAAAAAAAGGAAGCTGTTGTAGTTACTCAACCTGAGAAAAAGATAGAACCACCCGTAATTGAGATTCCGAAAAAGGAAGAACTTAAGCCGGAAGT
>NZ_JBODJC010000004.1:115000-769493 GCF_050611765.1 Ferruginibacter sp. SUN106
GATTGGGCTAGGGGGCTTCACCGCCTACCAAACCCTGACAAACTCCGAATGGTGCTAAATATCTCCGGGAGTGAGGCTGCGGGCGATAAGGTCCGTGGCCGAGAGGGAAATAACCCAGATTAGCAACTAAGGTCCCTAATACATGGTTAAGTTGATCAAACGAGGTGGGATTTCTATAACAGCCAGGATGTTGGCTTGGAAGCAGCCATTCATTTAAAGAGTGCGTAACAGCTCACTGGTCGAGAGATCCTGCACGGAAAATAATCGGGCATCAAACCATGAACCGAAGTTCTAAACACATACTTTGAGTATGTTGTGGTAGGGGAGCATTGAAATCTGCTGCGAAGGTGTGAGGCGACTCATGCTGGAGCGATTTCAAAAGAAAATGTAGGCATAAGTAACGATAATTAATGTGAAAAACATTAACGCCGTAAACCCAAGGTTTCCTGATCAATGTTAATCAGATCAGGGTTAGTCGGGTCCTTAGGCAAACCCGAAAGGGGTAGCTGATGGAAAGTTGGTTAATATTCCAACACCTACTATAGTTTCGATGGGGTGACGAGGTAGTGAAAGATCCGCGTTCTTACGGAATAGAACGTTAAAGGGTGTAGTTATAGGCAGTGTAGGTAAATCCGCACAGCTTGGCGAACCTGATAGTACAGCAAAGCTTCGGCAGCGCTGATAGTGATCCTAATCAAACCTCCGAGAAAAACCTCTAAGTTATGACTATAGCAGCCCGTACCGTAAACCGACACAGGTGGGTGGGATGAGTATTCTAAGGCGCTCGGGTGAGCCTTGGAGAAGGAACTAGGCAAATTAACGCTGTAACTTCGGGATAAAGCGTACCGATTTCGGTCGGTCTCAGTAAAATGGTACAACCAACTGTTTAGCAAAAACACAGGGCCCTGCAAAATCGAAAGATGACGTATAGAGCCTGATACCTGCCCGGTGCTGGAAGGTTAAGGAAGGATGTTCGGCGCAAGCCAAAGCTTCTGACTGAAGCCCCAGTAAACGGCGGCCGTAACTATAACGGTCCTAAGGTAGCGAAATTCCTTGTCGGGTAAGTTCCGACCTGCACGAATGGTCTAATGAGTTGTACACTGTCTCCTCCAAGAGCCCGGTGAAATTGTAGTATCGGTGAAGATGCCGGTTACCCGTCACGGGACGGAAAGACCCCATGAACCTTCACTACAACTTTGCATTGATTTTGAATTTTTGATGTGTAGGATAGTTGGGAGACTTTGAAGTGGTGTCGCTAGGCATCATGGAGTCGTCGTTGAAATACCAACCTTTAAACATTTAGAATCTAATCCCTAACGGGAAACAGTGCATGGTGGGTAGTTTGACTGGGGTGGTCGCCTCCTAAAATGTAACGGAGGCTTGCAAAGGTTCCCTCAGTACGGTTGGTAATCGTACATAGAGCGTATTAGTATAAGGGAGCTTGACTGTGAGACATACATGTCGAGCAGGGACGAAAGTCGGCTAAAGTGATCCGGCGGTTCTGTATGGAAGGGCCGTCGCTCAAAGGATAAAAGGTACTCTGGGGATAACAGGCTGATCTCACCCAAGAGCTCATATCGACGGTGAGGTTTGGCACCTCGATGTCGGTTCGTCACATCCTGGGGCTGGAGAAGGTCCCAAGGGTTCGGCTGTTCGCCGATTAAAGTGGCACGTGAACTGGGTTCAGAACGTCGCAAGACAGTTCGGTCCCTATCTGTGATGGGCGCTAGTAAATTGAGAGGACATGACCTTAGTACGAGAGGACCGGGTCGTACGTTCCGCTGGTGTATCTGTTGTGCCGCCAGGTGCAATGCAGAGTAGCTATGAACGGCCAGGATAAACGCTGAAAGCATCTAAGCGTGAAACCTTCCTCAAGATGAGTTTACTTTTAAGGGTCGTCGGAGACTACGACGTTGATAGGCTATAGGTATACAGGTGGTAACATCAAAGCCGAGTAGTACTAATTGCCCGTAAGCTTTATTTTTTATTTTTCTTAGGAGAAATAATTATATTTAATTACTCTGCTTTTGCAACTTATCCCAATATGTTATATTATTTATTGTCATCCCGCTTCATGCGGGACTCGACATGACCGTCTTATGGTGGTTTTGCCGAGGGTGTTCACCTCTTCCCATACCGAACAGAGAAGTTAAGCCCCTCATGGCCGATGGTACTGCACAACAATGTGGGAGAGTAGGTAGCTGCCATATTCATTTAAAGCCCTTCAGTTTACTGAGGGGCTTTTTTATTTGTATCATTTTAAGAAGATATAATAGCAGCCAATGGTATTGCTTCCAACAAGTTGGAGGGAGAACAGGTAGCTGCGATATTTATTTATAGCCCTTCAGCTTAGAACGGCTTTTTTGTGGGTATACGATACTTCATCCGGTGCTGCAGGTTGCTTCCGCTTTTGGTATAAATAGTGGAGAATAAATGAAAGGGATAGTTATATCTGAATCTAACCTTATTGAATAGCTGAAGTGTTAACAGGAGATGAGATAGTAATACTGTGTTTCAAAAGACAACAGTAACGACAAAATAGAAGTGATTTATAACCTGGTGTAAGTAATAATTTTTCAGATAACTTACTCAACCTTTTTTTCAATACGCCTGTCGGGAATAAACCATACGGCTGCCACCAGCAGATACATTGAAAAGCCCAGCCATGAATTAATAAAAGAAAGGCCGATACCAATAATATAAAATATAACAGAAAGAATTCCTTTTCGATCTTTACCCAGGGCTTTTGCCAGAACTGAATCTTTACCCTGAATATCTGCAAGGCAATGCGCCAGAAAGTAATATGCAATTCCCGCCATCATGGCAATAAATCCATACAAAGCTACCGGCCAGGTGCTAAAATGGTTTTCTCCCATCCAGGCTGTGGCAAAAGGAAACAAAGATAACCAGAAAAGCAGGTGTATATTATTCCAAAGTACGGTACCGGTTACTTTGTGAACAGTGTGCAACATGTGATGATGATTATTCCAATAGATACCTATATTAATAAAACTAAGTACATAACTAAGAAATGTTGGCAGCAATGGACGTAGCGCTTCCGGGGTATTACCATGCGGCACTTTCATTTCTAAAACCATGATTGTAATAATGATTGCGATAACACCATCACTGAATGCTTCTAATCTACCCTTACCCATAAGCGATAATTTATAAAATGCAATTTAATTTGCTGTGGTTAATTGCGGATATATTTGGCCAGTTAATTTTTAAAACCGGGTGTAAATAAAAATCCCTTCAGCAATGAAGGGATTTTATATGAGTTTATTTTTATGATATTAATAATCTCTGTTACCGCCGCCGCCGTAACCGCCGCCGCTTCTGCCACCACCTCTGTTGCCGCCGCCGCCGTAACCACCGCCGCCGCCTCTGCTACCGCCGCCGCCGTAACCGCCGCCGCCTCTGCTACCACCACCGCCGTAACCGCCGCCGCCACTTTTCTTGTAGCCGCCACCGCCACCGCCTTCCTGACGTGGTTGAGATTCGTTTACGATTAATTTACGACCCTGAACTTCAGTTTCGTTTAATGCAGCGATTGCAGCTTTAGCAGCTTCATCGTCTTCCATTTCAACAAAACCAAAACCTTTACTACGGCCGTTCATTTTGTCTTTAAGGATTTTAGCGCTAGTAACACTTCCGTGTTCTGTGAAGAGATTCATTAAATCATCATCAGTCATTGACCAACTTAGATTTCCTACATAAATGTTCATTGTAAAAACTTTTAAATAAATAAATAAAAAACAATAATGACTTAGTTGAACAATGAACTGAATCGGACTTGTAAAAAAGCTACTTCAGCCAATAGCGAAAAACTAAAACCATTAATTCGTCATAAAGATAGGGGTTTTGTTCATATATTGTTATAAAAGCATAAAAATTTAAAAAATCGGGGTTCCAGCCCTTAATAGTACTAATCTAAGGTTTTAGCAGCCAATAGTTTGCAATAAAAAATCCGCCCTGGTAAGGACGGATCTTTTATTAAATTTCAGGAATAAATTTAAACTTATTCAGATATTACTTCAAATTCAACCTCAGTTTCGTTACCGTTACCAAAGTCAATTTTTGCTTTGTAAGTACCTAATTCTTTTACATCATCAATGATAGTGATGCGGCGGCGATCGATTTCGTAGCCCTTTTGATCTTTAATAGCACGAGCTATCTGAACCGAAGTTACGCTACCGAATATTTTGCCACTGGTACCGGTTTTAGCACCAATTTTTAAAGCACCATTTTGTAAAACAGCAATTACGCTATTCAATTCAGCCAATAATTTGGCTTCTTTTTTAGCTTGTTGTTTCTTTTTTTCTTCCATCATTTTCACGTTGGAAGGGCTTGCTTCTACAGCCATTTTCTGAGGAATAAGATAGTTACGGCCATAACCATTTTTTACTGTTACCAGTTCGTTTACGCCGCCTAAATTATTTACATCCTGTATCAATATTACCTGCATTGTTTTGCATTTTTACCCAATCCGCCGCGGCGGACTTTCTCTATTTAAAGGTTAGGGTGGTGAAAAAAAATTATTTTAATAGATCTGTAACGTAAGGAAGAATAGCCATTTGACGGGCTTTTTTTACTGCATCACCTACTTTACGCTGAAACTTTAAAGAGTTTCCGGTAATACGGCGTGGTAATAACCTTCCTTGTTCGTTAATGAATTTTTTCAAAAATTCGGCATCCTTATAATCGATATAATGGATACCCATTTTTTTAAAGCGGCAATATTTTTTTGGACGCTTCTCCTGCTTAATGGCAGTAAGATATTTTATTTCATTTTTTGCCATGGTTTAAGCTTCGGATTTTTCGTTAGTAAATTTGCCGCCACTTTTCTTTTTGGCATTGTACTCAACGGCGTACTTGTCGAGTGCAGTGTACATGTGACGCATCTGAGATTCGTCACGTAAAAGTTGAATTTTCAACTTTTCATTGAAGCTGGATGGCGCTTTATACTCCATTACCCAATAAAGACCTGTGGTCTTTTTAGCAATGGGATAGGCCAGTGATTTTAATCCCCATGGGTTACTGTACACAACTTCACCACCGTTTTCTACAACGAGGTCAGCATATTTTTTCTGAGCGGCTTTAAATTCGTCGTCAGATAGTACAGGGGTAAAAATCACCATCAATTCGTAATTGTTCATTTCCCTTGTTTTGTGTGTTTAAAAAATTGTTTATTCCCGTCCGTTTTAAACGGGCAGCAAAGGTAAGGTTTTTAATGGATAATCGGGTAATGAATAATGGATATTTTTATAATAGGTAATGGGATAATTGATAAGGAATAATTTGTATTGTAATTACCTGATTATTATTTGTTTAGATTATAGCAACCTATAAACGGGATAGCGGTTATGCCCGGGTTCATAATAGGGGGAATTTTTGTAAATAAAATCCAGCTGGGCTGAGCCATTAGAGGCAAATTTTGGATCTGACTTTTTCTTCTCTTCCAGTTTGTTTTTCAAATCGGGATTGCTTTGTAAAACTTCTGCAGCCAGGTCTTCCCAGCGGTAATCACTGTAACCTTCTTTTTGTTGCAGTACGGCATCAAAAAAATTCCATGCAAAAAAACTGTCATCGCCAGTTGGCTCCAGCATTTCTATAATGTACCGGTTGCCGGCCTGGTTCATTGGTATAAAATAATCTCCTTTTAAAAATTTTATTTTTTGTTTTAGTACAGAAACTTTTACAGCAGAATTTTTATGGTGTTTTTCATAAGGACGGGGAAGGCTTTTGTAATCATCAATGTGGTATGCTTCTACTTCAATTAAAGTATCGTTGCTGAATTGTTTTACAATTACATTGTTAAGCTTTAATAAATCAACTACAGCATACCATCCTTGCGGAATGATATATGCCGAAGGAGCAGTTACAAAATTGGAAGGTTTAAATACATTGAAAAACCTTACTTGTTTGGTGAAAGGTTTGCTTCTGTCGTAAAACATTCTTTGCAAGCCTGTAGCATCACTTGGTTTTAAACCCTGCTCATATCCTTTAAAAGTGATCATTGAATTTTGTGTAGTATCTACAGCCCAGCTCAAAGGCCTGTTTTTTTCTTTTATCACTTCAGCTTTTGCTTTATTTCGTTGTGCAATTAATTCACTGGCATTGACTGCTGTTTTTTCAATCATTGTTTGCATTAAGGCATAAGTAGAAAGCACCCTGTCTTTAAATGGTTTTAGCATATGCGTTTCCGGTACAAAGCCAATGGTTTGAAATAAAGCGGCATAACCTGAAGAATAGCGTGGCGGATCGTAAAACATTTCCATGCCTTTATCCGGAGTTTCGGTTTCGAAATTTACATAAGGCACCATATCCCATTTTTTTTCTGCCATGCCTTTATACAATTGCGGTTCAAAACTATCTTTCAACCATCCGCCTAAACCGGCACCCAGTTTATTGTATTGAGAAGTAAGTAACGTCATTGTATGTTGGTAATCGGCGCCATCGCTTACATGATTATCCATTAATATATCGGGATCGAGTAAATGAAAAATCTGTGCAAAAGCTTTGGCTTCCTTGCTGTCGCATTTTGTAAAATCTCTGTTTAGATCCAGGTTTTGTGCGTTACCACGAAAGCCATATTCTTTAGGTCCGTTTTGATTGGCTCTTGAATAGCCATTTCGGTTTAAGCATCCGCCAATGTTGTATACAGGAATAAATGCCAGTGTAACATTGTTGGGAAGCTGGAGCTTACCCAGTACAATATCTCTTACCAGCATCATACTTGCGTCAATGCCATCTGGCTCTCCCGGGTGAATACCATTATTGATGAGGATAACAGCTTTGTTTTGTTTATGCCATTGTGCAGGATCAAATTTCCCGTCTTTACTTATCATCACAATATGTATAGGATAACCTGCATCACTCATGCCCATTTCTTTCACCATTACCATTGCAGATTGCTTATCCAGATTTTTATACCAGTCAATTGCCTCAAAGTAAGTGGCGCTTTCAAGTCCATTAGTCTTTTCGAATCGGCATTGCTGGCCATTGGAGCTTTGTAAAATAAAGGCGATAGCCGAAAAGAAGAGGAAAATTTTTCTCATTGCAATGATAAGTTTTGGTGAAGCTACAATGATTTTTTCTTTGGAGAAAGCCGCTTATAAAAAAATAATAATTACTGGTCAAAACCTTTAACCAGTAATTAACTTTAAACAATGCAGGGCTTGTGATTTAAATTTGAATTTTGTAGAGTATCTTAAAGGAAATTATGAGGTCATCTGCTACAAGGTTGATTATTTTTATCACTACAATTTTAATTGCTGTTATTATCGGCCTGCAGATGCATTGGCTGAATAAAACTTATTCTTTTGAAAAAAAAGAATTTAAGACTTCTGTAGTAAAATGTATCCGTGGCCTGTACGAAGATCTGGACCTGGCTGATGAACCAGGCACTAATCTCACTAAATTAATTGAAAGTCCTAATGAGAACACTTTTATTTTCAGAGTGGATGATGTTCCCCCGAGAGATACACTTATTAATGCATTGATGAATGAGTTTGATGACTTTAAAGTGTATACCGATTGTAAAGTGGCGGCTTATGACGATAGCACAAAAAAATATGCATACGAAGCCTTTTTGCCAACAGCGGCGTCCATTCATCCTGTGTCCATTGATGTAGATGCTCCCAACTCTGTTAAGAATTACTCTTTCGTATATCTTAATTTTCCTAACCGCAGCAGTTATATACTGGGGAATATGAGTAACTGGATATTTACAATCATCCTGTTACTGGTTTTGTTAATCGGCCTGGGCGCCAGTATCTATTATTTGTACCGGCAAAAATTTTTAAACGACATTCAGAAGGATTTTATCAATAACGTTACACATGAATTCAGTACGCCGTTAACTGTGATAGATTTATCTACAGATGCTTTACAGAAACCTGGTATTGCCGCTAACCCGGAAAAATATAACAAGTATGTGGCGTCTATTAAATACCAGAATGAGTATTTGAAAAAACATATTCAAACCCTTGTAAAAACCGTGGTTACCGAATCTTATCACCTTGCACTTGACAAAACAACTATTCACCCGGAAGAACTGATAAAAAGGGCCATTGTTCAATTAGAGCCCATTGTGTTTCAAAAGAACGGTAAGATCATATTTGAGGAACCGGAAGAAACTAATGAAACTATTATTGCAGATAGTGACAACCTGTATTTAGCTATTTTTAATATCATTAGCAATGCAGTAAAATATTCCGAAACACCTAAAATTATAATTACTACGGGTATACAGCATTTTAAATATTTTATCAGCGTAAAAGACAATGGTGTGGGAATAGCAGCTGCCGAGCAACAAAAAATATTTAAAAAATTTTACCGGGCACAGAATGGTAATATCCATAATGCTAAAGGACTTGGATTAGGTTTGTATTTTGTGAAAAAAATTATAGAATTGCATCATGGATTGGTGGAAGTGAACAGCGTTGAAGGAATTGGTACCGAATTCAAAATTATTTTACCCATTAATTAAATTGTTATGGAAACAAAAGGCAGGGTTTTACTAGCAGAAGATGATATTCATTTAGGCGATGTGATGAAAGATACACTTGAGGATGAAGGATATGCAGTATTTCATTGTACAGATGGGCAACAGGCAATAGACCTATTTGATAAGGATAAATTTGATATCTGCCTGCTTGATATTATGATGCCAGTAAAAGATGGTTTTACAGTTGCAAAAAAAATACGGCAGCAAACCGATGTAGTGCCCATTATTTTTATCAGCACAAAGGCATTGCTGGAAGATAAAATTGAAGGTTACCACCGGGGTGCTGATGATTACATTGTAAAACCTTTTCAAATGCAGGAGTTGTTGTTGAAAATGGAAGTTTTTTTGCGCCGCACCAAAAAAATGTTTGCTGATAATTTACAGGAATTTTCTGTTGGTAAAATTCATTTTCAGTTTACTAATCTAAAAATGATCACGCCCGAGGGAACCATAACAATTACACAAAAAGAAGCAGAGCTATTAAAATTCTTATGCCTGCATCCTAACAAAATTTTAAAACGTGATGAGATATTAACTGCAGTTTGGGGTAAGGATGATTATTTTTTAGGAAGAAGTATGGACGTGTTTATGACAAAGATACGCAAGCTTTTAAAAGCAGATCCTTCTATTGTGCTTGAAACGATACACGGTATGGGTTTTCGTTTTACAATACCGCAATAAAAACATTGATCCTGTTTATTTTTTGAGGTTAACATTTGCTTAACCCATGTTTAACCAACATTAATTTGACTTAACGAAAGTGTAAGGTATGTTTGTGTTTCATATAACAGTACCATATGCTTTGGTGGTTTTTTCAATATGGTTTAAAGGGTATTTTTTTAATACCCTTTTTTTATTACTGCTTTTAATCACTTATCAGTTTTTAATGATCAGTATTTGGGATTAACTCTTCTGTTTGCCATTTCGTTTCTGGAAAACCCTTATAGTTAAAATGCTTTATACCGATCGGTCATCGATAATGGAAGAATAAAAGGAAAAATAAAAACCACCGATCGGTGGTTTTTATTTTTTTAGATTTTTTAAAAGCTTACCCTTTTTTGTTAGCCTTAAATCTTTTATCTGGTGTACCATCTTTTTTTACCGGACCAGTAGCAGCAGGAGCAGCGGCTTTGTTGGCTTTAAATCTTTTATCCGGGGTACCGTCTTTTTTCATTGGTCCCGCAGCAGCTGGTGTAGCGGCTGTTTTTGCAGCAGGCATGCTTACCACTTTAGCTGTTGTAGCAGGCTTTGCAGTTTCTTTTTTTACGGCTTCCATTTTTGGTTTAGCTGCAGGGGCAGCTGCTTTGGCTCCTGTTTGTGCAATCGATAAGCTGGCGAATCCTACCAGCGCTAAGGCTGATAACAATAATTTTTTCATGATGGTAAAATTGTTGAATGAATAATAAACAAGTTTACAAATTTGATTTTGCAAATGAGCTGTTAGTTACACGATTAACTTGCGCTTAACCAAGGTTAACAAAACCATAAAACGGTATAATTGCTGTAGTTATGCAGCTTGTTGCTGCAGATATTAAAAAAATAATGCAATAAAAAACCCGTCATTAAAGACGGGTTGCTATAAATTATTTTGAAGGCAGAATTATTTAGCCAGTGCGTTAACTCTCTTAGCCAGTTTGCTCTTTAAGTTAGCAGCTTTGTTTTTATGGATAGTGCCGCGTTTTGCCAGCCTGTCGATCATTGAAGCAACTTTTGGAAATTGTTCTGTTGCAACAGTTTTATCGCCTGCTTTTAAATCACGTATTGCATTACGGGTTGTTTTACCGTAATAGCGGTTACGTTCGTTACGCTTTGTACTCTGACGCACATCTTTTTTAGTAGCTGAATGGTTTGCCATTTAAATCTATTTTTTGGGCTGCAAAGATAGGGAGAAATAATTGATAATTGAATATTTAATAATGAATAATTTTTGGCAGGCCCTTATTTTTGGCTATTTTACCCTTTAAACAACTGTATGAACCGCCTGGTATTACTCTTTTTACATATAGCATCCCTGGTTTTACTTGGTTTTGGATGGGTTAAAGATATGCTGCATATAGAAATCAGCGCTCATTTTATTGTTGACCTGAGCCTTTTTAATGAAGACCGAAGTGTGCTGGGTACACTGCAAACCTTGTGGCATAGCGGCAATTACTGGCCTTTTTTGCTCATTTTTCTATTTGGGATAGTGGTACCGCTGGTAAAATCGGCGGTGATATTTTATTTGCTGGCGGTTAAAAATGCCCACCCGGCCTGGTTTGGGTTTGTAAATGCCATCAGTAAATGGGCCATGGCAGATGTATTTGCCATCAGTATTTTAGTAGCTTTTTTGGGGGCTACGGCTATGGAAAATACGAAGGCCAGCCTTGAAATTGGCTTTTACTGTTTTACCGGATATGTTTTATTAAGCGGCGTTATAGTACTGCTGTTGGGAAAAATCATCAAAAAGCCTGAAACTTCTAATGCATAATTAACGATATTTGCATACTTATAAAAAAAGGCTTTGGGTTGAAGATTCTTGTTCAGTAGTTTGTTGCCCTTGAAGTGTTCCTCTATATCGGGATGTACTATGCAACACCACTGAAGGCAAATAGAATATCGCTACCGGGCTCAAAAAAAATTACCCCAATTTATTATGAAGGATTTTCAATACATCACTAACTCTCACCCTGGTTACATTGAAGGCTTGTACAACGATTTTGTAAAAGACCCTAATAGTGTGGATGCCGAAATGCGTAAATTTTTTGAAGGGTTTGATTTTGCAGTGAGCAGTGGTGCAAAAGTAAATGGTACTACATCAGCTACTACCGTATCAACTATCAACGAACTGTCGTCACCGAATAGCCAGATCGATTGGATGAGTGAGATAAGGGTGTACCGTATGATATTAGGGTACAGGAATAAAGGACATCTGCTTGCAGATACGAATCCAATACGTAAACGTAAAGACAGGGGGGCCAATATTGAATTAGAGTTTTATGGCTTTACCGAGGCAGATCTTAATAAAACATTTAATGCTGGTAACCTTATAGGCCTTGGTACAACTACCCTGAAAAATATAATTGAACATTTAGAAAAATGTTATACCGGGCATTTAGGCATAGAATTTAAATACATCAGTAATCAAAAGAAAATAGATTGGCTTACCAGTGCCGTTGAAAAAACAATGTTGCAGCCCGTTGGCCTGCCGCAAAAAAAACGCATTCTTCAAAAACTGAATGAAGGCGTAATGTTTGAAAAGTTTTTACATACCAAGTATATAGGCCAAAAACGCTTTAGCCTTGAAGGAGGCGAAACTACTATTGCTGCGTTGGATGCCATAATAACAACAGCTGCCGATAACAATGTGCAGGAAGTGGTGATTGGTATGGCACACAGGGGAAGATTAAATGTGCTGGCGAATATCATGGGTAAAACCTACGAACAGATATTCAGTGAGTTTGAAGGAACGAATGTACCTGATACTACAATGGGTAGTGGTGATGTAAAATATCATTTGGGTTTTAGTAGTGAAGTAACCACGGCTAATGAAAAAAATATTCATTTAAAACTTTGTCCTAATCCTTCACATTTAGAAGCAGTTGATCCGGTAGTAGTGGGTTTTGCAAGAAGTAAAGCAGATATTTTATACAAAAGTGATTACGATAAAATATTGCCTATCCTTATTCATGGTGATGCTTCTGTAGCAGGCCAGGGTATTGTGTACGAGCTTTTACAAATGAGTGGATTGCCGGGTTATTATACAGGCGGTACTATACATTTTGTTATCAATAACCAGATCGGTTTTACTACCGATTTTGAAGATGCCCGTACTGCAGACTATTGTACATCTGTTGCAGCAATGGTGCAGGCACCTGTATTGCATGTGAATGGCGATGATGCAGAAGCCGTAGTAAAAGCTGCAGAAATTGCAACTTTATACCGCCAGGAATTTAACAGCGATATTTTTATTGATATGGTTTGCTACCGAAGGCACGGACATAACGAAGGCGATGAGCCGAAGTTTACCCAGCCGCAGTTGTACGCTTTAATTGAGAAACATCTTAATCCAAGAGAAGTATACACACAATATTTAATTGAAAACGGGGAGGCTGATGCAAAAGACCTGGCCAAAGAAATGGAACAGAAGTTTCTGGCAGAATTACAGGAGCGTTTGGATGAGGTGAAACAGAACCCATTGCCTTATCATTACCAGCAACCGGAAATTGTTTGGAAAAGTTTACGCAAGGCAAAGGCAGATGATTTTGAAGTATCTCCGGTAACAGCTATTAAGGAAGATGAATTTAAAATGTTGTTTGACGGTTTGATGAAATGGCCCGAAGGATTTAAACCATTGCGTAAGATCGATAAACTAATTCAGGATAAACTGAAATTGTATAGCGACGAGAAAAAAGTGGATTGGGCAACAGGAGAGTTAATGGCTTATGGAAGTTTACTGGTGGAAGGTAAGGATGTGCGTATGAGCGGACAGGACGTGAAGAGAGGTACTTTCAGCCACAGGCATGCTGTTATATACGACGAGACTAATAATACCGGCTATAACAGGCTGGATCATTTCTCGGGCACACAGCAGCCTTACAGGATCTATAATTCTTTATTGAGTGAATATGCGGTGCTGGGCTTTGAATATGGCTATGCGATGGCTAATCCTAATGCATTGGTAATTTGGGAAGCACAGTTTGGTGATTTTTGTAACGGTGCACAAACCATGATCGATCAGTTTATAGCTGCGGCCGAAACTAAATGGCAACGCATGAACGGTGTGGTAATGCTCTTGCCACATGGTTACGAAGGGCAGGGGCCGGAACATAGCAGTGCCAGGATGGAGCGCTTTTTGCAACAATGTGCCGAATTAAATATGGTGGTAACTAATGTAACTACTGCGGCTAACTTTTTTCATGTATTAAGAAGGCAACTGGCATGGCCATTCAGAAAACCATTGATCAATTTTTCTCCTAAGGCAAACCTGCGCCATCCGGGTTCTTATAGTTTAATGACTGAATTTACTTCCGGTGGCTTTAAAGAAGTGATTGACGATGCAGGAGTGAAAGATGCAGGGGAAATAAAAAAAGTATTATTCTGTTCAGGTAAAATATATTTTGACCTTCAGGAAAGGCAACAGAAAGAAAACAGAACTGATATAGCTATCATCAGGTTAGAACAAATTCACCCTTTGCCGCAAAAACAACTGGATGAATTATATAAAAAGTACAGCAAAGCTATCTGGTACTGGGTACAGGAAGAGCCATTGAATATGGGAGCAGCTACTTTCTTAAGGATGACACTGAAGAATATCAATTTTTATATTATCAGTCGCCAGGCAAGTGCGGCTACTGCCAGCGGCTATAGCAAAGTGAATGCTAAGGAGCAGGCTCAGATCATTGATACGGCGTTCAGCATTTAATAATGCTTTACATATTTTAAAATCAAGAGGGCTGGTAAAAATACCGGCCCTCTTTTTAAACACCTTCAAAGTTAAAACTTAGTTTAAATTATCATTTTAAGGTTCTCATGTAGTTTACTACAGACCAAATGCCATTGGCATCGGTGATTTTCTTTTTGAAAGATGGCATGTCTTTACGGCCTTCAAAGGTTTTGTAAAACAATGCACCATCTGGTTGTGCCTGAAATGCGGCTTTAGTAAAATCACCACATTCAGTATCTAACTGAGATGCTTTAGGTCCATCACCTTTACCTTTAGTACCATGGCATGATTTGCAATGTGTGTTGTACAGGTCTTTTCCGGTAGCAACAGAAGCGGCATCACCTTTAAGTGGATTAACCTTGGTTTTGTAAGCATCTGGCACAGGCCATTCTTTCTGGAATGTTTTAGGCACAAAGGCAAATAAGCCAATTGCAATAAAACAAATAATGAGAGCAGGAATTTTCTTTTTCATTTTTTTTTAGTTTTAAGAATTAAAATTTTATGTGTTTGCAATAGTTGCTGTGTGTGGCTCTTCTTTTCTTAAACGGAATAACTGTACCACAATTACAACGTAGTGGCTCCATACAATTCCCATTAATATAAAGAAGGTAATAAGCATCCATAGAGGTGGATGTGAGCTCCATAAGGCCCGGGGCTGATTTTCAATTTTGTCTGAAACCGGGGTGCCCCATTTTTGTATTACAGACGCTTCCAGATTTCCAAAAGTTTCATTTTCATCAAGCTTTGCCACCAATGTAATGTTTCCATTAGCATCTCCGGGAAGGTTAGCTGGTACTTCCACTGTGGCTTCGCCATCATCATCAGTTGTTCCTTCTCCTATTTTTAACAAACTAAAAGAACGATGAACAAATATTCCCACTACAGTTCCTTTAATGGGGGTATCTTTTCCTAAGTCTAACAATTTTATTTTTACATTCAATACTGAATCTTCTTTTGCAGCTGTAATATCCAGCCTTGCTCTTTTTACTGCAAGTTCCTCTTCGGCTGCTTCCATTGATTTGTTGCCAGCAAATACAGCCTTAAAATGAATTTTACCTTCTTTATCTGCAGATACAGCAGCGGTTTTGTAATTGAAAACGGCAGCACCGTTTCTATCGGTAATTGCATAGCCCAATGTTACTGTGGCAGTGTCAATTACCTGCAGAAAGGTAACTTTTAGTAAAGGCAATTTTAAGAAGGTTCCTTTTATTTTTGCTTTAAGTATCGCTTTTAATTCAACGGTATCACCTGGCTTTTGAATGCTGGTGAATTCTGCGGATGGAGATATAAGTGATGGTTCTTCTTTGGCAGCAGGTTCTTCTTTTTTTGCGCTGTCAGTTTGTGCAGTTGCATTGCCGGGTAAAATCAGCATTGCTGATAAAACTGACGGCATAACTATCCGCTGCATTTTTTTTATTAATCGGTTCAATATTGAAACTTGTTTCATAAAATTTCTTTTAAGCGGTTTGTATAACTTCTTTTTGTATGGCGGTTTGTTCATGATGATCATGCGCATGTGGGTGATGTGGTTCTTCCAAACCCGATACCGGCACCACGGTTACAAATTTTGAAATAATGGTAAAGAATAAAAAGAAGGTAGCAATGCCGGCAAAGGTTAATGCCCATTCAGGCCAGGTGGCTGAATATTTTACATAAGCTGCTCTTGTATCTTCCATTGGTAAAGCGGGTGTTTCTAATGTAGGAACTATGATAAGGTAACGCTTAACCCAAAGTGCAATCACCATAAAGAACGATGCTAATGCAATCCAGTTGGGCTTTCTTGTTTTTGGTATTGCTATTATTAAAATGGGAATGATGATACCTACAAGATTAGCAAATAATGTCCACCAGCCATATTGAGCCGGATTGAATAATTTATTAATAACCTCACTATCCCATTTTGCCGAACCAAACCAATCGGTAAAATATTCCGAGAAAGTAAAATAACCATAACCGGCAGATAGTACCATCAGGCAATAACCAAGATTGGTAAAGTGCTTATCAGTAAAATAACTATCCAGTTTATACATCCTGCGGTATACCCACATGGCAACAATCAGTACACCGCACCCTGAGTATAAGGCGCCCAAAACAAAGTAAGGCCCAAAGATGGTACTGTGCCAGCCTGGCCTTAAGGTCATGCCAAATATCCAGGATAAAATTGAACTAACGATAATGGATAGGGGAATTATAATTATAGCCAGTAAATTCTGAGAAATAATTAAATGTCTTTTCTGGCTTGCTGCACCCCTGTAACCAATAGCTAATATTTTGTACAGTTTTTGTTTCCATGCAGGAATATTTAATCCGGCATCACGGTATACTGCAAAATCTTTTATTAATGCCATGTATAAAAAAAGTATACTGCCCACAAAGTAAGTCATGATGGCCAGTACATCCCACGTCATAGGTGATTGTATCCTTGGATAAATAAACAAGTGGTGTAGCCTGTCGAAACGGCCTACGCATAACAAAATAAAAATAGGGCCAACAATAACAGAGATTACCGTCATCATTTGTGCTAACCTGATAATGGGTTTGCCCCAGGGCACTTTAAATAAATGCAACAATCCTGCAATGATGGCACCGGCATAACTGAGGCCGATAAAAAATATAAAATTTACAATGAACAAGCCCCACACCACATTATCTCTCATGCCTGTAACAACGTGGCCTTTACTGATCTGTAAGTATAATGCATAGCCGCCTGCCAGTATCCAAAGCAGAAAAAAGACTGACCATATCAGGTTCTTTTTTCCAAACTTTTCAATATTGGATCTTTGGTAATTAAAGGCTTCCTGCTGGTATGTATTGAGTTCCATAAAATGTATGCTTTAAATGATATTAAATGTCGCTTTGGTTAAGGTCTTTTCTTTTCCTCTTCAATGATATCTTTAAACCTTGCTTTTAATTTATCAGGCAGGTTTTCATAGCCTCTTTCTACAGGGAATTGCCTGTCTTTTGGAGGTAGATAATAAACCCTTGGTTTAGTACCCAGTTCTTCCAGGAACCTGTAAGCGGCACGATCTTTTATTAATTGTTTAAAGCCGATGGTTTCATCACCATTGGTAACAGTGTCTTCATTCTCATCTCCAAAATAAAATACACCATTGGGGCAAGCTTCCACACAGGGTGGCAGTAAACCTTCTCTCGATCTGTCGGGACAGAAATCACATTTTTCAACTGTACCTACTTTTGCAGGAACACCTGTTTCGGCATTATAAGCAAGGCCCTTTATTTCAAAAGGCATTTCAGGTTCTGCCCAGTTAAATACACGTGTTGAATAAGGGCAGGCCGCCATGCAAAATTTACATCCGATGCAACGCTCGTTATCAATCAGCACCAATCCATCTTGTCTTTTAAACGTAGCATCAACAGGACAAACTTTTACACATGGTGGATTATCACAGTGAAAACATTGTTTAGGAAACCAATAAGGTGCAGAGTTGTCGCTGTCCTTCATTAGTTTCACCGTAAGCCATTCAGTATCTTCAGGACGATAGTGATGTTTCTGACATGCAGATACACATTTACGTGCATTCTTACAACGTGCCAGGTCTACCACCATTACAAATTTCTTTCCGGGTATACCTACTCTCTGATCGTGTTGTGATAAAACCGCCATATTCTCCTGGTGATTAAGGTAAGCGGAATCAATTTCAACTATTTCACCATCGGGTGATAATAACCTTACTTTTTCAGCTGCAGGAGCTTTTTTTGATGAGCAGGAACAGTTTAAACTGCCACAGGCTGCTGCTGCAACAGTTACTACGGCAGCGGTTTTAATAAACCCCCGCCTGCTGTTATTGTCTATTTCATCTTCTTGTTTCATGATGTTGGTTTGATTAGGTTCAACTATTTTTTTCTTTAGAAGGATTTTGCATCCAGTCGTAAATTTCTTTGTTGGTAGCTTTCTGATTTTTTTTTGCTGCGTCAAGCACTGTTTGTTCTATTTCTACCAGTTTACCATCAGCAGTAAGCATTTTTACCATTCCGGGTTTTGTTGCTTTTTTATCTGTTGCAGATAAAAGTGATAAAAACCACCGGCGGGATTTGTCATCAGCTTTTTTATTGTCTCCCATATAGTGTTGATTTTCTTTTGTTCTGTGAAAAATGTAGCTGCAATTTATTCTGGCAGCAGAAATAATAGTATGATATCAATCAAGCGGTGACCTGAGAAATATCAGGTACAGCTCTGCAGTGACCATGAGCAGATAATGACATGATAAAGGTCATAAAGTGACCAATCTATTGTCATAGAACTGTAAAACGAGTCGGAATACTTTTGATATACAATTTCAGAAAAGAAGTTGATCGCAATAATTAAAAAGAAATCATTCCAAAAAATAAATTAACGTGTTATGAAAAAATTTTCAATAATCAAAGGAACAACACTCTTCCTGGGTGTTATGTTGGTGTCAGCATCCGTTTTGCAGTGCAAAAAAACAGGAGATGTAGTGAAAGGACTCGACAGGTCATTTAAAGGAACTTCGGATACAACCTTGTATGCGTCGTTCTATGAAAGCAACAAAGTAAGCTCAGGAGATGTTGTTGCAGATGTGAATGACATTGTTAAATTCAGGGGCGTACAAACAATCCTGCATGAATACTGTGCCACATCAAATTGCCACGGCGGACCAATCAGTCCTAAGTTCGACACTTATACTGATGTAATGAGGTATGTAGTTGCGGGTAACCCTGATGGTAGTAAATTATGGGAATATATCACTACTAATAATTTTGATAAAGCAATGCCTCCGGTTAATTCCAATCATGAATTGGGCATCAGCGACAAAACTTTAATTTATAACTGGATCGTAAATGGAGCGAAAGAAATACCGGATATTAAAGACTTCCGTCCTGCAGCCGTTGCATTAATCAATAATGGTTGCGGATCTGCCAACTGTCATAACGAGGCAACTGCCACTGGTGGTTGGGCAAGAAAGGGATTGATACCCGGTTTAACCGCAGCAGATACTACGCAATTTACATTTACCAATCAAACAACCGGAGCTGTTACGGTATACTGCCTGCTATCAAACAAAACTATACGTGACCAGGTTTGGAATTCTTATAAAGACAGTGTGAGGAAGTTTTATTCTGACACATTAGCCTATGCAAGTTTCAGGCCCTGGAAAACTTTTGCTACTCCACGTTCTGCATCAAGTACAAGAGGCCCATTACAAACTTATGATGATATCCTTTTAGATATTAATTATCCAAAAAGTATCAGGAGTAATTCTTCTGTAGTGTATACAGATCCGGTAACATTAACACAGTACTATGTAAAAGGAAATTTTTTGAGCGCAACCAGTTCATTGGTTTCAAGAACTGATTCTACTTTGTTATTGGCTAGTCCGTTTACAGGTATTTATGCCACCAGCCAGCAAGGTGATATGGCCTACGGCGATGGTGGTTTAAAATCAAATGAAGTGGCACTGATTAAAGCCTGGTATTTCGCTGATCCTAATATTCCTGATGTATGGAAGTATGGTAATGGCAATGTGGGCATCTTTAAATACAGGAAAACAGGAAACATCATTATCAAACACTAATTAATACAATCATCCTAAAATTTCAGGAATATGAAAAAGAAAATAATAATGGCAGCTACAATGACTTCAATGCTGATCTATATGTTGTCATCCTGCTACAAAAATAAAGAAGACATTCTTACACTACCAACTGTATCATTCAGGGGAGAAGTAGTACCTATTATCGCATCCGGTGGCTGCGGTTGCCATATCAATGGTAAAGTTTCCAATGCAGTTGCATTTGCACATGGCGATACAGTTTTTTATGATGCCATTCTTTCCCGTTCAGCAATATTCGGGGCATGGGTTAATGGAGGATCACATCCAGGTGGAGGTATCATTGATTTTAAACCCAATGAAAAAGTACTGATTAAACAATGGATTGCAGAAGGTGCAAAAGATGACGGTGGCGGATGTACTGTAACAGGAGCATTGAGCTATGCTACCAATATTGCACCGATTTATAACACCACTTGTAAAGGATCAACATGCCATGGTGGAATAGCTGTAGCATTGGATTATAACAAACTGCTTTCTGATAAAGATAAATTAACTACCATGATGAGTAGCAGTGGTAACGGACACCCCGGCGGCCCTTTAAGCTTAAGTTCCTGCACCGTAAAGATCTTTACAGAATGGATCAACCAGGGTTTACCAAAATAATTTTAAAAACAATAATGAAGTTTATCAAATAAAATAAGACATTATGAAAAAGATATTATCACTACTGCTTGCTTCCATGGTTATCTTTAGCTATGCCATAGCACAGGATTCTGCCGCAGTAGAAGCTAAAGAAGCGCCAACTCCAAAATATGCGAGGGCCACTTTTAACTCTACCCGTATCATCAATATGCAAAGCACCGAGATTGTTAGTAAAGGTGCATTAGAATTTATGGTTAGTCACCATTTTAGCAATATCTGGAATAAAGGAGCAGGCTCACAGAATGTTGGCCAGTTGTTTGGCCTTAATTCAGGCGTTGCACATACTTATTTATCTTTTGCCTACTCACCCACTAACTGGCTTAACCTTGGTGTTGCAGCAGCAGGTAGTTCTAAATATGAAGGTTGGGCAAAATTCAGGTTGTTGCGCCAGCAAACAGGGTTGAAAAATATTCCTGTATCTGTTAGTTACTTTTCTTTAATTAACATCAATACAGCAAAAGACCCTGACCAGACATTTGCAGGAAACAAAATTGCTTTTGTAAATCAATTGCTCATTGCACGTAAACTGTCTCCTAAATTTTCTGTTGAGTTAATTCCTTCATGGGTACACTTTAATATCGTTCCTTACGGTATTAATAACAGTAACGAAGTATTTTCTTTAGGTGCTGGTGTTAAATACAAAGCAAAACCAAAAATGAATCTTACACTGGAATACTCACGCCAGCTTAATATGTACGAAAACCTGATCACCAAAAATGGTGCTATCTTAAATTATTATCCTAATCTGCTTGCTGCAGGCATAGAAATTAATACCGGAGGTCACTTGTTCCAGTTCTTTGTAGGAAGTACAACAGATGCATCCAATGTTGATCAACTGGCAAGAAATAACAGCAGTATAAAGGATGGCAACTTTGCTTTTGGTTTTACCATTAACAGAAGCCTGAGTTTAAAAAAGAATTAGTTGTTTAAGTTTGATGAATGATAAAAGAGCCGGGTATTATATGCCGGCTTTTTTTAATGCCCTTATTTATGTGGCAGCACACTATCTTCAACAATGGCAAATGCCTTTTCGGTTTTGGAAGGAACAATAAGATAAGTGCCTGTAAATTTTCCAAAGGCAGGTAGCACTGCATATGTGTTAGAAAAATAAAAACAAGGAAAACGCAATGATTGTTTACCCAATCCTTTAATGCTTATAGCGGGGTGTATATGTCCGCTAAAAAAATATGCAGCTGTTGTTTCATCTTCAGCATCTTCAATCTGGTGCACAAAAGCAAAATTGTTTTTACGCCATATTTTTTCAACAATTTCAATACCGGCTTTTTTATACCATGCATCGGGTACAATATCATGGTTGCCTTTTACCAGTAACATAGGAATATGTTGCAGGTCTTTTCGCCATTTTAAAAACAATTCATGTTCCTTGTTTTCTACACTATGAAAAAGATCTCCCACAATTACTACCAGCAATGGTTTGTAAAATTGTATAGCGGCTACAAAGCGCTGCATATCTTCTTTCATAATTGCGGCGGGTACACCAATACCACTTTTTCTAAAGTGGCCTGTTTTGCCTAAATGAAGATCAGATAAGATCAATATTTTTTCCTGCTCCCAAAACACAGTGCGGTTACTGTTTAAAATAAAATCGTTTTGATTGATGGTATGTTTAACGAATGACGCCATTTGATTTAGTACATTGAATTTTCAATTCGATAAAATTTTTGTTGCCACGAATTGCACAAATTTGCACGAATAAGAAAACTCCATTTGTGAAAATCAGTGTTATTAGTGGCAATGAAAAACCATAATGTAGTTTCTAACTATCCTTCCCCAACTGCTCCTGCATTCTTTTCACCCTGTCTTCCAGTTTTTCTGAAGAAACATTCTCTCTCATGCTATCTACCTTAAGCGGAAAACAAAAGGGCGTTAATTGCTGTGGCCAGGTAATTATAATTTTACTATTTTGTATTCTTTGCAACATATCTCTTAATCTTGTTTCTTCCATTTGCTGGTCAAATACTTCCCGGTAGGCCTGTTTTAATAAAATATTATCCGGTTCATATTCTGCAAATACTTTAAATAATAAAGATGCAGAAGATTGCAAATGTCTTGCTTTTTTATATTCGCCGGGATAGCCCTGGAAAATTAATCCTCCAATCACAGCAATGTCCCTGAACTTACGCTTCGCCATTTCTGTGCTGTTCACACTACGCTGTATATCTTCAAATAAATTTTTATCGGTGAATAATTCATACACATTGCTGTCATCTAATGGTATCGGTTGGTCGCTCAATAATTCAAAGCCATAATCATTCATGGCAAATGAAAAAGTGATGGGAGTGATCTGGCTGATGCGCCACGATAAAATTGCTGCCATCGCTTCATGCACCAACCTGCCTTCAAAAGGATACACAAATAAATGAAAGCCATCTTTGGTTTCAATATGCTCAATCAACAATTCATTTTCTTCAGGCACATGCGACAAAAAGTTTTGCAGATCAAATAAAGGTTTGAGTACAGTAAGCTCCGGTATATTGTTTTTTTGCTGGCTTACGGTAAGAGCCTGTCGTAATTTTTTTCCCATATTGCTGCTCAGGCTCATACGGCCGCCCTGCCAGCTGGGGATAATGCTTTTTTTAGCTGTTGATTTTTTCACCAGCACGGTCATATCTTTTATCATCATTAATTCTAAATTTCTGCCGGCAATGGTAAAAGAATCACCCGGTTCTAACCTGGATATAAAATATTCTTCAATAACGCCAATATAGCCGCCACTGAAAAATTTTACTTTTAACATGGCATCGCTCACAATAGTACCAATATGCATGCGGTGCTGCATAGCAATGCGGCGGTTATTGATTTTATATAAACCATTATCCAGTATTTCTACTTTTTTAAATTCGTCGTATTGATTTAATGCGATACCTCCTGCAGTGATATGTAATAAAATTTCAGCAAATTCATCTTTAGTAATTTCGGCAAAACAATAAGTGGATCTTACTTCTTCAAAAATTTCATCCGGGTAAAATCCATCTGAAATAGCGATGGTACATAAGTATTGAATCAGTACATCAAAACAAAGTAATTGCGGTATTTTGCTTTCAATAAAATTTTCTTCCACGGCTTGTTTTAATGCGGCGGCTTCTACCAATTCTAAACTATGTGTGGGTAAAAAATAAATCTTACTCACTGCTTCAGGGCTGTGGCCGCTTCTTCCTGCTCTTTGTAAAAACCTTGCCACACCCTTTGGCGAACCTACCTGTACAACGGTTTCTACTGGCCGAAAATCTACACCAAGGTCCAGGCTGGCAGTACAAACCACTGCTTTTAATTTACCGCTGTGCAAATTCTCTTCCACCCAAAAACGCAGTTCCTGTTCAATGCTACCATGGTGCAAAGCGATGGCGCCGGCCAATTCAGGAGCTGCGGTTAATAAAGCCTGGTACCACATCTCCGTCATACCACGGGTATTGATGAAAATTAAAGTAGTGCGGCTATTATTAACGATAGGCAAAACTTTATCTACCAGCTTAATTCCTAAATGCCCTGCCCAGGGATACTTTTCAATCTCATCAGGAAAGATGGATTCAATTTCAATTTTTTTATGAAGATCAGCTTTTACAATTATACCTTCATCTTTTAAAGGGCTTAGCAATACTTCTTTCGCTTCTTCTAAATTTCCTATGGTTGCAGAAATGCCCCATATTGAACACAGTACATTCGCCATTCGATATTTCACATTCACAATTCTTGAAATTGCCAACTCCGTTTGCACACCTCTCTTACTACCGAGTAATTCATGCCATTCATCTACCGCAATTATTTTTAATGCTGCAAAAACATCAGGATAATTTTTTTGTGCCAGCAACAAATGCAAACTCTCGGGTGTAATGATGAGTACTTCGGGCATTTGCCTTTTTTGTTTGGCTCTTTCGTTCACTTCGGTATCGCCATTTCTGATACCAATTTTCCATTGCATATCCAATGCGGCAATTACTTCATCCATGGCACGGGCAATATCTTTTGCCAAAGCTCTTAATGGCGTTATCCATAAAAGCTGTAAGCCATTATTTTTTTTGCTTTGATATTGTTTTGGATAAGCATTAATAAATTGAATAAGGGCACCCAAAAAAACAGAATAGGTTTTGCCGCATCCGGTAGGGGCATTCACCAGACCATTTCGGCCATTTAAAATATGTTGCCAGGTCTCCGTTTGAAATGCAAAAGGTTGCCGCTCATTTTTTTTAAGCCAGCCTGTAATAATTGTATAGCCGGTGCTTTTCTCCAGGTTCATAAAAGCAAATTAAGGATTGCTAAACAATTTGGCTAAAACAATTTTATCAGTTGCAAAATTATTAGCGCTTGCAGCCCTATAATTTTATACTTTTGCAGTCATTTTTAAATGATAGTTATATGTTTAATTCGTTAAGTGAGAAATTAGAAGGTGCGTTTAAGAACCTTAAAGGCCAGGGCCGTATTACTGACCTTAATATTGCCAATACTGTAAAAGATATCCGCCGTGCATTGGTAGATGCCGATGTGAACTATAAAATTGCTAAAGAATTTACAGATAAAGTAAAGGATAAAGCCCTTGGTTCCAAAGTATTACTGGCAGTAAATCCGGGCCAGCAAATGGTAAAGATCGTACAGGATGAACTGACCGAGTTAATGGGCGGCAGTGAAAGTGAATTCAACATCTCCGGTGCTCCGGCCATTATTTTAATTGCCGGCTTGCAGGGTAGTGGTAAAACCACTTTCAGCGGTAAACTGGCGAATTACCTTAAAACAAAAAAAGGCAAATCACCATTGCTGGTGGCAGCAGATATTTACAGGCCGGCGGCGATTGACCAACTGGAAGTGTTGGGCGGACAAATAGGAGTGGATGTTTTTGCAGAAAGAGAAAATAAAGATGCGGTTTCTATTGTGCAGAATGCGATTAAAGAAGCGAAAGCAAAAAATAAAAATGTGATCATCGTGGATACTGCCGGCCGTTTGGCAGTAGATGAAGTGATGATGACTGAAGTGGCGAATATTAAAAAAGCGATCAATCCGCAAGAGATATTATTTGTAGTAGATAGTATGACCGGGCAGGATGCGGTGAACACTGCCAAAGCTTTTAATGATAGATTAGATTTTAGTGGTGTGGTATTAACCAAATTAGATGGTGATACAAGAGGTGGTGCTGCATTGTCCATTAAATACACGGTAAATAAACCGATCAAGTTTGCAAGTAGTGGCGAGAAGATGGATACACTGGATGTGTTTTATCCTGAGCGTATGGCGCAACGTATACTGGGCATGGGTGATATTGTGAGTCTGGTAGAAAAAGCACAGGAACAATTTGATGAAGCGGAAGCAAGAAAACTGGAAAAGAAGATCCGCAAAAATCAATTTGATTTTGAAGATTTTAAAACCCAGTTGCAGCAGATTAAAAAAATGGGTAACCTTAAAGACCTGATGGGTATGATACCCGGTGTAGGTAAACAAATAAAAGATGTTGATATCAATGATGATTCTTTTAAAGGTATTGAAGCGATGATCAACAGTATGACCTTAGAAGAAAGAAGAAACCCTGATATCATTAACCCCAACCGCAAACTGCGTATAGCCAAAGGCGCAGGAAAAGATATTGCCGAACTAAATGCTTTCTTAAAACAGTTTGAGCAAATGAAAGGCATGATGAAGATGATGAATAAAATGCCTATGGGAAGAATGCCCGGCATGGGAAAAAAATAACGTCAATAAATCTTTGTTAAGGATGTAATAAAATGTGCTGTAATCTGGCACCGGTTATGAATTATCGTTATATTTAATTTGTAATTGTAAACTTATGCCATCCCTAACTAAAGCGTTGTGTTACTGCTGTATTGTATTTATGGTTTCCGCACCCGTAACAACTACTGCACAGGCAATTGAAAACAGCATCAACCTTTACGGCGCTGATTTTCCGCAGGAAAAAATTCATATTCATTTCGATAAAGAAGCTTATTTACCGGGAGAAACCATCTGGTTTAAAGCCTATTTATTTGAAGAATACCTCCCTTCAACAAGAAGCACCAACTTTTATACTTCACTGTATGATGAGAATGGTAAACTGGTACAGCAACTGCTTTGTCCCATTTTTAACGGTACCGCCGATGGGCATTTTCAAATACCGGATAGTTTACAAAGCAAACAAGTTATCTGCCGTGCTTACACCACCTGGATGATGAATTTTGATACTACATTTTTATTTACTAAAGCGATACGGTTAATAAATAACAATGCGATTGATAACAGTAAACAAATCAAAACTGTATCACTTCAATTTTTTCCTGAAGGGGGAGATATTATTGCCGGCACAAAAAATACGTTAGCTTTTAAAGCCAATTACAATAATGGTTTGCCATTTGATATCAACGCTGTTTTAAAAAAACAGGAAACGGGAGAAGTGGTGACATCCGTTACGTCTGTGCATGATGGCATGGGTAGGTTTGATATTGATCTGGCTTTTAATGAAAAATTTTATCTGGAATGGAGTGACGATAAAGGTAACAAACAGCAAACTTATTTACCTAATGCTAAAGCTGCCGGCGTATCATTGAAATTAATTCAACTTAAAAACAGTATTGTATTTAACCTCGTAAATAAATTGCCGGCTGATAGTTTGCATGTGCTGATGTACATGTACCAGAAAGTATTTTACAAAAAAGATATCGCAGTAACATCAACAGAGCCTTACACAGGCACTGTACCAGTAAATACTTTACCAACCGGTATTATGCAATTGACGGTATTTGATGCCAACTGGAAACCGGTGGCAGAACGGGTGGCATTTATAAACAACAATAATTATACAATCAATACAATAATTAGTAATAAAGAAATCAATACGGCCAAAAGAGGCAGGAATATTATTGAGATAGCAATAGCTGATACAATTCCATCCAATATGTCGTTAAGCATCACCGATGCAGACATGAATGATGGAACTGTTGGTTCAACTATCGTTACCAACCTTTTATTAAGTGGCGATGTAAAAGGTTATATCCACAACCCGGCTTATTATTTTACCAGCGATAAAGAGGCTACATCAAACTTAGACCTGGTAATGCTAACACATGGCTGGCGCAGGTATAACTGGGATAATATACTTGCGGCACGAATGCCGGAATTGAAATATCCGCAGGATAATTATTTAAGCATTTACGGACAAGTAGGAAACGCGGCATTACAAAAAATAGATTCTGCAGAAATAGTAAACCTGATTGTGAAAACTAAAGACAGTACACAAAATTTTTATTTTACAAAACCTGATGCCGATGGATTAATTAAGCAAACGGGCCTGTTATTTTATGATAGTGCCAAAGTGCAGTATTCTTTCAATAAAAATAAAGTATTAAATCCGCAAATTACTTTCAGCACTTCTAATTATACGTATCCGCAACCTGCTACTATCAATAATGCAATTATTTTTTTAAAGCCTGATACCACAGGCACTACAGTTAATCAGCAGGCATCTGTATTTGGATATTATGTAAAGGATAACGCTATCAAACAGTTTAATAAAGAAAAAACCATGCAGGCGGTATTGGTAAAAAGCGGCGGTTGGCACAACTGGAAAAATGATCCCATGTTTAAAATGGATGAGAAATATACCACTATGTTTAAAGGAATGGGTGCTACCACATGGTCAATAGATGTATTGCACGATGAAATGGCCGATGCTAAACAGGATATTTATAACTATATGATTGGAAAGATACCAGGATTAATAATTGAATATAAAGGCGGTGGAAAATCTTTCGGTAAAACTTTAATTTTTGTTAATGAAAGCGAAATTGATAACCAGATATTGGAAACAATAAACCTCGATGCTATAGCTTACATAAAAGTTTATGATCATACTCCATGGAGGCAGGGGCTTCCGCAGTCTATTTGTATTTATTTAAAAAAAGGCGACGATCTGATTGATCGCCGGCCTAAAGACACCGATTTAAAATCAGTAAAAATTCCCGGCTATTCACCCGTAAAGGAATTTTATGCACCGGATTATTCTCAAAGTAATACAACAGGAACCGATGCCCGAACGACTTTGTTATGGCTGCCTTATATTGTAACCGATGCTACTAACCAAAAAGTACCTGTTACTTTTTATAACAACGATTTTACAAAAAAGATAAGAATAGTTTTAGAAGGATTTAATGACGAAGGCAAGCTGATTCATGTAGAAAAAATAATTGAATAAAACCGTATAAATTATGAGTACGAAAATTTACAAACACTGGCTTTTTATTGTAAGCTTGCTATTTACTACACCAGTTGTGTCGCAGGTTGTGGAAAATACAATTAATTTGTACGGCCAGAATTTTTCGCAGGAAAAAATACATATTCATTTTGATAAGGAAGCGTATTTGCCCGGAGAAACCATTTGGTTTAAGGCCTATCTTTTTGAAGATTATATTCCTGCTGCAAAAAGTACTAATTTTTATACTTCATTGTATGATGAGAATGGTAAACTGGTACAACAACTGCTTTGTCCTATTTTTAACGGTACTGCCGATGGCCATTTTCAAATACCGGATAGTTTACAAAGTAAACAACTCATCTGCCGTGCCTATACCACATGGATGTTGAATCTGGATACTACATTATTATTTACCAAAGCCATCAGGTTAATAAATAATGATGCAAAAACTGATAGCAGCAAACAAGTCAAAACAGTCTCTTTGCAATTTTTTCCCGAAGGCGGAGATATAATTGAAGGCGTAAGAAATACGATTGCTTTTAAAGCTAACTACAATAATGGTTTACCTTTTGAAATAAATGGCGTTTTAAAAAAACAGGAAACTGGCGAAGTAGAAATGCCGGTAAAATCTGTGCATGATGGTATGGGGAGGTTTGATATTGAAGTGGCACCCAATCAGAAATTTTATGTGGAGTGGCTGGATGATAAAGGAGTGAAGCAACAAACCTATTTGCCACAAGCGAAATCAACAGGCGTATCACTTAAGCTGGCACAGGTAAAGGATAATGTGATATTTAACCTCACCAATAAAACTGCTAAAGATAGTTTACATGTATTGATGTACCTGTACCAGAAAGTGTTTTATAAAAATGACCTGGTAGTTCCTTCAAACGAACCATTTACAGCTACTGTGCAGGTAAATGCATTACCCAGCGGTATTATGCAGTTAACCGTATTTGATGCCAACTGGCAACCGGTGGCAGAACGTGTGGCATTTATCAACAATAATAATTATGCATTGGATGCTAAACTAACCAACACAGCAATCAGCACACAAAAAAGAGGGAAGAATAGTATTGAGATAGAAGTAGCAGATACCATTCTTTCTAACATGTCTTTAAGTGTTACCGATGCTGAATTAAATGATGATGTATCAACCACAAACATTGTTACAGATCTTTTATTAAGTGGTGATGTAAAAGGGTATATCCATAATCCTGCTTATTATTTTACCAGTAATACCAATGCAACTTTAAAATCCAATTTAGATTTAGTGATGCTCACCCATGGCTGGCGCAGGTATAACTGGGATAATATGCTGGCAGCAAAAATGCCGGAGTTAAAATATCCGCAGGATAACTATCTAAGTATTTATGGAAGAATAGGAAAGCAGACACAGCAAAAGCTGGATGCCGCAGAACTGGTGAACCTGATAGTAAAAAGCAAAGACAGCACACAGAATTTTTATTTTGTAAAACCTGATGCAGAGGGGATAATTAAACAGACCGGCCTGGTATTTTATGATAGCGCCAAAGTGCAGTATTCCTTCAATAAAAATAAACTATTAAATCCCGTAATGGTGTTCAGTTCTTCTAACTATACTTATCCGCAACCCCTGACTATTACTAATGCGGGTAATTATTTAATACCCGAT
Organism: Ferruginibacter sp. SUN106; assembly: GCF_050611765.1. Lineage (NCBI taxonomy): Bacteria > Pseudomonadati > Bacteroidota > Chitinophagia > Chitinophagales > Chitinophagaceae > Ferruginibacter > Ferruginibacter sp. SUN106. Next base: position 145,013 of record NZ_JBODJC010000004.1, read on the forward strand.
ACTGCTGGTACAAAATTTAACCAGACCGCATCTGTATTTGGATATTACATAAAAGATAATGCCCTGCAACAATTTAATAAAGAAAAAACCATGCAGGCGGTATTGGTGAAAAACGGAGGCTGGCACAACTGGAAGAATGATCCGCTTTTTAAACTGGATCAAAAATATGCAGAAGGCGCTTTCAGGGGAGTGGTAAATTCCTTTGCTTATGATGTGATGCATGATGAGATGGCGCCTGCTAAGTTGGATATCTATAACTACATGATAGGTAAAGCGCCGGGGCTGGGAGTATACTTCAGACAGAGTGTAAAAACATTGGTGGTTTACCAGGGGCCACCTCCATACGTGCCTTGCTTATTGTACGTTAATGAAAGGCCGGTTGAAAATGAAGAACTTACCAGGTTAAATATCGAAGATATTGCCTACGTAAAATTTATCCCACATCTTGCAATTGTTCCGGGGCTACCACCAGCTATTTCCATTTATCTTAAAAAAGGCGATGACCTGATTGATAACCGTCCTAAAGATTCTGATTTAAGAGTATTGAAAGTTGCCGGCTATTCGCCTCAAAAAGAATTTTATGCCCCTGATTATTCGCAAAGTAATACTGCAACAGGTACAGATGCCCGAACAACATTACTATGGCAGCCTTATATTTTAACCGATGCCACCAATCAAAAAGTGCCCATTACTTTCTACAATAATGATTTTACAAAAAAAATACGCATTGTGCTGGAAGGATTTAACGATGAGGGAAAACTGATCCATATTGAAAAAATAGTGGAATAGAATACATTGCCTGTTTATGGAATAATAGTTTTGGGAATATGCATTTAAACCAAATCGCATGAGAAGTAACCTTTTGTTTTTGATCCTTTATCTTTTACCAGCTTCAGTATTCTCTCAACAAACAGACTACTATATAACCGGCAAAATAATTGATGCTGTTACTAAAGCTCCATTGCCAGGAGCTTCCGTCTTTGCCCAAAATACAACGATTGGCACAGCCGCCGATGCAGAAGGTAATTTTAAATTAAGCCTGCCCGCTGGCGGATATGATCTTATCATTACCTGCATCGGTTACCAACCGGAAATTAGAAGGATCAGCGCATCAGAAAATAACAGTAAAAATATAGTGGTAGAATTGATGCAAAAGGACAAATCACTTAAAGATGTGGTTATATCCAATGAGTTGGCCGATGGATGGGAGAAGTATGGTGCTTTTTTCCTGGAGAATTTTATAGGCAAAACATTCAATAGTAATTCCTGCTCTATTGCTAATAAACAAGTGTTGAAATTTTATTTTTCCACTAAAAAAAATACTTTAAAAGTATTGGCAGATACGCCATTGATAATTGTAAATAAAGCACTGGGGTACAAAATAAAATACACACTGGTTTCTTTTAGTTACGATTACGACAAACTTATAACGCTCTACAAAGGTTATCCGTTATATGAAGAACTGCAGCCTGAAGATACGCTTGAAAAGATAAATTGGGAAGCTGCCAGGCTTAAAGCCTATAATGGCTCGATGATTCATTTTATGCGAAGCCTTTACCAAAAGCAGGTAAAAGAAAACGGTTTTGAAATTAAATACCTGAAAAAAAGATTTAGTGAAAAGGAAACCCTGGTTCCAATACTAAATTATTACCAGGCGCTTGGCTACGAAATTGATGATAGTACACAAGATGTACTGGTATTACCAGAGGAAAATGAGCTGGTGGTGATCTATAATAAGGATGTGCCCGAACAAACTTATGTAAAAGCCGACCCTACTGCATCTGTAAAATATCAACTATCTGTTTTAACCTTTAAACCTGCACAAGTAATTGGTGTAGAAGTGAATGGGTATTATTTTGAACAAACCGGTATTACAAAAAGTGGCTACATGGCCTGGATGAGAATGGCAAATACATTGCCCTATGACTTTAAAATAAAATAATTTTTTGTCCCTGCGAAAATAATTGATACACCTGCCGGAAGCTGATATCCGGCAAGTGTATTTTGTATATCCACCCTGATTAGTTAAGCTTAAACAAAACTGACAATTTATGACAATTGCTAACCGCTGCTTTTTTATTGTGTGCCTTTTTTTTATGCAGGCTGCAGGTGCACAAACCATAGAAAAAAATGTGGCAACTACAGATGCTGTTATTTCTTTTGAAACTATGCATGTGCATTTTGATAAGGATACTTATTTGCCCGGAGAGACAGTCTGGTTTAAAGCATACCTCTACAACGTAAATGCAATTTCAATTGCAGCTACCAATTTTTATGCAGCTATTTATGATGATAAAGGAAAATTGATCCGGCAAAAGCAATACCCGATAGTTGAAGGTAGTTGCTACGGAGATTTTGAAATACCTGATAGTATAGAAAGCAACCGTATTCAATTCAGGGCATTTACAAAAGCAATGGTTATTGAAGACAGTGAAAACGTGTACCTCAAAATTCTCAACATTTATAACAAAGAAAATAGTATTGAGAATAGCGTAACAAATAAAGGCAAACAATTACAATTTTTCCCCGAAGGGGGGCAAGTAGTTGCAGAGCTGCAAAACTATATCGCTTTTAAAAGTACTTATGCAGATGGCAAACCGGCTATGATAAATGGGCAAATTATAGAAGTGGAAAGAAATAAAGTGATAGATACTTTTTTTACCAATACAATGGGCCTCGGTAAAATATTGTTGATCCCATCTCCTAAAAAAAATTATAAAGCAGTTTGGAAAGATGACAACGGCATTGTAAAGGAAACGCCTTTGCCCTTGATAAATCGTTATGGTGTTTCTTTTCATGCAGAAGTAGTGGAAAAGAAATTACAATACCTGATGGCCAGAAACCGCACTAATGACAGCTTAAGCGAATTGCACCTGCTGGCGCAAATGGGTAATTACAAAGTGTATAACGCAGATATTGTTTTACCAAATGAAATGGAAATGGCCTCGACTGGTTTTTCTATTGATTCTATACCCGCAGGTTTAATGCAACTTACTTTATTTGATAAGCATTGGAATAAATTACAGGAAAGAATGGTGTTCATTAATGCCGAAAGGATGCAACAACCTGTTGTAAAAAGAGATACCATTGCTGCTGGTCCTAAAGCAAAGAACACGATCTCAATCAGTTTGCCAGATACGATGTTCACTAATTTATCGGTGTCCATAGCGGATATTAATTTTTTCAACCCTTCCAATACACATTCTATTACACAAGACCTTTTGCTGAATACGCAATTAAAAGGGCTTGATCAGAATTTAAGTTCGGTATTGTTAGCAGATAAAAGAAATGCTATAGACCTGATTATGCTTTCACAACAATGGAAAAAATATGAATGGCAAAAATTAGCAGATAAAGTGAATATTGCTGCTGAGCCGCTAGACAATTATATTACACTCGCTGTTAATTACAAAGAAAAGAACCTGGCCCTTCCGGAAGGTGAATCACTTAACCTTATTATAAAAGGCGGCGGCGCAGGAAAGCAATTGTATAACCTCAAGCCCATTAATCAAACAGTATTCAAAAAGAACGACCTGCTATTCTTTGATTCTGCAAAAGTGACCTATCAGACAGATAAAAATAAAGTACTGGGAAATTACATGTCTGTTTACAAAGATGATACTTTGAATGTACCTGTATTAGTAAGTGCGCTGCAGCCACAAAATATTCCAGCATCTGTTAAGCCCATAACACAAAACAACAGCCTTGCCTCTTTCCTGGTGTATAAACCCGGCAAGTTTAATGCGGAGCAAACAATTAAAGAAGTTGTAGTGAAATCTAAATTAGTACATAATCCTGAACTGGCACGTATTGAAGAACTGGATAAAACATATACTACAGGAATGTTCAGTGGAACCGTAAGAGGCTTTCAGCTAAATGTATTAGACGACCCTACTGCTAAAACCAATAGCGATGTGGCAAGCTATGTTGCGTACAGGGTGTCGGGTGTAAAAGTAATTGATGATGAATGGTCTCATGAAAAATACTTTGTAGCTGAAGCTACTGTAGGTTTGGGTTGGAAACAAATTCAGCCAATACCCATGTTTCTCGACGAACAGCCGGTTAAAAGTGTAGGTAATTATGATTTATCGCAGGTGGCTTACATCAAATATATTCCCGGTATCGTTATCAATAGTTCTTTCAGGTCTACTATAGGTGCTATATATGTCTACTTAAGAAAAGGAAATGAGGCAGAGCCAGCGGGTAATAGTAATATGCATTCGGTATATATTAAAGGCTATAATACACAAAAGGATTTTCCAAATCCTGATTACAACAACAAGGATATAGCAAAAACACCCGACTTGCGTACTACAGTTTACTGGAATCCGAATCTGATACTCGACAAAACAAATAATTCTATCAAAATTGAGTATTTTAATAATGATATTTCAAAGCAATTACTGTTGAAAATAGAAGGCGTAAATGCAGCAGGCCAATTAATTTATATTGAAAAAGTTATTGAGTGAAATGACTAAATGGATTTTAATATTAAATCTTTTTTTTGTGCTGCCTGCTTTTGCTCAGACAGAAGAAAAAAATATTGCAACCGCTGATTCAATTATTTCTTTTGAAACCATGCATGTGCATTTTGATAAGGATATTTATTTGCCCGGAGAAACGATCTGGTTTAAAGCCTATCTCTACAATGTAAATGAAATTTCTTTTGCTGCTACTAATTTTTATGCGGCTATTTATGATGACAAAGGCAAGCTGCTACAGCAAAAACAATATCCGATTATAGAAGGTAGTTGTAATGGCGATTTTGAAATACCTGATACCATTGAATATAGCAGGCTGCAATTCAGGGCATTTACAAAAGCTATGATTGAGGAGGATAGTAACAATGTGTATCAGCGGCCAATTAAAGTATATCAAAAAAATAATGCAGACAGTAGTATTGAAGTAAAACAAAAATTGTTACATTTTTTTGTGGAAGGCGGACAGGCCATTGCGGAGTTGCAGAACTTCTTTGGGTTTAAAGCAATGTATGCGGATGGTACTGCTGCAATATTAAAAGGTGAGATAATAGAAGTGGAAACCGGCAAAGCGGTTGATACATTTGCAACTGATAGTAGCGGCATGGGTAAACTAATGTTAATACCCCGGCCACGTATTAGTTATAAAGCAGTTTGGGAAGATGATAATGGTATTGAGCAAGAGGTGCCGTTGCCTGCCATTAAAAGATTTGGCGTATCCTTTCATGCAGAAGTGAATGGCAAAGAGCTGAAATATTCACTTGCCAGGAACAAAACCAATGATAGTTTAAGTCTCCTGCATATCCTGGCGCAAATAGGCAAATACAATATATATAAAGCCGACCTTGTATTGCCCAATGAAATGGAATTAGCAACAGCTAAGTTTCCTTTAGATTCTTTGTCAACAGGTTTAATGCAACTTACTTTATTTGATAAGGAGTGGAACAAGTTGCAGGAACGCTTAATTTTTATCACTGCCGATGATAATGCTGGCCAGGTTACCGTAACACGTGATACCATGAACAATGTCCCTAAAGGCAGAAATATTCTTAGTATCAGGTTATCTGATACGCTGTTCACTAATTTATCTGTATCAATAGCAGATATCAATTTTTATGACCAGGCAAACCTACATTCTATACGGCAGGATCTTTTATTAAATACCAGGCTTGCAGCACTTACGCAAAACAGTGATGCATTATTACAATCAAAGGACCGCAATGCGATTGATTTTGTTTTGTTGTCACATCAATGGAGAAAGTTTGATTGGAAAAAAGCAATCGATAAAAAGGAAATTAAACCGGCACTGGCAGACAACTATATTTCTTTAGGCATTGAGTATAAAGAAAAGAATTTAACCTTACCGGCGAACGACGGACTTAATCTCATTATAAGTAACAACGGTATGGGCAAACAGTTTTATAATGTAAAGCCTGCAGGTGCCACCACATTTAAAAAATCTGATCTGGTATTTTTTGATTCTGCAAAAGTGGCTTATCAAATGGATATCAATAAAACACTGGTAAATTATTTAACCATAAAAAGGGAAGATACCTTACCCATTCCGCAATTGATAAATGCTTTGCCAGATGAAATGCATTTTACCCGGTCAAAAGTATCCTTACAGAATAACAGGTATGAAGATTTTTATACTACTGCACATACAAAATTTAATGATCTTCAAACGATCAAAGGTGTGGTGATAAAATCTAAGTATAAAGGCAATCAGATAACAGAGCGTATAAATGAATTGGATAAGTTTTACACCTCTGGTATGTTCAGCGGAACAACAAGGGGCTTTCAGTTAAATGTAATTGATGATACGTTTGGCGTTGCAACAAATCGTGATATAAAAGATTACATGCGTTTCAGGTTACCGGGGCTAAATTTACGTGATAACAAATTTGGCGAAAGACGTACCATGATTGTCCCACGTAATGGAACAAATGCCGTTATTGATACTATTTTTCTCACCAGAATATTTATCAATGAAGTAGATGTTACTCCCGAGCCTATACCATCTCCATCAGGCCCGATTAGCCCCGGAGATCCTATGGAGTCATTGAACATGAATGATATTGCTTACATAAAATATATTCCCGGTATAGTGATTGGTGCAGGCTTTAATACCTCCACTGGCGCTATATTCATTTACACCAAAACCGGGCGGGAAAAAGGGCCGCCGGCCAAAGGGTTGCCCTTTGTTTATATCAAGGGCTATAATTCTCCCCGGGAATTTGCCGGCCCCAATTACAGCGATAAAGCACAGCTGAAACAGCCCGATTTCCGGACTACATTATACTGGAACCCCTATGTAATTCTCGACAAAACAACCAATACGTTTAAAATCGAATATTTTAATAATGATGTTTCCAAAAAACTGCTGCTTAAAATTGAAGGTGTAAATGCAGCAGGCAAATTAATTTACGTTGAAAAAATACTCGAGTAAAATGAAGCAATACTTTTTCGTATTCTGTTTTTTTTGTACGGTTGTTGCTACTGCACAAACAACACAAAAAAATAGCATTACACCCGATAATATTATTTCTTTTGAAACCATGCATGTGCATTTTGATAAGGATATTTATTTGCCGGGAGAAACGATCTGGTTTAAAGCGTACCTCTACAACGTAAATGAAGTGTCTTATACGGCCACTAATTTTTATGCCGCTATTTATGATGATAATGGAAAACTGATTCAGCAAAAACAATACCCCATTGTAGAAGGCAGTTGTAATGGCGATTTTGAAATACCCGATACTATTGAATTCAGCAGAATACAATTCAGGGCATTTACAAAAGCCATGATTGAGGAGGATAGTAATAATGTGTGTCAGTATGTATTGAATGTGTACCAGAAAAATAATTTCGATAGTACTGCTCCCATCAAACAAAAGACATTGCAATTCTTTTCAGAAGGAGGGCAGGTGATTGCAGAGTTGCCCAACTTTATCGGGTTTAAAGCATTGTATGAGGATGGAAGTACTGCAATGATAAACGGTGAAATTGTGGAAGTGGAAACCAATAAAGTGATTGACTCATTTTCTACTGATAATAGAGGAATAGGTAAATTGATGTTAATGCCACGTACACGTATAAGCTATAAAGCAGTTTGGAAGGATGATAATGGTATTAAAATGCAAACGCCACTCCCTGCTATTAAAAGATTTGGCGTGTCCTTTCATGCAGAAGTAGTGGAAAAGAAATTACAATACCTGATGGCCAGAAACCGCACTAATGACAGCTTAAGCGAATTGCACCTGCTGGCGCAAATGGGTAATTACAAAGTGTATAACGCAGATATTGTTTTACCAAATGAAATGGAAATGGCCTCGGCTGGTTTTTCTATTGATTCTATACCCGCAGGTTTAATGCAACTTACTTTATTTGATAAAGGTTGGAATAAACTGCAGGAAAGGATAGTTTTTATAAATGGTGAGCTATCAAAAGAGCAACCTATGGTAAAAAGAGATACAATAAATAACCTGCCTAAAGGAAAGAATACTATTCAGATCAGTTTGGCAGATACCATGTTTACCAATTTATCTGTTTCCATAGCCGATGTGAATTTTTATGATCAATCTGGTACACATTCTATACTACAGGATATTTTGTTGAATACGCAACTGAAGGGGCTTACTCAAAATGCCAATGCATTTTTACAAACAGAAGACTTTAAGGGCGTCGATCTTTTATTGCTATCGCATCAATGGAAAAAGTTTGATTGGGAAAAAGCGATTAATGAAAATAAAACAAAGCCTGTTTTGGATAACTATATTTCTTTAGCTGCCAATTACAATGAAAAGAATCTGACTTTACCGCCAGATGATGCGCTAAATCTTATTGTAACTAATAATGGTCTCGGTAAACAGTTTTATAATGTAAAGCCTGCAGGCCTCACTTCATTTAAAAAATCTGGCCTGGTATTTTTTGATTCTGCAAAAGTGGCTTACCAGATGGATAAAAATAAAGAGCTGATCAATTATTTAACCATACAAAGAGAAGAGGGGCTATCAATTCCCGTGCAGATAGGTGCTTTGCCAAAGCAATCATATGCTACTATAGTAAAAACAGCAGAGCAAAATAATAACTTCGACAATTTTTATACTACAGTCCACAAAAAATTTAACGATCTGCAAACGATCAAAGGCGTAGTGGTAAAATCAAAATATAAAGGCAATCCTATTACAGAACGTATTGATGAACTGGATAAATTTTATACTTCCGGTATGTTTGGTGGAACAACAAGAGGCTTTCAGTTGAATGTTATAGATGACACATTGGGAGTAGCTGCAAATCATGATATAAAAAACTATCTCCGTTTCAGGCTGCCAGGGCTAAAATTATATCACGGCGTATTCGCCAAACAAGCTAAAATAAGGAGGGTAAATAACGATGGGAGTTATATGATAGTAGATAGCATTCTTCCTGTATTGATTTTTATTAACGAAGTTGAATGGACACCCGGTGATGGTTTTGGTGATGGTTTGGAATTAGTTACGATGAGTGATGTGGCTTATGTAAAATACTTTCCCGGAATAGCAATTGGTGCAGGGTTTCAAACTTCTAACGGCGCCTTATTTGTGTATACAAAAACCGGCAGGGAAAAAGGTCCGCCGGTAAAAGGGCTGCCTTTTGTTTATATTAAAGGATACAATGCGCAAAAAGAATTTAACAGCCCGGATTATAACGATAAAGTTTTGGCGAAGCAACCGGATTACCGCACTACTGTTTATTGGAACCCCAATGTAATAATGGACAAAACCAATAATACCTTTAAAATTGAATATTTTAATAATGATATATCAAAAAAACTCCTGCTTAAAATTGAAGGGGTAAATGCTGCCGGCAAGTTGTTTTCAGTAGAAAAAATACTGGAATAAATGGTGTTTTAAGGCCTCCCAGTAAAGATTTTTAAAATATTTTGGCTAATCGCTGTTTCGTAATTATCTTCGTTATCCTTTTTTAAGGAGAAACCCTATTTAGTAACAACCAAAAATTTCTATTTTATGGCTGTAAAAATGAGACTGCAAAGACATGGCTCAAAGAAGAGACCATTCTATTTCATCGTAGTCGCAGACGGCAGAAGTCCACGTGACGGTAAATTCATTCAAAAATTAGGTACGTACAATCCTTTGACGGTTCCTGCTACAATTCAGGTAGATCGTCAGAAAGCATTGGATTGGCTGCAAAAAGGTGCTCAACCCACCGACACTGTACGCCGCATCCTTTCTTTTAAAGGTGTGTTATACCTGAAGCATTTACTGCGTGGTGTAGGCCTAGGTCTGTTTGATGAAGCAGCAGCTATGGAGAAGTTTACGAAGTGGAGCAGTGAGCATGATGCTCATATTGCAAAACGCCAGGGTGCACATAAAAAGGCACGTATGGACAAACGTAACCAACCTGTAGTTCGCAAAGTTGAAGCTCCAGTCGCTTCAGCAGCACCAGCAGAAGAAACCAAGACAGAAGAATAATACCTCTGTTTCGTTAATTCATTTAAGTTCCGTTATTTTTTAGCGGAACTTTTTTTATGCATCCGGCAGCAGAATGAAGTCAATTATGGAGGAGGTAAATTCTCAATGTTCAATTTTCAATGCTCAATAAAAAACAGTTGTATTTGTTTGTAGCGGCTTTTACAAAACCTTTAATTAGCATAATGCACTGTATTTTCATTGAAAATTGAACATTGAGCGTTGAAAATTGAACATTATTTGGATACTAACAGCCTTAATTCTATTTGAAATCATGGTGTTATCTTACAAATAGCTTTCTCATAAATACAAGCGTTAATTAAACTATTTTTGTAACTATCGAAAACCGAATAATGAGCGAATACTTTAAAATAGGCAAACTCGCCGCAAGCACCGGCTTAAAAGGTGAACTCGTGTTACAGCATAACCTGGGTAAGAAAACAGCATTCAAAGGTTTGGAAGCCATTTTTTTAGAAGTGAAGAAAGATAGTTTTATGCCTTACTTTATTCAGGCTGCTCAAATAAGAAGTGAGAGTGAAACGGTAATAAAATTAGAAGGTATTGATATAATGGAAGTGGCCAGGAAATTAACGCCCAAAGAAGTGTGGATCACAGAAGAAGATTTTAAAAAGTTTGCTGCCAAATCATCACCTATTGCCATGCTAGGCTTTATGATGGTGAATGATGGGGAAGAGATTGGTGTAATAGAGGAAGTAATTGAACAACCGCACCAGATATTATGCAGCATCATGTATAATGGTAAAGAAGCATTGATACCTATTCACGAAGACAGCCTGGAAAAACTGGATATAAAAAACCGCAAAGTATTTGTAATACTTCCGGATGGGTTACTGGAAATTTATAAATAGAAATTTTTAATTCCTGCTCCTCTGTATTACGGAAGTGTCAATTCTAAATTTAGTAAATTACAGTGTGAAAGCTCCACAACGCATCATAGCACATTTTGACCTGGATTCATTTTTTGTCTCGGTAGAAATATTGAACAATCCCTCTTTAAAAGATAAACCCGTAATTGTTGGTGGCAGAGAACGTGGTGTGGTAGCGGCCTGCAGTTATGCTGCAAGAAAATTTGGTATTCATAGTGGTATGCCTTCAAAAAAAGCTTTTCAGTTATGTCCGCATTTAATTGTGGCTAATGGCAGCAGGGGAGAGTATAGCCGCTACAGCCGTTGGGTTACACAAATTATTGCGGCCAAAGCACCACTGTTTGAAAAAGCATCTGTGGACGAATTTTATATCGACCTGACAGGAATGGAAAAATTTTTCAATCCCCTGCAATGGACCATCGATCTGCGCCAGGAAATTATTAATGAAACACAACTCCCCATTTCATTTGGATTGGCCAGCAATAAAATGATGGCTAAAATTGCAACTGATGAAGCTAAACCCAATGGTTATTTACAAGTGCCATTTGGAATGGAAAAAGAATTTTTAGCGCCCATGCCGGTAAATAAAATTCCCGGAGTAGGTGACCATACTTACGAATCGCTGAAGTCAATGGGCATATACACCATTAAAGATATCAGCGAAAGAAAAATTGAAGAGCTGGAAGAACGATTGGGTAAATGGGGTGTTGATCTGTGGCATAAAAGCCATGGTATTCATAATGGCGAAGTATCGCAATACCACGAAGCAAAATCTGTAAGTACAGAAAATACTTTTGATGAAAATAAAACGGACGTGGATTTTTTAATGAGCGAATTAGTACGGATGGTAGAACGGATAGCTTATGAATTAAGGCAGGATGAAAAAGTGGCCGGTTGTGTAGCTGTAAAGATCCGTTACCCCGATTTTGAAACTACCTCAAGACAAACAACTATTCCTTACACCTGTGCCGATGATGAAATTATTCCGGTAGCAAAAGAGTTATTTAAAAAATTATGGAAGAAGGGTAGCCCCATACGCCTGCTGGGTGTACGTTTAAGCGAACTTACTAATGATGCAGTACAAACCAATTTGTTTGATGATGTGGAAAGAAAAACAGATTTGTACAAAGCCATCGATAATGTAAAAGGGAGATTTGGAAAAGCTTCAGTCAAAAGAGCCTCCTCAAATTGAGATAATTTTCAAGATTCACCACTCATCATTCACGAATTTTATTCTGGTGTATCAATCAGGTCGTGCAGTGTTTTCTTTTCTAAAATTTTCAATGTAGCATCTCTTGTATAAGCCATGGCTTTATTTAAGCCGCAGGTAGCTTCATCACAATCTTTACATTTTTCATAAAAATTCAGGCTTACACAAGGTATCATGGCAATGGGGCCATCCACAATTCTAATGGCAGAAGCCAGCGTGGTTTTTTTAGGCGAATTGGCTAAAAAATAACCTCCGCCTTTACCTTTCTTACTATCCAGAACCCCTTTGTTTTTTAATTGCAAAAGAATGCTTTCCAAAAACTTTATGGGGATCTTTTTCTTTTTGGCAATTTCAGAAATTAATACTGGCCCCTGCCCGTATTTGGACGCCAGGTAACCAAGGGCTTTCAGCCCGTATTGTGTTTTTTTAGAGAGCATAGCTTCAAATATAACACAAAGTTAAAAAATATTTTGAAATAATAGTCTATTTAATCGGTAGAGTATTATATTTGCAGTCTAAAATAAATTATCATGAGTTTAAGATTAGGGGACATAGCTCCCAACTTCCAGGCAAAAACATCTTTAGGTGAAATTGATTTTTATGAATATTTAGGTAATTCATGGGGAATCTTATTTTCTCATCCTGCGGATTATACACCTGTATGTACTACCGAACTGGGGCGTACGGCAGCGTTAAAGGATGAGTTTGCCAAACGCAATGTAAAAGTATTGGCATTAAGTGTTGATCCTGTTGACAAACATTTAGGCTGGATCGGCGATATTAACGAAACACAAAACTGCTCTGTTGAATTCCCTATTATTGCGGATGACGACAGGAAGATTTCTGAATTATATGATTTTATTCATCCTAACGCTTCTGCAACGGCAACTGTTCGTTCACTGGTAATTATCGGGCCGGATAAAGCAGTGAAATTAATTATTACTTATCCTGCATCTACAGGTAGAAATTTTGTAGAAGTATTAAGAGTAATTGATTCTTTGCAACTTACTGCTAACTACAGCGTAGCTACACCTGCTAACTGGGCAGCCGGCGAAAAAGTAATTGTAGTGCCTGCAGTAAGCACAGAAGATGCGATTAAAAAATTCCCTAAAGGCGTGGAAATTGTAAAACCTTATTTGCGTTATACGCCGCAGCCAAATCTTGATTAATCAGTTCTTGTATTTTTAGTTTAAGCCGCTCTTTGAGCGGCTTTTTTGTTTGCCACAGATTACACAGATTACACAAATTTTTTCTGTGCAATTTGTGTAATCTGTGGCTTGTTCTAAGAGAGTTTTTTTAATTGTTGTAACAATGCCCTCATGTCTTTTGGTAGCGCAGCGGTTAAGTTAAAATCACTGCCTTCGGCATCAGTAAATTTTAGACAGTAAGAATGCAGGGCCAACCGGTTGAGCATCGGCTTTTCTTCTTCGTCGTGTTTACTTAGTTTAAATTTCTTTTTAAGGGAAGATAATAACACAGGCTTACCATCGCCATATAGATCATCGCAGGCCAACGGGTGGCCCATGTTTTTGCAATGCACCCGTATCTGGTGTGTACGGCCGGTATGCAGTTGAAATTGTAATAATGAAAATGATTCATGCTCTTCAATTACTTCATAATCTGTAACCGAAGGTTTGCCATTGCGGTGTACCACCATTAAACCTTTGTGAATGGTATGTTCGCTGATAGGCGCATCAATGGTACCTGATTTTACTGCAGGAGAACCATGCACAATACCCTGGTAATATTTCTCTACCCTTCGTTCTTCAAAAGCCAGCGACAAAAATTTATGTGCAGCCTCATTCTTTGCAAATACAATAAGTCCGCTGGTATCTTTATCAATACGGTGTACCGTAAAAATGCTGCCGTACTTAGTGATCAGCATATCTTTCAATGATACTTCACTCTGCGTTCTGTCGGGTATAGATAAAAGCCCTGCTGGTTTATTAATGGCAACAAAATTTTCATTTTCAAAAACTATCGCTTCTGAAAGTTTAAAAGGCGGAGCACTTCTTTTATTGCCGGAGAATTCGAATTCTGGTAACATTAAAACTTATTTCTTTTTTGAAGCATTCATATATTTCAACAGGCGGATTTCTTTATCACTTAAATAACGCCACTTGCTTCTTTCTACATTTTTTTTGGTAAGATTAGCATACATCACACGGTCAAGACCTTTTACATCATAACCCAAATGCTCAAATATGCGGCGCACAATACGGTTGCGGCCACTATGAATTTCTATACCGATGATGGATTTGTCTTTGCTGTCTGCATAAGCTAAACTGTCTACATTAATTTCCCCGTCTTCTAATTTCAATCCTTTTACGATCTTATCAAAATCGGCTTTTGCTAATGGCTTATCTAATTTTACTTCGTAGATCTTTTTTATTTCGTAACTGGGATGCGATAATTTTTGCGTAAGGTCACCGTCATTTGTTAATAACAAAACACCGGAAGTATTTCTATCTAAACGGCCGATTGGGTATACTCTTTCAGTAGTAGCTTTTTGTATCAGCTGCAATACTGTTTTTCTTCCCTGCGGATCATCTGTAGTGGTGATATAATCTTTCGGCTTGTTCAATAAAATATACACCAGGTTCTTGGTGACAAATAATTTTTTGGTATTAAAAACTACTTCATCCGTTTCTTTTACTTTATAGCCGGGTTCCGTGGCAATGGTGCCATTTATTTTTACTTTGCCTGCAGCAATTAAAGCCACTGCATCCCTGCGTGAGCATACACCGCAATGTGCCATAAATTTATTTAATGGCATTACACCGGTTGGTGCATTATCGTTTGCAGCTGCTGCTTTTTCCGATTTTGTATGTGGTGTTTTTGTAGCACCTCCGGTTGGTTTAAATTTAGGTGTTGTACGGGTGCTGTTTTCTCCGGCTGCAGGTTTTGCCTCTTGCATATTGCCTGTTGCCGGTTTCCCTTTTGAATTATCGGCAGCTTTAGGAGCCATACCATTCTTCTTCGCCATCCTGGCCTGGTATTCTTCTTCTTTTTTCTTTTCAAAAAAGGCATTGCGTTCTTTACGATAGGTTTTCTTTTCCTGGCGTATTTCTTCCTTAATAACGCTGTTCTTTTTCTTTACTGTAAATTTCTGAAACGGAGACTGGCTCATAATATGAAGTGATTTACTGTTTTACAACAGGAGTGAGCTGCAAAGATAGTAATAAAAAAGCGAATCCTTGGATTCGCTGTAATGCATAGGGGTGAAATGCTGTTATTTAACTGCCTTCTTCTCCATTCTTGCTTTCTTCATTTCCTCCATTTTCTGCAACTGGTCAGGGGTAAATATTTTCTGGTGTGCTGCTTTCATTTCGGTTTTTAAAGCCATCAGTTTTTCTTTTTTTGCCGTTCTGTCCAGACTTTCATTTTCTTTAATGGCTTTTACTTTTACCATCATTGCTTCATGCTGTGTTTTCATTGATGCAACCTGCTTATCGGTAAGGCTTAATTGGGCTTTCATTTTATCCAGGTGTGCAGTATAATGCTGTTCGGCTTTTGCTTTATGCTCCGTTTTTAACTGTGCCATTTTATTTTTCTGCTCAGGAGTAAGCAGGCTTTGCATCTTTGCTTTCTGATCTTTCAATAATGCTGTCCTTTGATCACGCTGTTCTTTCACCGTAATATTTTCATTACTGTTCAATGCTTTCATTTTCTTTTTAAAATCTTCCCTGTACACTGTGGCCTGTTGCTTTTGTGCTTCAGAAAAATTTAATTGCTGTGCCATACGGTGATGGCGATGCATTCTCCTGATCTTACGGTGGCGATGATGTTTGCCCGGATGTTTTCTAACTTCTGATCTGTTGCCGGCTTTAATTGTTGATGGAGTTGTTTGTGCACTGGCGCAAACTGAAATAATGGTCAGGGCCAGGATGGCTGTTAATACTTTTTTCATGGTAATTTTTTATTTATTATCAGACGTTGTGTTTGGTGCAAGGTTTAATGAACGGGTATATCTGTGACGGTGTTGCCGTCTTAAATTCATGTTAATGCGGTGGTTGCGTATGCGATCGGTTTTTATCGCTTTCCTTTTGAGGCGTCTTTCTTTTTTAGGAGCATGCCTTACATGGCCGCTGCCTCTTTGTGCATGGGCGGCAACAGATAACAGGATAAAAAAGATGAAAGCGATGATAATTTTCTTCATGGTAAATTTTGTATTTACCAATGACTTAATATTTTGGAGAAAGTTTAATGGGATAGCTAATATTATATCATGATCAGACGGGGCGTCAGATTATGATAACAACATGGTCTGACGTCCCGTCTGACCATGTTGTTATCCCTTATTCGCTAATTGCCCGCAGGCAGCATCAATATCTTTGCCCCTGCTGCGGCGCACCCGTACATTTACCCGGTGCTTTACAAGATGGTCGGTAAAAAGTTGTGTGGTATCTTCATCTGGTTTAATAAACGCTGCACCTTCAATGGGGTTGTACTCAATTACATTTACTAAATGGGTAGGCACTTTGCGGTAGATCTTTACCAGGTCTTCTGCATCTTCGATAGAATCATTTACATCTTTTAATAAAATATATTCTAAAGTAATATCGTTTTTGGTATGCTCATAAAAATAATTCAGTGCTTCAATCAATGCTTCAATATTGTTGCTTTCATTAATAGGCATGATGGTATCACGTTTTTTATCAGATGCAGCATGCAGCGAAAGTGCCAGGTTGAATTTTACTTTATCATCGCCTAATTTTTTGATCATTTTGGCAACACCGGCAGTAGAAACTGTAATGCGTTTCGGGCTCATGCCCAATCCTTCATGGCTGGTAATTTTATCTATCGCCTGCAAAACATTAGCGTAGTTCAATAAAGGTTCGCCCATGCCCATAAAGACTATATTGCTTAGTTTTTTGTTGTACACTTTTTCACTTTGCTGATTCAGTTGCGCCACCTGGTCGTATATCTCATCAAAATTCAAATTGCGTTTGCGTTCCATTTTGCCCGTGGCACAAAAAGAACAGGTAAGGCTGCAGCCGATCTGGGACGATACACAGGCCGTATTTCTCTTTTCAGTAGGAATGAGTACGCCTTCTATAAAATGCCCGTCAAAGGTCTTAAAACGTGATTTTAAAGTGCCATCACCACTAATCTGTGTGGTATCTGTAGTAATTGCAGGCAAAGTAAAATGTGCTGCTAATTTGATACGTAACTCCTTGCTTAAGTTGCTCATATCATCAAAACTGGTGGCACTTTTCTTCCATATCCATTCGTAGGTTTGTATGGCACGGAATTTTTTATCCCCTATAGATTCAAAGTATTCTTTTAATTCAGGAAGACTGAGTGTTCTTATGTTGGTAACTGCTGACATGCTGCAAAGATACTTTAAGCTGATTTAATGCTTGTATCTGCCAGCCTTAATCTTGTGTTTATTTTTAATTGGCGGAGGAGCTACCATGGGTGGCGGCGCTGTATGGTCTAATAGCTGAAGGTTTTTATTCCATTCAAAATAGTCTTCATTAACACCGGTTGCAGGTTGAAGGTGCAATCGTTTGTTCAGGTACATCAGGTAATTTAAAAGCAGGCGTAATTCAACTGGTTCTTTATCATAGCCATATGCGGTAGAATGTATTTGCCGGTCTTTTGTAACAATATTTACGCCGCAAGATTGATCGTCTGTCCAACCGGCATCATAAAATTCGTTTAAAGAATCTATTGCCAGGTTCCTGATCTTGTCAACTATTAAATCGAATTTCTTCTTATTAAGAGAATCTTTGAATATAAGCCCGGTATCCGGCAGATTTCCCCCATAGAACAACAGCTTTCCCACACTATCAATTTCTAAAGTAACAGAAGGGCAGCTGCCAAAACATGGGGAGCTTTGAAAATAGATCATCACTGGCGATAAATTGTTTTTTGGTTTGATTTTTCCCAGCCGAAAAGTCTTTGTTAATATGGTATCAGTTGAAATGGGGTGTAAGATTAAAGAATCTGCATTCAGCAATACGATCTTATATTTTAAGGGATATCTTGTTTCAACTTCTAACGAATCTATTTGAATGGAAATAATATCTCCGGTGATATTATATTTACTAAATTTAAAGTAGGGGTTGATAATACTGTATAGGGAGTCCTCAAAACTAAATGTATACGGCTTTGGGCTGGCGAAGCTGTCTGATTTTTTTGATTGCCAGTCACCTTGAATAAGAGTACGGTAATCGGGGCTTGATCTGTTAATACAGCTTGCATTAAAAAAGATACCTGCGATGATTACTAATAGCAGTTTCATTAATTATATTTAGCGTTAAGATACGGTGAGTAGATTATTCCATAAATTTACGCTTAGATAAAAGCTCCGTAAAGAGATACAGTACAAGAGTGCGACGCCAATGAAGATGAACACAGCTTCTTAGCCCGGCTCCAAAAAAATAATTATGCAAAATGTATATGTTGTTGATGCCATCAGAACTCCAATTGGTAAATATGGTGGCGCTTTAAGTAATATAAGACCGGATGATTTGTTGGCCTATGTGATTAAAACTCTGGTAAAGCGGAACGATGCCATTGATGTAAATGCCATTGAAGATGTGATTGCAGGCGCCGCTAACCAGAGCGGTGAAGACAATCGCAATGTGGCCCGTATGGCGGCATTGCTGGCCGGGCTGCCCGTAACCGTTAGTGGAAATACGGTGAACCGTTTATGTGCCAGCGGGCTACAAGCCATAATGGATGGCGCAAGGGCAATTGCCTGTGGGGATGGTGATTTAATAATTGCCTGTGGTGTGGAAAGTATGAGCAGGGCCCCTTTTGTAATGCCTAAAGCAACAGCAGCCTTTTCCAGGGAGAACCAGATTTTTGATACCACCCTTGGATGGCGTTTTGTAAATAAAAAATTATCAGAATTATATTATCCATACACTATGGGAGAAACGGCGGAGAATGTTGCCCGCCAATGGAATATCAGCCGTAATGCACAGGATGAATTTGCAATGGAAAGCCAGCAGAAATATGCCAGGGCATTAGCTGCTAATAAATGGAGAGATGAAATTATTCCTTTGCAGGTGCAGGTGGGTAAAGATGTGTTTGATTTTGATAAAGATGAACACCCACGTTTATCCAGCTTAGAAAAACTGGGACAATTAAAACCTGCATTTGCAAAAGATGGTACTGTAACTGCAGGAAATTCGTCAGGTATTAATGATGGTGCTGCTGCAATGTTATTGGCAAGCGAAGCGGCTGTAAAAAGATACGGATTGCAACCCATTGCAAAGATTGTAAGTATGGCTGTTGCCGGTGTAGATCCTTCGATAATGGGTGTTGGTCCGGTGCCTGCAACCAAAAAGGCTTTGGAAAGAGCAGGACTTACTGTTGCCGATCTTGACCTGGTGGAATTGAATGAAGCTTTTGCATCACAATCTATTGCTTGTATCTACGACCTGGGTTTGGACCTGGAGAAAGTAAATGTAAACGGTGGTGCTATTGCATTGGGCCATCCTTTAGGTTGCAGCGGCGTAAGAATTTCCACTACTTTATTGTACGAATTAAAACGCCGCAAAGCAAAATATGGTTTAGCTACAATGTGCATTGGAGTAGGGCAGGGTGCTGCTGTTATATACGAAGCTTTATAATTTGTACAGCAATTTTTTTACCAGCCGGAAATTAACCACCACGGATAATACCAGCAATGCCAATGCAATGGCAATTACACCCCAATGTATAAAAGGGGAAAGTTCTTCTTTATCTTTCATAAAAAAATGCTGAAAACTCCAGTGCAGTAAAGCGGTGGCTAATACAGCAGCAATGACTACTGCAACATAAACCGGTATCCATTTTTTTGCAACAGTTTTACTCAGCCATTGCGGCGAATAGCCCAATGTTAAAAGTAGTTGCAGATTCTCTTTACTTTTGGCAATCATCAATTGCAAATAAAAAGAGAATAACACCATCGCTAATAAAATAACCAGTACACCAAAGCCTGCCAACCCGCTAACTATTGCCTGCAGCACTTGCTTTATCCTGCCAAATTTTGTCTTGTCTTTATTAACGTGATAATTTTTTTGTTGTAAGAAATTCAGCAACTCAGGATTGTTGGCGTCCTTTGTTTTTATATATATTCTGGATGGATTAAAATTTTCGATACCGGCATATTTTTTATTAGCCCATTCTAAAAAACTTTTCGGCAGTAACACAGTATTGATCCTGTCGCTGAGTGCCACAATATTTCCTTTGTAAGAATCTTTAAAGCCATTACCGGAACAATCCAGTTGAATAAAAACTGAAGCAATAGTTTTTTCAGAAAACTGCGGTAAGTCTCTGCTGGGGGCAAAAAGTGTATTGTAAATTTCAAAATAGTCTGATGACACAATGATAGGAATTACCTGGTCGCCGGGTGCCCATTTAAAAGAGGACGGTAAAGTATCTAAAAAATTATTGTCAATAGCTTCTGCAAAAAAATCGGTACTGAAGGGAAGCATGCTGCCGCCATTAGCGTCTATTACAAATTTGTTGCCGATCAATGGCGATACATCATCAAGGAATTTTTGTTGTTTTAATTCTGCTAAATCGCTTGCAGAAAAACTATGGTTGCCCACCATATTTTCATCCGTAATATTTTTTGTGATGGCTATAAAATCAAAACCGTTTTTTTTAGGGCTTTTATTTTTTAAAAGTTCATTAATGTTAATATACATCTGCACTGAACATAACAATAACAACACTCCTATGCCCAACCCAATATAGCTTAACCAGCGGCTGGCTTTATTTTCGCCGGTGTTTAAAAATGGCGCTATGTTTTTAAAAGAAAGCATTGAATAGGTTGATTAGTTAATTGATTAACTTTCTTATCAGGTTATAAATGTAATGTTCTGTCTGCTTTAAAATACTCTATTGCTTTCAGATCAGCTAATATGATAGAAGCCTTTCTTAACGCTGCTTCTTCTTCCATTAATTCCATGGCTATTTTTCTATTGTTCTCATCCAGGTGACTGAAAGGTTCATCTAACAATAAAAAATTAAAAGGTTGTTGTAAAGAACGAATGATAGCAATACGTTGCTGTTCGCCGTAACTACAGGTTTTGCAAAGCTTGTTCAATTTATTTCCGATACCCAGCCGTTTTGCCATCGCTGTAATTTTACTTTCAACATGAAATGGATTTAACTGTCTTTTAATATCTAAATTTTGTATCACAGTTTGTTCGGGAAATAAACGCAGGTCCTGGAAAACAATACTGATATTTTGCTGCCGGTAAATGGCAAATTTTTCTGCATCAAAATTTGCAATGGATTTACTGTCATACAAAATAACCCCGTTGTAATCCTTTCTTAACCCGTATAAAAAATGAATAAGAGAAGTTTTACCACTGCCGCTTGGTGCCACGATCTGTATTTTTTCGCCGGTATTAAAAACAACAGTGCTGTTCCATATCTGTGAGTTGGAAATTTTTTCTTCTTCAATAAATGTGGGAACCAGTTGTTGCAGTTGTATTTGCATGGGCTGAAGATAAAATAAAAACCTATAAGGTATTACTGCTTATAGGTTTTTAAAATAGTTATCTGTAATTATTTATGCTTTTTTACAGGTGGCGGGGGAACAGCAATGCTCATCGAATCCGGCCTCACTTCATCAATTGTTACATCGTTCATTTGATGTTTTTTATCCTGTTCCATTTTCAGCTTACCCAACAATCCTACATACTGATTCAATTGTTTTAAGCTGTTGGTATTTTTATCCATCAAATTTACTTCAAGCGATTGTGAAATTCCGCCATCTTCGTATTGGCCACCCTTCATGTATAAATTATCCCACATTTTTACTGAAGCATCGTATACAATTTTTGCGCTGCTGTCCTTAGTTAAATTGCTTTCTATTGCTTTTAAAATAAACTGGAAGTTTACATAACCGCCAACAGGATTGCCACTGATCTTACTTAAAAAATCAAAATTATTATTGGCTTTCCCTGCAATATAATTGTCAACGTTTTCTTTTATATTACCAATGGCAAAATATTTACCATCGCTTTTATAGCTAACCGGCACGCTGGCAGGTAAATTACCACCCAGTTTTTCTCCTGCTTTAATTAAAAGATTAAAAGCATCTTTATCACCAATTGATGTTGTAAAAATAATTTCAGGCTGAACAATATTGCTTTGGGTTTCCATCATCGGCATTCCGGCCATGCTGGTGTCTGTGGAAACGGCTTTTTGTTTCAGGTCTGTCAAGGCAAATACAATATCTCCTTTATTGGCTTTGATAAAATCATCCAGTCCAAAACCTGCAAACGCAAGCCCCATGTTAGCATAACCTTCCACACCCAGCAATTTTAAAAATTCTTTTATGCCTTCGGGTTTAAAGCTCATGGCAAATACAGCAGCCACATCTTTAGCAGGTAAATGCTTTATCATATCCTCGTCAATATTTTTACCGCCATATTTTTTATATAATTCGGTCAGTTCTTTTCCGGCATAACTTTTAGCATCCATTAAAATCTTTCCATTTTCAAAATTAATGGCAGCTGCAGTAATGCTTCCTTTATATAAATTATCCAGTTTCAGCATCGACAGAGCAGGATTATTCATACCGCTTTTATACAACTCTTCACTGTTCATCCAGAAATGAATATCTCCTGTTTTTTTAACCATTGCAGTAAACTTTTCGTTTTCGCCAAGCGAATTACTTTCTTTTATATCAAAAAGTTCTTTACAGGTATTAAACAGGTCCCTTGTTTGCTTATCCATGTAGGCATGCATGTCCAGTTGCGGCGCATTCACTATCAATAAAAATCTTTCTTTATTCCAGCCTACGCACATGGGTGATTTGCTGATGAATTTAATACCATCTTTTTCATTTTCACTTCCGCCCTGGCTGGCATCCAGGAAGAACAACCTGAATTTTTCAGCATCTTTAACTGTTCCTGTAAACCCGATGATGCCGCCTGCTGAATCTTTTTGTGCAAAGAATGACAGATCGGTTTTTACATCGATACCACTGTTATCCGGATTGTTCAACGCATTTTTTACAAATGGAGGAACAGTACTATCCGCATACATTTCCTGGAACAATGGATTTTGTTTTACTTCATCCCATGGTAACTTGGTTGATAAAGAAGCGCCATTGATATGTACAGCAATAGCCGCATCTTTCGGTACATACCTGCCTTCTTTATTGGTTTTTTTGCAGGATGCGAATAACAGGAGCGATACGGCAACCAGTAAATGGATACGAAAACGTGTTTGCATAAAATTGATTTTTAATTAATACTGTAAAATTATTTTAGTAACCTTTAATTACTGTTAAAAAAATCGGCCAGTTTTTCAAATACCACTACATGTTGCTCGCCTGTTGACAAATTTTTTACCTGGCAATAACTTTGTTCTATTTCTTTACTACCAATAATTACAGCGAAAGGTATATTCTTTTTTTCAGCATAACTGAATTGTTTGGCAATTTTCGATTCTTCTCTATGGTACAATTCGCAGGCTACACCTGCTTTACGTAATTGCTGCATAATATCAAAAGCAAAAGCACCTTCCTTTTCGCCCATGTTAAAAAACAATGCCCTGGTACTCACCTGTAAATTTTCCGGAAATAATTCTAATTCTTTCAGCACATCATAAATTCTGTCTACTCCAAAACTAATGCCCACACCGGGGATATCAGGCACACCAAATAAACCCGTAAGGTCATCATATCTGCCGCCACCGCCAATACTGCCCATTTGTACAGTAGCAGGTGCTTTGGCTTCATAAATAATACCGGTGTAATAATTTAATCCACGTGCTAACGTAAAATCCACAACAATATTTTTACCAGTTGTATGATGCAATATCTTTTTTATTTCTTCAACACCTTTTCCGGTTTCATCCACAGTGCCAATTAAGTTGATCAGCTGGTCAATTTTTTCATTGTTACTGCCGCTGATGCTCACATATTTTTCTATCATTTCAACCTGGCTTTCTGTTAATCCTTTTTCGGCTAATTCAATTTTTACTTTGTCGATGCTTATCTTATCTAACTTGTCGATGGCAGTTGTTATCGCAACTAACTTATCTGTGGCATTACAGGCTTTTGCCAATGCAGATAAAATTTTACGGCTGTTGATCCTTAACTCATAACCGGTTAATCCAAGACGGGTAAACACTTCATCATAGATCAACGCAAACTCTGCATCATTCAGTAAAGAATAGCTACCTACAACATCAGCATCGCATTGTGTAAACTCACGGTAGCGCCCTTTTTGCGGCCGGTCAGCTCTCCACACCGGTTGTATCTGGTAACGGCGGAAAGGGAAAGTAAGTTTGGTATGGTTCATTGCCACATACCTTGCAAAAGGAATAGTAAGGTCGTATTTTAAAGCTCTTTCAGTAAGGTCAACACTATTTTTACCTTCTAAAACCTTTTCAAAACCTGCTTTTGCTTTATCAATATTTTTTTCGTTATTAAGCCCGTTATTTAAAATTTTAAAAATTAATTTATCGCCTTCTTCCCCATACTTACCCATTAAAGTTTCTAAGTTTTCCATTGCAGGCGTTTCTAATGGTTGAAACCCATACAATTCAAAAACAGTTTTAATAGTGGAAAGAATATGATTTCTTTTACGGATCTCTTCTGCTGAAAAATCCCTGGTACCCTGGGGAATCGATGGTTTGTTGTTCATGGTGAGACGTGAGTGGTGAGACGTGAATGGTGAATTTTATAAACTGCTGTCGGCTGAATATTTAAAAATTCTGAGCTTCACTGTTCTGTATTTTATTTGTTTTTATTATTAAGTTATTAATAGAATAGAAATTTTGATTTCAATAACTGCTACAATTCACGATTCACCATTAACGATTCACGCCTCACAACTTGCTCACACGCTTTGTCTATCAGCTCAAACACTTCATGATATCCTTTTTCAGGTCCATACCACGGATCAGGCACTTCTAAATTTTGTTCAGGAAATAATTCATTCAACAGCAGGTCGGCTTTTTTGGGATCAAATTTGTTTTTCGCAATCCGCTTCATATCATCCATTACATCTGCAGCCATTGCATAAATTTTGTCATACCGGTCAAAATCTTCCGCAACAAATTTTCTGCTTCTTTGTCTACTGATATCGATACCGTTTTGTATTGCTACTTTAATGCTTAAATGATGTGGTGCTTCGCCTGTATGATAACCATTAGTTCCGGCACTTTCCACTATCCAGTTTAATCCTGCCTTTATCACTTTATCCTGTAAAATTCCCTCGGCCAATGGGCTCCTGCAAATATTGCCAAGGCATACCATCAAAATCTTCATGGAGCAAAGATAAGCCGCAGGCTGCAAGCCACAAGGGGCAGTTGTAAAATCAGCAAGATAGCTGCAAGGGATAAGCTGCAAGAAAGAAACAGAGAGTTTGAGCCTGCATGCTCATCCCTTGCGACTATTCCCCTTGCAGCTTCTTCTTCCCTTTATGGAATATTACCACAACTTCATCTCATTATCAAACAAGCGCTTGTTTCAAAATATTCATTCATCATCCGGCAATACTCCCGGAATAAAACTACGGCAATGAAAACAGATTTAATTTTGAAAAGCGAAGTGCTGGACATTCTTTTTGAAAACCGCAATAAGGCTTATGGCGCTTACAACCTGCGTAAATTTTATGATAACCGGCTGATAAAATCTTTGGGGCTGATGATGGCAGTAGTGATAATATTATCCGCATTTACTTTTATTCCTAAAAAGAAAACTGTTGAAGACAACCAGGGCTATATTCCAACAATGGGATATGTGATACCACCTGCAAAAGACAAAGTAAAAGAACCCGAAAAGCCAAAAACTCCTTCACAGCCCAAACAAAAAGCCCCCCCTACTCAAATATGGACAACACCAGTAATTACAGCTAAAACTGATTCGGTAAAACCTTTAGCTAAACTTTCCGACTCGGTAACAATTGCCAGTGTTACCGGTGCCGGCAAGCCAGGAGATCTGCCAGTAGTTGGAACACCTCCCGGCGATGAACACGGAGGTGGTGGCGGAGAAGTGCCTGCGGTGGTAAAGCCTGCTGCAAATACTAATACTGTACTTGATTATGCTGAAGTAATGCCTTCTTATCCTGGTGGAATGGATGCGTTAAGAAAATTTTTACAGAAAAACCTTGCCAATCCCAGGGATATGGAAGAAGGAGAACTGGTAAATGTAAAAGTAAGATTTGTGGTGGGATACGATGGAAAACTGCAAAGTTTTGTTACTGTAGAAGATGGGGGCGACGAATTTAATAAAGAAGTGGTACGTGTGTTGAAGAAAATGCCCGCCTGGATACCAGGAAAATCAAACGGGCAAAATGTGGCAGTTTATTACACCATTCCTGTAAAGTTTGTTTCTGCCAACTGATTTTACGGTATAAATTCAGTAATTTGGCAGCCCGGTTTATTTAAAACTGTAAGGCCGGTAAAGTCTTACAGTTATTTTAATAAAAACTATTTTATGGCACTGGATGAATTTGAAAGAGAACAGCTATCAGAGAGGGATAAAAATATTATCCGCATGCGAAGCATTACTAATTATACTATGGGTGTGTTTTTTATCGCAGTGGGTTTTTTCTTTATGTTTCCTACTAAATATACCATCGGCTTTTTAAGTAAATACGATTCCAGTACTATGAAAATGTTTGCCGTAATATGCTGGGTATATGGCTTGTTCAGGTTATTCAGGGGCTATAGTAAAAACTATTTTAAGGACAGATGACGAAAGAGCTTGTTTACGGAATAAAAAAATGTGCCGGCTATATAACTATTGTTTGTTGTGTATTGCTATCAGCCTGTAACAATAATTATAAAGGAACAGAAACCGATTCTCCCACTGAAGGAGTTATTAATATCAGTGTGGACGAATCTTACAAACCTATAATTGAAGAACAGATAAAAGTGTTTGAATCATCTTTTCCGGGAGCAAAAATTATTGCGCACTATAAAACAGAAGCCGATTGTTTTAAAGACCTGTTGAAAGATTCTGCTACCCGGATGATCATTGCCACCCATGGACTAAATGCTAAAGAAGAAGATTATTTTAAAAACAACCTTGGCTATGTGCCTGCCTGGAATGATCTGGCTTCAGATGCGATAGTTGTTGTGGTGAATGGTAAAAGCAATGATACACTTTTTACAAAGGAAAGGCTGAGGCAACAGTTATCCGGCGCTTTAGGCAAAAAACAAACTTTTGTTTTTGATGGATTAAATGCAACCAGTATAGTAAGATTTGCCGTCGATAGTATTTTAAATGGAGCCAGGTTTGATAGTACCATTGTAAAAGCTGTAAAAAGCAGCAAAGAAGTACTGGATTATGTGGCCACAGATGAAAATGCTATTGGCTTTGTTGGTATCAGCTGGATAGGCAATCCTGAAGACACCGCACAGGTGAATATGTTAAAGAAAATAAAAATGGCTTACATAAAATGCGATCGTTGCCCTGATTCACCTTATGTAAAGCCCACACAGTTAGGTATCTTAACCAGGAGGTATCCTTTGGTACGTGGTTTGTATTATGTGGTTAAAGAAAGAAATGCAGGACTTGGAACGGGGTTTGTAAGTTTCTTAAAAAATGAACGGGGGCAGTTAATTTTCAGAAGAGCCTACCTGGGGCATAAAATGAGTTTTGCAATAAGAGATGTAAAGATCAATGAAAAATTATAAAAAGATTATTACGATTTTTGAATACGGTATCTGTAAAATTAATAACATTGTAAAGTATAAAACAGCAAAAAAAAATGAACAAGATTAAAGCAGCCTTATTTTTTCTAACTACAATGCTTGTTGTAAACTTTGTTAACGCACAAAGCATTGAAGACGGCAAAAAATTTTTCTATTATGAAAAATACAAAAGTGCTAAAGGGGTATTTGAAAAACTTGTAGCTGCAAATCCTAATAACGTTGATGCAGTATATTGGTTAGGGCAATCAATGATAGCACCTGATGACAATAAAGACATTGCAGGTGCAAAAGAATTGTACCGCAAAACGCTGGAAGCTAACAGCAATAGCGCATTGCTTACAGCAGGTATGGGGCATATTGAATTGCTGGAAGGCAAAACACAGGATGCCCGTAACCGATTTGAAACAGCTATTTCATTAAGTCAGGGTAAAAATATTGCTGTACTTAATGCTATAGGCGCAGCCAACAGCGATTTTAATATTAAAAATGGCGATGGTGCTTATGCTGTTGAAAAATTAAAACTGGCTACTACGCTAAAAGGGTTTAAAGATCCTGAAACCTATTGCTTATTAGGTGATGCCTATCGTAAACTGGCAGACGGTGGCGGTGCATTAACTGCTTATCAGAACGCATTAACGATAGATCCCAAATATGCAAGGGCTAAATACCGTATTGGTAAAATTTATCTTACACAGGGCATTACCCAGCAGGATATTTATATGCAGTATTTTAATGATGCCATTGCTTTGGATGCTAATTACATACCGGTATATTATACATTGTATGATGTTTATTATAAGTATAATGTTGTAAAAGCAGGGGAATACCTGGAAAAATACCTGGTATTAATGGGCGAGGATGAACCTCAGGCTTGTTATTTCAGAACTACCATTAAATATGCCCAGGGCTTATTTGCCGAAACAGTTACACAGGCAGAAAGTTGTATTGCAGCTGCAGGAACAACTGCCGATCCGAGATTGTATGGATTGATTGGCTATGCAAAAGATAAATTGAATGATTCAACAGGAGCAAAATCCGCTTTTGAAAAATTCTTCCAGTTTCAAAAACCTGAGAAAATCGGGCCAACCGATTATGAGACTTATTCAAGGATTTTGTTGAAGTTTCCTGGTAATGAGGCTTTAGCCGGAACATATATTAATAAAGCTGTGGAAGCAGATAGTACAGAAGCTGGTAAAGTGACCTTATTAAAATCAGTTGCTGTTAAATACGAGGCACAAAAAAATTATGGCGAAGCTGCTAATTGGTATAAGAAGATAGTTGACCTTAAGAAAGTGCCTTCAAAAACAGACGTTTTTAATGCCGGCTATAGTTACTACCGTAGTGGAAATCCACAGGCAAGTATTGATGTATTTAATATCTACACTCAAAAATTCCCTGAAGATGTATTAGGTTTTTACTGGGTGGGTAAAGCCTCTTGGGTTATTGATACTACAATGACACTTGCTATGGCAAATCCCGCTTTTGAAAAAGTAATACAACTGGGTGAACCAATGACAGATAAATCAAAAATAAAGACCCAGCTGATGACGGCTTATAAATACATGATTATTTATGATGCTAATATTAAAAAGGATAAACCAGGAGCTTTGGATTACACAGACAGGGCATTTTTACTTGATTCTACTGACGTGGATGTAAGAAATTACAAAACATCTATTCCTAAACTGAATATGAATGCTACGCCTGCTAAGCCTAAAACAAACGCTCCGCCAACACCTCCTGCTCCACCAGCAAAGCCAGCTACCACAAAACCTGCAACCGGGGCTACAGTTCCTAAAGCAAATACGACTAAAGCGGCTCCTGCAAAAAAAAAGTAAAATCTAAAAATTAAAAGATATAACCCCGTTACCAAAAAGTAACGGGGTTTTTTGTGCTACATAATATTGATTATTGCAATCGCTGCCTTATTTTTGCGGATAATCTAATAATTAATATCCGATAATGCAGTTTTTCTTCCTCCAGGTGGCCAATACCAATAATACAGCTAATTATTTACCTATTGCTTTGCAACTGCTTTTTGCTGTAGGTTTAATTGCCACCATCATTGTGCTTTCCAATTTTTTAGGGCCTAAAAGAAAAACCAGCGATAAACTGCAGAATTTTGAAAGTGGTATTGAAATAAAAGGTAATGCCCGCCAGCCAATGGCCATTAAATATTTTTTAGTTGCCATTTTATTTGTGTTGTTTGATGTGGAAGTTATTTTCTTTTATCCCTACGCAGTAAATTTCAGAGAGTTAGGCAAGGAAGGGTTTATAGCAGTAGCCATGTTTGTAGCATTATTTGCCGTAGGGTTTATTTATATTATTAAGAAAGGAGCATTGGATTGGGAAGATTAAACCAATAGCGATATTTTATGTTGAATAGTTGCAAATTAATAAGCAGGGTTCAACCATTTTAAATTTTATATTATGAGTCGTCCGGTACAATATAACAATCATGTAAAATTCGAAGGTATTCCTGAAGGATACATGGGAGAGGGCTTTATGGCTACCAATTTTGAAAAGGTGGTGAGCCTGGCCCGTAAAAATTCTATCTGGCCTTTACCTTTTGCAACTTCCTGCTGTGGTATCGAGTTTATGGCTACCGCTGCCAGTCATTACGATTTGGCAAGGTTTGGCGCAGAGCGCATGAGCTTTTCTCCACGCCAGTGCGATTTAATTTTAGTAATGGGAACCATTTCAAAAAAAATGGGGCCGGTTTTACGCCAGGTATATTTGCAAATGGCCGAACCCCGTTGGGTAATGGCCGTGGGTGCCTGTGCCAGCAGTGGTGGTATATTTGATACCTACTCAGTTCTGCAAGGTATCGACCAGGTAATACCGGTAGATGTTTATGTACCGGGTTGCCCACCAAGGCCGGAAGCTATTTTGGACGGGTTTATGAATATCCAAAAACTGGTAGATGCCGAGGGTTTGAGAAGAAGGCATAGTGATCAGTATAAAGAACTTTTAGCAGGATACGGTATACAATAAAATACAAAGCTGCAAGCTTCAAGCTACAAGGAAGTTTGCAATAGTTTTTCTTGAAGCTTGTAGCTTGAAACTTGAAGCTGATGTTAACGAACGATATAATACAACAAAAACTAACGGATAAATTCGGCGACCAGTTAACCGATTGGCAGGAGCCTTATGGCATGTTAACTTTTACTGCCGCCAAAGACCTCAACATTAAAGTAATGCAGTTTTTGTATGATGATGCAGAACTGCGTTTTCAGTTTTTAACCGATCTGCAGGCCGTACATTATCCCGATAGAAAAGGAGAGGAGTTAGCAGTGGTGTATCATTTGCATAATTTGATTGATAATGTAAGGATACGTTTTAAAGTGTTTACCGATATTACAAAGCCAGACGTATTCACAGCAACAGCTTTGTACCAGTCGGCTAATTTTATGGAAAGAGAAACCTATGATTTTTTCGGGGTAAATTTTGTAGGCCATCCAAATTTAATACGCATTTTAAATGTTGATGAAATGGATTATTTCCCGATGAGAAAAGAATTTCCGCTGGAAGATCAGACGAGGATTGATAAAGATGATGAAATGTTTGGCAGGTGATAAGTGAAAAATGCAATTACAGCTCAATAAAGATGTGTAGTTGAAGAGTGCGACGCCAATGAAGATGAGGAAGAAAAAATGCTGGTAACAAAATATTTTTTATAAAACATAATCAATCCGCCTTGGCGGATAGGAGCATGACTGACTTATCACACATATTATTACCCGAAGGCTCAATAGAGAAACAAACCACTACGCTTAACCTGGGGCCAACGCATCCGGCTACGCATGGTGTGTTTCAGAATATCCTGGAGATGGATGGCGAGCGTATCATGAAAGCTACCTCTACAGTAGGGTATATTCACAGAGCTTTTGAAAAATTAGCAGAGCGCAGGCCTTTATACCAGATCACTCCCATTACCGACAGGTTAAATTATTGTTCGTCACCCATTAATAATATGGGCTGGCATATAACCTGCGAAAAATTGTTAGGTGTACAAACACCTAAACGTGTTGATTATTTGCGCATCATCATAATGGAGCTGTCACGTATCAGCGATCATTTGATCTGTAACTCAATTGTGGGAGTTGATAGCGGCGCTTTTTCAGGATTTTTATACCTGATGCAATACCGTGAACTAATTTATGAAATATATGAAGAAGTATGTGGCTCCCGTCTTACTACTAATATTGGGCGTATTGGCGGTTTTGAAAGGAATTTCACAAATACAGCGTTTGAAAAACTCGAAAAATTCTTAAAGGAATATCCCAAAACTTTAAAAGAGTTTGAAAACCTGTTTACCCGCAACCGTATTTTTATTGATCGTACAGTTGGCTGCGGACCAATATCAGCAGAACGTGCCTTAAACTACGGTTTTACCGGGCCTAATTTACGTGCCGCTGGTGTGGATTATGATGTTCGTGTACACACTCCGTATAGTAGTTACCAGGATTTTGATTTTACGGTTCCTGTTGGTACAACCGGTGATTGTTACGATCGTTTTTTAGTACGTAACGAAGAAATGTGGCAGAGCTTAAGCATCATAGAACAGGCTTACCAAAAAGTACAGGAATTTAAAGGCGAGGCAGCTGAAGTATTTCATGCTGATGTGCCTGCCTATTATTTGCCTGAAAAGAAGGATGTATATACTAAAATGGAAGCACTGATCTATCATTTTAAAATTATAATGGGAGAAACTGATATTCCGGTAGGCGAAGTATATAACAGTGTGGAAGGTGGTAACGGAGAACTGGGTTTTTATTTAATTAGTGATGGCGGAAGAACACCATATCGATTGCATTTTCGCAGGCCATGTTTTATTTATTACCAGGCATATCCTGAAATTATAAAAGGTGGTATGATGAGTGATGCAATTATTACTATGAGTAGTTTGAATTTGATTGCAGGAGAATTGGATGCTTAGGCAATGAATAATGAATAATTGATAATTAATAATGTTTTCTGTTTGAAGGGTATTTGAAATTTTTACAGAAAATAAATACGTGGAAATGATACAATTTTCAGAAGATAAATTAAATAAGGTAACGGAGATCATCTCCCGTTATCCGGATGGCAAACAAAAAAGTGCTTTGTTGCCGGTATTACATTTAGCACAGGATACGTTTGGCGGATGGTTAGATGTGCCGGTAATGGATTATGTAGCTACCCTATTAAAGATCGAACCTATCGAAGTATATGAAGTAGCCAGCTTTTACAGCATGTATAATTTAAAACCGGTAGGTAAATATATGTTTGAAGTTTGCCAGACTGGTCCCTGTATGGTAAATGGCAGCGATAACATTATTGACTACATCAAACAGAAATTAAACATTGGTGTTGGTGAAACAACTACCGACGGGATGTTTACTTTAAAAACAGTAGAATGTTTAGGCGCCTGCGGTTATGCACCCATGATGCAGTTGGGAAAAAGTTACAGGGAACATTTAACTAAAGAAAAAGTGGATGCGATAATTGAGGAATGCAGGAATAACGCAGGGAAAAATAACTAATACATTACGCATGGAAGCAATAGTACCATATCTTAATTTTAATGGCAATGCAGCTGAGGCTCTTGCTTTTTATTCAAAAGCACTGGATGGTAAAATTCTTTTTCAGCAAACCTTTGGAGAATCTCCAATGCCCTCCTCGCCAGAAATGAAGGATAAGATTATGCATGCCACTTTCCAGGCAGATAAATTGATTATCATGGTGAGTGATTGCCCGCCTGAACACCAGGTTACCAGTGGGAGTAATATCAGCCTGTCTTTAAATTTTACTGATGTACCGTCAATTGATAAAACTTTCGAAGCACTATCAGAAGGCGGAAAAATAACAATGGAATTGCAGGATACTTTCTGGGGGGCAAGATTTGGAATGCTTACTGATAAATTTGGAATGAACTGGATGTTCAATCATGATAAAGAGCAGAAGGATAAATAATTAATAAACAAAAAATGAAAATAATTATCACTTTTCTTTTCCTTCTTGGGTTTGTAGCAGTTAAAGCACAAACCAAAGATGAAAAAGAGTTGACCGAAAAAACCTATTTGCTAAGCCATACTGTTTTTGGTACAAAAGATAGTTTGACCCTGGAAAAGCTTTTGGCAAAAACAGTTTCTTACGGTCATTCTCACGGCAACCTGCAAACCAGGGAAGAAATGATAAAAGGGGTAAGCCGTAATCAATCTAATTATACTGATACCGCAGTTTCCGGTATTAAGATATTTATAGAAGATAAAACAGCGATTGTGCGTTATCTTTTTAAAGCAAAAGAAAATAAGAAAGACGGTACTGTTACTGATCTTGATTTTAGTATGATGCTGGTTTGGATAAAAGAAAAAGGGAAATGGAAATTAATGGGCAGGCAGGCGGTAAGTTTAAAGTAAGATGAAATTTTATTTCGTCATATTAAGTTTGTTGTTTTTTATCTCTGCAGTTGCACAAACTGCTGATGAAAAAAAACTGATTGAAACAGTGAAAGAGTTTCACCAGGCATTAATACAAAAGAATACCATTGCTTTAAACCAGCAAACAGATAAAGCATTGAGTTATGGACATAGCAATGGCTGGGTACAAAGTAAAAAAGATCTGATCAAAGATTTTGAAACGGGTTATATCAGTTACCAGGGTTTTAAGGAAGATAGTATAACCGTTGCAATAAATGAGAACATGGCCAATGTGCGTTTTGTAGCCGATGTTACAGCAACAATGAAAGAGACTACCAGCAACTTTCATTTAAAAGTGCTGGAAGTGTGGGTAAAGAAAGGAAAACGCTGGGTGTTGTTTGCAAGACAGGCGATAAGAGGATAATTAAAATAAAAAAATAATTAAAGCCCTTTTGGGTTTGGGTATATGGGTAAAAAATTATTATTAGCAAACGCAAATGTTCCGGGCATCCGCAGCTACGAAGTATATCGCCGTGAAGGTGGTTACCGTAGTGTGGAAAAAGCTTTGAAAATGCAGCCTGCCGAAATTGTAGACGAAATAAAGAAGAGCGGCTTGCGTGGCCGTGGTGGTGCCGGTTTTCCTACAGGTATGAAATGGAGTTTTATTGCCAAGCCTGAAGGGGTGCAAAGGCATTTGGTGGTAAATGCAGATGAAAGTGAACCGGGTACTTTTAAAGATCGTTACCTGATGGAATTTATTCCGCATTACCTGATTGAAGGTATGATCGTGTCTTCGTTTGCGCTTGGGAGTAATGTAAGCTATATTTATATCCGTGGCGAATATGCATGGATCGTTGATATTTTAGAAGAAGCTATCAGGGAAGCCAAACAAAATGGTTTTCTCGGTAAAAATATTTTAGGCAGCAATTTTGATTGTGAAATTTATGTGCACAGAGGTGCAGGCGCTTATATCTGCGGAGAAGAAACTGCATTGATTGAAAGCCTGGAAGGTAAGAGAGGCAATCCCAGAATTAAACCTCCATTCCCGGCAATAAAAGGTGTTTGGGAAAGGCCGACCGTGGTGAACAATGTAGAAACTATTGCAGCTGTTGTTCCCATCATTAATGAAGGTGGTGAAGAATATGCAAAAATTGGCGTGGGAAAAAGTACCGGTACAAAATTAATTTCAGCCTGTGGCAATATTAATAAACCTGGTGTATATGAAATTGATATGACCATCAGTGTGGAAGAATTTATTTACAGCGATGAATGGTGTGGTGGTATTCCCAATGGCAAAAAATTAAAGGCCTGTATTCCCGGTGGCTCATCAGTGCCCATCTTACCGGCAAATTTATTGTTGACTACTGCCAAAGGTGAAAAGCGATTAATGAACTATGAAAGCTTAAGCGATGGCGGCTTTGCAACCGGTAGTATGATGGGTAGCGGTGGATTTATTGTTTTGGATGAAGACCAGTGTGTGGTTAAAAATACCTATACTTTAGCAAGATTCTATCGCCACGAAAGTTGCGGACAGTGTAGCCCTTGCCGTGAAGGCACCGGCTGGATGGAAAAAATATTAAAAAAGATCGATAGCGGCAAAGGAGAGATGAAGGATATTGACCTGTTGTGGGATATCCAGAGAAAGATTGAAGGCAATACTATTTGCCCCCTAGGTGATGCAGCAGCATGGCCTGTTGCGGCAGCGATCAGGCATTTCCGTGATGAATTTGAATGGCATGTGTTGAATCCTGAAGAGTGTTTGAGGAAAAATTATGGATTGGCGCATTATGCCGATCCGATTCATGTAGCAGTGCCTGCATAAAAAATTTAGAAAGAACGAATCATTTATATGGCTGACGAAACAAAACCTGCACCACCTGCAAACTTTAAGGTAACAATAGATAATATTTCTATTGAGGTGGCTCCTGGTACAACAATATTAAACGCAGCACGTACTATCGGCGGCGATGTTACACCGCCTGCAATGTGCTACTACAGCAAGCTACAGGGTAGTGGTGGTAAATGCCGTACCTGTCTGGTAGAAGTGGCTGCCGGTTCAACTGCCGATCCAAGGCCAATGCCTAAATTGGTAGCTTCCTGCAGAACAACTGTTATGGATGGCATGATCGTAAAAAATATTACCAGCGATAAAGTAAAAGATGCAAGAGCAGGTGTGGTGGAATTTTTATTGCTGAACCATCCGTTGGATTGCCCCATTTGCGACCAGGCAGGTGAATGTCATCTGCAGGATCTTGGATACGAACATGGTAAAGAAGGCACCCGCTACGAATTCGGTCGCCGCACTTTTGAAAAAGAAGATATTGGCCCTTATATACAACTGCACATGACAAGGTGTATTCTTTGTTACCGTTGTACGTATGTTGCAGATCAAATTACTGATCATAGGGTGCATGGTATTTTAGATCGGGGTGATCATGCAGAAATATCTACTTACATTTCTAAAGCAATAGAAAATGATTTCAGCGGCAACATGATCGATGTTTGTCCGGTAGGAGCATTAACAGATAAAACATTCCGTTTTAAAAACAGGGTGTGGTTTACAAAACCTGTGGATGCTCATCGTGATTGTGATAATCCAAAATGCTGTGGTAAAACTACGCTGTGGTTACGTGGCGATGAGGTGTTTAGAGTAACTGCCCGTAAAGACGAATGGGGCGAAGTGCAAAGCTATGATGGTAAACCTGGATGGATATGCAATACCTGCCGCTTTGATAAAAAGAAAACCAGTGACTGGACTATTGAAGGCGTAACAAAAGTAAATCGTCATTCAGTAATTTCGCAAGGCCATTACCAGGGATTGGTAATGCCTAAAGAAACTGTAAAAGAGGTTATGGGTGGCCGTGATCCTAAGCTTTTAATGAACATACATAATGTAAGTGAGGTGAATAACCCGGCAGTGCATCTAAGTAAAATAGCAGGACCGGCACACATGCAGGATTTTGCAAAATCAGCAGATCATGTGGATGGTGCAGGAGAATCAACCCAATGGGGTTTAACAAAAGAGTAAAAATATTTTAATAAAGGATTATGCTTTTAGCAATTGACCTGGGATTGATAATAGAAAAATTAGTGTTGATACTCATTGTGGTGATGGGATCATTGGTTATTGCCATGTATGCCACCTATGGAGAGCGTAAAATTGCCGCTGCTTTGCAAGACAGGCGTGGTCCAAACCGTGCAGGCCCGTTTGGGCTTTTACAACCATTGGCCGATGGGTTGAAATTATTTTTTAAAGAAGAGATCATTCCTGATTTTTCTTCTAAGTTTTTATTCATTCTTGGCCCTTCAATGGCAATGCTTACAGCAATAATGACGAGTGCTGTAGTGCCATGGGGTGATAAAATACATTTCTTTGACAGGGATATTTCCTTGCAGATAGCTAATGTGGACGTTGGAATATTATATGTTTTTGGTGTGGTAAGTATGGGCGTGTATGGGATTATGATAGGTAGCTGGGCAAGTAATAATAAATTTTCTTTGATGGGAGGATTAAGAGCCGCATCGCAGATCATCAGTTACGAACTGGCAATGGGTATTTCTCTTATTGCATTAATAATGGTTACAGGCAAGCTCGATCTTAAAGAAATAGTATTACAGCAACAGAGCGGCACATGGTGGAATATAGTTTATCAGCCATTGGGTTTCCTTATATTTTTAATTTGTGCTTTTGCAGAATGTAACCGGGCACCTTTTGACCTGGCAGAAGCTGAAAGCGAATTGATCGGTGGTTATCACACCGAATACTCTTCCATGAAACTTGGGTTTTATTTATTTGCTGAATACATCAACATGTTCATCAGCAGTGTAATTATGAGCACCTTGTTTTTTGGAGGCTACGACATTCCTTTTGTAAATGAACAACACCTGCAGGAAAGCATTGGCCAATGGGCAGTATTGTTACAGGTGTTATGTCTTTTAGCCAAAGTAGTTGCTTTTATATTTTTCTTTATGTGGGTACGGTGGACGATACCACGTTTTCGTTACGATCAGTTAATGAATCTTGGCTGGAAGGTTTTAATACCTTTAGCTTTGATAAATATGCTGGCAACAGGCGGCGTACTTTTATTCTTAAACAAATAATTAAATAAGCCTTAAAAAGGTTTTATACATATGCAAGCATTAACAAACAGGGTAAAGCAAGTAGAAAGAAAGCCATTAAGTATAATGGAACGTTTATACCTGCCTGCTATTTTTAAAGGAATGATCATCACATTTGGTCATATGTTTAAAAAGAGGCCCACAATAAATTACCCCGAAAAGAAAAGGCCATTCAGTCCCGTGTTCAGAGGTTTGCATGTGTTAAACAGGGATGCAGAAGGAAGAGAAAATTGTACAGCTTGTGGCTTATGTGCTGTTGCCTGCCCTGCAGAAGCCATTACAATGGAGGCTGCAGAAAGAAAAGCCGGCGAAGAAAATTTATACAAGGAAGAAAAATATGCAGCCAAGTATGAGATCAATATGCTGCGTTGTATATTCTGTGGATTGTGCGAAGAAGCTTGCCCTAAAGATGCGATTTATTTAAGTGAAACATTTGCGCCATCAGATTACCAGCGTAAACAATTTATTTATAGCAAGGATGAATTATTGATACCACATCCGGTAAATGAACCGGAAGCTTATAAAAAAGCATTGGGTAATAAGGCAACAATTAAACATTAAAAAGTAACAATTAGTAATGGGTCTTACACAAATATTATTTTGGCTTTTATCAGCGTTGGCAGTTGCCAGCGCCCTGATGGTGATCACCAGGAAGAATCCGGTACACAGTGTGTTGTACCTGGTGGTTACATTTTTTGCTATATCAGGTCATTATATTTTATTAAATGCACAGTTTTTAGCGGTAGTAAATATTATTGTTTATGCCGGTGCTATCATGGTATTGTTTTTATTTGTAGTAATGTTGATGAATTTAAATGCGAATTCAGAGCCGCAAAAAAATAAATTACTGCAGTTTGCAGGTGTTATTTCCGGGGGAAGTTTGTTTTTGGTTTTAATAGCGGCATTAATTAAATCAAAAGAGGTAAGCAGCGCAGTGGAAATGCAAACAGGAAATTATGGGTTAGTGAAAAATTTAGGCCAGGTACTTTTTAAGGATTACGTATTGCCTT
Source organism: Ferruginibacter sp. SUN106 (assembly GCF_050611765.1). Taxonomy (NCBI): domain Bacteria; kingdom Pseudomonadati; phylum Bacteroidota; class Chitinophagia; order Chitinophagales; family Chitinophagaceae; genus Ferruginibacter; species Ferruginibacter sp. SUN106. The sequence continues at coordinate 184,222 of NZ_JBODJC010000004.1, forward strand.
TCGAAATAAGCAGTGTTTTATTTTTAAGCGCAATGATCGGAGCTGTTGTAATCAGTAAAAAAGAACACTAATTTAATTGTAACCCAAACAAAACAAACAACATGAAGAGAGTAATGATTTCCTGTTTTATTATTTGTGCATTGGCAGGTAGTGCATCAGCACAAATTGATTTTAATAACTTAAAACTCGATAATATTCTGGGCAAGGTATTAAATGTAAAACGCGGCTTTGCACCTAAGTTTTCTTTGGGTAAAGTGTCTATTCCAAAAATTGCAAAAGTGGCTGAGATCATCGGGCTTAAAAAAAGTGAACAGGCTATTAAATTATTCAACACTTTTAAAACAGGGCGTACAGTATATAAAATTGCTTCTTATGCCGGTGGTGCTATTGCTGCCTACAGTGCTATAAAAGCAATTGATAAATCTGCTCTTAAAGAAGATTACCAGAAACCATTGGTGGGAGCATTAAGTACATTGGCAACAGGCCTTGTAGTTAAATTCTTAACTAAAGGAGCTTCTTATAAAGCGGTAGATGTTTTTAACGGCGTAGTAAAAAGAAAAATCAAAGATATTTTATCAGTAGCACCTGCATCTTCAACAATAGGTATGGGTGTTTACGTGAAACTATAGTTTATGGAAATTAATTGGTACATCAGTTTATCAGTGGCTTTATTCTGCATAGGGATAATAGGCGTATTAACACGCCGCAATGCCATCATCATTTTTATGTGTATTGAGGTAATGCTTAATGCAGTGAATTTATTATTGGTGGCATTTTCTAAAATGCACGCCGCTGCTCCTATTGGCAAAGCAATGCCATCGGTGGTGAGCGACGCCCAGATCTTCGTCTTTTTTATAATGGTGGTGGCAGCGGCAGAAGTAGCCGTAGGTCTTGCAATAATTGTGATGATGTACAGGAATGTACATTCGGTAGATGTAAATTTTTTAAACAGGTTAAAGAACTAACAGGGCATGAATAACGTTTTACAAATGGTTTGGTTGATACCTTTTTTACCGTTGGCTGGTTTTTTAATCAATGGTTTGGGAAGAAAGCAATTGTCAAAAACACTTAGTGGTATTATTGGCAGCGGTGTTATTTTAATTTCTTTTGCTATCAGCCTTTATGTTTTCTTTAGTGTAAAAAGTGGCAATACACATGTTGCACATTATTTCAATTTTATTAATATTGAAACACTTAAAATTGGTTTCGATCTGCAGATCGATCAGTTGTCTTCTCTTTTTTTACTGATCATTACAGGCGTTGGTTTTTTAATTCATGTGTACTCTACAGCGTACATGCATGATGAAGACAGTAAAGATTTTGCAAAATATTTCGCTTACCTCAACTTGTTTGTGTTTTCGATGTTGCTGCTGGTAATGGGCGCCAACTATGTAATTATGTTTATCGGTTGGGAAGGAGTGGGGCTCTGTTCTTATTTATTAATAGGGTTCTGGTTTAAAAATACCAGCTATAACAATGCTGCTAAAAAAGCATTTGTAATGAACCGCATTGGTGATCTTGGATTTTTATTAGCAGTATTTTGGTTGATCACTAAATTGGGCACGGTTGATTTTCATTCGGTGTTTACGGCTGTAGCAAATCCCAATAATCATCCTCTTACAACTTTTGATATTACCGGTATTACTATGCTTCTCTTTGTAGGAGCAATGGGTAAAAGTGCACAGATTCCTTTATACACCTGGTTGCCGGATGCAATGGCTGGCCCAACACCTGTGAGCGCTCTTATACATGCTGCGACGATGGTTACTGCAGGTATCTACATGATTGCCCGAAGCAATATATTGTACACTATGGCTCCCACCACACAAGCGGTAGTGGCTATTGTGGGGTTAGCAACTGCAGTGTTGGCTGCAACAATTGCACTTAAACAAAACGATATTAAAAAAGTATTGGCCTATAGTACTGTTAGCCAGTTAGGTTATATGTTTTTAGCATTAGGTGTAGGCGCTTACACCGGCGCAGTATTTCATGTAATGACGCATGCATTCTTTAAAGCACTGATGTTCCTTGGCGCAGGTAGTGTAATACATGCAATGGGGGGAGAACAGGATATGCGTAATATGGGCGGCTTAAAAAAATATATGGGCACAACCCAGCTTACTTTTTTAATTGGGTGCCTGGCAATCGCCGGTATGCCTCCTTTCTCCGGTTTTTTTAGTAAGGATGAAATTCTGGCACATGCATTTGAAAAAAATCCTGTGTTATGGGGCGTGGGTGTGTTAACCGCATTTATGACGGCTTTCTATATGTTCCGCTTATACGCAATGACTTTCTTAGGAAAATTCAGAGGCACACACGATCAGGAACATCACTTACATGAAAGCCCTAAGGCAATTACTATTCCTTTGATCATATTAGCCATTCTTTCTTTAGTGGGAGGATTGGTGGGAATTCCTGAAGTATTCATGCATGGCGGCCATAAATTGGAAGCATTTTTAGAACCCATTTTTGCAGGTAGCAATGAATATGTAAAAGCACACACGATAGTAAATGAATTGAGTCATACTACCGAGTATGCTTTAATGGCGGTTTCTGTTGTGGGTGCATTAGCAGCACTTTTATATGCATGGAACAAATTCAGCAAATATGAAAAAACAGATGTTGCTGAAACTGGCCTTGGCAAAGTGCTGGAAAATAAATGGTATGTAGATGAATTGTATGATACAATCATAGTTAAACCAATTCAATCCATTGCTGCATTTTTTAATAATGTACTGGAGAAAAAGGGTATTGATGGTTTTGTAAATGGTGTGGGTAAGGCAGTGAATTATGGCAGCCGCCAGGTAAGGTTATTGCAAAGCGGTCATGTGGGCAATTATGTATTGCTGATGGTAATAGGAATTTTAATTTTATTTATAGTACAATTGTTTTTGAAATAAGAAGTTACAGATATGCAAAATCTTGGGTTACGTTTCCCTGAATTATTAATATGGTCTCCGCTGATTGCCGGTTTGCTTTGTTTTATCATTAAAAATGATAAAAACTCAAAGGCTGTGGCTTTATTTTCTTCAATTGTTACTTTGGCTATTTCATTTGCCAGTTTAATGTATGCAGATGATAGACAACTAAGCGGATTAAAAGATAGTTATGTTTGGATGCCTTATCTGGGCGCCAGCTTTAATATAGGGCTAGATGGAATGGGGCATTTACTTACTTTATTAACGGCCTTTTCTTTTCCTTTAATTTTTGTAGCTACATATAAAAATGAATATAAAAATGCCAGTGCCTTTTATGGCTTAATGTTATTATCACAAGCTGGCCTGATGGGTGTGTTTACAGCAATGGATGCATTGGTATTTTATTTCTTCTGGGAGCTGGCTTTAATTCCGGTGTACTTTTTATGCAGCCGCTGGGGCGGAGAAAAAAGGATACAGGCTACATTTAAATTTTTCGTGTACACATTTACCGGTTCTTTATTAATGCTGATAGGCATTATCTATGTGTATTTACAAACGCCGGCTGTATTTGATGCTAATCATGTACTGGTTTCAAATCATTCGTTTTCTATCAGTGCTTTTTATGCATTGCACATTCCGTTTGAGCAACAGTTCTGGTTGTTCTGGTTATTCTTTGTTGCATTTGCTATTAAAATGCCCATATTCCCTTTTCATACCTGGCAACCGGATACTTACGAGCAATCGCCAACAGCGGTTACTATGGTACTGAGTGGTATTATGGTTAAGATGGGTGTGTTTGCCGTATTGCGTTGGCTGGTACCTGTCTTTCCTGCCGGTGTTGAAAAATACAGCACGTTTGTGATCGGGCTTTCTGTTTTCGGAATGATCTATGCCAGTTTGATTGCAATAAAACAAGACGACCTGAAAAGGCTGGTGGCGTATTCTTCTATCGCTCATATAGGCTTGATGTGTGCAGCTATTTTTTCTTCTACATCAGTTGGTGTGCAGGGGGTAATGATACAGATGTTTAGTCATGGTATCAACATTATTGGCTTGTGGATTGTTATTGACCTGATTGAAAAACAAACCGGCATTAGAAAAATATCTCAACTCGGTGGTATTGCTCATAAAGCACCGGTACTTACCATTATGCTGGTAGTGATTGCTTTTGCAAATATCGCTCTGCCTTTAACTAATGCATTTGTAGGCGAGTTCATGATGTTCAATGGTCTGTTTACATTTAATGTTTGGTATGCGGCTATTGCAGGACTAAGTATCATACTTGCCGCCGTGTACACTTTAAATATGGTACAAAAAGTTTTTTACGGAGAAACCAATTCAATTACTGCAACCATAAAAGAAATTGCGTTAAACGAAAAAATAATATTGGCTGTAATAGTAGTAGCTATATTCTTAATGGGTGTATTTCCGCAGCCAATGTTTAATTTAACAAAGGATGCCGTAACATTAATAATAGGAAAAGGAAAATAATTAATTACAAAACATAATTATCTGCCGTTGGCAGAACCGGGTATGAACGAAATTATATTAACAGCAGTTTGGGGTATAGTAATGATGCTGGCGGGTGCATTTATAAAAAATAAAAGCACGCCGAAATATCTTGCCATTGTAGGCTTGGTACTTATTATTATTGCCAATTGCCAGGAACTTTATTACAGGGAATCCTTCTTCACTTTTGATGTAAAGGATATGTTGAATGTAAACGGCGATAGCGCCTATCATTTAACTTTTATTGCGGTACTGCTTATTGCAACCTTATTATATTTTTTACTGAATGGCCGTGATTTTGAAAAAGTTGGGGCTAATGTATCGGAGTATTTTGCATTGATATTTTTTATTCTTTGTGGTGTTGGGATAGTAGCTACTTTTAATACCCTGCTGATGTTATTTATTGGTATTGAAATTATTTCTATTCCTCTTTATATTTTAACAGGTAGTGATAAACGAAACCTGAAGAGTAACGAAGCCGCACTCAAATATTTCCTGATGGGTTCATTTTCCACCGGTATAATGCTGATGGGGATTGCATTTATTTATGGTGGCACACCGTCAGCTTCTTTCTTTTTAGATAAGATCAATATAGGCACTGGTGTAATGTCGCCGCTGATTGCAGTAGGATTAGTGCTTTTAATGGTTTCTTTGGCTTTTAAAGTATCAGCTGCACCTTTTCATTTCTGGACGCCGGATGTTTACGATGGTGCACCCACTGTATTTACTTCCTTTATGGCTACTATTGTAAAAGCAGCTGCGTTTTATGCTTTTGTACGTTTGTTTGAAAAAGCTTTTGGTACTATACAACCGCAGTGGCAAAAACTGATTGTAATAATCACTGCTGCAACTTTATTAATTGGTAACCTTACTGCGGTTTTTCAGCAAAGCGTAAAACGTATGCTGGCTTATTCCAGTATTGCGCAGGCAGGCTTTATGCTGTTTGCATTGTTTGCTTTAAACAGGGAAGCCAAAGAGGGGCTGGTGCTTTATACAGCAGCCTACAGTCTTGCCACTATTGGTATTTTTGCAGTGCTTATCAAAATGAATGATTACACCATTGATGGCTTTAACGGATTGGCAAAAAAACAACCCGTATTGGCTATTACCGCAACAATATTCCTGCTTTCCCTTACAGGTATACCCTTAACTGCCGGCTTCCAGGCTAAATTTTATATGCTGCTGGCAGCGGTAAAAAATGGCCATTCCATGTGGTTGGTTATCCTGGCGGTTCTATGTGCTGCAATCAGTGCGTATTATTATTTCAGGGTAATACAAGCCATGTATTTCAAAGAAAGCAATGATGCTGCAACAACCCAGGATTGGGATATTACTCCGGCATTTAAAGCCCTGCTTATTATTACTGCGGCTTTAATTATTGTACTGGGAATCTATCCAAACCTTATTATCAACTGGTTGTATTATTAAACATTTACTGGCACAATAATACCTGGAACCAATTTCTCACAAAGAAATCAGCATCTGTATTTATAGCCATTCATAAAAGTTTTTCTTCAGCATCTGTTTTCTGTTGTTAACTTTAGGTATAATAAGTTCTAATGACTTTTAAAGACACAGTTAAACTCTCCTGGGGTAATATTACGGGCAACAGGCTACGGACTGTGATTACTGTGATTATTATCGCCCTTGGCATTTTTGCTTTAATACTTATCATCACCGCTATACAAGCGGCCAGTAATAGCCTGACAGATAGTTTTTCTACAATGGGTGCCAATGCTTTTAGTGTGAGGTTTAAAGACAAGAATATTAGATTTGGGGGTGGTGCACAACGCACTATTATAAAAACCAATAAATCTGCACTGAAGCAAAAAAACTCCAGCATTGGCAAAATAATTACCTACGAACAAGCAAAAGAATTTAAAGAACGGTATCCATTTCCTGCTAAAGTAGGTTTAGCAATACGGGGAGCGGGGGGGATAGTGGTGAATAATGAAAATAAAAAAACCAACCCGGATATTAACGTTACAGGTGGTGATGAAAATTACCTGGAGTTAAATGGCTACAAGATCGCTTATGGAAGAAATATTACAGCTGCAGATGTAGAGTCCGGAAGTAATGTTTGTATACTTGGCAACGATGTGGCAGAAAAATTATACCCGGGCAATGCTGCCAAAGCCGTTGATAAAGTAATAAGCGTAGATCATATTCCATATAGGGTGCTTGCCGTTTTGGATGACAAGGGTTCCAGCGCTTTTTTAAGTACAGGCAAAGTAGTAATTACATCGTACAATAATATCCGCCGTTTATATGCTACGCAGAATTCTTCTTTTGCCATTGCGGTAATGGTACCTGATATCAACCTGATGGATGCTGCTATTGGCGAAGCCAGGGGGGCATTCAGGCCAATAAGAAAACTGGATATAAAAGAGGAAGATAATTTCTATATTGATAAGAGCGACAGTATTGCAGAAAAATTCCTGTCTGCCTCTCAGTATTTGCAATATGCAATGATTGCTATTGCCTTGATCACTTTAATAGGTGCAGCAATAGGGCTGATGAATATTATGCTGGTTGCAGTAAATGAAAGAACAAAAGAAATTGGTTTAATAAAAGCATTGGGTGGAACAAAAAAAGATATCCGGGATCAGTTTTTATGGGAAAGTGTATTGATTAGTTTAATGGGGGCAATTGCAGGTATTATTGCAGGTGTTCTCATTGGTAATGTGGTAGCCATTCTTTTAAAAACAGGGTTTGTAATTCCATGGGCATGGGTAATAGCAGGTATTTTTGTATGCTCACTGGTAGGGTTAGTCGCAGGTTTATACCCCGCAATTAAAGCCAGTAAATTAAATCCGATTGATGCATTGCGGTACGAATAAGTAAAGCAGGATTTCGTTATTTAAATAATGTTAAGTATAAATAAAGAGGCGCTTCAATTACGAAGCGCCTCTTTACTATTTTGTAATCTTCTTATAGTATTTATTTAGGATCTAAAATCTTTTTTAACCTGTCACTCAAATCCTGTAAGTGATATTTAGTGGCTTTATCAGTGGTGCCGGCTGCAGCTGCGTCAATAGCTGCTTTTAATTCTCTTGCGTTTCCTTTTAAATAAGAAAGTACATCAGATTTTTTAGTATCAACTGATGGTGCAGGGCCATTACCAAAATTAATGACAATGCCTTGTTGCGGAGCAGGATTAATAAGTGCCCCCAATCTTTCTACATAAGATTTCTGAAGGTTTCTCCTGTAGATGTCAATTGGTTTTTTCGTGCTCAACTCGGTAAAGATGCTTTGCTTAAGATCGCCAAGCAGGTCATTTACGGTATAAGCCTGGCTTCCGATGGATGCTTCTGCATTCAGCATCTTAGTCATTGTGGTGGTGGATAACATCCTGCCTAAAGCAGTTTCCTGCAATGATAAAATAGTTGCAGTAGGGTTTCCTCCTGTTTTACTGGTGATATCCTTATTAATAAGCCATGTTGGTGTGGTAAATACCTGCTTGTTGATAAAATCTGCAGCTTCTTTCTGTGTTTCCTTGCTTACATATTCGTAAACGTTACCCGCCTGGTTATTCTTTTTTAAAGTTTCATATACACCACCAAAATTATAACATACATGCCCGATATACCTGCGGAACTGTGTGGTCAGTTGATCGTACATGTTGCTTAAGTCACCATAATCATCATTAGGTTGTTTTGTCCAGCTGATAAGATTAGGCAAAATCCGCTGCAGGTTCTTAATACCATAAGTAGAAGCTTTCATAGCATTGTCACCTATACATTCGCTCTGGTCACGTGGATCATCAGGTTGTCCCTGGCGGCCATAATAAAAGCGTTTGTCGTTTGCTTTGGCTTCAATCCATTTATCTAAAATAGGCACTTCGTCTTCGGCAGTTGCAGCCTCAGGAATCATTTTATAACCCCATTCAATAGCCCATTTGTCATAATCGCCAATGCGGGGGTAAATGCCTGCAGCAGTGATATTATCTTCAGGTTGTGCCACATAATTAAAGCGGGCATAATCCATTATACTTGGAGTGTGTCCATTTGCTTCAACCCATGCTTTATTACGTAAATTCTCAACTGGTACACCGGCAGAAGAACCAAAATTATGCGGTAAACCAAGTGTATGTCCCACTTCATGAGAAGACACAAAGCGAATTAATTGTCCCATCAACTCATCATCAAAAACCATTTTACGGGCTTTAGGATCAATAGCTCCGGCCTGTATCATGTACCAGTCGTGTAACAATTTCATTACGTTATGAAACCAGCCGATATGGCTTTCCATAATTTCGCCGCTTCTTGGATCAGTAGTGCTTGGTCCATAAGCATTCTCTATCGGCGATGGTTTGTAAATAATGGCACTGTTACGGGCATCTTCCAAACTCCAGGTACTGTCCTGCTCTTTTGTAGGGGCTTCTTTACCCATGATAGCATTTTTGAAACCAGCTTTTTCAAAAGCAACCTGCCAATCATTGATACCCTGAATTAAATAAGGCACCCATTTTTTAGGTGTTGAAGGATCAATATAATAAACGATTGGCTTTGCAGGTTCTACCAGTTCGCCACGTTTGTATTTTTCCATGTCTTCCGGTTTAGGTTCTAATCTCCAGCGTGCAATCATGTTGATGTCTTTTACACCTTGTGGATTAGCATCAAAATCAGTAAAGCCGGTGCTGAAAAAACCAACACGGTTATCTTCATACCTTGGTTTCATTGGTTTTTCAGGTAAGATCAGCAGAGAACTGTTCATCTCTAATGTTACCGTAGCCTGGCTTGGTGCCGATGGAGCAAAGCCCGGCATCGGAGCGCCTGCACTTTTTGAGAATGTTTTAACCGTGGTTATCTCAATATTAGTGGCATAAGGCCTTACGCTCACTATGTATGATTTATCCGGTTGAAAACCTCCCACCTGGAATGATGATTTTGCAAAACTTGCAAAGCCAAAAATTTCATTATCTGCTGTGATGTTATCAGTAATATCAATTACAATACCACCACCAGCACTATCAGATGCATTTGCTTTAATATCAAATGCCATGGCAATAGGTTGTACGTTACTGTTCATTACCGAACGGAACATTGGTTTGGTACTATCCGGGTTTACATTGTAAGAGATGTTCTTCAAAAAGATTTTATTGTTGGGGCCTTTTTCAAAACGGATGACATTGTTACCTATTTCATCACCTGCATATCCATTAAATTGTTTAGGGCTCTCTACCGAAGACTTAGACACACGGTTTATTATTAGTATATCTCTGCCCAGTAAACGGGGAGGTAATTCAAAATAATATTTATCCTCTACTTTGTGTACAGTAAACAAACCTTTGCTGGTTTTTGCTTTGTCTGTAATAACCTCTTTATAAGGCTTTGGGCCTGCTTTTGCAGCAGCAGGAGGCATACCTGGAGCAGTAGTTGGCGGCATAGCAGGCTTATCCTGTGCCGTTACAAAAAATGCAAACGATTGCGCCAAAAGCGCAAGGCAGATTTTCTTGTTACAGTAATTAAATCTCATGTGTTTAGTTTTATTTTGATCAGATAATGTTAATAAACGAAAATATCGAATACCATTTGAAATATCAGTATTTATGGATAAAAGGTAAATAAATAATACAGTTGGAGGAATTTGATTTTTTTTGTGCAAAACGCAGAATCCGGCATCAGTATTAAAAAAATAAAAAAAATTATGTAGTCAGTTGTTGCTTTCGATTATTTTATTAACTTGTGCGTTCCTACTTAAAAAAGTGTAGAAAAACTGATTGTTTGATTATATTTTTTAGTAGAATTGTGCAAGCAAAGTTTAAACAACAAAAATTCAAAATTAACATTTTCACTAACTAAAAATTGAATGTCATGGCAGAATCAAAACCATCTGTAAAACCAGCAGCTTCAGTGCAGGTAAAAAAATCAGGAAATGCAATTTCTCTTTTAGCTCCAATAATATGTATTATTGTTGGCTTCATCATTTGGCGTTTTTTGCTGGGCGCCTCATCAAACTTTGACAAGCCGGGAACAGGATGGTTTTGGCCAAGTCATGAAAAACCAAAAACTGCTTTAAGCAAAATGTACCTTGGAGGTATTATCGTTCCGATCCTTATCGGTTGTTTTTTAACCGTTCTTACATTTGTGATTGAGCGTTTCTTAACTATCTCTAAAGCTAATGGTACAGGAAGTAATGCAGATTTCATCCGCAAAGTGCAATATCATCTTGCTAATAAAAATGTTGATGCTGCTTTGGCTGAATGCGACAAACAAAAAGGTTCTGTTGGTAATGTAATGAAAGCAGGTTTACACCGCTACAAAGACATGATCGGCAATACAGAATTGAGTACCGACCAGAAAGTAATGGCAATTCAAAAAGAAGTGGAAGAAGCTACCTCCCTGGAATTACCAATGCTGGAAAAAAACCTGGTATTCCTTTCAACTATCGCTTCTGTTGCAACCCTGTTAGGTTTGTTAGGTACGGTAATGGGAATGATCAGAGCCTTCGGTAACTTAGGTGCTGATAGTGGTGGTGGTGCTGCTGCAGAACAATTGTCTGTGGGTATCTCTGAAGCCTTGTATAACACGGCATTAGGTATTGGTACTTCTGCCATCTCTATTATTATGTACAACATCTTTACAACAAAAATTGATGGAATTACTTATGGTATTGATGAATCAGGGTTTACTTTAACGCAAAGTTTTGCTTCTCTGTACAAGTAATTGTTATGGAACTGTAAGAGTTTTGCATCTATTAAGTATCAATAATTAAATTTTAGTAATGCCAAAAGTTAAAATACCACGCAAGAGCACAAACATCGACATGACGGCGATGTGTGATGTGGCTTTTCTGCTGTTGTCGTTCTTCATACTGGCAACAAAAACAAAACCACCAGAGGCGGTACCAGTGGTTACACCTACCTCGGTGTCTACAAAAGTTGTTAAAGACGAAGCCATTGTTGTAACCTTAGGAAAGGACGGGAAGGTTTTCCTGATGCTTAACGACAGGAAACATAAAGATGATATCATTGATGATATCAACAAGACAAAGGGATTAGGCTTAACAACTGCGGAAATAGCTAAACTTAAAAAACTGGATTTTATCGGGATGCCTTTTAGTAAATTAAAAAGTTTTCTTGACCTAAGTGAATCTGTACCTGCTGCAAAAATGGACGGGATACCTACAGACAGCACTAATAATGAACTGGCCGACTGGATTAAAAGTGTTTCCAATTCATTTGCAGGCGAAAGCATAGATAACCTTAACTTGTTAGTAAAAGGTGATAATGCGGCTAAATATCCTGCCTTTAAAGACATTAAATCAGCTTTTAAAAAGGCCGATATCTTTAAATTCAAGATCGTTACCAATCCAGAGGGAATACCTGCTGATTCTGAATTAGGATTGCACCCGCCAAAACCGGAAGCGGTTAAATAATTTTAATTAACGTCCCGTTGATAAAGGGATAAAAAAAGTACTGATATGGCAGAAATGGATACATCGTCGGGTGGTGGCCATAAGAAAGGCCCCGGCGTCAAAAAACCGAAAAAATTATCTACCAGGGTAGATTTGACCCCAATGGTTGATCTGGGTTTCCTGTTGCTGACATTCTTTGTGTTTACTACAACAATGAGTACACCAAAGGGTATGGCAATGAACGAACCTAAAGATGATCCGCTGAACCAGCTAAAGGTAAAAAACTCAGGTGCTATGACCCTGTTGTTAGGGAAAGATGACCATGTGTTTTACTACTTTGGGGAATTACTACCTGAAACGATAAGCGAACAATTTAAAAGTTCGACTTTTAAAGACATCAGGGAAATTATAGCTACAAAAGCAAAAAATACCCCTTTGGGTGATTTAATGTACATCATTAAAGCAAACAAAGATGCTACTTTTAAAAATGCTATTGATATCCTGGATGAAATGACGATCAGTAATGTTCCTCCCGGCCACTATGCAGAGGTTGATATTACACCAACCGAAGAAATGCTTATTCAAAAAACAGAAGAAGCTAATGGCGGGAAGTAACTTTATGGAATTGTTTCAATTTTGAATCTAATTAACAAAGTCTATTACAATGGATATAAACAAAATTTTAAGCGCCGATGTCCTCGATATTATATTCGATGGAAAAAATAAACAGTATGGTGCTTATGATCTCCGTAAATCTTACAACAAACGGCTAACCAAAGCTTTGTTGATCACAGCTGCCCTTGCGCTGCTGATATTCTTAAGTTCTGTTTTTGCAAATATTATAGGCAAAAGCAAGAAAGAAACTATCGATGTGGTAGATACCCAGATGGCGGAACTAAAGAAAGAACCACCACCACCTGTAGTACCACCACCACCACCACCAAAGCCACCACCACCACCGGAAATCAACCAGGTTAAGTTTACACCTCCTAAAATTGTAAAAGACGAAGAGGTAAAACCTGAAGAAAAGATTGAAGAGATCAAGGATGATGCTGCAATCAGCAATAAAACTGTTGAAAGCGACAATAAAGAACAAATTGTTCAGGCTCCGATAGAAGATAAAGGAACTGGTGTTGCTGTAGTGCCTCAAAAAGAAGATGATGAAGGTAAGATCTTTACAAAAGTGGAAGTAGAAGCTGAGTTTCCTGGTGGAGCGGCTGCATGGAATAATTTCCTGAAGAAGAATCTTAATGGCGACGTGCCAACTGATAATGGCGCTTCTGAAGGTACTTATACTGTAGTGGTAAAATTCATCGTAAGTAAAGATGGTAGCTTAAGTGATATATCTTGCGAAAATGATCCCGGATTTGGTATTTGTGACGAAGCTAAGAGAGTAATTAAAAAGACCAAAAACTGGACTCCGGCAATTCAAAACGGACGTAATGTAAATGCATATCGCCGTCAGCCAATTACCTTCCTGGTACAATCTCAATAAGCTATCAAGCAACAATTATTTTAAAAACCTTTCGGTAACAACCGAAAGGTTTTTTTTATGCGGCAACCTTTAGCTAATTATCTTTTATAAATTTTAATGAAACAAATAATTCAGCCTCCACAAAAAAATACATAATAAAAAGAGATAAATGGTGTGAGAAAATTGCAGGTAGTAAAGAGTGAAATATTATTACGCTAATAAAAATATTAGGAAAATAATTTTATGGAAGCGCTTTTGTTTTGAATCTAATTAGCAAAACTAATAATTATGGATACTAACAAAATTTTAAATGCTGATGTTCTTGATATCATTTTTGATGGAAAGAATAAAAATTACGGAGCGTATGCACTTCGCAAATCTTATAACAAAAGGCTCGTTAAAGCTTTGGCGGTAACGGGACTGGTTGCACTATTATTTTTCTTCAGTTCTGTTTTTGCAAATATTATCGGCAAAAATAAAAATGAAGCAATCGACGTGGTAGATACCCGAATGGCAGAATTAAAGAAAGATCCTCCGCCACCAGTAATGCCGCCACCGCCACCACCACAAGCTACACCACCACCGCCACTTAACCAGGTAAGATTTACACCTCCTGTGATTGTAAAAGATGACGATGTGAAACCAGATGAAAAAATTGAAGAGATAAAAGACAACCAGGCTATAAGTACGGTGACAAAAGAAACGGACAATACTAACCAGGTGGTACAGGCGCCACTTGAAGAATCCAACAGTGGTGCCTTTGAAGCGCCAAAGAAAAACGAAGATGATACTAAAGTATTTTTGAAGGTAGAAAAAGAAGCCGCTTTTGATGGCGACTGGGTAAATTTCCTGAAAAGAAATCTTAATGCAGATGTACCTAATGACAACGGAGCACCGGAAGGAGTGTATACTGTGGTTGTAAAATTTATTGTAAGTAAAGACGGTAGCTTAAGTGATATCACCTGCGAATCAGATCCCGGCTATGGCATTTGTAAGGAAGCTATCAGGGTTATTAAAAAGACAAAGAACTGGATCCCTGCACTTCAGAATGGAAATAACGTTAACGCATACCGTAGACAGCCCATTACTTTCCAGGTACAGGGTTTGTAAAAATTATTATCTCGGTTACTTATAAAACTTCCGGAAATTTCCGGAAGTTTTTTTATTTCAATTTTATGGAAAACAATGGCTTTGCTATCTATAAGGAAACTAATTATTATGGCAGAGATACAAACTTCAACAGCAAAACCTAAATACGGTAAAAAACTAAATAAAAAAAGTACCAGGGTAGATTTAACTCCAATGGTTGACCTGGGATTTTTATTACTCACATTTTTTGTTTTTACAACGTCAATGGCAAAACCAAGAGCAATGAACCTGGTTACTCCAAATGATAAAATAGCAGGTAATCCAACTGAAATTTGTGAAAGCTGTGTTTTAACCGTTATGCTTGATAAGGACGATAAGATTTTTTACTACGAGGGCATGCCCGGAAATGAAGCCGTAGTTAAAGAAACTACTTTTGCACCAGATGGAATAAGGAAAGTATTATTGCAAAAACTGAAGGCGGTAAAAGACGCAAAAGGAACAGCCAATGACATGGTGTTGATCATAAAGCCAGGCAGTGAATCGGCGTTTAAAAATTTTGTGGATATGGCTGACGAAGTAACCATCAATAATATAAAGCATTATTTTCTTGACGAGATAAATGCAGACGATGAAAAACTACTGGCAAAAAATAGGCTGTAAAGTTTACCCTTTAGCTGGCAGAGAAAGTATCTTTGCAATATGACGCAAAAACTTTCAGGTTGGGATGATACTATTGTTGCCATAGCTACCCCACAGGGCATTGGAGCAATAGGTGTTATCAGGTTGAGTGGAAAAAATGCCATTGTTATTACCAATCAATTATTTCCTTCTAAAGATTTAATAAGGCAACCTTCCCATACATTACATGTAGGATTGATCAAAGAAGATAATGCAGCAATTGATGAAGTGGTAGTGTCGTTATTTAAAAATCCCAAAAGCTACACAGGCGAGGATGTGGTGGAAATCAGTTGCCATGGAAGCCCTTATGTGCAGCAACAGGTGGTGCAGGCTTGCATACATAAAGGCGCAAGACTGGCCAAACCTGGCGAATTTACCCAACGGGCATTTTTAAATGGCAAACTGGATCTAACCCAGGCAGAAGCCGTAGCGGACCTGATTGCCAGCAATACAGCGGCTTCGCAACAAACAGCTTTACATAATATCCGTGGGGGCTTTAGCGATGTACTTAAAAAATTAAGAGAAGAACTGATACAGTTTTCTGCGTTGATAGAACTGGAACTGGACTTTAGCCAGGAAGATGTGGAATTTGCAGACCGGAAAAAGTTTTATGCATTAATTCAGAGTGCAGAACAGACAACAACAGGTTTATTACATTCCTTTCAATTAGGCAATGTAATAAAGAATGGTGTTAGTGTGGCTATTGTAGGTAAACCTAACGCAGGCAAATCTACCTTGTTAAATACTTTGCTTAATGAAAACAGGGCCATTGTAAGCGAAATTGCGGGCACTACAAGAGATACCATTGAGGAAATAATTAACATAGATGGAATATTGTTCAGGCTGATTGATACAGCCGGTATACGTGATGATAGCAGTGATATCATCGAGTTAATCGGTATTGAAAAAAGCAGAGAAAAAATTGAGCAATCTGATGAAGTGATCTATATTTTTGATGTGAATACAGAATCCGCCGGAGAACTTCAGGGAGCTAAAGCATTGATAAAAGAAAAAAATAAAAATTATTTACTGGTAGGTAATAAAACTGATGTGGCAGGTGACGCAGCGGCGGCAGAAAAATTTGCAGGAGAATCCGTATTGTATATTTCGGCTAAGGAACAACAACATATTAATTTACTGAAACAAAAACTGGTAGATAAAATCATTAAAGGAAACCTCAATACCGAAAACACCATTGTAACTAATGCACGACATTACGAAGCGTTGCAACAGGTGCAGGCATCATTAATTGAAATTAAAAATGGCCTTGATAATAATATTCCCGGCGATTTACTGGCGCTGGATATACGCAGGTGTTTGCATTATATTTCAGAAATAACTGGTGATATTACCAATGAAACAGTGCTGGATCTTATTTTCAGCCAGTTCTGTATCGGGAAATAATTTTTTCAATCATTCAATTAAAATGACCAGTTGATTTTATTTTTATATGCCTTTTACATTTTCACATCCGGCGATTGTTTTACCCTTTGATAAATTAAAGCGAAAGCCATTTTCGTTAACTGGTTTAATAGCTGGAAGTATTGTTCCAGATGTGGAATTTTTAATTTTCCTGAGGAATACGGAAAACTTTGGTCACACCTGGCTAGGCATTATTGTATTTGATATTCCTGTAGCCTTATTGCTGAGTTTTGTTTTTCATTTATTAATAAGAAATACGTTGGTACAGTATTTACCAAAATTTTTCAGGGTAAGGCTTTCTGGATCTACAGTTTTTAACTGGATAAATTATTTTAAAGAAAATAAACGAAAGGTTTTTATTTCTGTTGCGATAGGAATTTTATCACATGTTTTATCAGACGAGTTTACACACGGTGATGGTGTATTTGTAAAAATGTATTCTTTTCTCAGCAGCGAAATTGCTATTTGGAAATTTACATTTCCCGTATATTTTATATTGCAGCTAATGGGGTCTTTGCTGGGAGGCCTTTATATATTGTGGGTGATCTTTAAAATGCCAAAAGGAAATGAATTGCCATTAAGTAAGGGTTCAATTTTTTATTGGCTGAGTATGATACTACTTGCTGCTGCTATTTTTGGGATACACTATTTATTGGATACAACACACAAAAGTTTTGACGATAGTATTATTGGTGTTACAGGTAGTTTTTTGTATGCCCTCGTTATTGTGTCAATAATATTTTCTAAGCGTGCAAATACTGCAATAAAAAAATCCCCGGAAATTTAACCGGGGATTTTTGCATCAAAAAATTATCTGAAACTCCTTCTTTCTTTTGGAGCGTAGGTTCTTTTTCTTTCTCTTCCACCGCCGCTGCCTTCATCGTTGGGGCGTTTAAAACCACCGTCAGCTTCATTCATACGAATGGTGCGGTTGTTGTAACGTTTACCATCAATTGCAGTGATCATTCTTCCTGCTTCAGCTTTATCAATTTCTATCCAGCTGTTCATATCCCTCATATCAATTTTACCCAGCACTTCTTTTTTAAGATTGCTTTCATCTAAAATGAATTGTAAAAAGCTGGCTTTGTAAAAACCATCTTTGGTACCAAGGTTAATGAACAATCTTGTATAGCCATTATCACGCCTGTTAAAATCAGTACGTTCTTTTCTGCTGCCATCTCTTGCATCGCCACCTGTCGACGGTTGTCTTCTGTCTCCACGTATATCGCTTCTGTTCAGGTCTTCAGCGTTTTCGTAATATTTTAAAAAGTGGTTGAATTCCAAAGAGGCCACTCTCTGTAAAACTTCTTCTTTGCTTACTGATGCAAATTTTTCCATCAGGTCGGGCATGTAGGTTTCATAATCGCCACTGCTAACGTCGGCCTGCATCAAAGTATCCATAAAATGGAAGAATTGTTTGCGGCAAACATCTTTACCGGATGGCACATCCACTTTATGAAACTGTGCGTTGATCATTCTTTCTAAAGATTTGATCTTAAAAGTTTCCCTGCTATGGCAGATAGATAAACAGATACCGGTTTTACCGGCACGGCCCGTACGTCCGCTTCTATGGGTGTACACTTCCATATCATCAGGCAATTCAAAGTTGATTACGTGTGTAACGCCATCCACATCAATTCCTCTTGCAGCCACATCGGTTGCAATTAGTAATTGCAGGCTTTTGGTACGGAAACGGCCCATTACCTTATCACGCTGTTGTTGTGTAAGATCGCCATGTAAGGCTTCAATTTCGTAACCTGATTTTGCCAGGCGTTCGCTTATTTCCTGTGCATCAATTTTGGTACGTGTAAAGATGATACCATACATACCCGGGTTAAAATCGATCAGTCTTTTTAATGCTTCATAGCGATGTTGCTGTGGCACTACAAAATACTGGTGATCGATATTAACGTTACCACTGTTCTTTTTACCTACAGTAACTTCTTTTGGTGTTTCCATATAGTTCCTGGAAATAGCCCTTACTTCCGGTGGCATGGTTGCACTGAATAACCAGATGCTTTCCCTGTTGATGGTATTTTTTAATACAAAATCAATATCATCCCTGAAACCCATGTTCAGCATTTCATCAGCCTCATCCAATACCACGTATTTTACTTTCTGCAGGTCGATAGCTTTTCTTTCGATCAGGTCAATTAACCTGCCCGGTGTTGCAACAACGATCTGTACTCCTTTTTTAAGGTTGCGGATCTGCATAGTAATAGATGCACCGCCATATACTGCTTCGGTAAAGATATTTTTACTGTGTTTTTTAAATTTCTCAAGGTCATTGGTAATCTGCAGGCACAATTCCCTGGTAGGGCAAACCACTAAGGCCTGGGCGTGTCTTTGTGTTGGATCTATTAATTGTAAAAGCGGTAATCCAAAAGCCGCAGTTTTTCCTGTACCGGTTTGGGCCAGGCCGATAAAATCGGTGGTGCCGGATAATAATACCGGAATTGCTTTTTCCTGTATTTCACTTGGTTTTTCAAATCCCAGGTCGGCAACAGCTTGTACCAAATGTTCGTTTAAGCCTAAGGCTTCAAATGCATTCATTTAAATTTGTTTTGTGATAGCCACATGTTTGTTTCCCGATATCCATCGGGAGTGTGTCATGCTTTGGCCGTTAGAGAACCCCGTTGGCTCCTGCAATTTGGCAGGACCTTCAGCGGTTGTTAGTGAGTAGTGAAACCTGATTGCAGCAATCCTCTTTCAACAGCAACTGAGCATGTCATGTAATTCTCAGTTATTAATAATTGGGCGCAAAGGTAAGGTTTTTAGCCGGTAAAACAATCTTAATGGCAAAGTTTGCGTTTTTAACCGGTAATTTACAAGCCGTTAAACTATTTTTGACTACCGCAGTCTTACAAAACCTACTTAATCTTATGCGTAAATATTACCTGATTCTTGTTATAGCTGTATGCAGTTGTTCTCTTGCTTTTGCCCAAACCGATTCGCTTTCTCTAAAAGACAAGGCAGCCTTGGATTCAATGCTGGACAATGATGAGTTTTTAAAAATGATGAAAGACGGGCCAAAAAGTTCTTTTGATGTGAGTATCGGTATTGGCAACGGGGCATTTAGTTCCCACAATAATGCGGCCAATGCCACCGGGGTCGATAACAAGATGATTTTTACACCGTCATTAATGTACCGCACTAAAAGCGGTTTCAGTTTTGGGGTAACAGGTTTTTTAACATCAGACAGTGCAAAGGGTACAGAGTTATATCAAACAGGCCTTAGTGCAGGATATGAATATGATGGAAAAGAAGTTACTACAGGGATTACTTATACAAGGTATTTAAGTGACAAAAATAAATACAATACCAAGTCGCTTTATCAAAACGATATTTATGGGTTTATAAAAAAAGCAAAAGGTATTATACAGCCAGGGTTGGCTTTAGGTTTTGATAATGGTAAATATAAAGAAGCGGACCTGGCTTCAGTTATTTTGAAGCGACCATTAAATCCGAGAGGAGATACAACAATTACCGGCATTGACTCAACCGACAACAAGACTACTTATTTTTCCGCAACAGCAAGTATTGAGCATGATTTTAGTTTTTACAAACTATTTTCTAAAGATGATGAATTAGATTTTGTGCCATCCCTGTTGCTCAATTTTGGTAAAGACGATCTTGAGCAAACGCATACTAATACCATCAACAGACCGCTGGTTAAAAAATTATTGGCCAGAAGGAAAAAAAATACACCTACTAATAAATTTGAAATGCAGTCAATTGCAACGTCCCTGGATTTTACCTATAGCGTAGGCAAATTCTTTTTGCAGCCCAATCTTTATTTAGATTATTACCTGCCCGAAACAACAGCCAAAAGATTTACGGCAATTTTTTCTGTTACCGCAGGTTTATCCTTTTAGTTGATCGTCTTAACAAAAAATTAGGCAGGCCGGCTTGCCGTTGGCATATTAGTTGAATGTTAATCCGCAACTAAACAATTTATTTTTATGAAAACAAAACTCTTATTAACCGCTGCAATCAGCATTATCAGTTTCAGCGCTTTTTCTCAAAGCTTAAAGATCGGGGCAAAAGGTGGTGTTACAATGAATAAAATAACCGGGCAAACTTTTAAAGAGCAATTTTCTTATGGCTATCATATAGGAGGTTTTGCAACCATTGGCCTGGGTAAAAAATTTGCTATTCAACCCGAAGTATTATTCAATCAGATTAATGTAGATACGTCCAGTACATTCAGCTCTATATATAAGTTTAATAAATTAGACAATGTGCAGTTGAAATACCTGAGCATTCCAATATTATTAAATTACAATGCAGGCAAACTGATCACTTTACAACTGGGTCCACAGTTTGGTATATTGATGAATAAAAGCAACACCTTTATTGAAAATGGAAAGGATGCTTTTAAAAGCGGTGACTTTAGCATGCTGGGTGGTGTACAATTAAATATTTCTCATTTTAAAGTGTACGGCCGTTATGCCGTGGGATTAAATAACCTGAACGATATTGATAATAAAGATAAATGGAAAAGCCAGAGTGTGCAGTTGGGCGTGGGGCTTACATTATAAAATAACTACAGTACAAACAAACAACAATTCCCGGAAGGTTTAATGCCTCCGGGATTTTTTATGAACGAATGATCTGTAAAGAACCATCAGCCTTCCATTTTACAATAGCAGAAGGGGTTGCAGGTGTTACATCATCCTGCCTGTACTGCACCATATAATCAACACCGCTTTGTATGGCTATATCAATATCTGCAAAAACAGTTGGCGGGGGATAGCCGGAAATATTTGCAGAAGTAGATACAATGGGTTTATTAAAAGTCCTGATCAGCTGTTTGCAAAAATCATCTTTCACAATTCTTATTGCAGCGCTGCCATCTTTTGCAATTACATTTTTTGCTAAACCTGTTGCACCTTCATAAATAACAGTGGTGGGTTTGTAAATGCCTTTTATGTAATCAAATATTTTTACATCAGGTTGGGTAATGTATTCTGTAATTGTTTTTTCATCAGCTACTAAAACCACCATACTTTTTTCATCAGCTCTTTGCTTTAATTCGTAAATTTTTGCTACAGCCTTTTCATTGGTGGCATCGCAGCCAATACCCCAGATAGTATCGGTAGGGTAGAGAATAAGGCCACCATTTTCTAAAACGGTAATGCACTCTCTTATATCGTTTGAAAACAGCATCAGTTATGCTTTTTATTTTTTAGTATAGTAATTACATTTTGTACGATCATGTTATCATCCAGCCTTAATAAACATTCCGGTGTGCCAAATACTTTGCAGGTATTACTCACACAAGGTTCGCAAGGTAATGCACCCAGGCGAATGATGGTTCGCCCGGGTTGATTGTAAGGTGCCGTATTGTTTTCGTTACCTGCACCAAACAAAACAATCGTATGTGTGCCCAATGCGTTTGCTACATGCGCAGGCCCGCTATCGGTGGTAAGCATTGTGGTACAGGAGCCAAGTAAAATAAGCAGTTCCTGTAAATTTGTTTTACCAGCCATATTGCTGATATTATTTTTGTCATCCAATGCATTAAATACTTCTTCAACAAATATTGCCTCTTTATTACTACCTACTAAAATAATTTTTGTATCAATATTTTTTCTCAGCAGATTAATAACACTCACTGCTTTTTCCTTCGGTAATCTTCTTGAACTGGCTTCAGAATTTATGTTTACAATCACTGCATTTTTTTGTGCACGGGCATTATTTTTTAATTCAACCGGTAGCACATTTATTTCCCTCTTTAAAAATTGTTGCAGCAGATCAATATACTCTTCAACCCTGTGTATATTCTTTTTCTTATGATAAGCATTGGTAAGTAATGCAGAACGCAATTCTTTTGTATAGCCTATTCTTTTTTTTGCACCAATAGCTAAGCCCATTACAGCAGAGGATAATGAATCGGGGAGGCAAAAGAAGATGTCGTATTTTTTTTGCTTTTGAATTTGCCTGCCAAATTTATAAGCACCGGTTAAACCACTATATTCTTCTTTATTAAAAATAAAACGCTGGCTATGCACAGGAAAATAATCTAATAAGAAATCGATTCCTTTTTTTGCAATTACATCAATTGTAGCATCGGGGTATTGATCATGCACTGCCTTTACAAAAGCAGTGCTCATTACCATATCTCCCAGCCAGTTGGGGAGGCGAATTAATATGTGTTGTACCTGTTTCAATATCAATTAAATATACACGGTTACAAAAATCAACTATTTTATTTATTATGTTTGCAAAAATTTTAAAAGATGAAAGACTTGATATTAGAAGCCTGGAGTAACAGGGAATTGTTGAAAAACGAGAAATATTCAGATGCCGTACGTTCAGTTATTGAAGAAGTGGATAAGGGACGGTTAAGAACTGCATCTCCAATTGACCCTTCGACTGACGCTCAGGGTGGCTGGCAGGTAAATGAATGGGTAAAACAGGCGATACTAATGTATTTTGGTATTCAGCAGATGCATACCTACACATTACCTCCATTTGAGTTTTATGATAAAATGAAATTGAAAAGCGATTACGCCTCATTAGGCGTACGTGCAGTGCCACATGCAGTAGCAAGGTATGGGGCTTACCTGGCTAAGAACGTTGTACTGATGCCCAGCTACGTAAACATAGGTGCTTATGTGGATGAAGGCACGATGGTGGATACCTGGGCTACAGTAGGCAGCTGTGCACAGATTGGCAAGGGCGTGCATTTGAGCGGCGGTGTGGGTATTGGTGGCGTATTGGAGCCATTACAGGCAAGCCCGGTAATTATTGAAGATGGCTGTTTTATAGGAAGCCGTTGTATTGTGGTGGAAGGTGTGATTGTTGAAAAAGAAGCGGTATTAGGCGCCAATGTGGTGTTAACACAATCTACAAAGATCATTGATGTGAGCGGGGCAGAGCCGATAGAAATGAAGGGAAGGGTGCCTGCAAGAAGTGTGGTGATACCGGGTAGTTATACCAAAAAATTTCCTGCGGGTGAATATGGAGTTGGTTGTGCATTGATCATTGGTCAGCGTAAAGCCAGCACCGATTTAAAAACCAGTTTGAACGATGCGTTGAGGGATTTTAATGTAAGTGCTTAGGAGTTAGTTAAAACAATATTTTTTATTAACCCCGGAAGTAATGCCGGGGTTTTATTTTTTTCATGAATAAAGAAGCTAAAATAAAAATTTCTCTTGCAGGATTTGTTGTCACCTTTATCGGTGCAATTTTATTTTCTACCAAAGCAGTAATTGTGAAAAAAGCTTTTGCAGATATAAAAGTAGATGCATTGAGTTTACTGGCGGTGAGGATGATTTGTGCTGTACCTTTTTATTTAGTCATCGCTTTTTATAAAACCAACCAGGGTGACAATAAAAAACTAACGCCTAAGCAATGGTGGTTTTTATTGGTGCTGGGATTATCAGGTTACTATATCAGCAGCTTTTTAGATTTTGTGGGCTTACAGTATATTTCTGCAGGACTGGAGCGATTGATCTTGTTTTTGTATCCCACCATTACCATGCTCATCACCACTTTGTTTTTTAAGCAAAAAGTTTCAACCATTCAAAGAATGGCGTTGCTGTTAACTTATTTTGGTACTGCCATTGCATTTTATGGCGAGCTGAAACTGGATACCGGTAATGCTAACTTTTATTACGGTAGCCTGCTCATTTTTTTATGTGCCATTACCTATGGTTTTTTTGTAGCCGGCAGCGGCCAGTTAATTCCGCAAATTGGCCCTGCAAAATTCACTGCTTATGCTATGACGGTGGCTGCATCGGCGGTACTGCTGCATTTTGTAATTAATGGCAATTTTACCGTGATAGAGTCGGGTAGTACTAAATTCTGGTTATATGGGATCTTACTGGCCATTGTAGCAACTGTTATTCCATCTTTTCTCATCTCCGCAGGGTTAAAAAAGATGGGTTCAAATAATGTAGCTATCGTTTCAAGCATTGGCCCGGTATCCACCATTATACAAGCCCATTTTATTTTAGGAGAGCAAATTTTTACCGCCCAGATCGTTGGAACCGTACTGGTAATTGCCGGGGTTGTTATGATTGGCTGGAAAAGAAATGAGATATAGTTTTTTGGAGAGCAATTTTAAATTACATTTGCAACCCGTAATAGTTAATTGGTGTACTGGTTAACTGGTTTACTGGGTAGTTCTTTAGTTTGCTGGCAGCTTTTCATTATGTAAGGCTTACCAATTAACTAATAAACAAATTAACCAATAAACGAAACCGCCCAGATGGCGAAATTGGTAGACGCACTGCCTTCAGGTGGCAGCGTTCGCAAGGATGTGCAGGTTCGAATCCTGTTCTGGGCACCCAAAAAAGAGAATGATGAAAAGTCATTCTCTTTTTTTATACAATAATTTTCCTGCCAGATTTCAACAGCATTGTAACTTTTACTTTCGATGCATGATGGCACACTCTGGCCACTTCAACAAAGCTGTTATTCAACTTACAAAAAAAGCCCAGCGAATAGCATGCATTGGAAAATGAATATAAAATTATAAGGAGAAAAATATTTTTCACTGCCTTTTTTTATTGCTTTTGGTAATGAAAATTAAAGCCGGTTATTATGTTGTAATAATTATTGATGGCGCCTCTTCATTGATCTGGATTTTTTTTGTTTGCAGATATGTGACATGTAGTGACAGAAATTTTTTACTTGTATTTATCCTGTAGCAGCCGCACTTTATTTTACAACTTCTGTTTTTTGGGCAAAGTAACTTTACGCTGAATGATAATTGTATGACCTGCTTTAAATTAAATTTTATGTCAATCTCCTGCACTAATTTCCATCAGAATAACCCGATTCTCTCTCTTGTAAAACAGATGTTAACGATAAAATTATAACATTCTCCAACATTACTTTTGCACAGTACATTAAGTTGAAATAACTGTTAGTAAAGAATTTCACCATTATTCCATAATAAAGCAGTTCGTCATTAATGAATGGAATGATGACTGTGTTGTTTAAAATTCACCTGAAAATCAATGAAGAGAATTGTATTGTTGATCAGCCTTTATACCCTCGCATATAATTCGGGGTGCACCACCAAAAAAAAGGAAACGGAAGAGCCCGGTAAGTATACCGTTACAAGCGCGTTAAGGGTTGATACTTCTTTCATTAAAGAGTATGTGTCACAGATACAATCCATCCGCAATGTGGAGATACGGGCACAGGAAAAAGGGTATTTGGAAAGTATAAATGTAGATGAGGGCAGGTATGTACATGCAGGGCAGGTACTTTTTAAAATTGTGCCTACTATGTACCAGGCTGAATATTTAAAAGCAGAGGCTGCTGTAAAAGGGGCAGAGCTGGAAATGCTGAATGCTAAAACACTTGCTGATAAGGATATCGTTTCAAAATCGGAACAAGCGATTGCACAAGCTAAACTGGATGAAGCAAAAGCTGATATGGCCCTTGCCAAACTACACTTGTCACTTACCGAGATCAAAGCTCCTTTTGATGGTGTGATCGACAGGATACCATTAAAACTGGGAAGTCTTATTGACGAAGGGGCATTACTAACAACACTGTCTGATAACAAGAGCGTATATGCTTATTTTAATGTGCCCGAAAAAGAATACCTCGACTACAAAGCACTGGGCGATACCAGTAATATGAAAAGCGTTTCTCTGCTACTGGCCAATAATGAAACACACAAATACAAAGGTGTGGTTGAAACAGTTGAAGGACAGTTTGATAATGAAACAGGGAATATTGCATTCAGGGCAAAATTTCCCAACACACAACTTTTACTCAAGCATGGTGAAACAGGTAAGGTGCAAATGACCATTCCTTTAAAGGATGCATTAGTGATACCACAAAAAGCCACGTATGAATTACAGGATAAAGTGTATGTATTTGTAGTGGATAAAAACAATGTGGTTAAATCCAGGAACATTACCATTAAAAACAGGCTATCCGACATATACGTTATTGATGGCGGTCTTTCAGAAGGGGATAAAATTTTATTGGAAGGCGTGCAGAATGTAAAAGATGATGATAAGATAGAGTACAAATATGTAGAACCTGCAGCCGTTATATCCAGCCTTCAATTGATCAAACAATAGATTATCCTAATCCTGTAAGCAAAAAAAATGTTTAATAAATTTATACACCGGCCCGTACTCTCCATCGTTATATCACTCATCATAACGCTGTTGGGTGTGGTGGCCCTGTTGCAATTACCGGTAACACAATTTCCTTCCATATCACCTCCTAAAGTAAATATCACTGCCGAGTATCCCGGTGCTAACGGAGAGTTGATGACCAAAGCCGTGATCATACCACTGGAGAGAGCCATCAATGGTACTCCCGGTGTTAAATACATTGCATCCGATGCAGGTAATGATGGCGAAGGCGACATACAGGTAGTGTTTAACTCCGGGGTTGACCCAAATATTGCCACTGTGAATATCCAGAACCGTGTGGCTTCTGTTATCAATAAATTACCACCCATTGTAGTAAGGGAAGGGGTGAAGATCACACGTGAGGAATCGAACATGCTGTTGTACCTTAACCTGTACACCAATGATCCGAAACTGGATGAAAAATTTCTCTTCAATTTTGCCGACATTAATTTGTTAGCAGAATTAAAAAGTGTGGATGGAGTAGGATTTGCTGATGTATTAGGCAACAGGGAATACGCCATGCGTATCTGGCTGAAGCCCGACCGCATGACGGCGTATAAGATATCTGCTGATGAAGTTTTAAAAGCTTTGGATGAGCAGAGTCTTGAAGCATCTCCCGGAAGAACAGGTGAAGCATCAGGTAAAAGATCGCAGAGCTTTGAATATATATTAAAATACCCCGGCCGTTTTACCACAAAAGAAGGATATGAAAATATAGTTTTAAGGGCAACCCCTGCGGGAGAAATGTTACGTATAAAAGACGTTGCAGATGTAGAATTTGGCAGTGGCTATTATGATATTTACTCCAAATTAAATGGCAAGGCCTCGGCTGCAATTGTTATTAAGCAATCGTATGGAAGTAATGCCAGCCAGGTAATTAAAAATGTTAAGGCAAAATTAGAAGAGATCAAAGCTAACTCGTTTCCCAAAGGAATGGACTATGAGATCAGTTATGATGTGTCTAAATTTTTAGATGCATCAATTGATAAAGTGATACACACATTGGTGGAAGCTTTTATACTGGTGGGTATCGTAGTGTTTTTATTTTTGGGCGACTGGCGCTCTACATTAATACCGGCTATCGCCGTGCCGGTATCTTTAATTGGTACTTTTCTTTTCATGCAATTCTTTGGCATTACTTTAAACCTTATTACACTTTTTGCATTGGTACTTGCCATTGGTATTGTGGTGGATAATGCTATTGTGGTGGTAGAGGCCGTGCATGCAAAAATGGAAGAGGAAAATCTGTCTCCCGCCAAAGCAACAGAAGCAGCTATGCACGAGATAAGCGGCGCTATCATTGCCATTACCCTGGTGATGGCGGCAGTATTTATACCGGTAGCATTTATGAGTGGCCCCGTAGGGATTTTTTACCGGCAGTTCTCTATTACCATGTCCACTTCAATTATTTTGTCGGGTTTAATAGCACTAACACTTACGCCTGCACTATGTGCCGCAATGCTTAAAAATACCCACGGAGCTCCTAAAAAGAAAACATGGTTGAACAGGGGGTTAACGGGCTTTAATAACTGGTTTGAAAGAATATTAGGAAAATATAAAAACGTACTTGGTGTTATTGTAAACAAAAGAGTGATCACTTTCCTGGCATTTGCAGGCTTTTGTGCAGGTACCTATTTTTTAAATACACAATTACCATCCGGGTTTATACCAAACGAAGACCAGGGCACATTTTATGCCATTGTGCAAACACCCGCAGGTTCTACGCTGGAGCGTACCGATGCGGTGGTGCACCAGTTGCAGGATATTGCAGCAAAAATTGATGGCGTAAAATCAGTTTCGTCTTTAGCCGGGTACGAAATACTTTCTGAAGGTACCGGTGCCAACGTGGGTACCTGCCTGGTTAATCTTAAAGACTGGAACGAAAGAAAACATTCGGTACAGGAAACCATTGCAGAGTTTGAAGAAAAGGCAAAAGATATAAAAGGGGCCACTATTGAGTTCTTTCCACCGCCTGCTGTGCCCGGTTATGGTGCTGCCGGTGGGTTTGAGTTGCGCTTATTGGATAAATCAGGTTCAGGCGATTTTAAATTGATGGAAAAAGTGAACAACGATTTTGTTGCTGCACTTAACAAAAGGTCCGAGCTTACTTCTGTATTCAGTTTTTACAGCGCCAGCTATCCGCAATACATGCTGATAGTAGATAATGATGCAGCACAGCAAAAGGGTGTTACCATTGATAATGCTATGAACACTTTATCCACTTTAGTGGGCAGTAACTACGAAACCAACTTCATACGTTTTGGCAGGCAATATAAAGTGATGGTACAGGCATTGCCTCAATACCGGGCATTGCCGGAAGATATCTTAAAGTTATTTGTAAAAAACGACAAGGGTGAAATGGTTCCTTATTTTGCTTTCATGCATATGGAAAAAGTATACGGACTGTCTGAAATTACACGCCATAATTTGTACAATTCTTCCGAGATAAGTGGTGGCCCGGCGCCTGGTTATAGCAGTGGTGCCGCCATTGCTGCCATTACAGAAGTGGCTAAAAAAACTTTACCCAGGGGTTTTGGGATTGATTGGGCAGGTATTTCAAAAGACGAAGTGGGGCAGGGTAACCAGGCTATTTATATATTTATAATTTGCCTTGCTTTCGTGTACCTGTTACTGGCAGCACAGTATGAAAGCTTTGTGTTACCGTTTCCCGTAATCCTTTCATTGCCTGCGGGTATTTTCGGGGCCTTTCTTTTATTAAAATTACTGGGGCTGGAAAATAACATTTATGCACAGGTGGCTATGGTAATGCTGATAGGTTTACTTGGCAAAAATGCCGTATTGATTGTTGAATTTGCAGTACAGCGGCACAGGTCAGGAAGTTCTGTAATGGAAGCTGCTATCCAGGGCTCGGCGGCACGTTTCCGGCCTATTTTAATGACCTCCTTTGCATTTATAGCAGGTCTTATACCGCTTGTATTTGCAAGTGGCCCGGGTGCTGTGGGCAACAGAACCATCGGCTCTGCAGCAGGCGGCGGTATGTTACTGGGTACACTGTTTGGTGTATTGCTGATACCCGGCTTGTATTATCTCTTTGCTAAAATTTCTGAAAAGAATCCCATTGTGGAAGATGAAGATGAAAATCCTTTAACCGAAGAAATAGATCATAACAGATGATGAATGTAACCAAAAATATTTTTATAACAGTAATGGCTAGCTGCATTTTTTATGCTGGCTGTAAAACGCCGGCATTGGTTCAATCTCCGCAGGTAAAAGCTGTGGCACCAACCTATGAAAACAACAGCGATACCAGTAATACTGCAGATATTAAATGGCAGGAGTTTTTTAAAGATAAATACCTGGTTAGCCTTATTGATACGGCCCTGAAAAATAACCAGGAGCTGTCTATCACCTTGCAGGAAATTGAAATTGCGAGAAATGAAATACGTAGCAGGCAGGGATTGCTATTGCCCAAAGTAGAAGCAGGCGGTGGCATAGGTATTGAAAAAGCAGCCCGGTACACCAGCCAGGGTGCAGGTGACGCTTCTACAGATATTACCCCTGGTAAGGAAGTACCGGAATGGCTGCCAGATTACCGCCTTGGTGCTTATGCTACGTGGGAGCTGGATGTGTGGAAGAAACTGCGTAACTCAAAAAAAGCTGCCCTTGACCGCTATCTTGCTACTGTGGAAGGCAGGAATTTTGTTATCACTAACCTGATTGCAGAAATCGCCAACGCTTATTATGAATTGCTGGCATTGGATAATCAACTGGATATTGTAAAACAAACGATCAAATTACAGCAAAGTGCGCTGGAAATTGTAAAAGTGCAAAAGCAGGCTGCAAGGGCAACAGAATTAGGGGTGAAAAAATTTGAAGCTGAGGTACTCGGCTCACAAAGCCTGGAATTTGATATTCAGCAAAAAATTACAGCAAAAGAAAATGAAATTAATTACCTGCTGGGTCGTTATCCGCAACCTGTTGCAAGAGATACCACAGGTTTTTTAAGCTTAACGCCTTCGCAGGTGGCAGCCGGTATTCCCTCTCAATTATTAAAGAACAGGCCCGATATAAAACAGGCAGAACTGGAATTAGCGGCAGCAAAGCTGGATGTAAATGTGGCGAGGGCAGAGTTTTATCCATCCTTTAATATTTCTGCAGGTGTGGGATTCCAGGCATTTACCCCCGGTTACCTTGTAAAATTTCCTGAGTCGCTGCTGGCTTCGCTTGTTGGCGATGTGGCAGGGCCACTGATTAATAAAAATGCGATCAAGGCAGAGTATTACAATGCTAATGCAAGACAGATACAGGCTGTGTATAATTATGAACGCACTATTCTGAATGCCTATATCGAAGTAGCTACTGAATTATCGAATTTAAAAAATCAGCAACAATTTTATACAGTAAAATCACAACAGGTAGATGCTCTTGTAAAATCTATTGATATATCAAATGACCTTTTTAAATCAGCAAGAGCCGATTACTTTGAAGTGCTGATGACGCAAAGAGATGCACTGGAGTCAAAATTAGAGTTGATAGAAACCAGGTTACACCAGTTTAATTCAGTTACTAATATTTACCGGGCCCTTGGCGGAGGATGGAAATAAGCTACTTTACAACAAATTACCTGCAGCTAAAGAAAATAACATTCATTGAAAACTAATGAGTTATTGATTTGAGGTATAAATACGGTATAAATTTTGTTATAAAGTTCTTCCTCTTCTCTTGTGCTTTGGGACCATAAAAAAGGGTTACAATTATTTGTAACCCTTTTCTTATATTTTTACCGGAGTATTAAAATTAAATATCGATCGCTTCTCCGTAAGCCGCTGCAGTAGCTTCTTTCAGGCCTTCACTCATAGTAGGGTGAGGGTGAATAGCGTTCAGTATTTCATGTGCAGTGGTTTCCAGTTTACGGGCTACAACTGCTTCTGCAATAATTTCGGTTACATTCATACCAATCATATGGCAACCTAAAAATTCGCCGTATTTAGCATCGTAAATAACTTTTACAAAACCATCGGTAGCACCTGCAGCAACCGCTTTACCGCTGGCGATGTATGGGAATTTACCTACTTTAATTTCGTATCCGGCTTCTTTAGCAGCTTTTTCTGTATAACCAACGCTGGCAATTTCAGGTGTACAATAAGTACAACCGGGAATGTTGTTGTAATCAATCGGTTCAGGATGATGGCCACTTAAATGTTCAGCTGCGTTTATACCTTCTTTGGTAGCAACATGAGCCAGCGCTTGTCCTGGTGTACAATCCCCAATAGCATAAATACCTTTTACATTAGTTTGCTGGTTAGCATCTACAATGATCTTTCCTTTTTCAGTTTTAATACCCAAAGTTTCCAGGCCAATATTTTCAATATTAGCTACAACACCTACAGCACTCAATAAAATATCTGCTTCTAAAATTACTTCACCTGCTGCAGTTTTTACTTTAGCTTTTACACCCTCGCCGCTGGTATCCACGCTCAACACTTCGCTGTTGGTCATGATGGTCATGCCCTGTTTTTTAAATTGCTTTTCCAGTTCTTTACTGATGTCTTCATCTTCAACAGGCACCAATCTTGGCATAAATTCCACCATGGTAACTTTTGTACCCATGCTGTTATAGAAATAAGCAAACTCACTTCCTATAGCACCACTTCCGCAAATGATCATGCTCTTAGGTTGCGTAGGCAAGCTCATCGCTTTACGGTATTCAATTATTTTTATTCCATCAATTGGTAAGCTGGGCAATGCTCTTGCACGGCCACCTGTAGCAACGATGATATTGGTAGCTTCTTCTACTTTTTTGCTGCCATCAGCTGCAGTAATTTCTAATTTACCCGGGGCTATCAGTTTACCAAAACCCATGATCACATCGATCTTGTTTTTCTTCATCAAAAACTGGATGCCTTTTGTCATTTTATCCGCTACACCACGGCTACGTGTAATAACACCACCAAAATCGGGAGAAGGGTCAACTATATTAATACCATAATCTTTTGAATGTTTAGCATATTCAAATACCTGGGCGCTTTTCAACAAGGCTTTGGTAGGAATACAGCCCCAGTTAAGGCAGATACCTCCAAGGCTTTCTTTTTCTACAATTGCTACTTTTTTACCTAACTGACTAGCCCTGATTGCTGCAGGATAACCGCCGGGACCGCTGCCCAACACTATTACGTCGTATGCCATATTGTTATTTTAGATTTTAGATTTGCGATTTTAGAATGCCGGTTGCTTTTGAAAGCAGAGCAAAATTAGTTTGAAATAGGGGATTAGCCAAAAGCTATTTGGGAGCCTTCAGCGAAGGCGTTTTTTTGCCACAGATTGCACAGATTACACAAATTTTCCTTTATTATCTGTGTAATCTGCGCAATCTGTGGCAACCCTTATGCGTAGCATAAATTTATTTAAGGCTTATTTTAACAGGAGGCGTAAACCCATTCCCGTTATTCTGTGTATTTTTAAAGCATGATTAAAAAGATCGCTTTTGTAATTGCCTTTTTTTGTTTTGTCTTCACTGCTGCCGCACAGCCAATCCCTAAATTAAAAATGGCGGATGTGGTACGGTCCTTCAGTACCAAATCAGACAGCATATTTGTCATTAACTTCTGGGCTACGTTTTGTAAACCTTGTGTGGGTGAAATTCCGGGCTTTATAAAAATTGCGGATAAATATAAAAAAGATAAAGTAAAGCTGTTGCTGGTAAGTTTAGACCTGCCTTCTTTTTATCCTAAACGTATTGCCACATTTGCAGCTAAAAATAATTTTACCACCAATATTGCCTGGCTCAACGAAACCGATGCTGATTATTTTTGCCCGATGATTGATACCGCCTGGAGCGGCGCTATTCCTGCAACAATAATGGTGAATACCAGAACCGGCTATAAGAAATTTTTTGAAGGAGAATTGAATGGAGAACAATTTGAAGCAGAGTTGAAGAAGGCGATAGGGGAGAATACAACATCAGTTACAAATCCGAAATTTTATATGCCAATGAATAATGCAAAGGTTTTGGAGTATGAAAATGAAAACCCGTTTGCGTATCATGGCAATGATGCAATGGTGACTTTCAGATCAAAAGACAGCACCGTTTTTGCAGTAACAGAAGGAAAGGTTTCAACTATTGCTACTATAGACGATATAAAAGTGG
Source organism: Ferruginibacter sp. SUN106 (assembly GCF_050611765.1). Lineage (NCBI taxonomy): Bacteria > Pseudomonadati > Bacteroidota > Chitinophagia > Chitinophagales > Chitinophagaceae > Ferruginibacter > Ferruginibacter sp. SUN106. The sequence continues at coordinate 217,894 of NZ_JBODJC010000004.1, forward strand.
TAATTGTAGAAAAAGATAGCATGTTTTATACTTACTCTAATCTTAAATCAGTATTAGTAAAAAGAGGAGACAAGATTAAAGCTGATCAGATGATTGGTTATGCTGCATTTGATTTAGATAGTATAATGCCTACAGTAGATTTTTATATGAACGACCCAAAGAAATCAATTGCACTTTCCAAAAATAATTTTAAGCCACGTAAAAATAGTAATGGAGCTAAAGATCATTCCTTTGATCCGATGAAGGAGCCGGAATAGATACCGTTGATTTTACTTTCTTGTCAGATATTTCTTCTGCGTAACCTCCTGTACCGGCACATTATTAATTTTACTTTCCAGCCAGCTTATCACATCTAAATACATAAAGGCCCTTGTTTCAAAAGGCTTGTTTTCAAACTGCTTTAATTTATGCAGCAACTTTTCAAATTCAGGTTTGAATTTATCAGGCGGCAGGGTTAATGCCTTGCGTAAGAATTTAAACATCTCTTCTTCCACCACACTCAGGTTATGCATTTTGGCCATAAAGCGGTACACCGATTTGGCAAGGTATTCCAGCAATTGAAAATTGCCTAATTCATAGTGAGCGATCAGGTGGAGGAGGCGTGCATAACATTGCAGGTCGTTACGCAAATCAACTTTCCAGTTAATGATTTTATTCAGGTAATCTATGGAGGTTTCAAAATCGCCGGCACCAAAATACATACACGCAATTTTGTAATAGATCACTAAAATACGGTGCCGGTCAAGATAGATTTCGTATTCTTTCAGTTTTGCTTCTATACCTTCTATCAATAATAAACCTTCAGAAAATTTACCACTGATAAAATGTTTATTCAGCAGAGAAATAGTGTAATAAATAAAACACTGAATTAAATTATTCTGATTTTGTTGCACCGTTTTGCTGTTGGCAAATTTTTCAAACTCAATTAAAGTGTCGTTTAATTTTTGAAAATTGCCCAGGTTAAAATGAGCCCCCATCAGGTTGTGCATGCCTTTAATGTAATGGCCGCTTTCAATGGCAATCATGTAAGGTTCTTCTTCAAAAATATCCACCCATTTTTGCGTATAGCGATAATATTGTAAAAAATCCTGGCGTATAAAAGCCTTCCAGCAATAACATTGGTACAGGTATAATTTTTCGTAAAAACCATTAGGATGTTGCAGGTTTGCAGGCAGGTTATCGTTCAGAAAATTCTTCACCGCTTCCTCTTCTTCGTCATCTCTTGCAAAACCATTTTTAATGTACCAGCCATACAATTGCAAAGCCAGGTTACTCAATTTGGATACAGCAGACAAATGATCGTTTACTTCATCTGCTTCCCTGCTCAGTTCCTCAGCACGGTTCTTCAGGCTTCGGGTAATGTAAAGGCCTTCAATCTTCTTTTCAAAAAAAAGCGCCTGCTGTAAATAAGTGAGTTGATTATAGCTTTTTGCCTGCTCTTTCAGTTTGTCCAGTACTTTCAGGCTTTGATGATATAATCCCTTGTTGTACAAGATCCGGGCATAATCCATCTGTTCATGCAACTGGATATCGATATTATTTTCGTCATTGATCAGCCTCAGGCTTGAAAGAATTTGTTTATATAAATAGGCCTTAAGATTGGAAAGCTGCTGTTTTTTTATACCCTTATTTTTCTTCAGCAAGATAACTTCATCGTAAGCATCCATTTTGTCAAGAGCATCAAATAGTTGTACAATTTTCAGCTCTTCAGAAGCCGTGGTTCTGTTGATATATAGCTTAAAATTCCGTTTTTCGCTCTTGCCCAGCGATTTTATCAATTGGAATAAGGTATCTGTATGGCGGTTGGGCATCGTAATTGAAAATCTTTTAAAGTCAATACAGGTAAGGGTTTTAAGGAAAATAGGGGGGCTTATACAGCGTATTAAACCCATGCTTTTGATTTTATCCTTAGCTGCCTGTGTGGTAAATTTATGGCGAACTTGTTATTAAAGGAAACTAAACTTTCAATTTTAACGGGGAATCGAAACACAATTTCGAGGTACTTAAATCACTTTAGCTATGCCAGGCGACAAAATTCACATTTTTGACACAACATTAAGAGACGGCGAACAGGTGCCGGGCTGTAAATTAGTAAGCAGCGAAAAAATAGCCCTTGCACTGAAATTAGAAGAGTTGGGAGTGGATATTATTGAAGCTGGTTTTCCTATCAGCAGCCCGGGCGATTTTGCATCTGTTACTGAAATTTCTAAACTAATAACTAAAGCTACTGTTTGCGCTTTAAGCCGTGCAGTGCAAAAAGATATTGAAGCAGCAGGAGAGGCTATCAAATTTGCTAAACGTCCTAGGATCCATACCGGTATTGGTACTTCTGATTCTCATATCAAGGCAAAGTTCAATGCTACACAAGACGAAATTTTAGAAAGGGCGATACAAGCAGTAAAGTGGGCAAAAAAATATACCGACGATATTGAGTTTTATGCAGAAGATGCCGGAAGAACTGAAAATGGTTATTTAGCAAGAGTAATAGAAGCCGTGATTAAAGCTGGTGCAACTGTTGTTAATATTCCTGATACAACAGGTTATTGTTTACCACACCAGTACGGCGAAAAAATTGCTTACTTAATTAATAACGTTCCTAATATTGATAAAGCCATCATCAGTTGCCATTGTCATAATGATTTAGGATTAGCCACCGCCAACAGTATTGCAGGTGTTATTGCTGGTGCAAGACAAATTGAATGTACCATTAACGGATTGGGGGAAAGAGCAGGCAATACTTCATTGGAAGAAGTAGTGATGGTAATTAAACAACACAAAGAGTTAGGTTTACATACAGATATTAATGCAACCTTGTTAAACCCGATGAGCCGCTTGGTAAGCGACACCATGCGTATGCCGGTACAACCAAATAAAGCAATTGTTGGATCTAATGCTTTTTCTCATTCATCTGGTATTCACCAGGACGGGTTTTTAAAAGATACCAGCACTTATGAAATTATTGCTCCTGAAGAAGTGGGTGCTGATAGCTCAAAAATTGTACTAACGGCAAGAAGTGGCCGCAGTGCACTGGCACACCGTTTTCAAAAATTAAATTACCAGTTTGATAGAAATGATATTGATGTTTTATACGAACATTTTACTCAGTTAGCTGACAGTAAAAAGGAAGTTGACGATAACGATCTTGCTCATATGGCGCTGAGCCATCAACAAAAGACATTGGCTACGGCTTAATTCTTTCTCATGCGTTTTAGTTTAGTTTTAGTTTAGTGGTGGGGGATTGTCCCCCACTCTTTTAAAAAAAAGAAATGGCACAAACATTATTTGACAAAATCTGGAATACACACATCGTAAAAAATATCGAAGGCGGACCTTCTGTTTTATATATCGACAAACATTTTATTCATGAAGTAACCAGCCCGCAAGCCTTTACAGGACTGAATAAAAGAGGCATTAAAGTTTTTCGCCCCCAACAAACTATCGCTACTGCTGATCATAATGTGCCTACATTAAATCAGCATTTACCCATTAAAGAAGAATTAGGAAGATTACAAGTAGAAGCCCTGATAAAAAACTGCGCCGAACATGGCGTTGAATTGTATGGCCTTGGTCACCCTTTCCAGGGCATTGTGCATGTGATTGGCCCTGAGTTGGGAATTACGCAACCGGGTAACACGATTGTGTGCGGCGACTCACATACAAGTACACACGGTGCATTTGGTGCTATCGCATTTGGTATTGGTACCAGCGAAGTGGAAATGGTTTTATCAACACAATGTTTAATGCAGACAAAACCCAAATTAATGCGTATCAATATTGATGGCGCATTAAAAAATGGGGTTGTGTCTAAAGATATCGTGCTATATGTCCTTTCGAAGATTACTGCAAGTGGTGCTACTGGTTACGCTGTAGAGTTTGCCGGTAGTGCTATCCGCAGTTTAAGCATGGAAGCAAGAATGACCATTTGCAATATGAGTATTGAAATGGGGGCAAGGTGCGGTATGATCGCTCCTGATGAAACAACTTTCAGTTATATCAAAGGCAGAAAATTTGCACCGGCAGGAGCAGAATGGGATAAAAAATTAGCGTACTGGAAAACATTGTTTACCGATGCTGATGCAACATTTGATAAAGAGATCACTTTAGATGCAGCAGATATTACGCCGATGATCACTTATGGCACCAACCCGGGAATGGGCATTGGCGTAAATGAAAATATTCCAACACTGGCAGAAGTAAATGACAATGATAAATCCGGTTTGGAAAAATCTTTGGCCTATATGGGATTGCAGCAAGGCCATCCTATAAAAGGACAAAAAATTGATTATGTATTTATTGGTAGCTGTACTAATTCAAGAATAGAAGATTTGAGAATGGTGGCCAGCTTTGTAAAAGGAAAACATAAGGCAGATAATGTAGAAGTGTGGATCGTTCCTGGAAGTAAACAAGTAGAAAAACAGGCTATCGAAGAAGGTATTGATAAAGTTTTTGAAGCCGCAGGGTTTCAATTGCGTCAACCAGGTTGCTCTGCTTGTTTAGGAATGAATGAAGATAAAATTCCTGCAGGCAAATATTGCATCAGCACAAGCAACAGAAATTTTGAAGGCCGGCAAGGTGCAGGTGCAAGAACATTACTGGCAAGTCCTTTATCAGCTGCTGCAGCTGCGGTTACAGGTTTTGTATCAGACGTTAGAGAATTTCTTAACAATTAATATTAAAACATGAGTGTTGAGTGGTTTACTCACGACTCACAATTCACGACTCACGACAATGAAAGAAGGTTTCAAAAATATCACCAGCAGGTTTGTTCCACTACAAAACGAAAACGTAGATACGGATCAGATTATTCCTGCAAGGTTTTTAAAAGCTACTACCAAAGATGGTTTTGGCAAGAATTTATTTCGTGACTGGCGTTATGAAAATGATAACGAAGCAACGCCTAAAGCAGATTTTGTTTTAAACCAGGCACAATATAAAGGCGACATTTTAGTAGCAGGAAAAAATTTCGGTTGCGGTTCATCAAGAGAACATGCTGCATGGTCCATTGTGGATTATGGATTTAAAGTAGTGGTGAGCAGTTTCTTTGCAGATATTTTTAAGAACAATGCATTGAACAATGGCTTGTTGCCAATAACAGTATCGGAAGATTTTGTACAAAAAATATTTACACAAAATAATACGTCAACACTTTCTATCGACCTGGAAGCACAAACTATTACTATTGATGCAAACGGCGACAAAGAAAGTTTTGAGATCAATTCCTATAAAAAAACCTGCATGATCAATGGGTACGATGATATTGATTACCTGATCAACAGCATTGGTGAAATAGAAAATTTTGAAAAACAATCCGTATAATAATTTATGAGTCTTAAAAAAAATATTGCAGTAATTGAAGGCGACGGCATTGGGCCGGAAGTAACCAAACAATCAGTAAAAGTATTGAATGCTATTGCTGAACAATTTGGCCATGAGTTTGACTACAAATATTGTTTGTTAGGTGCAGATGCAATTGACAAAACAGGAACACCTTTACCGGAAGAAACTGTTGACATCTGCCTGGATAGCGATGCTATTTTGTTTGGCGCTATTGGTCATCCGAAGTACGATAACGATCCAACAGCAAAAGTAAGGCCTGAACAAGGTTTGCTGGGTATCAGAAAAGCATTGCAATTATTTGCAAATATTCGTCCTATCACTACGTATTCTTCTTTACATCATTTATCTCCGCTTAAAACTAAAAATATCGAAGGGGTGGATTTCATCATCTTCAGAGAATTAACCGGTGGTATTTATTTTGGTAAGAAAGAGATCAATGCAGAACAAACTATTGCCTCTGATGATTGTACTTATACCAAAGAAGAAATTGAAAGAGTAGCACATTTGGCATTTCAATCGGCACAGACAAGAAAGAAAAAATTAACGCTGGTTGATAAAGCAAATGTTTTGGAAACCTCCAGGCTTTGGAGAAAGGTAGTAAAAGATCTGGCAGCTCAATATCCTGATGTGGCTTTGGATTTTTTATTTGTTGATAATGCAGCGATGCAGATCATTTTAAATCCCAAACAATTTGATGTTATTCTTACAGAAAATATGTTTGGTGATATCATCAGCGATGAAGCCAGTGTGATCAGTGGTTCATTGGGTTTATTACCTTCTGCATCTGTTGGAAATAAAACAGCATTGTTCGAACCTATTCATGGTTCTTATCCTCAGGCCACCGGGAAAGATATTGCAAATCCTATTGGTTCTATTTTATCCGCAGCTATGTTGCTGGATTATTTTGAATTAAGAGAAGAAGCTGCCTTAGTAAGAGAAGCTGTTGAATGGACATTGACCAATCAATTTGTTACCAAAGATATTGAGCCCATCAATTTTTATTTCACTTCCACCATTGGAGAATTGATCAGCGACTATATCGGTAATAAAATTCCGGGCAGGTTAAATAAAGAAAATATTGAGTTGAGAAAATCAACGATTATATAAATAGGAAGGGGAGAAGTTACCAGCTTCAAGGGGGCAAACAGTAGCCGGTTGCAATAAGTTATCCCTTGTGGCTTTTTCCTTTACAGCTATTTTAAAAAGTTCTTTGGTTTTTATTTTTAGTATAGGTATATTTGTGTAATAACATTCCTTTATGTTGAGCATCAAATTAAATAATGTCATTACAAAAATCGCAGTAATTATTATTGTGATTGTCATTATTATACCTGCACTGCATGGAGGAGGAACAAGCTTATAAAATAAAAGTAAATATATATAGCGACCCGCCTCCAAAAAGGCGGGTTGTTTTTTTTTGACCTTACCCCAACCCCTCTTCTTGAGGATAGGGAACCGGAAGATTGAAGCGAAGACCGAAGCCAGGGTGGGTCACTCCTTAAAGAGTGGCTCACCCGGTGAAGAAAATAAAAGATGCTTTGAATTGAAAGTAAGCAAAAAATAAAAAATCTGTAATGTTCACCAATGGTATAACGTACAAGAGTGCGACGCCAATGAAGTTGAAAAGAGAAATATAGTTTGTTACAAAAGAAAAATAATTCGCCAAAGGCAATTCAATAAGATGGAATTAAATAAATATTCGAAAGTATTAACGCAAGATGAAACGCAGCCGGCTGCACAAGCCATGTTGTACGGCATTGGGTTAACAGAAGAGGATTTGAAAAAACCACAGGTAGGTGTTTGCAGTATGGGTTACGATGGTAACACCTGCAACATGCATTTGAATGACCTGGCCAAAACAGTAAAGCAAGGTGTTTGGGATGCTGACATGGTGGGATTGATCTTTAATACCATTGGCATTAGTGATGGTATCAGTAACGGAACTGACGGTATGCGTTACTCGCTGGTTAGCCGTGATTTGATTGCGGATAGTATTGAAGCCGTATGCGGCGGATTTTATTATGATGGATTGATCGCATTACCTGGTTGTGATAAAAATATGCCGGGTTCTGTTATGGCAATGGGAAGATTAAACCGTCCATCAATAATGGTATATGGGGGCACCATTGAACCGGGGCATTACAAAGGCGAAGAATTAAATATTATTTCGGCATTTGAAGCACTGGGAAAAAAACTGGCAGGATCTATAACGCCGGAAGATTTTAAAGAAGTAGTAAAACATAGTTGCCCCAGTGCAGGTGCATGTGGCGGTATGTATACCGCTAACACGATGGCCAGTGCTATTGAAGCTTTGGGAATGAGTTTACCTTATTCTTCCAGCAATCCTGCCTTGAGTGCTGATAAACAAAAGGAATGTTTAGATGCTGGTAAAGCAATAAAAATATTATTAGAAAAAGATATCAAGCCGAAAGATATTATGACGAAGAAAGCATTTGAAAATGCTATCGTTACTATTATGATATTCGGTGGTAGTACCAATGCGGTGTTGCATTTAATTGCTATGGCAAAAAGTGTGGACGTTGATTTAACGCAGGATGATTTTCAGCGGATCAGCAACAGCACACCGGTACTGGCAGATTTTAAACCCAGCGGAAAATACCTGATGCAGGAATTACACCAACATGGAGGTGTACCCGCTGTAATGAAATATTTGCTGAGTAAAGGATTGCTGCATGGAGATTGCCTCACAGTAACAGGAAAAACGGTAGCTGAAAACCTGGCAGCTATTGAACCGATAAACTTTGAAACACAAAAAATAATTTTCCCTTTAGAAACGCCGTTGAAAGCAACAGGTCATTTACAAATATTGTATGGTAACCTTGCCGAAAAAGGAAGTGTGGCAAAGATCAGTGGTAAAGAAGGCGAACGTTTTGAAGGACCGGCAAGAGTATTTGATGGAGAAAAAGATTTGGTGGCAGGCATTGCAAATGGGAGAGTGAAAAAAGGTGACGTAGTGGTAATAAAAAATGAAGGTCCGAAAGGAGCGCCGGGTATGCCCGAAATGTTGAAGCCAACTTCTGCCATTACTGGCGCCGGATTAGGAAAAGATGTAGCCTTAATTACTGACGGAAGATTTAGCGGCGGTTCTCATGGTTTTGTCGTCGGGCACATTACACCCGAAGCTTACGAAGGCGGATTAATAGGATTGGTAGAAGATAATGATATCATAGAATTAGATGCCACAAAAAACAGGATCAACCTTAAAGTAAGCGAAGCAGTTATTGCAGAGCGTAGAAAAAAATGGCAACAACCAGCTTTAAAAGTTACCAAAGGTGTTTTGTACAAATATGCTCAATGCGTAAAAGATGCAAGCCAGGGTTGTGTAACGGACGAAGCTTAAAATAAATTGTTATGGAAACATTGGAATTAATTAAAGAAAAAGTAGAGGCGAGAAAGAATACTACCATCTCCGGAGGGCAGGCTGTATTAGAAGCTTTTTTATATGAAGGAGTGGATACCATTTTTGGGTATCCCGGTGGTGCTATTATGCCCATCTATGATGCTTTGTATGATTATCATGATAAGCTGACGCACATATTGGTTCGTCACGAGCAGGGAGCCATACACGCTGCACAGGGTTTTGCAAGAGTGAGTGGCAGAACAGGTGTGGTATTTGCAACAAGTGGACCTGGTGCTACTAACCTTGTTACTGGTTTGGCAGATGCAATGATTGATAGCACGCCTTTGGTTTGCATTACCGGTCAGGTGTTTGCACATTTGTTAGGTACCGATGCCTTCCAGGAAACGGATGTGATCAATATTACAACACCAGTTACAAAATGGAATTACCAGGTAACAGATGCTACAGAAATTCCTGCAGTGCTGGCAAAGGCTTTTTATATAGCTGGTAGCGGAAGGCCAGGACCAGTGTTGATAGACATTACTAAAAATGCACAGTTACAATTATTTAATTACGAAGGTTATAAAAAATGTGATCATATCCGTAGTTACCGTCCTAAACCAATCGTACGTAAAACATATGTTGAGCAAGCAGCTGAATTAATTAATAAAGCAGAGAAGCCATTTGTGATCTTTGGCCAGGGAGTAATTTTAGGTAAAGCAGAAAAAGAATTTGCAGCCTTCATTGAAAAAACTGGTATTCCGAGTGCATGGACGATCATGGGTATGAGTGCAATACCAACTTATCATCCGCTTGCAGTGGGTATGTTAGGTATGCATGGTAATTATGGTCCTAATGTTTTAACTAATGAATGTGATGTGTTGATAGCAGTGGGAATGCGTTTTGATGACAGGGTTACAGGACGTTTGGATAAATATGCTAAGCAGGCAAAAGTTATTCATTTAGATATTGATCCTTCTGAAATTGATAAGAATGTAAAAACAACCGTGCCTGTATGGGGCGATTGTAAAGAAACATTACCCATGCTTACCGAATTGGTACAAGCAAAAACACATACGGCCTGGTTGAATAAATTTAAAGAGTATCAAAAAAAGGAAGAAGAAAAATGCATCAATGCAGAGTTGAATCCTGTTACAGATGAGTTGACGATGGGTGAAGTAATTAATTTGTTGAATGAATTAACGAAAGGAGATGCAGTGATTGTGACAGATGTGGGTCAACACCAGATGGTAGCTTGCCGTTATGCAAAATATAATCAGTCGAAAAGTAATATTACCAGTGGTGGTTTAGGTACAATGGGTTTTGCATTGCCTACAGCTATTGGTGCAAAATACGGAGCGCCTGAAAGAACTGTTGTTGCTATTGCAGGTGATGGTGGAATTCAAATGACCATCCAGGAACTGGGAACGATCATGCAGTTTAATGTAGATGTAAAAGTGTTGATATTGAATAACCAGTTTTTAGGAATGGTACGCCAGTGGCAACAATTATTTCACGAAAAAAGATATTCGTTTGTAAATATTACCAGCCCTGATTTTGTACAGGTAGCAAAGGGATATTATATCGACGGACAAAAAGTAAGCGAAAGAGCACAGTTGAAAGAAGCTTTGCAAACTATGCTTGATCATAAAGGAAGTTACTTATTAGAAGTAATGGTAGGTAAGGAAAATAATGTTTTCCCGATGGTACCGCAGGGAAGAGGCGTTTCGGAAATCGTTTTATCGAAAGATGAAATTTAATTGTTTTAAAAAAACAACAACATGCAAAAGCAAGAATATACTATAACAGTTTATACAGAAAACCAGATTGGTTTGTTAAACCGTATCGCTATTATTTTCTCCCGCAGAAAAATTAATATCGAAAGTTTAAATACTTCACCTAGCGAAATAGATAGCGTACATCGTTTTACAATTGTCATCAACGAATCGGAAGAAGTGGTACGTAAAGTGTGTCGCCAGATTGAAAAACAGGTAGAAGTGTTGAAAGTGTATTTTAATACCAATGACGAAATTATATGGCAGGAACTGGCATTATACAAAGTACCTACTGATATTATTGCTGAAGAAGTAAAAGTAGAAAGATTATTAAGCCAGCATGGCGCAAAAGCCGTAGTGATACGTAAAGATTACACCGTGTTTGAAGTAGCCGGGCAAAGAGAAGAGACAGACAATTTTATAAAAGTGCTGGAGCCTTATGGGTTGATTGAATTTGTACGCAGTGCAAGAATTGCGATCATCAAAGACAGCGAAGGCTTCCATAAAAAATTAAGTGAGTTTGAATACAAGGAGCCGGGTGAAGAAGCTGTAGAAAATGAATTCTTAAATCAGAACGAAGAAGTGTTTTCAATGTAATTTTTTGGGTGGGTCACCCCTTCAAGGGTGGCTCACCCAAAAAATAAAAGTGATTTCAAAAATAAAACAATGCAAAAACAAATTGAATTAATAAAACAAACAAGAAATCGCTTCATTCAATTGGTGGAAGGTTTATCTATCGGACAACTGAATGAAATTCCTGCAGGCATGAGCAATAATATCGCCTGGAATTTTGGCCATATTGTGGCGGCTCAGCAAGGTTTGTGTAACGGGCTTTCGGGAGTGGCTTTAAATGTGTTACCTGATTTTATTGCCAATTTTAAGAAAGGTACTAAGCCGGAAGGTCTTATTAGTGAAGAAACGATAAATCTCTTTAAAGGATACATGCTTTCCAATATCAGCGATCTTGAAAAAGCATTAGGCGAAAATGTATTTATTAATTATCAACCTTATGTAACTTCTTATGGCTATCCATTAAATAACATTGAAGATGCCGTAAGATTTGTGTCAGTACATGATGCGTTGCACCTGGGTTATTCGATGGCAATAAGAAAAAGTCTATCAACAAAATAATACAACACAATCATTAAAAAATAAAAGAAAAAGATGGGAAATTATTTCAACACATTACCGCTAAGAGAACAATTAAATCAACTGGGTGTATGTGAGTTTATGGATATTAGTGAATTTTCAAACGGCGTAAATGCATTGAAAGGAAAGAAATTAGTAATTATTGGTTGCGGCGCACAGGGCTTAAACCAGGGATTAAATTTAAGAGATTCAGGTTTAGATGTTTCTTATGCTTTACGCCAGGAAGCGATTGATTCAAAAAGACAATCATGGAAGAGTGCAACTGAAAACAATTTTACTGTAGGTACTTACGAACAATTAATTCCGACGGCGGATTTGGTTTTGAATCTTACTCCAGATAAACAACACACAGCTGTTGTTGCGGCAGTAATGCCGTTGATGAAAAAAGGAGCTACGCTTTCTTACTCTCATGGTTTTAATATTGTTGAAGAAGGAACACAGATACGTAAAGATCTTACCGTAATAATGGTAGCACCAAAATGTCCGGGTTCAGAAGTTCGTGCAGAATATGTACGTGGCTTTGGTGTACCTACATTAATTGCAGTGCATCCCGAAAATGATCCTGAAGGAAAAGGGTTGGAGCAAGCCAAAGCGTATGCAGCAGGAACAGGTGGACATAAAGCTGGTGTATTGCGCTCTTCATTTGTGGCGGAAGTAAAATCTGACCTGATGGGCGAACAAACTATTTTATGCGGTTTGTTGCAAACAGGCTCTATACTTTGTTTTAATAAAATGGTAGAAAAAGGAATTGATAAAGGCTATGCTTCTAAGCTGGTACAGTATGGTGTGGAAGTAATTACGGAAGCGTTAAAGCAAGGTGGTATTACTGCCATGATGGACAGGTTATCTAACCCTGCAAAAATAAAAGCCTTTGAATTATCCGAAGAATTGAAAACTATCATGCGTCCGTTGTTTCAAAAACACCAGGACGATATCATGAGCGGTGAGTTCAGCAAAACAATGATGGAAGACTGGGCTGCCGGCGATAAAAATTTATTGGCATGGCGTGCTGCAACCGGGGAAACTGCTTTTGAAAAAACACCTGCAGGTGATGTGAAGATTGGTGAGCAGGAATATTTTGACAACTGTTTATTATTTGTTGCCATGATACGTGCCGGTGTGGAATTAGCTTTTGAAACAATGGTGGAAGCAGGTATCAAAGAAGAATCGGCTTACTATGAATCTTTACACGAAACGCCATTGATCGCTAATACCATTGCCCGTAAAAAATTATTTGAAATGAACAGGGTGATTTCTGATACAGCTGAATATGGTTGTTACTTATTTGATCATGCCTGTAAACCATTGCTGGCTGATTTTATGAGTAAGATAGATACCGATGTAATTGGCAAAAACTACAATACAGGCAAGGATGGTAGCGTGGATAATAAAACTTTAATTGCGGTAAATAAAATTTTACGTTCTCACCCTGTAGAAAAGATCGGTACTCAATTAAGAGAAGCGATGACAGCTATGAAATCTATAAGCACTAATGCTTAACACCATGGATACAACAGTGAACACGATATTGAATTTTGCAGACGCTGCACAACGTTTAAAAAGCGTGGTGAACAGAACGCCATTAACCTTTAATCTGAATCTTTCAAAAAAATATCAATGTAATATTTTTTTAAAGAGGGAAGATCTGCAGGTGGTACGTTCATACAAATTACGTGGCGCTTACAATATGATGAGTAGCTTATCTCCCGATCAATTACAACGTGGTGTGGTATGCGCCAGTGCAGGCAACCATGCGCAAGGGTTTGCGTACAGTTGCAAAAAGTTAAATACTAATGGCGTAGTGTTTATGCCGGTGATAACACCCAATCAAAAAATTACCCAGACAAAAATGTTTGGCGAAGATAAGCTTACCGTAAAATTAGTAGGAGATACATTTGATGATTGTGCGATTGCTGCAAAAAAATATACCGAAGAAAATGGCATGACTTTTATTCCGCCATTTGATGATTATAAAATTATTGAAGGACAGGGAACCGTTGGTGTGGAAATCTTAGAAGACCAATCGGATGTTGATTTTTTATTTATGCCCGTTGGTGGCGGTGGTTTAAGTGCAGGTGTGGGAACTTATTTTAAAACCTTCTCACCTAAAACAAAAATTATTGGTGTGGAGCCGGAAGGTGCTCCCAGTATGTTTGAAGCATTGAAAGCAGGGCATCCTGTTACGCTGGATAATATAGAAAGATTTGTTGATGGCGCTGCTGTAAAACGTGTGGGTGAAATTACTTTTTCTATTTGCAAAGATGTATTGGATGATATGCATTTAGTACCTGAAGGAAAAGTATGTACCACAATTTTAAAATTATACAATGAAGATGCGATTGTTGCAGAACCTGCAGGTGCATTAAGCATTGCAGCTTTAGATGATTATGCAGCAGAAATAAAGGGTAAGAATGTAGTATGTATTGTAAGCGGCAGTAACAATGATATTGACCGTATGCAGGAAATAAAAGAACGCAGCCTGCAATACGAAGGATTAAAACATTACTTCCTGGTACGTTTTGCACAACGGCCCGGTGCTTTAAAAGAATTTGTAAATCATGTGTTGGGAGAGAATGATGATATCACCCGTTTTGAATACATGCAGAAGCATAATAAAGAAACCGGCCCTGCATTAGTAGGCATTGAATTAAAGACCAGGGAAGATTATGATTTGTTGTTGAAAAATTTAAATCAATACCATATCAATTATACCGAGTTGAAAAGCGGTGATAATGCATTTGGATATTTAGTATAATGCAAGGGTGGGTCACTCCTTAAGAGTGGCTCACCCGGCAATAAGAAAATAGGGTGGTCACTCCTTAAAGAGTGGCTCACCCGGAGATAACAAAACTGGGTGAGCCACCCTTATTGGGGTGGCCCATCCAAGCGAAGAGTAACGATTGCTTGCTATAGAAGTTTGGCTAACAATAAAACTGCTTAACAAAAATGAACGAACAAAAAAAGACAGCAATGTTAAACAATGCTACATCGGTTAATGCCAACAAAGGCTTGTATGATGAACGATACGAGCATGATGCCTGCGGTATAGGTTTTGTTGCCAATATAAAAGGCAACAAATCGCACCAGCATATTGCTGACGCATTAACGGTGTTGGAAAACATGGAACATCGTGGTGCATGTGGTTGCGAAAATAATTCAGGCGATGGTGCAGGTATTATGTTACAAATGCCACATGAATTCTTTTTTGATGAATGCATTAAATTAGGCGTTCATCTACCTCCATTTGGTAAGTACGGGGTAGGCGTAATGTTTTTTCCAAGAGAAATAAGATTGCGTGAAGAATGCCGTGCAGTATTTAACAGGGCCGCTGAAAAATTGGGCATGGAAATTCTTGCTTATAGAAAAGTGCCTGTAAATACAGAAAACATTGGCCCTACAGCTTTAAGCGTAGAACCTGAAATGGAACACGTATTTATTGCCTGTCCGGATAATGTGAAAAATGCTGATGAATTTGAACGCAAACTTTTTGTGTTGCGTAATTATGCAACGCACACTATTAATAGTACAGTAAGAAAAGATGCTATTGGTTTTTACATTGCTTCTTTGTCTTACAAAACCATTGTTTACAAAGGGCAATTGACCAGTACGCAGGTAAGAAATTATTTTCCTGATCTGAGTAATAAAAGAGTGGTAAGTGCTTTTGGTTTGGTGCATTCACGTTTTGCAACCAATACTTTTCCTTCCTGGAAATTAGCGCAACCATTCCGCTACATTGCACATAATGGAGAGATCAATACTTTACAAGGGAATATTAACTGGTTGAAAGCAGGCGAACATGAATTTACTTCTACTTTTTTCAGTAAAGAAGAAATGGAAATGTTATTGCCGGTTGTAACCAGCCAGCAATCCGATTCTGCTTGCTTAGATAATATGATCGAGTTATTATTATTATGCGGCAGAAGCTTACCACATGTAATGATGATGCTGATTCCAGAGGCATGGGATGGTAATGAAGATATGGATCCGGTAAAAAAATCTTTCTATGAATTCTATGCATCAATCATGGAACCATGGGACGGACCGGCATCTATTTCATTTACTGATGGAAAAATAATTGGCGCAACATTAGATAGAAATGGTTTACGTCCTTCAAGATATTGTGTTACTACCGATGACAGGGTTATCATGGCCAGCGAAACCGGGGCATTGCCTGTTGATCAGAAATTAATTAAAGAAAAAGGAAGGCTGCAACCAGGTAAAATGTTTGTGGTGGATATGGAGCAGGGAAGGATCATCAGCGATGATGAATTGAAACAAAAAATCTGCAGCCAGAAACCTTATGGCGATTACCTGAATCAATATAAAATACGTTTAGAAGAAATTGAAGAACCAAGAGTTTCTTTTACGCATTTATCTGATGCTTCTATTTTAAAATATCAAAAAGCATTTGGTTATTCTACAGAAGATATTGATACTATTTTAAAGCCAATGGCTTTGGATGGTAAAGAACCTATTGGCTCAATGGGTACTGATGTGCCATTAGCTGTATTGAGTGATCAGCCGCAACATTTAAGTTCTTATTTCAAACAATTATTTGCACAGGTTACTAATCCGCCGATCGATCCGATAAGAGAAAGATTGGTAATGAGCCTGGCAACATTTGTGGGTAACAATGGTAATTTACTAGATGAAAGCCCTGAGCATTGCCATACCGTAGCATTAAAGCAGCCGATATTAACCAGTACCGAATTAGAGAAACTAAGAAGTATTGATACCGGGATTTTCCAGGCAAAAACTTTGCAGACGTATTTCCGTGCTGATGAAAAACCAGGCTCTTTACAAAGAGGTTTGGAAAGATTGTGCCGCTATGCGGAAGATGCCGTGCATGATGGTTTTGAAGTTTTGATTTTGTGCGACCGTGCTGTTGATAGCGATCACGTTGCTATACCATCACTGTTAGCCACAGCCGCAGTCCATCATCATTTGATCCGTAAAGGTTTACGTGGACAAGTTGGTATTGTGGTAGAAGCAGGTGATGTTTGGGAAGTACATCACTTTGCATGTTTGCTGGGTTTTGGTGCTACAGCAATCAATCCTTACTTAGCAATGGCGGCGATCAGGAACATGAAAGTCAGTGGTGTTATTAAAACTGACCTGGAATGGAGAGACCTGCGTAAAAATTATATCAAAGCAGTTTGTGATGGTTTATTGAAAGTGTTCTCTAAAATGGGTATCTCTACATTGCAATCCTACCAGGGGGCACAGATTTTTGAAATATTAGGTTTGCACAGAGATGTGGTAGATAAATATTTCACGGGTGCCGTAAGCCGTATTGATGGTGTTACATTAGATGGCATTGCAAAAGAAGCGCTGGCGAAACATCTGCAAGCCTTTAGCAAAAAGAATATTCCTGTTGATAGATTGCCGGTAGGGGGAATTTACCAATGGAAACGTAAAGGGGAATTTCATTTATTTAATCCAACTACCATTCACCTGTTGCAATATTCAACGAAGATGAATGACTATGCTACGTTTAAAAAATATACGAAGCATGTAAACGACCAGAGTGAAAAAGCGGCTACGCTAAGGAGTTTGTTTCAATTTAAAAAGAACAGGCCTTCTATTTCAATTGATGAAGTAGAACCTGCTGAAAATATTTACAAACGTTTTGCAACCGGCGCCATGAGCTTTGGTTCCATCAGTTGGGAAGCGCATACCACGTTGGCTGTTGCCATGAACCGCCTTGGCGGTAAAAGCAATACCGGCGAGGGTGGAGAAGATGACAGGCGTTATGATAAACTGGCCAACGGAGATTCTATGCGTTCTGCAATCAAGCAAGTAGCATCAGCAAGATTTGGTGTAACCAGTTTGTACTTAACTGAAGCGGATGAATTACAAATTAAAATGGCACAAGGCGCAAAGCCAGGTGAAGGTGGACAGTTACCCGGGCATAAAGTAGATGACTGGATTGGTAAAGTGCGTCATGCTACACCAGGTGTGGGATTAATTTCTCCGCCACCGCACCATGATATTTATTCTATTGAAGACCTGGCACAATTGATTTTCGATCTTAAAAATGCTAACCGTGCCGCAAGGATCAATGTAAAACTGGTAAGTAAAGCAGGCGTTGGCACAATTGCTGCAGGTGTTGCCAAAGCAAAGGCAGATGTGGTTTTAATTTCTGGTTTTGATGGCGGTACCGGTGCCTCTCCGATAAGTTCTATTAAACATGCAGGGTTACCGTGGGAGCTAGGTTTGGCAGAATCACATCAAACCCTGGTAAAAAATAAATTACGCAGCCGTGTAGTGTTGCAGGCTGATGGACAAATGAAGACTGCAAGAGATATTGCTATTGCAACTTTATTGGGTGCAGAAGAATGGGGAGTAGCAACTGCAGCATTAGTTGTTGAAGGTTGTATCATGATGCGTAAATGTCATTTAAACACCTGCCCGGTTGGTGTGGCTACACAGGACCCTGAATTAAGAAAACGTTTTACCGGTAATGCAGATCACGTAGTGAACTTCTTTAAATTCTTAACACAGGAATTAAGAGAGATCATGGCGGAACTCGGTTTCAGAACCATTAACGAAATGGTGGGCCAGGCAGAATGTTTGGAGCAAAAAGAAAATATCCAGCACTGGAAATATAATAATCTCGACCTGTCTGCCATTTTGTATAAAGAACCAGCTTCTGCATACACCGGTTTATATAACATGGAGCAGCAGGATCATGAATTAGAAAAAGTATTGGATTGGAAATTGTTAGAAGCTGCAAAACCTGCTTTGGAAAAGCAAGAAAAAGTTACTGCTGCATTCGATATAAAAAATACGGATAGAACAGCCGGTACCATTTTATCTAACGAGATCACTAAGATTTATAAAGCGGCCGGGTTACCTGAAGAAACCATACACTTTAAATTTAACGGTACAGCGGGACAAAGCTTTGGCGCATTCAATACCAAAGGTGTTACGCTGGAGCTGGAAGGTGATGCCAATGATTATTTTGGCAAAGGATTGAGTGGAGCTAAATTAATTGTGTATCCGTCAAAAGATGCCGGTTTTGTGCCTGAAGAAAACAGCATTATTGGCAATGTGGCTTTTTATGGCGCTACCGATGGCGAAGCTTTTATAAGAGGTAAAGCAGGAGAACGCTTTGGTGTACGTAACAGTGGTGCTAATGTAGTGGTGGAAGGAGTGGGAGATCACGGTTGCGAATACATGACGGGAGGTAATGTTATTATCCTTGGTGCAACCGGAAGAAACTTTGCAGCAGGCATGAGTGGCGGTATTGCATATATATACGATGTGCAACACCAGTTTGAAAATTTATGCAATAAAGAAATGGTAGATCTTGATCCGGTAGCAGAAGAAGATGTACCATTCCTGCAGGCAATGATACAAAGGCATTACGACTATACACAAAGTACTGTAGCAAAATTTGTGTTGAATGATTTAGAGAATCAGCTGAAAAATTTTGTAAAAGTGTTTCCGGCTGATTATAAAAAAGCTTTGGCAGGAAGAAAGGTAAAAGAGCAGGTGGGTAAATAATATGCAAGGGTGGGTCACTCCTTAAAGAGTGGCTCACCCGGCGGTAAAAAGCATGGAGAGCCACGCTTACGAAGATTGAAGTGTATGATTGGCTATCAGGGAACTGATCAAACCGTATAAAAATAGGGAAACTGGTTTCTTAAAGTCGTCTTACCAAAAAATAAACAACTAACAACAAACAACAAATATTACAATGGGAAAACCAACAGGTTTCTTGGAATTTACGAGAGAGCTTCCAACAAAAAGAAAAGTGGAAGAAAGGTTAACTGATTACAACGAATTCATTCAGCGGTATACAGATGAAAAGTTGAATGAACAATCGGGACGATGCATGAATTGTGGTGTACCCTTCTGTCATAATGGTTGCCCGCTGGGTAATATCATTCCGGAATTTAACGATGCCGTGTATCGTAAAGAATGGAAAGAAGCCTATGATATTCTTTCTTCTACCAATAATTTCCCTGAGTTTACCGGGAGAATTTGTCCTGCACCATGCGAATCAGCATGTGTGTTAGGTATCAATCAACCTGCTATTACTATTGAAGAAATTGAAAAGCATATTATTGAAATTGCTTTTGATAAAGGTTTTGTGCAACCCAAAAAGTCAATTGTACGCACCGGTAAAAAAATTGCAGTGATAGGTAGCGGTCCTTCTGGTTTGGCTGCTGCAGCACAACTGAACTATGCCGGCCACTATGTAATGGTATTTGAAAGAGATGATGCACCGGGTGGTTTATTGCGCTATGGTATTCCTGATTTTAAATTGGAAAAATGGGTGATCGACAGGAGAATAAAATTAATGGAAGAAGAAGGTGTGGTATTTCGTTGCAATGCCAATGTGGGTGTTGATGTAAATATTAATGAGTTGTTGAGAGAGTTTAATGTAATTGTATTAGCAGGAGGTTCTACTATTCCAAGAGATTTAAAGATACCGGGCAGAGAATTGAAAGGCGTTCATTTCGCCATGGATTTTTTAAAACAACAAAATAAAAGAGTATCAGGCAGGGAAGTTGGTGTAGAAGATATTTTAGCCGGCAACAAAAATGTAGTGGTAATTGGGGGAGGAGATACCGGGAGTGATTGCGTGGGAACTTCCAATCGCCAAAAAGCAAAATCGGTTACTCAATTTGAGTTATTGCCTAAGCCGCCCGAAAGCAGAACAGCATTTATGCCATGGCCAACATATCCGATGACCTTAAAAACTTCTTCTTCTCATGAAGAAGGAGCCGACAGAAACTGGGCCATCGCTACAAAAGAGTTTATAGGCGACGGCAACGGCAATTTAAAGGCATTGAAGATTGTTAACCTGGAATGGCAGATAACTGAAGATGGCAGGCCGGCAAAATTTGTAGAAAGAACTGATAGCGAAAGAGAGATCCCTTGCGAACTGGCATTTTTAGCCATGGGATTTTTACATCCGCAATATGAAGGGCTGGTACAGCAGCTGGAAATTGAACTGGACGAAAGAGGAAATGTAAAAGCAACTGAGGCCGCTTATCAAACCAATATTCCTAAAATATTTACTGCCGGAGATATGCGCCGCGGACAATCTTTAGTGGTTTGGGCTATAAGCGAGGGCAGAGAATGTGCCAGGAAAGTGGATGAATTTTTGATGGGCACTTCATTACTGGAAACAAAAGATAGCTTTTTAAAATAAAACTGCGTTTATATTATCTAAACAATATTTCCTTTGCCTTTTCCGGCAAAGGTTTTTTTTAGCATAAAAAACACATTATAAAATAAAATATCTTATACTTTTTTGATAAAATCTATCAAATAATATGAATTGAGAACGTTTGCAATTGATTTTTTTCTAATTGTTTAAAAAAAAACTTGAAAAAATATGATATTTGTAACAATTATCTATATATTTGTTTAAAGCATAACACATTTATTATTTAATAATATAAAAGCAAAACAAGCATGAAAAATCTGAGTTTAGCAAAATTAGCTCCCTTCTTTATCCTGGCAATTGTTGCCGTAGGAGCAATCTTTATTCCGTCTTTACCCAACTTTGATGATGGTAAATTTAACGGTGCGGATGTTGCCTGGATAATAGTTGCAACAGCGCTTGTTTTCTTAATGACTCCTGGTTTAGCATTTTTCTATGGCGGTATGGTGCATAGAAAAAATGTGATCAGCACTATGATTAAAAGTGTTGTAGCTGCTGGTGTGGTTAGTGTACTTTGGGTAGTAGTTGGTTACAGCCTTTGTTTTGGCCCAACCATCGGCGGTTTTATTGGTAATCCAATGACACATCTTTTCTTTAAAGGTGTTGCATCCGGTGCCCCAATTCTTCCCGGCGCAACAGCTCCTCTAACAATCCCTCTTTTATTATTTGCATTATTTCAATTAATGTTTGCGGTTATTACACCAGGTTTAGTGGTTGGTGCCGTAGCAGAGCGTATAAAATTTACAGCTTACATTCTGTTTATAGTATTGTTCAGCTTATTAGTTTATGCACCTTTGGCGCACTGGACATGGAACCCTGAAGGCTTTTTATTTAAATGGGGTGTTCTTGATTTTGCAGGTGGTACAGTGGTACATATATCTGCTGGTTGTGCGGCTTTAGCAGGTGCTTTGGTGTTAAAAAGAAGACAATCTCATATCGATCAGAAAGAAATTCCACCTGCTAATATTCCTTATGTATTGATAGGAACAGGTTTACTGTGGTTTGGTTGGTTTGGTTTTAATGCAGGTTCTGCATTAGGTGCAACTACTTTATCGGTTTCAGCATTTGCTACTACCAATACTGCTGCTGCTGCTGCTGGTTTAAGCTGGATGTTCTTTGATGTATTAAAAGGGAAAAAACCATCAGTATTGGGGTTTTGTATTGGTGCGGTAGTTGGCCTTGTGGCTATTACTCCTGCTGCAGGTTTTGTTGCAATTCCTCAAAGTATTTTTATTGGTTTTGTAGCCGCCATTATTTCTAATGTTGCAGTGTATTACAAATCAAAATCAAAATTGGATGATACGTTAGATGTGTTTCCATGTCATGGTCTTGGTGGTATGGTAGGTATGATCCTTACAGGTGTTTTTGCAACTAAATCTGTAAACTCAGCAGGTGCTGATGGGTTATTATATGGAGGTACTACGTTCTTCCTTACACAACTTAAAGGCCTGGCAATTGTAGTGGCATATAGCTTTACAGTATCGTTCTTAATATTTAAATTTATCAATTTCATTTTACCAATACGTGTTAGCCAGGAAGAAGAATTACTTGGCCTGGATGCTTCTCAACACAACGAAAATTATACGCAGGGTACATTATTGGTGCAAACCGATGGTGGTATTAAAGAGACTCTTGCAGAAGATTAATAAGAACGGAATAAAAAAAGGTACAACCATAATATGAGCTTCTGGACAAAGTTCATTGGTTGTACCTCTTATTTAATAATTAAAATCAATTACAATGTTAAGAAAAATTTCTTTGGCAGCAATCGCTGTCCTGGCATTTAATGCCCTAAGTGCCCAGGATTCTACAAAAACCCTTGCTTTTTCAGGCTCAGTTGACGGTTACTACCGTTACAATTTTGCAGGAAAAACCAACAACTACACCAGCTTTACCAATTCGCAGAGTTCTTTTGAATTAGGCATGGCTTCTTTAAGAGCCGATGCAACGGCTATGTCTGGCAAGGTGGGTGCCACTGTTGATTTAGGTTTTGGCCGCAGGGCAGAGGAGTTTTCTTATAACGATGGCAACGATAATGTTGGAACCGGATCTGATAAAAATGGTTTTTTATCATTAGCCGCAATTAAACAGGCTTATATTACTTATGCCCCGTCTTCAAAAGTAAAATTTACTGCTGGTAAATTTGCCACTCACGTAGGATACGAATTGTTAGATGCTCCGTTAAACAGAAACTACAGTATGAGTTATATGTTTACCAACGGGCCATTTTTTCATACCGGATTAAAAGCAGATATTACTGCAGGACCGGTTGCATTTATGATTGGTGTAACAAACTATACCGATCAAACAACTGCTACAACCAGTGTAAAGAATTTAATTGCTCAGTTTAGTGGCGGTACAAAAAACGGCAAATTAAAATTCTACCTTAACTACTCTGGATTTGGTGGTTCTGATGCCGGTAATAATCCAAGTGGATTAAAATCACTGAATCAAATTGATTTAGTGGTACTCGGTACCGTTAGTAGCAAATTTAATATTGGTTATAATGGAACTGTACAATCAAGAAAACCGGTTAGCGGAAGCAGTGGCAGCTGGATCGGTAATGCATTATATCTGAACTTTGATCCTTCTGCTAAAACAGGTATTACATTAAGAAGTGAAATTATCAGCGATAGCAAAACTATTTATTATGGTACTAAAAGCATTTTCGCTAATACCCTTTCCGTAAACTGTAAAGTAGGTCCCCTTACAATTATTCCTGAATTAAGATTTGAATCTGCACAAAGTAATATTTTCCTAAAGAGTAATGGGTCTGGTACCAAATCTACTGCCACTGCTTTGGTAGCTGCAGTATACAAGTTTTAGAATTTATTTTTTGTAAAAAGAAAAAACCACCAAACACAATTTTTTTTTACATTTTAAATTATAAAACATGAACCTCAACAAAATTTTTATCCGCGGAAATCAGAATGTTTCAGCTCCAATGATAAAGCTTACCCGTAAGGAAAAAGGCAGAATGGCTTTAGCCTTGTTTACGGGGAAAATTATTGGTGTATTAATCTTAGTTTTTCTAATAAAAGTAATGCTGCCTAATTTATTGGGCACTACTGCCTCTGCACAGGATACTTATACACCGCATGAAACCATGCTGATGAATACAGCCAATACCATCTGGACACTAGTGGCTGCATTTTTAGTATTTGGTATGCAGGCAGGCTTTGTAATGTTAGAAGCAGGCTTTGCCCGTAAAAGGGAAACCGTGAACGTTTTAATGGAATGTATTTTTGATACCTGCCTCTGTGGCTTGTTATTCTGGGCTATCGGGTATGCGTTCATGTTCAGCGAAGGCAATAAATTTATCGGTTACCATTGGTTCTTTTTAGAAGGAGCTCCTGCTACATATTTAACTACGGGTATTCCTGTAATTGCGCATTGGATATTTCAGTATGCATTTGCTGATACCTGTTCTACCATCGTTTCTGGTGCTATGATCGGGCGCACAAGTTTCCGTGGCGATATTCTTTATTCAATTGGTATCACCGGATTCATTTATCCAATCATCGGGCATTGGGCATGGGGGCCGGGTGGCTTTTTAGCTGTCTATGGTTTCTGGGATTTTGCAGGTTCTACCGTTGTGCATACAATTGGAGGTATGGCTTCTTTAGCTGGTGCAATCGTGTTAGGGCCACGTTTAGGTCGTGTGTTCAAACGTGATGGCGGAGGTATGCCCCCGGCTCATAATTTAACATTAGGCGCTGTAGGTGCATTTATATTATGGTTTGGCTGGTACGGTTTTAACCCGGGCAGTACACTTTCGGCAGTTGATATGCAAGGTATTGGCCGTGTGGCAACTAATACCACATTGGCTGCCTGTTCGGGTGGTATGGTAGCTATGTATTTAGCTTTATGGTTTGGCGATACCAAAGGGAAATTCGATCTAGGATTTACCGTTAATGGTTTGCTGGGCGGTTTGGTTGCCATTACCTGCCCGTGCTATTGGGTATCCACATTGGGTGCCGTATTAATAGGAGCAGGCGCTGGTATTGTTGTTTATCTATCTACACTGTTATTGGAATATTTAAGAATTGATGATCCTATCGGTGCTGTTCCTGTACATGGTATGTGCGGTATCTGGGGAACATGGGCACTAGGTTTATTTGCCTGTGGCAAATATGGTGTAACTGGCCCAACGGGGGCCGATGATTCAGCACCTTTAAAAGGCCTTTTCTATGGTGGCGGAACTGATCTATTTGTAAAACAAGTAGTAGGCAACCTTGCAATTGCAGCGGGTACATTCCTTATTGCCCTGGTAATGATGTGGCTTATTCAAAAACTACCTGCTCCATGGAAATTACGTGTTGAAAAAGAAGCAGAAACCAATGAAGGTGGATTGGATGTATTTGAACATGGGGTGGCGGCCTATGTAGATTAAACTGCCGGCATAAAGATTAGTAAATGCAAAATAATAATTTATGATACGGGTATCTCTTCTGTTCTCTTTGTTTGTTGGAGGAATTATATACTGTATATTTTTTGTTATTGCAGTTAAACTGGTCCTGCAAATATTTCACGCACTCTCAAAATTGCTGTTATCCAAAGTTAACCGATTGCTCTTTGACAATATGAAATACGTTTTATAAATAAAGGCTTAAATTCAAAATAGAAAAACAGAAATTACCCTATTATCCAGGGTAATTTCTGTTTTAATAAATTCAGTAAGCCTGTTATCACCTGACATTTTATTTTGGCAGAAATGGCAGCCAGAATTTTTTACTGCTTTTTTCTTTTACTACTCAGGAATTTGAAAACGACAATTTGGCATTATTTAAGAAAATTATAATATTTAAATTGTAATTTTTTTCTAGTTTTTTCAAATCTTAATGCTTTACATGAAGTCGGATTTTTTTAACAAAACCAAATAAAGCAAACAGGTTTTTTACAAATCTTTTGAAGTGATAGTATTGAGATGGGATGAAATGCATATTTATTAATATAATATAAAAGAGATTTGGCATGTTTAGAAAAAAATAAAGCGCTTGGCTTATTTCTTGTGCATTGGTACAGGTAATTAT
This sequence comes from Ferruginibacter sp. SUN106, assembly GCF_050611765.1. Classification (NCBI taxonomy): domain Bacteria; kingdom Pseudomonadati; phylum Bacteroidota; class Chitinophagia; order Chitinophagales; family Chitinophagaceae; genus Ferruginibacter; species Ferruginibacter sp. SUN106. The sequence continues at coordinate 243,730 of NZ_JBODJC010000004.1, forward strand.
TAATTAATAAAACCTATAACAATGAACGTAGTATTATCCGTAGCATTATTGATAGTATTGATTGTTGCTCCTGCATTTAAAGGTGCAAAAAAATCAGTTCCAGTAAAAGCTTCCTAAAAAGAAATACAAGATTAAATAGACTTAAGAGGTTGATTTATTTCAACCTCTTTTTTATTGCCTTACACTGTGGAGGCGGAAGAGCGGGGGAACAAAAAATAAAATCGAAATAATTGCCACACAGGAAGTGTGGTAATATTTTTTTTATATGGCAGGCAATCGTTAAAAAGGGCTCCTATTTCTATAGGGGCCCTTTTTATTTTATGCCGAATTTCTTCCTGCATTAATAATACCGAATGAAGAACGGATCACTAACTTTTCATAAATTTCCTTCACAGGAGAATTTACCAGTTGCTCATCCATCTCCCTCATTTTATTAATGGCATATTGCTGAATGGTCAATAATGGTAATACAATTTTTTCCCTCATAGCGATAGATAAACTATCAACAGGATAAGTACTCATTAATTCATTGCTGCCACTTAATTGCAATACATATTTTTTAGTGAGCTCATATTCCTGGTAAATTTTATTCCATATTTCGCCGTACTTATTATCGTTGCTTAAATACTCGGTTAACGGAAAATAACATTTCTTCATCGCCATCTCACAATTATCCATCAATGTTCTAAAGAAAAGAGAGTTGCTGTACAGCTCTTTAACCTGTGAAAATTTACCCGCCTTTTCCATAGCAGCCAATGCCGAGCCTACGCCATAATAACCCGTTACATTTTGTTTTAACTGCGCCCATGCGCCTACGTAAGGAATGGCACGCAGGTCTTTTAAAGTTAGTTTGCTGCCGCTGTTTCTTTTACTCGGCCTGCTGGCAATATTGGTTTCACTATAAAATTTTACAGGACTAACATGCGATAAATAATCTAAAAAATCGGGATGGTTTTTTAATTCTACATAGGCTTCAAAGCTTTTACCAGCTAATTGCAGCAGCAGGTCTTCTTCGGCATGTTGTAATGTAATTTCCTTGCTGCTGAAAAGATCATTGCTGATACCTGCGTGAATCAATTGCTCAATATTATACTGTGCAGAATCAATAGTTCCAAAATTAGAACTTACGGTTTGTCCCTGTATAGTCAGCTGAATTTCTTTATTGCTGATATTCTTTCCCATACTGGCATAAAACTGGTGCGTTTTACCACCACCTCTTGCCGGTGGCCCGCCACGGCCATCAAAAAACACCACATCAATATGATATTCTTTAGAGATTTTGGTAAGCGCTTCCTTAGCTTTATAAATACTGAAGTTGGCCATTAAGTAACCGCCGTCCTTTGTACCATCACTAAACCCCAGCATAATCGTCTGACGGTTATTTCTCAGTTTTAAATATTTTCTGTATTCAGCATTGCTGTATAATTCATTCATGATAGCTGAAGCATGCTGCAGGTCATCAATGGTTTCAAATAAAGGAACAATATCAACAGTTAAAGCTGCTGCCTTCCAGCCGCAGCTTAAAAACAAGCCATACACTTCCAGTACATTTAAAGCGCTGTTACATTGGCTGATGATATAACGGTTACATCCGGCTTCGCCATTTAGTTGTTGTACTTTTTTAATGCCATAAAGATTGGTCACTGTATCCTGTACCAATGCATCGGTATAATTTTTTTCTGCAATTACCTCAGGAGCATTTACACAGAAGCTTATTTTTTCTGCAGTACTTAATTTGCTGTAGGCCTCACCATGTATTGCTTCCAGCACGGTATTGTGTACGGTACTTTCCTGCCTGATATCCAGCGATGCAAAGTGTAAACCAAAAACATTTACTTTATTAATGAGGTTATTTACCAGGTGAAGGAATAAGCCGTTGTGCTGGTAAATGATGATCTCTTTAATTTTGTTCAGTTCATCTAAAATATATTCCTTACTCAGTTCGGTTTGATAACCGGGAATAAAAATATTATCGTACAGTTGTTTTTCTAGGCCGTTCAAAATAACATCAATACCCTTGAAAGTCAGCCTGCGCTTGATTCTTCTTATATCCAGATAATAGCATTTAATAATACTGCCTCTTAAAGCATGAGCAACTTTTAATGTAATTTCTGCAGTTACAAACGGGTTGCCATCCCTGTCGCCGCCTGGCCAAAAACCCATGTTGATGATCGATTTGTTTTTTGGCAGCGCATCATTAAACTGGTTTTTTAAAAAAGATGTTATCCTGCCTGCGGCCTGGTAAAATACATTTTCTAAATACCATATTAAGCTGATGGCTTCATCAAAAGGAGTAGGCCTTTGCTTTTGTAAAAAAGGCGTTTTGCCCAATTGTTGTAAATAGATATTGATCTTGGCCGCATCATTTTCTGATAATGCTTTACTAAGGTCGTTAATGATGCCCAAAACTGTACCCGGATAAAATTGGGTAGGGTGCGCCGTTAGTACCAGCTGAACAGAAAAATCTTTTAATTTTTTTTCCAGTTCTTTCTCTTTATTGTTTTTTATTACTTCCAGTTCTAATTGTTTTAAAGTGCCTGCTCCCGCCATATCTTTTACGTCAGTAAATGCAGCATCTTCCAATGCATCAAATAAAACCACCTGTCGTTCTACAAACTGGATGATCCTGAACAGCATGTCCAGTTTTTCCTTTTCTGTTTTAAATGTGGTATGTTTTTCAAAAAAATCATCAATAATATCGGTGGGGTTCATTTTCTTTTTAAACCCTTCTTCGCAATTACTCAGCAGTACCGATAAATAAATACCTGTCTTTTCAATGCGGTGAAAAGGAAGCGACGAAAAAAGGCTGTTGTACAACTGAAATTTAATGCCTACGTTGTTATTAAACTGCTGCAAACCCCGGGAACTGTGGTGATCCATACTATTCTATGTTAAATATTCAAAAAAATGATGAAAATGGCAGCAATCGGTTAACAAAGATGAAATATTTTTTGATAATATCCAATCATTTTTTATATCTTTGCGTTCTATTCAGATGAAATACAATAATTCTCATATTGCTCCCCTCTCAAAGATAGTGCTTACTATTTGTGGTACTACAATTTTTACTATTACAACCCTTTAAGGGTTGCACATTTTCATATCATCACTTGGGCTTAAGCTGTTTTCTAAAAGAAAACTATTCTATATCATTAAAAAATAAACAATGCAGGTAATAAAATTCGGAGGCAGTTCGGTAGCATCCGCAGAAAATATCAATAAGGTAGTGGAAATTGTAAAAGGCAAAGCCGGTAACGGAAAAGCGGCAGTCGTAGTTTCGGCACTGGGCGGTATTACAGACCTGTTGCTGCAATGTGCCCACCTTGCCGCAGCAGGTAACGAATTGTACAAAACCATTTTACAGGAAATAGAATTGCGCCATTTAAATACTGTAAAAGAACTAATACCGGTTACGCAGCAAAGCAGTGTATTAAGTGCGGTAAAAAAAATGTGTAACGAGATAGAAGATATCTGCAATGGTATTTTTTTATTAGGCGAATTATCAGAACGCACCAAAGACAAAATTGTAAGCTATGGCGAATTGCTTTCTTCTCATATCATCGCAGCCAAATTAAAAGTTGCAGGTTTAGATGTAGCGTGGAAAGATTCCAGGGAACTGATACAAACTGATAGCAATTTTGGTGCTGCGTTGGTTGATTTTACGAAAACGAATATTGCTATAAACAATTATTTTACTGCAGCCAGTTCTCCATTATATCTTTTGCCGGGTTTTATTTCGGCAGATACCAATGGTACCACCACAACTTTAGGAAGAGGCGGTTCTGATTACACCGCAGCTATCATTGCAGGTGCAGTGGATGCAAAAGTGTTGGAAATATGGACTGATGTTTCGGGGATGATGACTGCAGATCCAAGAATTGTGACCAACATAAAATTAATCCCTAAAATTTCTTACCAGGAAGCGATGGAGTTATCACATTTTGGTGCTAAAGTAATTTATCCGCCCACTATTCAGCCGGTGATGAGTAAAAATATTCCGGTATGGATCAAAAACACTTTTGCCCCGGAAGATGAAGGCACTGTAATTCAAAATGAATCGATGACCAATGGTAGTGCCATCCGTGGTATTTCCAGCATCAATAAAATTTCATTGCTGAGTTTGGAAGGAAGTGGGATGGTAGGCATTCCCGGTTTTAGTAAAAGATTATTTGAAGCATTGGCTAATTACAAGATCAATGTAATTTTAATTACACAAAGTTCTTCTGAACATTCTATTTGTGTAGCTGTTGATGCAGCAAATGCAGCAATAGCCAAACAGGCTGTGGATGCGGCTTTTGCCTATGAGATAGAAACTAAAAAAGTAGAACCGCTGTTTGTTGAAAACGATCTGGCTATTGTGGCTGTGGTAGGCGACAACATGAAAAGCCATACCGGTATTGCAGGAAAAATGTTTAGCGCCATGGGAAAAAATGGTGTTAACATCCGTGCTATTGCACAAGGTTCTTCTGAAAGAAATATTTCTGCTGTAATTGCATTAAGTGATGTTACCAAAGCAGTGAACGTTTTACACGAAGCATTTTTTGAAACTACTTACAAGCAAGTGAATGTTTTTATTGCAGGAGCAGGAAATGTAGGTAGTAAATTATTAGCGCAGTTAAATCAGCAATTAGATTTTTTAAAGAACAGCAATCGCCTGAATGTAAAAATTGTAGGATTGGCCAATAGTAAAAAAGCTTTACTAAATGATGAAGGCATTGATTTAAATAACTGGCAGGCATTATTAGCAGAAGCACCAGCTAATACTATTGAAGGATACATTGATACAATTATCGCCAAAAATTTACGCAACACTATTTTTGTAGATGTTACCGCAAGCGATGTGGTAGCTACCTGCTACAATAAATTATTGCAGAAAAGTATTGCTGTGGTAGCCTGTAATAAAGTAGCCTGTTCTTCATCGTATACTTATTACCAGCAATTAAAAGAAAGCGCCAGGGAATACAACGCTAAGTTTTTGTTTGAAACAAATGTAGGCGCAGGCCTGCCCATCATAGGTACATTAAACGATCTTATCAGCAGCGGCGATAAGATAAATAAAATGCAGGCGGTACTCAGCGGTACATTAAATTTTGTGTTTAATAATTACGATGGCAAAAAATCATTTGCCTCTGTTGTTAAGCAGGCGCAGGACGAAGGATATACTGAGCCTGACCCACGTTTAGATCTGAGTGGTAAAGATGTGATGCGTAAGATCATGATCTTAGCCAGGGAAAGTGGTGAAACAATTGAAATGGATGATATTGCTAACAATTCCTTTATGCCCGAAAGTTGTATGCAGGGTTCTGTAGACAATTTTTATGCAGCAATGGAAAAAGAAGAAGCGCATTTTAAAGCCATTTATGAAGAAGCGGCAGCCAAAGGAAATAAATTAAAATTTGTAGCATCTTACGAAAATGGAAAAGCTGCTGTGGGGCTTCAGCATATAAATCCTGAACATGATTTTTACCATTTGTACGGAAAGGATAATATTGTTTTATTTTACACTAATCGTTATCCGCAGCAACCCATGGTAGTGAAAGGCGCCGGCGCCGGTGCTGAAGTAACCGCAAGTGGTGTATTTGCAGATATCATCAGGGCAACACATAATTAAGCAGCCGGGTTGAGTCACTCCTTAAGCGTGGCCAACCCTGCAAACAAAGTAATGCTACAAGTAATTAGTACTGTTAAATAATCTGGTAAATGAACACCGTCAAAATTTTAGCTCCTGCAACAATTGCAAATCTTGTTTGCGGTTTTGATATTCTCGGCCTGGCACTCAATCATCCACAGGATGAAATGGAGTTGACGCTGAGTAAAGAACCCGGCTTAAGAATAAAACATATTGATGCCTACAACCTGCCCGAAGAACCTGCAAAAAATGTAGCAGGTGCAGCATTGCTGGCATTAATGGAAGAATACGGCGATGCGTCAATTGGTTTTGATCTTACCATTAATAAGATCATCAAACCCGGTAGTGGATTGGGTTCCAGCGCTGCCAGCTCTGCAGGTGCAGTAGTGGGAGCAAATCATTTACTCAATAATCATTTCACTAAACAAGACCTGGTGCGCTTTGCCATGAATGGTGAAAAAGTGGCCAGTGGAGTAAAGCATGCTGATAATATAACACCTTGTATTTATGGTGGTGTAACATTGATACGATCTATTTTTCCTTTGGATATTATTCCTTTATCTGCGCCGCCGATGTATGTAACCGTCGTACATCCGCAGATAGAAGTAAAAACATCTGATGCAAGACAAATATTACGTAAAGAAGTACAATTAAAAGATGCCATAAAACAATGGGGCAATATTGCAGGATTAGTGGCTGGCTTTTTACAAAATGATTATGAGCTTATCAGTCGTAGTTTGGAAGATGTGATCATTGAACCTATCCGCAGTATTTTAATTCCCGGTTTTGATGAAGTGAAACAACAATGTAAAGAAGCCGGCGCTTTGGGCGGTGGTATTAGTGGTAGTGGCCCTTCTGTCTTTATGTTGAGTAAAGAAGAACACACTGCAAAAAATGTAGAGCAGATCATGAAAAATATTTACGATAAAATAGGGGTGGATTATCATACGCATGTTACCACAGTGAATACGGAGGGGGTGAAGGTTGTAAGTAGTGAGGCGTGAATGGTGAGTCGTCAATGGTGAATATGTAATTTGAGACGAATAACTAAGCCTCTAAACTCTAAACCCTAAACTTCTAAACCAGATAACCAGTAAACTAATTAACCAATAAACCAGTTAACTAATTTAAAATGAATTTTTACAGTTTAAATAAAAAATCACCTGGTGTAAATTTTAAAGACGCTACCATTAATGGGCAGGCGCCGGATAAAGGATTATATTTCCCTGAAACTATTCCGCAGGTGAAAAAAGAATTAATTACCGGTATAGAAAACATCAGTAATGAAGACATTGCTTTTGAAGTGATCAGGCCTTATGTGGGTAATGCTATTCATGAAAGTGATCTGTATACTATCGTAAAGGAAACAGTAAACTTTCCAATTCCATTGGTAAAAGTTACTGAAGATATCTTTTCGTTGGAATTATATCATGGCCCTACATTAGCGTTTAAAGATATTGGTGCAAGGTTTATGAGCCGTTGCCTGGGGCATTTTGTAAAGGGTGGGGATAAAAAAGTAACGGTGTTAGTAGCCACCAGCGGCGATACAGGAGGTGCAGTTGCTAATGGATTTTATAATGTGGAAGGCGTTGATGTGGTGATATTATATCCTTCAGGCAAAGTAAGCAGTGTGCAGGAAAAACAACTTACCACACTCGGTAATAATATTCATGCTCTGGAAGTGGATGGCAATTTTGACGATTGCCAGCAAATGGTGAAAGCTGCTTTTTTAGATGAAGAATTAAATAAAAAATTATTTCTCACCTCTGCTAATTCAATCAATGTTGCCCGGTGGTTACCGCAGCAGTTTTATTATTTCTTTGCTTACAAACAATGGATAGAAAAAAACAATCCACCAGTTGTTTGTGTGCCCAGTGGCAACTTCGGAAATATTTGTGCAGGATTGTTGGCCAACGCATCAGGCTTGCCTGTAAAACATTTTATTGCCGCCACCAATGCCAACGATATAGTGCCGCAATATTTTGCTACACAAAACTATCAGCCTAAAAAAGCGGTTGCTACCATAAGTAACGCTATGGATGTTGGTGACCCCAGTAATTTTGTACGTATCATGGAAATTTTTCAACAGCAGTTTAGTAGTCTTACTGCCAAAGTAAGTAGCTGTAGTGTAACGGATGCAGTAACAAGGGAAACTTTACTTGCTGTTTATAACGAACATAATTATTTGTGCGATCCGCACGGCGCAGTAGCTTACAGGGCGTTGGAAGATTATCTGCAGCTGAACGCTAATGATAAAGGTATTTTTTTAGAAACAGCACATCCGGTAAAATTCTATGATGTGGTTGAACCGGTGATAGGGCAAACAGTTGAAGTGCCGGAGAGTATTAAAGAAGAACTAACGAAAGAAAAGAAAAGTACGTTGATTGGTGCAGGGGTGGAGGAGCTGAAAAGTTTCTTGACGAAGCTGTGATCTTATCGTATAATTTAAAATTATTCAAAACCCTATGCTATGGCATAGGGTTTCTATTTTTCTCTTTTAAAAATAAAAATTAATTCTGTTGTTTCAGCAACTTTCCAAAGTATAGAACTTCCGTTCAGGCCTTCGGCGCTGATTATCTCCCAGCCTTCATTGCCCAGTTCATTAAACTTGTCCAGCATTTCTGTTTGAAAACTATCTTTTTTCATGTGCTCCCTGGATACGGTTATCATTTTGTATTCAAATTTTTTCATACAAATTATCTTTTACTGAAGATACATGCTATGACTGAATTTGAACAACAAAAAATTATTGCCTTCTGAAAGAATATTGATAGGTAGAAAATGCATAGTACATAAAGCCATCCATCCTGTCGCTGCTTCTTTTAAATTGGGTATCGTCAAATACCCAATCTATAATGCGGTTGGTGGCAAAATTAACCAGCTTAATACGCAATACCAGGTTATTGTTATTATGGTAATCACCATTGCCATCATAATAGCTACGGTCTTCATAACGCATATCCCAGAAACCCGTTAGCGTAACGGTATCGGTGTAAGTGGCATTACCGTTATTTTCAAAGCGGAATAAACCGCCTTCGTAACCTGTAGAAAGATGATCGCCGCTAAGGAATTTCTTTTTTACAACATCATCCAGTTTCCAGGTGCCAACAATTTTTCTTTCAGGATTTAACTTGGCGCAGGAAGAAAAAATAATCAGGAGTGTACTTAAAAGTACTAAGGGGTAAATGTGTTTCATACAGAAGTGTTTATTGAATTTATCACAAAAACAATTCCGTAAGAGATATGGCAATAAAGTTTGTAAGAATATTAACAGCGACAATGAAAAAGAATATTAGTAGAGCAGGTATTTTAATCTGTTTTTAATCTATGCTACTGCAAACATAGCAGAAAAAAAACAGCTTAATTTTATCAAGCTTACTGCATTGAATAGCTGGTATAAAAAATCCCCTGTACCAGATTAATCTGAATGATCTCTGGTATAGAGGAATCACAGTATTGTAAAAAAACGGCGAAAATTTAATTATCCTTTCCTCTTAATACCACAACCCACACTTCTGCTTTCTTTATAACTCACTTCTTTACCGGCTACCATTTCATTAATGGCTTCTTTTAAGTGATGACGTTTTACATTATCAGCATCAGTAGGATTATCATCAATAGCGCCATGGTAAACCAATTTGAGGTCTTTATCAAATAAGAAACATTCAGGTGTACGATTGGCGCCAAAAGCATCGGCCAGTTCGTTATTTTTATCTACAGCATAATGCCATTTGTAGCCTTGTTCTTTTGCATAGGCTTTCATGGCTTCATAACTGTCATCATCATTGCGCTGTGCTTCATTGCTGTTTAAAATAATGATGCCCACATTATTTTTTTCGGCATAGTTAGCCACTTCAACAGTACGCTGCTGGTTTTTTATCACATACGGGCAGGTATTGCAACTGAACATTACCAACACGCCATTTTCTTTTTTCACTTCTTTTATCGTTACCTCTTTACCCGAAATGTCTTTTAGTTTAACATCAGCTTTTGGCATAACACTGCCAATGGGTAGTATGTTACTTATTGTAAATGCCATCGCTGTAAATGCAACAACCGCAAGCAAGGAGAAAAATATCTTTTTCATAAAAAAAGGTTTTACTAAAGTTAATGCAAACAAGAGGGAAATAAAAACCGCTTATGTAATTTGTTTTACTGCGGCTGCCCTGGCCTTTTCTTCAGCTTCACGCTGTTCGGCAATCAGGCGTAAAGATTTGATACTTACATTTAATTCAAAACCAATCAACAATACCAGGGAGTTGATGAAGATAAGCGCCATCAGCATAATGATGGTACCTATGGAACCATACAGTGCATTATAGCGGCCAAAATTATTCACGAAAGTAGAAAACCCAATGGTTGCCAGTAAGCTTAAAAAAGTGGCCAGTATAGTGCCCGGAGAAGTGAGCTTCCAGCGCTTTTGTACTGCAGGTGCGTACTTGTAAATAAAAGCAATGGAATAAAATACCAGGCCAATAATAAATATCCAACGCACATAGTAAATAAAATCTTTCCAGAAATTACTTTTTACACCAAACCATTTTAATACTGCGCCTTGTGTGATGAGTAAAATAAGGCAGCCCAGCACTAATCCAAAAATTAAAGTAGTTAAGCGAATCGCTACCCAACGGGTGTGCAGACCTTTTCTTTTTTCGAAGCCGATATAATTTTTGTTGAAAGAACGCATTAAACCCATCATGGCATTGGAAGCAAAGAACAAGGCCAGTATTAAACCAAATGACAGCAACCCTATTTTATTACCATCAATAAAAGAATCGATGAATTTAATGATGTTGTTGTTGTAGCCCTGTGCCGGCACAATATCAGTTACCAAAGCATGCAGCTGAATCTTTAAACTCCTTTTAGAAATAAACGGAAGGTTAGGGATTAGTGTAAATAAAAACAAGAACGATGGAGGTACAGCCATGATAAAATTATAAGCCACTGCCGAAGCTCTTTCAGTAAGTCCGACTGTTTTAATTTGCTTATAAAAAAAACGTAGTACATCGTACAATGGCACGCCTTCAAAACCTGGTAAATACCAGTGTTTGCTTTTACGCAATGCAAAAGCAAGTGGTGTTTGGGTTAAGAGTATACGTTCCAGCTTAGTCATTAAAATGGATTAATGGCGAATGTGCGAATGTTTTTGCAACAGGCAGCGTTTTGTTTTTTTTAATAAGTTAAGAAGTAATGAATTTTATTGTATCGGTCTTTCTTTTCTTACATCAATATAAAAATAGCGAATTTATGGATGTAGAATGCATTCCGGAAGCTGCAACCGCAAAACATTCGCCATTCGCAAATCCAATATGGAAAAAATGCGTATAGTTTATAAATTCTGTCTCTCCGCTTTGGCCTTTATCAAACTATCCAATGCATGCTGATAGGCTTTTGCAAATACCAAATGCTCTGTATAAGTAGAGGCAAAATTGGAGTACCCGTTAAAATCGGGCTTGGCAACAAAAAAAATGTAATTAGTTTGCGGTGCATTTAAAACTGCATCAATAGTTTTTGATGATGGCGTACAAATGGGGCCGGGTGGCAGCCCTGTTTGCTGATAGGTATTATAGGGGGAAGGATAGGCAAGGTGTACGTGTAATATTCTTTTTAAACCAAAATCCCTCATAGCAAATTTTACCGTAGGGTCAGCTTCCAGTTTAGTACCGTTATTGATACGGTTGATATATACACTGGCAATCTTTCCTTTGTCCTCTTCCTTGTTAGTCTCCTCTTCTACAATGCTGGCCATGGTATACACTTGCTGCGGTGTCATGTGTAATGCGGTGGCCTTCTTTGTTCTTTCATCATTCCAGAATTTCTCCTGGTCGCTGTATAATTTCCTGAATATTTTTGAGGCGGAGGTATTCCATAGCATGCTGTAAGTATTGGGTATTACCGCAGTCATTACTGTATTGCTGTCAAGGTTATATTTTTTTAAAGAATCTGCATTGTATAAAAAGGAAATTACACTAAGCGAATCACATTCAAAATTGGCTGCAATTTTTTGTGCCAGGTCTTCTTTAGTCCTTAGCTTATTGATCACCAGGTTTACCGGGCTTTGATTGCCTGAGCGTAGCATACGCACCAGGTTAAAAATACTCATGCCAGCTTTTATTTCGTAACGGCCTGCTTTTACTTTTGTGGGGTAATTTAATTTACCGGCTACCTGGTCAAACCAAAATCCGCTGCTGATTATCTTAGCTTCCTGTAGTCCGTTTTTTACGGCATCATAAGTAGCGCCGGTGGCCACATAAAAATATTTTTTTTCAGGAGCAGCCACTGTAGGGCCAAAAATTTTCCAGGTGATAAAGCCACCGCCAATCAGCAACAGGGCAAGGATGTAGAGGATTGTTTTCTTTTTCATTTTTATGTTTACGTTTTTCAGGTGGTTACGGGGAGTTTTTTTTGTTACGGGTTACGGGTTGTTTTAGTTATTTGATTGTTTGCGATCTCAATGTCTCCGCTTACAAAATTAATGCGTAACAAAAACAACCTGTAACTTCTCCTCCAAAGTAAAATAAAAAACCCCGGTGTTACCATCGGGGTCATTAAATATTTTGTAAAATTATTAATTACTTTTTGTTTGTATCCTGTGCTGCATTTGGTAATGGTACAGTATTAGCAGGAGGCGCAACTTGCTTTGCCGGTGCTGTATTCATATTATTTAATATGCTGTCACCACCAGAAGCACCTGCTTTATTAATAAAATACGGCGAAACAATACAAAGAATACCTACGATGGCTGCAAATAGCCAGGTACCTTTTTCCAATACATCAGTAGTTTGTTTTACACCCATTAATTGGTTGCTGAAACCGCCCAGGCTGGCTGATAAACCACCACCTTTAGGGTTCTGGATCAATACGATCATACCTAATACTACAGAAGCAATAATCACTAAAATTCCGAATAAAACTAACATGTCAGGTTCCTTTTAATTGTTCAATTTTGGCTGCAAAGAAAGCGCTTTTAGAGGGATTGAGCAAACTTAATTTTTGATATACTTCAATTGCCTTGCCCGCCTTGCCTTGTTGCAGCAGTACTTCGGCCATGGCTTCTGTAACAATTTCTCCTTCCTTATTGCTTTTGGCCGCTAATGCCTGCACCGCAATATCGCTGATGCCTGCATTGGCTTCTGTATCAGGTACATGTATTTTCTTCATGGTTTTCAGCCATTCAGTAAAGCTTTTCAGTTGTTTGCCCAGTTTATCGGCTGTTTGTACTTCATCGCTTAATTTAATACCCTGCGAAGCAAAATAATCTACCAGGTGCATGGGTTCAAAAGCCGGGGTATTGTCATCAAACTTGCCAGCCTCCAGGTTGGGGATCGTAATTTTTATAGGGGTTATTTCTTCCATAACAGCATCATCATCGTTATTATCAGCATTTTCTGCCAGCATCAATTGCTCATCAGTCAGGGGCAGTTTTTCAGTTTCGGCTGCTGTAGCTGCAGGCTCAAAGGTTGCTGCGGGCACTGGTTCTTCTACTGCCGGATGTGGTTGGGTAATCACTGCTTTATCATCATCATTGTCCGTATTCTCTTCAGGCAATATAGTGGTTATTATTTCAGGAGTAGCCACTATTATATCGGCAGGCTGTTGTAATTGAAACTGCAACCAAAAAGGATTATTAAAAAGTACCGCAGTTTTTGTGGTTTGCAAGGGGTAAGCAGCATCGGATTCTTTCAGTTGTTGCAATAAATAAAATTGCGCTGGTGTAAAATAAGGATGGTGCCTGGTTACATGCTTTAGAAATTCTTCTTCAGGTAAACCGCCCAGGTTTTGTTTAGTAATCAGGTTCAGTAATGGAGAATGCTGCATAATTCAAAGCTAAAACACAAAGCACAAACAGCAAATAGTTTTTTTACCAGTTGGCAAATATCTTATTAAAGATTTCATCTACAATATTTCCTACTATTTTACTGCTGTTAGCCGACTCAGCCTGCGAAAGGCTTTGTGACGCAGGAAAATCCACGTATGTACTTATATCCGCTTCAAAATTTTTCTTTTCATCCAGGGTGTTTTTAAAAATGAGGTGAAAAGAAATATTTAAACGGTTAGTGGTGGCACTGTTGCCACTGATACCTGTGGTGCTGGTATAATATTGTGTTACGCTGCCGCTGATATCGTAATGGGCATCATCGCCATTGGTTTGCCGCAACCGTGTATTACCAATGATCTTTTGCTTTAATTTTTCTGTTAACTGCGGGCTTAACTGCGGATTTACATACTGTGCCCTGTTGGTAAGATAATTCACCCGGAAGGTTTTTACATTCAGGGGAATTGGTGCCATATTTTTAAAACCGTATTTGCAGGTAGAGTAGGAGCAGGTTATAAGTATTAAGAAACAGGTAATAACCAGTTTCCAACTTTCAGCTTTCAACCTGCAGCTTTTAACTATCTTATTCTTCAATATCATACTCCTTCAGTTTTCTGTAAAGCGTTCTTTCACTAATACCTAAATCCAGCGAAGCATCTTTACGTTTGCCCTTATGTTTTTTCAAGGCTTTTATAATAAGTTCTTTTTCTTTATCCATAATGCTTAATGATTCTTCCACATCTTCGTGGTGGTGGATATCATCAGTATTGCCATGATGCAAAATAACAGACTGTGATGCTACTGCAGGTAATGTATTACCATTATTGCTGCTGTACTCTTTTAATTCATCTGCAAATACCGGCGCATGGTGATTGCCGGCAATGTTAGGATTTTGTAAAAGATCAAAAAACATTTTCTTCAATTCATTTACATCTTTCTTCATATCGAAGAAGAGCTTGTATAAGATCTCTCTTTCATTGGCAAATTCCGTTTGGCTCACCACACCTGCACCACCTGAAAGAACGGGTAACCTTGAATAATTATGTTCAGGTAAAAAGCCTCTTAATTGTGCTGCATTAATATTTTTATTCTGGCTTAGCACAGAAATTTGTTCTGCAATATTCTTCAATTCCCTCACATTACCGGGCCAGGTATAGTTAATTAACACATTTTTTGCCTCTTCATCTAATTGCACCGGTGGTGCTTTGTATTTATCAGCAAAGTCGGCCGAAAATTTTCTGAAGAGTAAAGGAATATCTTCTTTCCTGTCTCTTAAAGAAGGCACCCTGATAGGAACAGTATTTAACCGATAATACAGATCTTCCCTGAACCTTCCGGTTTGTGTAAATTCTATCAGCTCTTTATTGGTGGCTGCAATTACACGTACATCTGTTTTCTGCACTTTACTTGACCCTACACGTATATATTCACCTGCTTCCAGTACACGTAATAAACGTGCCTGTGTGCCCAGTGGCATTTCACCAATTTCATCCAGGAAGATCGTACCGCCATTCACCGTTTCAAAATAACCTTTGCGGCTATCTAAGGCACCGGTAAAACTTCCTTTTTCATGACCGAATAATTCACTGTCAATAGTGCCTTCGGGAATAGCACCGCAGTTAACAGCAATAAAAGGATTGTGCTTTCTTGCAGATAATGCATGAATAATTTGAGAGAACACTTCTTTACCCACACCACTTTCTCCGTTAATTAAAACAGAAAGATCGGTATTGGCAACCTGCGTTGCAATATTCAAAGCATGATTTAATGCCGGAGCATTACCAATAATGCCGAAACGATTTTTTATACTTTGTAGATCCATTACCCTTCGTTGTCTTCTTGATTAATAATTTTAAGATCCTGGATTTCAATTAAGGCATAGCCGATAAAAGCACCTGCCGATGCAATGCCGGGTGCTATATTGTTTACACTAAAAGCTGCAATGCCAGCAATAAATGCAAATCCAAGAATGATATATTTTACCGGTAGTTTCATGTTGTTATCGGTTGGCCAAATAATGTACCTGCTGTGCAGGAAATAATTTTTACAAAAACATATTCTCCTTTACTTAAATTTCCCTTAGGAAATATCACCACTTTATTATGATCAGTTCTTCCCTGTAATTCATTCTCATCTTTCTTACTGGTGCCTTCAATTAAAACTTTAAATGTTTTGCCCACATCTCTTTGCATGCTGTGTAAAGACTGAATGCGGTGCAGGTCGATCATTTCCTGCAGCCTTCTTTTCTTCACGTCTTCAGGAATATCATCTTTGAATCTTCTTGCGGCTAACGTGCCGGGGCGCTCGCTGTAAAAATACATGTACGCTAAGTCGTATTGGCAATAGCGCATCAGGCTTAACGATTCCTGGTGGTCTTCTTCTGTTTCGGTACAAAAGCCGGTGATCATATCGGTACTTAATCCGCAATCGGGTATCAATTCTTTAATACGGTTTACTTTTGCAATATACCATTCACGGCTATACGTTCTGTTCATCAGTTGCAATACACGGCTGCTGCCACTTTGCACCGGCAGGTGAATATAATTGCAGATGTTTTCGTATTTAGCAATGGTGAACAATACATCATCAGTAATATCTTTTGGATGAGAAGTAGAAAAACGAACACGTAATAACGGAGATATCAATGCTACTTTTTCCATTAACATGGCAAAAGTAACAGTCTCATTTTTTTGTTCATCTATCCAGTGATAACTATCTACATTTTGTCCCAGTAAGGTTACTTCTCTGTAACCTTGTTCAAACAAATCTTTACATTCATTCACAATGCTTGCGGCATCACGGCTTCTTTCCCTGCCTCTTGTAAAAGGTACCACGCAAAAACTGCACATGTTATTGCAGCCTCTCATAATGCTTACAAAAGCATTCACGCCATTGCTGTTTAAACGAATGGGGGAAATATCAGCATAGGTTTCATCACGGCTTAATAAAACATTTACGGCTTTTTGCCCGGTCTCGGCTTCTTCAATCAATCCGGGTAAAGTGCGGTAAGCATCGGGGCCTACTACCATGTCCACCAGTTTTTCTTCTTCTAAAAACTGTGCTTTCAATCTTTCAGCCATACAGCCTAATACACCTACTAATAATCCGGGATTGGTCTTTTTAAATTTGCGGAATTCAGTTAATCTTTTTCTAACCGTTTGTTCGGCTTTATCCCTGATGCTGCAGGTATTGATGAAGATAAGATCTGCTTCTTCCACATTTTTGGTAGCGCCAAAACCTTTGCCTTGCAAAATGGAAGCTACCACTTCGCTGTCGGCAAAATTCATGGCACAGCCATAACTTTCTATATAAAAATGTTTTTTAAACAGGTTGATCTCATTAGCAAAAGGTGCATACGCTTCGCCCTGCCTCGTTTCGTCGTGTTCTTTATGTGTCAATGTTTCCAGCATTTTTACTGCACTTTTTTAGGACTGCAAAGATAGAGAAATCTCTGAAGATTATGACAGGATGGCAGAAACAGGCTTTCTAATTCAGGAAAATAATTATAAAACCGCTGGTAACAAAAGCCCGGCAGCCATAAACAGAATGCAATAAATTTGTTTAACAAAACCATATTGTACTTGAAATTTGTTTTTTCTGCCACTTTTCTTTTCCTTTTTTTTACCGGCAATGCACAAAAGGATACCAGCAAGCCAAAAGGTAACCCGGGTATTATTGTGGGCAGTGTGCAGGATAATGAAAATGCTAAAGCCGTAGCTTCAGCCACCGTTACTCTTACAAAGATTGCAGATACAGGAGCGGTAAAAACTTTTATTACTGCAAAGGATGGTTCCTTTTTATTTGATCAGCTTGCTTTTGGTTATTACAGGGTGCAACTGAGTATGGTTGGTTACAATAATGTAAGGCTGGACAGTATTTATATCCGTGCCGAACGTTTTGATTTTGACCTGAACGAAATAAAACTTCATCGCAGATCAACCGATATGGATGAGGTAATAGTGTATGCAGAAAAACCAATTATTGAAAATAAAGACGGCAAAATAATTTTTAATGTAGGCGAGTCTGCATTAAGTGCCGGCTCATCCACCACCGAATTATTAAAACAGGCACCGCTGGTAAATGTAGATAATGATGGTAAAGTGCAAATGCGTGGCAAGGATGTAAAAATATTGATTGATGATAAACCGGTGGAATTAAATGGTAAACAATTGCAGGACCTTTTAGAAAGTATGCCCGGTAGCATGATAGACAAAATAGAAGTGATGACCACGCCGCCACCGCAATACGCTAACGAAAGAGGAGGGGTGATAAATATTGTAACTAAAAAAGGCCGTGTAGGTAAGAGCGGCCGCATTGGTGTAAGTTATGGTACAAGAGGGGAAAATGGTATTAACGGAAGTTTCAGCTACCGTAAAAATAAAATTGCATTGAATGCAAGCGCAGGCTTTGGCTATAATGCTTTTGAAGGCAGCAGTTACAGCAACAGGCAAAATATTTATACAGATTCCATTAATTATTTTAATACCATTGGTAATAACAGTAATGATGCCTTAAGGCCTAATGCAAGATTGAGCCTGGACTATGATATGAACAAACACCATGCTTTTAATTTTACTACTTATTACAACAGCAGTAATACAGAAAGCAATAGCAATAATCAATACGCTAATATCAATAGTGGTAATTTAATTTATAAACTCAGCAACAGGGCCATCAGTACTAACAGCACCAGTTCTTCCCCCAGCTTTAATGCTACATATACTGCAAAAGGAAAATTACCCACCACAGTGTTTAAAATAATTACCGGTGTAAATTTTGGTAGTAATGATAATGAAAGAGATTATTACCAGCAATATTTAAATCCTGATTATAGTTTTACCGGTACCGATAGCAGCCAGCAACAGGATACGAAAATAAAAAACAGCACCGTTAGTATCCGTTTAAACTACGACAGGCTTTTAAAGAACAATAAATTTTTTCTTAACCTGGGCAATGGATTAATAAGAGCTAATAACCACAATATTTTAAACACTGCCTTTCTAAAAAAGCCCGATAATATTTTTATTAAGAATGAATTGCTGAGCAACGATATTGAGTTTCATCAAAACGTATTTTTTTACAGGGCAGCTTTGCGCTACACTATTGTACCTGATTTTAATGTTACAGCCGGTGCACAGGTAGAACAAACCACCACTAAATTTAACCTTGTAAATGATACCAGCAATTATGCTAACAATTACTGGAGCCCTTTGCCATTTGTAACCATTATTAAAAAATGGGAGAATGATGTGAACATTACAGCCAGTTATAAAAGAAGTATTCAGCGGCCGGGATTGAATCAACTGAACCCGAGTGTAGATTACAGCGATCCTTATAACACCCGTTTTGGTAACCCTTACCTGCAACCTTATTTTGCAGATAATTTTGATTTTATCATTGGCAAATGGAACAAATTGTATTACGCCAATGTATCTGTTGGTTATAATGAATTGAAGGATATTTACAGTTCCATACGAACATTGCAGCCAGATGGGAAAACCACCACCACCTGGCAAAACCTCAGCGGCAGAAAAGAATATGAAGCCAATACCTGGGGTGGTTACACCATCAACAAAAAAGCAAAAGTAAATATAAGCCTGGGCTATACTTACAATGTTTACAGCATACACGACAGAACAGTAAACCGTTACCACAACGGAGGTTCAGTATTCTCCACATTTAATGGCAGTTACCAGTTTAATGATTTATTAAACAGCAATGCCAGCGTTACGTTCAACCGCTTTGCCAATCCGCAGGGAACGGTAAGAAGCACATTGAGTATGAATATTGGTGTGCAGCAAAAATTCTTTAAAAAGAAAATGATATTGTCTGTAAGTATGATCGATCCTTTTCGCCAGCAGCAGAATAAATTTTTCACCTATGCCGGTAATTTTAATTTAGAAAGTTACAGTACTACTAAAACAAAAAATTTCAGGATTGCGGTGAGTTATTTGTTTAGTAAGAAGGTGAAGAAAATTAATAAGCCAGATCTATTAAAAAAAGCAGGGGTTAAGATGTAGAATAGTTTTTTAACCTTGTTAAATATATTCTTTTATTTCAAACCCACTTAATTGCTGTTCAGCAAGTAGAGTTTGCAGCTTATTATAACCATCATATTTATCCAGGTTTTCTATCAAATAGTTTGGCATAAGCAGGACTTCTGTAAGATTACTGTTTCGTAGACTAAGGTCATCTGAAAGATAATAAAGAAAATCTTCAAGTTTGTTATTACTATCACCGTAATTCAATAGTTGAAAATATGCTGATAATTCAGCCTCAATTTCAGTCCATTTGTTTGGATTCCTTCTTAGGAGTTCATTATAGTAACTTAAGATAAGTATCCTGAGTTCTCCTTTATTGAAATCCCAAATAATTTTTTCAGAAAGCAATTCAATTGTTTTATTTATTGACTTTACTGTTGAAAGTTCAAAAAACAAGTTTTCATTTGTACCCTCATTTATTTGCCTGTCTGCCCATTTAATAACTGTCTGTAAATTCATTCTGCGAAATGAAAGTCCAAAACGGATGAGGTGTGATATTATTTCAAAATCCGTCAACTGTGTGAGTTATTATGATTGCAATACTTATTTATGTAGCTGTTGATTAAAACCAACTTTCTTGCTTAACCAACTTTCCTTAACCGGTACAATCCATTTCTCAAGCAATTCTTTTTTAGTAAGCACAGTATTATTAAAATACAAAGTATCGCCATCAATAAAATTATTTTCTGCAGCATAATTCAATTGCGATAATGGCAGCAGCTGTACTTTATCTTTAATAATAAAAGCCAGGTTTTGCCTGTTAAAAAGATCGACGTTGAATTTTTTCTCGATGTCTTTTATCAAATGCACAGAACTATCAGTACTGCAACCGCTAACACCACTCTGTGTTTCATCAGCCACCAGTACAATAAACTGCCCGAAAAATAAATTGGCAAATCCTTTTACGGTATCGCCATGGCTTTTCCAGGTGGCTACAAAATTGTTCAGCATGTCTTCCATTTCAAAAGCCTCACTCATTAAAAACAAGCGGCTGCTTTGGTATATCCATACTTTGGAATTATCATCAAAGTCTTCGGGAATATGTTCCCTGATATCAGTATTCATTCTTAATTATTTCATTATTAATTATTCATTGACAAAGCTATCAACTCTGCAATATCCAGTACCTGCACTTCCTCTTCTTTTTCATTACTCTTTACACCATCAGTAAGCATGGTATTGCAAAACGGGCAGGCTGCTGCAATTACTTTTGCGCCAGTTGCTAATGCTTCATTGGTTCTTTCCTGGTTAATTCTTATAGTTCCTTTTTCTTCTTCTTTAAACATTTGTGCGCCACCGGCGCCGCAGCATAAGCCATTACTTTTGCAGCGTTTCATTTCCACCAGTTCGGCATCCAATGCTTCTAAAACTTTACGTGGTGCTTCATAAATATTATTGGCACGCCCTAAATAACAACTATCATGGTAAGTGATCTTTTTTCCTTTGAATGTTCCGCCATCAGTCATTTTAATTTTGCCTTCATCAATCAGCTGCTGAATAAAAGTAGCATGATGGATCACTTCGTAAGTACCCCCTAATTCGGGGTATTCATTTTTCAACGTATTAAAACAATGCGGACAAGCGGTCACAATTTTCTTAATACCATAACCATTCAGAATTTGTATGTTCTGGTAAGCCATCATCTGGAACATGAATTCATTACCGCTTCTTCGTGCAGGGTCGCCGGTACACATTTCTTCTTTACCCAAAATGGCGTATTTAGTACCCACTTTATCCAGTATGGTCACAAATGCTTTGGTTATCTTCTGTGCCCGCTGGTCAAAACTTCCGGCACAACCCACCCAAAATAAAATTTCGGGGCTTTCTCCATTAGCCATCATTTCGGCCATTGTTGGAACCTGCATAAACTTATTAATTTAGTATAGATATTAACACCAGCAAAGCTAATGCAAACAACACAAGATATAACCCTCCTAAAACAATTCCTAAAATAGACCTCGTATTGTCGGAGGTTTTATTTAATGACACGGCTCCATAAATAATTGCTGATATTGCAAAAGGAATAGATAAGATGCCAGCAACCGGGATCGCTAATCCTAAAAGTAATAAGCCCCAGGTAGCAATACCACAAAACAAAGCATTTTTGCTATGCTTTTCTGCTTTTGATATATCTCCATCTTCTTTTTCAAGCGCCTTCAGCTGTTTCTGCAATTTCCATTGCATAATTTTAAAAGCAATTTTTTCTTTAAAAGATAAATGCTGACCGGTAAGCTTTTCAAAATTTTTAGGAGAAAGGGATAACAGATCTTCTGTAGTTAATGGAGCCGTAATATTACCCATACCAGCAGAAACTGCTGAAAATGTTGGAGCACCATAGGTAACAGTTATACAAAGGATACAAATTATACCAAGTAACCGGATTTTTTTTACCATATATGATTGTTTTATCAAATCTAATTATTTTTATGGAATTCGGCTAAGCGATTTTAGATAACTTCGCCTAATTAATGATGAAAAAAATATTTAAAAAAATAACTAATTGGGAGGCCTGGCCTTTCAAGTTAATATACGCACCCATTACACCGGTTTGGCTCTGGTACATTTTTAAATCCCGTGCGGTTTGGTTTTTTACACCCAGCAATCCCAAATTAACTTTTGGCGGTATGGAAGGGGAACCCAAAAAAGAAATGTATGAGTTGTTGCCTAAAGCACTCTATCCAACCACTTTTAATGTATTGCCTGGCCAGGACATTCCTTCTATTGAGGCTTTATTACAACAGCATCAGATTACGTACCCGTTTATTGTAAAACCCGAGGTAGGCGGGCAAGGCATTCTCTTTAGAAAATTAGATACGAAAGAAGAATTCCTGCATTATCATTCCATCATGCCTTTTGAATATATTGTACAGCAACTGGTATATTACCCGGTAGAAGTAAGTGTGTTTTATATCCGTCATCCAAAAGATGAAAAAGGAATCGTAACCGGCTTTTTGCATAAAATTCCATTACAGGTAACCGGAGACGGAAAACATACACTGGAAGAATTGATACTGGAACATCCGAAAGGTAAAAAAAGAACAGGCGAGTTACATAGTAAGCATAAAGAAAATTGGAATACAATTATTCCTGCAGGAGAAAGGTATATGCTGAGCTATGCGGCTAACCATAACCGTGGAGCTCATTTTGTTGACCTTAAAGATCATATTGATGAAAAATTAGTCAGCATCTTTGATAAGATAAGTCATGGTATCAACGATTTTTTTTATGGCCGTTACGATATTATGTGCGCCAGCGTGGAAGACCTGAAGAATGGCAAAAATTTTACAATACTCGAATACAATGGTTGCGGTGCAGAGCCCAACCATTTTTACGATACGGGTTATACACTTATGGGGGCGTACAAAGAAATTTTAAAACACTGGAAAGCTTTGTATCAGATTAGCAGGTACAACAGGCAACAGGGAATAAAACCCTGGCCTTTGCAAAAAGGGCGTAAATTTTTAAGCGATACCAACAAGCATATTAAGGAGATGAAGGAAGTTGATGAACGGATTGGATAGTGAGTCGGGAATTGTCAATGGTGAATTGTGGATATACGGTTGTAAAAATAGAGATACGTTCGATATTAATAAATCCGAAGTTTTTAATGAAGAAATTACTCAAAATATTTTCCTGGGGTTTGGTCATAAGCTTTCTTGGCTCTCTGCCTTTGGGTACGCTTAATGTGGCCGCTATGCAGATAGGTATACAGGAAAGTATTAAAGATGCGATGTATTTTTCGTTTGGTTCTTTATTGGTGGAAATGGTGTATGTAAGGCTTTCACTGGTAGGCATTGATTGGGTGCGTAAGCAGGAAAAATTAATGAAGGCAATGGAATGGGTAACTCTGGCCATCATTGTTGCACTGGCCATTGGAAGTTTTATTGCAGCCGCTAAAGGTGGGGGAGATACAAAAAATGTGTTGCTGAAAAATAATATGCATCGTTTTTTATTAGGTATGTTTATGTGTGCTATCAACCCCGTTCAAATACCTTTTTGGTTTGGATGGAGCACTGTGTTGTTCACAAAAAAAATATTAGAGCCTAAGCCCAGCCAGTATAACAGTTATATAATCGGTATTGGTATCGGAACCCTTTTAGGTAATTGCGTTTTTATCTTCGGCGGTAAATGGTTGGTACAACGTATTGCCAACAGCCAGCAATATTTAAACTGGGTTATCGGCGGCATTTTTGCATTGACTGCCATAATACAACTGATAAAAATGTTGTTGCATAAAGATGGTATCTCCAAATTCAATGAAGATAAAACTGAGACTAAAGAATCTTCTCATTGAAACTACTGCGCAGTTTTTGTGTGCCACTAATTACACCAATTGGCACGAATAAAATACACATTAGTGAAAATTAGTGTCATTCGTGGCAACTAATATGCCACAGAAATTGAAAGCCACTAATTATTGGGTAACACTAATCTACAATCAGCAGTTTGCAACCATTTACTGAAGAAGAACGATGGGCTTCGCAATCATCACCTACATGATAGGTCATGCCTTTAGAGAATTTGAACACCCTGCCATCTTCTAATTTAGTTTCCATCTCTCCATCAATGCAGTAAATAACATGGCCTTTGTGGCACCAATGGTCAGACAGGTAGTTGGCAGAATAATCTACCATCCGCACCCTGATATGCCCCATATGAAAAATTTTGGAAGTGGCTTTACCGGTAACACCGTCACGTTCCATTATTTCAAAATTTGTCCAGTCAACAATAGTAAAAGGGAATTTGTCAATTTTCATATAACAACAATAGTTTCTTATCATAAAAATAAGGGAAAACCTTCATTCCTGATGTTTGGTTTACCTTTGCGGCGGTTAAAAATTAAAATCATGTCAAATCAGTTGTCATCCTTCCTGCAAAAAATCTCTGAAAGCTTTAATCAGCAGCAACTGGTTAAAATTACTTTAGGTAATAAAAGAGACAAATCTGCTGATTTAAAAAATGTATTCATTAAACCGGTGCGGATTAAAAATACAGAAAAATTATCTTTCACTTACCGCAATCCCACGCAGGATATTTTTAAGAATTACGACCTGAAGGAAAGCCTGATCTTAATAGAAAAAATGCTGCAGACAGATTTTTATAATGCTGATCTTTTTACTGCGGTAAATGATCTTCATTTAGCGATAGATAAAAATGATATAACAAAGATCATTACTAAACCGGCCACTTTATCAATAACTGCAACAACGCAGCAGCATGACAAGCAAAAAGTTCGTGTGGTAAATTCCACCACCGCTGTTTACCTGCATCAATTAGGTATTACCACTGCAGAAGGCCAGGTGAAAAAAGATATGCAGGATAAGTTTAAACAGATCAACCGGTATGTAGAAATCATCGAAGGCATTATAAAAGATATTCAGTTTGAAAAAAATATTACTGTGGCTGATATGGGCAGTGGCAAAGGCTATTTAACTTTTGCTTTGTACGATTACCTGATCAATACTTTAAAAAAGGATGCAACAATAGTTGGTATTGAAATGAGAGACGACCTGGTGAACAAGTGTAACCAGATAGCAAAAAACATTCACTATTCAAATCTGAAATTTGAAAAAGGAACGATACAGGATGCTGAAGTACCAGCAATAAACATGCTGATTGCTTTGCATGCCTGCGATACTGCAACGGATGATGCTATTTTTAAAGGCATACAAGCCAATGCCGAAGTAATCATTTGTGCACCTTGTTGCCATAAACAAATTCGCAAACAAATGGCCCCGGAAAATGAACTGAAGAGTATTACCAGGCATGGTATTTTACTGGAGCGCCAGGCCGAGATTGTAACGGATAGTATCCGTGCTTTAATTTTAGAAGCACATGGCTATAAAACAAAAGTATTTGAATTTATTGCTACTGAACATACACCCAAGAATGTGCTGATCGTTGCTACAAAAACAAATAAAACTGAAACTGCAAAACAGGAAAGCCTGGAAAAAGTAGCCGGCTTAAAAAAACTCTTCAATATTAAAACACATTACTTAGAAACCTTGTTGTAAGCACATGCCTTGCGGCGTGTTCCCCTGGTGTCAGGACGGCTCTCAGCCGTCAGACACCTTAGATAATGCTCTATCGATTCAAAAAAGGGTCTGACGGCTGAGAGCCGTCCTGACTCTAATGCATTCTGAATCTGTGGCCAAACTTCTTTTGAGGTTAACTAAAATAATTAGTAAATTGCTTTCTCTTACGAACAACGACCAACCAAAAAACGAGCAATCATAATGTACGCCATTGTAGATATAGAAACCACCGGCGGTTATGCAGCAGCAAGCGGCATTACCGAAATTTCTGTGTTTATACATGATGGTACCAAAGTGGTAAAACATTTTGAAACATTGATCAATCCACAACAAAGCATTCCAAGATATATTACCGCTTTAACAGGAATTGATGATGATATGGTACAGGATGCACCTGCATTTGATGACATTGCGGATGTACTTTTTGATCTGTTGAATGAACATATTTTCGTGGCACACAGTGTAAATTTCGATTACAGTTTTGTAAAACACCAGCTTAAAAATTCGGGTTATGATTTAACGGCAAAAAAATTATGTACCGTTCGTTTAGGAAGAAAAATTTTTCCCGGGTTACCTTCTTATAGCTTAGGCAATCTTTGCCGTTCATTAAATATCAGTATCGAAAACAGGCATAGGGCAGGGGGTGATGCCAAAGCTACCGTTACACTATTTGAATATTACCTGGCCAACAATGGGGAAGTTTTCATCAATGAAATGTTGAAGAAATCTTCCAAAGACCAATGGCTGCCATTGCATTTGGATAAGAAGGAGATTGATCAGCTGCCGGCAAAACCCGGTGTATATTATTTTCATAACAATAAAGACAAGATCGTTTATGTTGGCAAGGCCATCAATATAAAAAAAAGGGTAAGCAGCCATTTTACGCATAATGATCCTGATAGAAAACGACAGAATTTTTTACGTAATATTCATAAAGTAACTTACCGTGAATGTGCAACCGAACTGGAAGCGCTGGTTTTAGAAAGTACAGAGATAAAAAGAATATGGCCATTGTATAACAGAAGCCAGAAACAACCCCTGCAAAAATATGCCTTGTATTTATTTGAAGATGCAAGAGGCTATATGCGTTTAGCCATTGATAAAAAGAAAAAAAATATACAATCATTATACGTTTTTAATTTATTGCATGAAGGTTTAGTGTTGCTGAAAAAAATGGTAGAAGAATTTGAACTGGATGCCAAACTTTGTTTTTTGGATAAGACTCCTTTTACGCAAACGGATTATGAATTTTTAGAACCACCTTCAATTTACAATGGCAAAATAAACCGGGCATTAGAAGCATTAAATGAGCAATTGCCTACGTTTGTTGTGATGGATGAGGGTATTAAAGCCGAAGAAAAATTATGCCTTTTGATTGAAAGAGGAAGCTTTTGGGGTATGGGCTATATCCCCAAAAAATTAAAGCCGAAATCATCAGGAGAATTAAAAAATTATTTAAACCCTTATGCCGATAATGACTATATCCGTAACAGTATTTATTCGTTTGCAGAAGCTAATCCTCATAAAAAAATATTGCTTTAATTAATTGCCGCCAGTATTCCAATTTTTTGTTTCAATGCACAACATTATTTTCGCAACCCAAAAAATAGTTGATAGTTCATTGTTAATAGTTGATAGCAGAAAAAATAACCCTGGTCGGTGTCTTCACCGGCCAGAATGGTAAATCAAAATGATAATATAAATTAAAAAGTATAACAAGTAAAATAATTCCCCACCCCGGCCGGTGGCACCACCGACCGGAACGACAGATCAGAAGGATAATTTAAAATTAAAAAGTATAACAATAAAATAATTTAAATAATGTCAGAATTTGTTCAGCCAATAGCGCAAAAATTTAATTTCAAGATACAACAGGTAGAAGCCGTTCTTTCATTGCTGGAAGAAGGCGCTACTATTCCCTTTATTGCACGATATCGGAAAGACAGAACCGGTGCGTTGGATGAAGTACAGATTCAGCAGATACAGGAAGAAGCAAAATTTTTAAAAGAATTTACTGAACGTAAAGCTTTTATTGAAAAGGCTATTACTGAGCAGGAAAAAATGACGGAAGCGATACAGGCAAAATTAAATAAAGCAACCACTGTTGCTGAGCTGGAAGATATTTACCTGCCCTTTAAACCTAAACGCAAAACCAAAGCGCAAGCTGCAAGAGAGAACGGCTTAGAGCCTTTAGCTATTTTATTATTAGAACAAAAAGATATTGACCTTATTGCAGAAGCAACAAAATTTATCAATGAAAAAATTGCAGATACTGATGCTGCATTACAGGGGGCCAGGGATATTATTGCTGAAACAGTAAATGAAGATGCCCTGGTAAGAGCTAAGCTGCGTAAACTTTTTGAAACTGGGGCCACCATGCAAAGCAAAGTGGTAACTGATAAAGAAACCGAAGGTATTAAGTATAAGGATTATTTTGAGTTCAGTGAATTGATCAGTAAAATTCCTTCGCACAGAACGCTGGCAGTATTGCGTGGATTTTTAGAAGGTTTTTTAAGAATAGAAATTTCTCCACTGGAAGAAAATGCACTCGAGATGATTGAAGGCCTGTACATCAAAGGTATGAGCACCTGCAGCGACCAGGTACGCAAAGCAATAAAAGATGCTTACAGAAGATTACTACAACCAAGCTTAGAAACTGAATTCCGTACCGCATTAAAAACAAAAGCTGATGAAGAAGCGATCAATGTGTTTGCAGAAAATTTACGCCAGTTATTATTAAGTTCTCCATTGGGCAGTAAAAGAATTTTAGCCATAGATCCGGGTTACAGAACCGGTTGTAAAGTAGTTTGCCTGGATGAAAAGGGGGAGTTACAAAAAACTGATCTCATCTTTCCGCACGAGAACAACCGTGTAGCCGCAGAGGAAATAAAAATTAAGCATTTAGTACAACAGTACGGTATTGAAGTATTTGCTATTGGTGACGGAACAGCGGGTAGAGAAACAGAACAATTTATAAAACGACTGAATTTAAATCTCCCTGTGTTTTTAGTGAATGAAGATGGGGCCTCTATTTATTCCGCATCAGAAATTGCAAGGGAAGAATTTCCCAATGAAGATATTACCGTACGTGGTGCAGTAAGTATTGGCAGAAGATTGATGGATCCGTTGGCGGAGTTAGTAAAGTTGGATCCTAAAAGTATTGGCGTTGGTCAGTATCAGCATGATGTAAATCAATTCCGTTTAAAAGAAAGACTGGATGCTACTGTTATCAGTTGTGTAAATAATGTGGGTGTTAATTTAAATACAGCCAGCAAACATTTGCTGAGTTATGTGAGTGGTATTGGAAGTACGTTGGCAGATAATATTGTGAAGTACAGAAATGAAATTGGTAAATTCAGCAATCGCAAACAATTATTAAAAGTGCCGAGATTAGGTGGCAAAGCATTTGAACAATGTGCAGGTTTTTTACGCATTAAAGATGGCGAAGATTTGCTGGATGCCAGTGCAGTACATCCTGAAGCTTATACTGTGGTTGAAAGTATTGCTAAAGATCTGGGCGTTGCAGTAAATGCCATCATTGGTAAAGAAGATTTATTGAAAACAGTAGAAGCAAAAAAATACGCTACAGAGCAAATTGGAGAATTAACAATAAAAGATATTTTAAATGAATTAAAAAAGCCCGGACTTGATCCACGCAGTGAAGTACAGCAATTTGAATTTGCGAATATCTACAGCATTGATGATGTTAAGATTGGAATGGAAGTGCCGGGAGTTGTAACAAATATCACCCGCTTTGGTGCTTTCATAGATATTGGTGTTAAACAAGATGGCTTAGTGCATGTGTCTGAAATTTCTCATACTTACATTACAGATCCTAATGAAGCATTAAAGCTGAATCAGAAAGTAAATGTAAAGATCCTGGAAGTGGATATTGCAAGAAAAAGAATTGCTTTATCTATCAAGCAAACCATGGAAGCACCTGCAAGAAATCAAAGTCAAAGGCCTAATTTTAACGGACAACAAGCGCAGCAAAAGCCTCAGCAGAAATCTGTTGCCGAAATGCCACTGAATGATGCATTGGCAGCATTAAAACAAAAATTCGGAAAATAATTTTTTGCCACGGGCTACACAAATTTTTACAAACAAAATCATAATCTGTAAAAATCTGTTTAATCCGTGGCTATATTTCCTTCGCTAAAATTTCTGAAAATAATTGTCTGTCGATCATCTTTGCACCAAGGCTTTCCAGGTGCGATGTGTAGATCTGGCAATCAATCAATTTAATATTTTGCTTTTGCAAATACCTTACAAAATTGATAAAGGCAAATTTGCTGGCATTACTCTTTTTGCTGAACATACTTTCTCCAAAGAAAACGTTGCCAAGTAAAACGCCATACAATCCACCTGCAAGTTCACCGGCTGCCCATGCTTCTGCACTTACTGCAAAACCTGACTGATGTAATTTTGTGTAGGCTTCAATTACTTCAGGTTGTATCCAGGTACCATCCTGGCCTTTTCTTGTTACACTTTTACAATTGGCAATTACTTTATCAAAAGCTTTATTAATGGTAAACCTAAAACTGCCGTTATTTAAAACTGTTTGCATGCTTTTGCTTACTTTCAATTCCTGCGGAAATAAAACAAACCTGGGATCAGGGCACCACCAGCAAATAGGCTCATCTTCATTGTACCAGGGAAAGATGCCCTTTTTATAAGCCAGCAGCAATCGTTCTGTGCTTAAGTCTCCGCCAATGGCAAGCAGGCCTTCTTCATCGGCCAACTCCACATCAGGAAAAATAATAGCTTCATTTAAAATAAACATAATTAAAAGTACGAAAGTTGAAAATGCTTTTTAAAATTACAACATGTAAGATTTTTAATTTTTTATTTATTACAAATTAAAAATGCCCCCGACGGTTATGTCGGGGGCATTACAGTACATATAAAAATATTGACTTTGCTTATTCAGCTGAAGCAACTATTAATCTTTCCTTAGCTACAACAGTTCCATTGATATCGGTTACTTTTACAAGATAACCACCAGCAGCAAATCTACTGCAATCAACAGGAATAAAATTATTACCATTGTGAACAAGTACAGGAGTTTCGGCAACCTTTTTTCCACTTTGATCAAAAACGGTAAGCGTTGCAGTTATGGTTATATTTCCTGCAAACTGTAAGGTGGTTTTTGTGCCGGCAGGATTAGGGAATAGAACTGCTGCGGCATCGGTAGTTGTCCTGATCTTTATCACATCACTGTAAGTATAAGAACCGCTTTCGTTTATCATCTTCAACCTGTAATACACAACAGAAGCATTTTGCAGCGGGTGTAAAAAAGTATACGATGTTTTGCTGCTGCTGTAGTCTACTTTTCCTGCATAAGTAAATGAAGTGCCATCCGTACTATATTCAATCTCAAATTTAGCAAAATTAACAGCCATGTCTACCTGCCAGAATAGATTTGCGACACCTGCTTTGTTTACACCGTAAAAGCTCTGGATCTTAATAGGCAATACACCGCAGGGAGAAGCACCGTTAGCATAGTTTCTTATAACAGGAGCTGAAGGCAACAGCGTAGAAAAACCAACTGTTCCAGGGGCGGAACCATAAATATTATCAATTGGCCCTACATTAGAGGTACTGCGGGTTAATCCATTTGCACCCGCTGTAATATTGGTAGAGGCAAAACTGCCATTACTGTAAATAATACCACCACCACCACCACCACCCGGGCCATGGTTATAATAATTGGTCATATCTCCACCTTTACCGCCTTTTGCAGACGCAGTAATTAAAGCCAATCCTGTAACGCCGGTTGTTCTTGTTACAGCAATGATGGTTCCACCTGCGCCACCACCGCCGGCAGCATCGGTATTGGTAGTACCACCAAC
This sequence comes from Ferruginibacter sp. SUN106, assembly GCF_050611765.1. Classification (NCBI taxonomy): domain Bacteria; kingdom Pseudomonadati; phylum Bacteroidota; class Chitinophagia; order Chitinophagales; family Chitinophagaceae; genus Ferruginibacter; species Ferruginibacter sp. SUN106. The sequence goes on from NZ_JBODJC010000004.1 coordinate 275,103, forward strand.
ACCCACAACGCCAGGTGCGGCACCACCATCAGCTACAAAACTTCCGTTGCCGGCATATAATTTAGCACGTAATAAAAGTATACCACCACCACAACCACCACTGCTTTGGTATTCGTTGGCTGCAGAACTATTGTTGGCTGTACCGGCGCCGCCACCGCCGCCCATTACTATTAGTGAAATAGAAGTTTGCGCAAACAGTGCGCCGGGCTCTCCTCCTACAGCAATATTAGTAGACCATGAATTACCACCTCTTCCACCTGAACCACCATTGCCTCCGCCAGCACCTCCGGCGTTGTTGCTGTTACCTGCAACATCCCCATCATTACCGCCACCGCCACCGTTTCCGCCGGCACTTCTTCCAAATGAGCCATTAATATATCCTTCTACAGCATTACTTACAGTAGTTGTAGCATTTTGAGGTAGTACGTACCCTGCTGTTCCTGCAATGCCTTCTCCTTTTGCACCACCCGTTCCGTTTGCTGCAGTTGTTACAGGAGAATTCCACCGGTAATCAGTGCTTGTGAGGGCAGTGGCACCATTGGTATTGCCTGCTGTTGCGCCAGTCAGTTGTTTTCCACCACCACCTCTGAAACCAAGAGCTGTAGCGATAACTGACCCGTTATTGGTAAACGTATTGGCTGCATCTATTGCCACAACGCCACCGGTACTTCCATCCCATGCTGGTGCTGTAACCGATGAAGCCGCATTAATGGTGAAATTAAAATACCTGGGTACTCTGATAACCTGGTACCTTCGGATAGCATTACCTGCAGTAAAGTTTTGAGTGTAATAATTATTTGCTAATCCGTAAGAGAAAGTGATAACGTTAGCCGCAAAAGAAACTACCGTATTGTATTCGTACCTGCCGGCATATAAGTTACTGGCCAAATAGCCACTGGCCGAACCGCCACTTACACCGTTGCCATAAGCATCGGTATTAGTAGCATCAATGTCTGCGCCCTGCATTTGTATGATCAATACCAGATCGCCGGCGCCAATAGTTGTGGCATTGCCTCTGGCATCAATTGCACCTACAGTCATTGTGATAGATCCCTGCGCAGGGTTGCCGGTGCCGGCAAAATAACTATTGACAATCTGGTTGGCTGCAGCGATGGTAACTGTTCCGCTTACAGGATCTGTACCACATTGGCTAAATGAAATTAACGATGAAAATAAACTCACGATACTGAACAAGACAATTTTCTTTCTGGACATTTTTTGGTTTGTTAGATTTTAGGAATGGTATAAACTGGTTTTACAAGGCATTGCCCTGATTGAATAATATAATTTTATCTGCCTGCTTTTAAAACAGGTATTTTAATTTCATTAAATGTTGTGAAAGGGTTAGGCGGTTGTTTCAGAAAAACGATGCCTGCAAGATAGAACAAAAAACAGGGCAAAAAAAATTGAAAATTGTATTGTTTAATTATTGGGGCCAATATTTTATACAATAATGACCGGCAAATAAAATCTCCATCAGTTAAAAACAGAAAGCAGAATAATAGAAATAAAAAACTGCCACTTTTCAGCAGCAGTAATCCCCCTCTTGTAAAAATATTTTTTGTTTCAAATACAGGTATTGAATTAAATATAATTTTTTTAATACTGGTTAATTTTATAACGGATGAAAGTTTAACATTTATAAACACATTGCCCTGGCTTCTTCCACAATTTCTCTTGTGAGCTAAAAGGGCTGGAGTGATGCCGGATATTGATTTTTTTTTGGTAATCATAATTAATAGTCTTTCAATAGGAATTGGATTTCTATTTGTATTCTTATGCTTGAGCTTCACTATTTACGATTATTATGCCAAAGGAATAACCGGTTGATAATGAATATCTGTTGTTTTTTGAGACTCGGGTTTTTTCCAAAAAACGGAACGAAAGTTTTAAAAACGGAAAGAACAGCAGGCTTGAGAACTGGCGAATTTTATGAAACGGGAAAAATAATTCTATTTACACTTAGAATAAGTTTTGCAGGAGGGATAGCATTACCTTTTAGCTGCCATCAATTGAAATACGTTGCCTTCGGGATCTTCGCCATCGCAAAGCAGGTGATCAAAACCAGGATAAGATTTAATTGTAGTCATAGGCACGCCACTTTCTATAAGTGCAGAACGAAGTTGTTCAATATCATCAACTATTTTAAATACCAATTTGGTATTGCTTTCTATTTTGAAAGCTTGATCACTATTGTTACGATAAGCTTCTCCTATCCTGTGGAATGCAATTTCAATTTGCCCTGCATTTAAAACTACCCATTCATTGGGTATTTCTTCTACTATGGTAAATGCAAAGTGTTGTTGATAAAATAGTTTCAGTTGTTCAACATCACTGGCAAAAAGTATGATCCTGCTGAGCACTGTATTCATGATTATGACTTATAGTAGGTTTAATAAATCAGGGGTATTTTTTGCTGGTTTAAACCGGCGCAATGGCATTGCTGTACACCAGAAGTTTATCTTGTTCCACTTGTATTTCTTTTTCAAAATGCAAACCCAATTTAGTAAGCAATTGGATAGATCTTACATTGTGCGGTATTGTTGTTGCCAGTACAGGATAATAAGCCGGATTTTTTTCTGCAATTGATAATACTTCTTTTGCTGCTTCGTAGGCATAACCCTGGCCATTAAATTCCGGTAAAAAAGCAAACCCAATATCAAAATGTTCCAGATAAGTACGTTTGATAAATGATATGATACCAATAGGAGTGTTGGTAGCCGTAACTTTTGCCACCCAATAGGTTAAGTTTTTTGTGGCATTTACTTTTTGTATGTAGGCAATAGCATCTTCTTTTGAATGTACGTTTCTATCGCCTATAAATTCAATCCAGCCTTTGGTATTTACAATGGCTTCAATAAATTCATAGTCATCCACCGTAAGCAGATTTAACGTAAGCCTTGCAGTAGTAATTGTAGATTGCATGAAGAGAATTTAAAACTGGTTGTTACAGGATTTAATAGTGCAAAAAGCAAAGAAAAAAATATTATGCATCAGTAACAAAACTTCCTTTCATTTTTTCCAGTAAGTCTGTTTCAATCATACGTTGTGCAATGCGGATCATATTTTTAAAAGCTGTAGCGTGAGAGATGCCATGGCCAATGATAACGGGCTTGGCTACACCTAAAACGGGAACGCCGCCATATTGCTCAAAATTAAAACGCTCAAAATGTTCGTCGTGAATATTGCGGCGCTTTACAATATCGTAAATGCTTTCGGCTAATTTTAATACCACGTTACCTGTAAAACCTTCGCAAACCAACACATCGGCTTTGGTCATTAAAATATCACGGCCTTCAATATTACCTATAAAATTGAGTTGTTTATTTTCTTTTAATAAGGGATAAGCAGCTTGCGCCAGCAAATTGCCTTTACCTTCTTCTTCACCTAGATTTACAAGGCCTACTTTAGGGTTTTCGAAATTTAAAATGTACTGGGCGTATAAAGAACCCAATACAGCAAACTGATTCAGGTTTTCCGGTTTGCAATCGGCATTAAGGCCTACATCTACCAATAAACCTAAAGTACCGTCTTCTCTCGGCATGTATGCACCAATAGTTGGGCGTAGTACACCTTCAATAGCTTTAATGCTGAATAAGGAACCTACCATCATAGCGCCGGTATTACCTGCGCTGATAAAAGCATCTATTTTTCCGGTTGCCAGCAAATAAAAGCCTACGGCAATAGAAGAATCCTTTTTTTCTTTTAAAGCTTTGGTGGGGTGTTCGTTCATTTCTATCACCTGCGTGGTAGCAACGATAGAGTATTGTGCAGCAGCAAGAGGATGGTCTGCAATATGGTTTTTAATTTGTGCTTCGTCGCCAATTAAGGTGAGGTGAATATTGGCGTTGCCGGTGGCTAAAAATTCAGCAGCACCTTTTACTGCTTCCAGGGGGGCAAAGTCACCACCCATCATATCAAGTCCTATATTCATTTCAATTGCTTTTATGTTAAGCCAGCTTCATTCAGCAAGCTCAGGACGATACTACAGTCCTATAAATAAAAATTCTAAACTCCAGATCCGTAAACGAATTTAGAGTTTAGAATGCAAAGTTGAAAATATAATTAGGCTTTAAGCGGCGCTTTTTCTGCTACTAACTTTCCTTTGTAGAACAATTTTCCTTCACTTACATGTGCACGGTGGCGTACATGTGTTTCGCCGGTTGTTTTATCAACACTTAAAGTAGTTTCTACCGCTTTGTAATGCGTTCTTCTTTTTGCACTGCGTTGCTGACTATGGCGCCTTTTTGGATTTGGCATGATTGGTAATTATTAAATTATTAATTATAAATTATTATCTACTTTATATACGTTTTCTACTTCTTACTTTTCTTTTTTACCTTAAACTGTTCCAACCCTTTCCATATCTGGTTGCTGTTGGCTTCCTGCGCTTTTACTTCCATCATCCTCAGTTTTTCTAACACTTCTTTATTGCAAAGCGGGCCACCCATTTCATCATCGCTGCAGGTTTTTTGTATTGGAAAACTAAGCAGTACAAATTCATAGATCCAGTTGGTTACATTGATGTGGCTTTCCGTACGGGAGATGTAAAACACATCAGGATCTTCTTCCTGGTCATTCATCTCATCGGGGTTTTCCACCAGTTTTACCAGCATGTTAAACTCATCCCAGATATCCATTGGTAATGGATTTCCGCAACGGTCGCAGGTAACATCTGCCTTACCACCAATCTCAAACTTCAGCAACATAAAGCTACTCTTCTTGTCTAAACTAAGTTTGATACTGGCGTTGCAGTTGGTAAAATCTGTAGCACCTTTTTCAACAAAGAACTTATCATCTACCTCGTAAGTAAACTCATGAACGCCGGGCTTCAATCCCACAAAAGCTATCTCAAATCCCCGTTTATTAGCCATTACGGATAGTTTAAAGGACGGCAAAGGTAGGGGAAAATTTTGGATTTTTGATTGTGGATTGCAGATTTATTGTGGATAGTCTTTTAGCCATGATTTTAGTAATTTTAAGGCTGGTATGAAATATAAAAAGAGACTGGCAATTATAGCATTTTTAATGGTTTGGGTTATAGTAATAAAGCTGTATTCGGCTAATGCTGTAAGGGTAGAAAACGGCTATTCCGTTGGTTTTTATACAGTTATTGTAGGGGTGCTTCGTTTTTTATTTGGATGGCTGCCTTTCAGTATTGGCGATTTATTGTACGGGGCTGCAGTGATCTGGATCACCTGGAAATTAATAAAACTGACCAGGACCTTGGTGAAAAGACGGGCCACCCGGGATGGTTTTATCGGCGGAATTTTAAAGACCTTCACTATTTTTTTGTTACTATATATAGTTTTTAATGGTTTTTGGGGCATTAATTACAACCGAAAAGGCATTGCCTATCAATTAGGGTTGAAGATGGAGAAATATAGTTTAGAGGACCTGAAAAATATGAATGCACTGTTGATAAACAAGGTAAATGCTGCCAGGCAGAGCCTGGTCAACAGCAAAGCCGTTTATCCTTCTTCTCAACAATTATTTGCTAAAGTGCAGCAGAATTACGAGAGCATTGACAGCCTGTATCCTTTTTTAAAGTACGATCACCAGTCACTGAAATCATCAATGTGGGGATGGTTGGGGAATTATGTTGGTTTTACGGGATACTATAATCCTTTTACAGGAGAGGCACAGGTAAATACTACCGTGCCAAAATTTTTACAGCCCTTTACCGCCTGCCACGAAGTGGCGCACCAGTTAGGTTATGCCAAAGAAATGGAAGCTAATTTTGTGGGCTACCTTGCTGCAAGTGCATCAAAAGATACTTTGTTTCAGTATTCCGTTTATCTCGATTTGTTTATTTACAGTAACCGCAACTTAAGAAACAGTGATACTGCCAGTGCTAAAAATTATTCACAGCAATTATTACCTGAAATAAAAAACGACCTTTTGGAATGGCGGACTTTTAACCGCATGCACAAAAATCCTGTTGAGCCGGTGATCAGGTGGATGTACGGAAAATATTTGGAAAGCAATCAACAACCCCAGGGGGTATTGAGCTATGATGAAGTAACCAGTTTTTTAATTGCGTATTATAAAAAATTCGGAAAGATATAGGCGTGAGTGGTGAGTGGTGAATGCCTGAGGCGTTAAACTTTTTTTTAGTTGAGATGTTACAATTATATGAAATTAATTATTTCAATTCTGATTCCACTTTTGGTGGGAGGTATATCGGGTTATTTTACTGCTTCGGGTGTAGAAGGTTGGTATGCTGCTGCTAATAAACCCTGGTTTAATCCACCTAACTGGATTTTTGCGCCGGTTTGGACGGTACTTTACATTTTGATGGGTATTGCTTTATACCTGGTTTGGAAAACCGAAACGATCAGAGCAGTAAAACAAATGGCAATTATTTTATTTGCTGTACAATTAGCACTTAATTTTTTCTGGTCGCTGATATTTTTTAAACTGCAACAGCCTGGTTGGGCTTTTGCAGAAATTATTGCGATGTGGGTGATGATAGTAGCAACGATACTTTGGTTTGGAAAAATATCTTCCACAGCAGCATGGTTGATGGTACCTTATATCTGTTGGGTAAGTTTTGCATCGGTATTAAATTATGCTATCTGGAAGCTGAATTAAATAAAAGCGGGAAATCACTTTGTAAACGCTTCAGTATTGATGTAAAGCCCCGTTTGCCCGCTAAAGGATTTCACTTTCATCTCATAATCTTTTGCATCAGTCCAGATAACTGTACATTTTGGAATCCCCTCTCTGAAAATCGTATCATGTGATAACCTGTAATAATTGCTGGTATCAAATTCAACAAAATCACCATCACCAATTTTATAGCCAGAATCCCATTGCCATAAATTAGATTGTACATACTTAAGGTCGGCATGTTTACAGGAAAACAATACAACTAAGAGGATGCATGCAGGTATAATTTTTTTGATTGACATCAATTAAAATTTATTCTTCCACATCATACTTTCTACAGGTTTATTTATTTGTCCGCTGTATTTAGCATTTTTCTTCTGATTGTATTTTACTTCAATTTCACCATCTACGGGAAAATAGATCAGTTGTCCGATGGGCATTCCTTTATACACACGTACAGGTTGTTTTACAGAAATTTCCAAGGTCCAGTTGCCGCAAAAGCCAACATCGCCTTTGCCGGCGGTGGCATGTATGTCGATACCCAGGCGGCCGGTAGATGATTTACCTTCCAGGAAAGGGACATGAGCATGTGTTTCAGTGTATTCTTCTGTAACGCCTAAGTAAAATTCATGCGGTTGCAAAACAAAACCTTCATCCGGTATTTCAAAATGCTCGATGGTATTGTGTTTTTTTGCATCTAATTCTCTGTCGGTATAACGGGCCAGGTCTTTCCCTAAATGCACATCATAACTGTTGCTGCCCAGCTGATCTCTGTCGTAAGGAACAATTTTAATAGTGCCTTTTTCAATTTCCTCTAAAATTCTTGTGTCGCTCAGAATCATGTTAATTAGTTAATTGGTTTATTGATTAATTTGTGGAGGAATTATTCCTTCCGCAAATATTCAATCTAAAATCTGCAATCTAACATCTAAAACTGCATTATGCCCTTGGTTTATCAACAAAATATTAACGCTGTAACCAAAATAGGGGTGTGGCATATTACAGAAGCAGAACTATTTTTTGCTGACATCCCTTTGCAAAAAACTATTACGCATCCGCATAAGCGGCTGCAGCATCTTGCCGGAAGGTTTTTGCTGAAGGAATTGTATACTGATTTTCCTTTGGAGTTGATTAAAATTGCCGATACCCGTAAACCGTTTTTAGAAAATGAAGCCTATCATTTTTCCATATCGCATTGCAGGGATTATGCTGCCGTGTTAATCAGCAAAGAAAAAAGGGTAGGAGTAGATATAGAATTGGTGAATGATAAGATAGAGCGCATTCTTCATAAGTTTTTAACAGATGAAGAATGCTTTTTAATGCCCCGGGGTGCGATACAAAAAACAGCTACTTTATTCTGGAGTGTAAAAGAAAGTATTTATAAATGGCAGGGTACCGGCGGCACTGATTTCAGAGAAGATATCCGCATTGAAAAGTATACCGGCAATTTAGAAGCAGGTATAGTGTATTGTTTATTTCAAAATGAAATCCCGTTGCGGGTACACTACCTTTTTTTTAACGGCAATTTTTTAACCTGGGTGCTAAGCGACCACTAAATGTTTTTTATTCACTTCGTGAATGTAGTAGCCACAGATTGCACAGATTACACAGAATAGCAGAACCGAAAACCGGCCTTTACTTTGCAAAGAGATGTGATACGGCTTGCATCAATAATAACTAAGAACGTTTTTTATCTGTGAAAATTTGTGTAATCTGTGGCAAACCAAAAACTACGCAGTAGTTTAAAAAGAAGTTTTATTGTATGGATCCTGGTTGAGCAAAGTCTTTATGGTATCATACAATTGAGGATAGCTTTCTTTCATAGCTGCCGGTTTTTCAAAAAATATTTCAGCACTCTCTGCCCAAAACTCCTGGAAGTTTTTTAAAGCATAATCAGAATACAGGTCATTACCCGGTTTTAATTCCTGCTCAAAAACTTTATTGCCATAACTATTGAAGTGATCGAAACTATCCCTGAAAGTATGGTCAATATTTTCTCCTACGATAAAGGTTTGGTAATATAGGGCATGCGCCAGTTCGTGCAGGCCAACATTTTGTCCATCTGCAGCATCTGCATAGCCTTGTAAAAAATGTTTCCACGATAGATTTACAGCATGGCCGGATACATTGCCTTCTAAAAAACAAATGCTATCCTGCACCCTCATAAACTCCTCCGGATATACATGAATGAAATCAAAATTAGGCAGCAGGTATTTTTCCAGGCCAAAAGTAAGCTGGATGGCTGCAGCGCTGATGAGTACCGGCATTTCCTTAAAGCAATTGCTATCATGTATCTTAAAGATTTTAGCGGCAATAAAATTTTGCAACCTTTCAATAAACCGGGTTTGCAGTGCAGGGGAAAGATTGGTATAATAAGAAAATCGTTTAGTGAGAATTGCTGCCAGCTCTTCATCAGAAAAATTTAATTCCTCTCCATAATAAGTGGAATAAGGTATTTTAGCAATCGTAGATTGTGCAGGTAAATTATTGCCGCTATCTTCTTCATCTTCGCTGCCTTTTTTAAAAACAATAAAATACAAAATAAAAGCGATCATGGAAAAAAATGGCCATACTACTTCATCCATCCTGTTGTCAAATGCAAAAGCAATGGTGATGGCAAATAAAACCAACGGAATTATAAATTTTAACCTGTCGCTCATATTAATCTTCAGTAATATTGTCACCACCTTCCAATAAAGGAATATCATTTACCGATGCCCCTGCAATTCCTTTTACACTGCCGTACAAACCACTGGTGCTGAGTAAAACTTTTTCCAATTGTTTTTCTCTTTCTTTCCACATCTTTTCCATTTGTATCCGCTCTTTTGTAATAGAATTTTTCATAGATACAAAACCTTCTACAATCGCTTCCATTTGCCCACGGAATTCGTTGCCGGTTAAATAATCATACAACATCTGCATTTTATCACCTTTGTTTTCCTGCGCTTTATTAGCATTAAACACTTTAATGATGCCTTCTCTTAGTAAATACGCCACGCTGCTTACCTCACTAAAATTGCATATCCATATACCATCTTTTTCACCAAATTTTTCCATATCCTTCGGAAAGACCTGCGATACTAAAATCGCCACATCACTGCCGCTGGTACGTTTATCTGCTTTTAATTTGTCTATCCATCCATTGCTCCAGGCCTTGGTGCGTTTGCTCTCGTAAATGATCCTGCCGCAAACCACACCGCTATTATTACGAACCAGTTGAATGCAATCAGCCCCTTCCACCCCTTTGCCTACTTCTTCAATTACATCAAAAGGAAAGTTTTCTTTTAAAATATCTTCCAGCAATAATTCCTGTACTTCTCCTTGTCGCTGCATACTGCCTTGTTCGGCTCTACGTTTCATTTCATCAGCTAATTTCTTTTGTTCTTCCAGTTGAATTTCTAAGGATTTCAGCTTCATTTGCAATTCAGTTTCCTTTAGCGCATTTTTTTCAACTTCCTGTGTGCGTATTTGTTCTGATAAACTTTCTCTTTCCTGCTGTAATTTTTTTTGCAGCGTAATTTCCATTTCAGCTTCTTTGTTTTTCAGCTCTTGTTCTTTTTGTAAAAATTCCAGCTCTTTTTTCCTGGCCTCTTTTAATTTTACTTCATTGTCTTTATTATTATTCTCCAGCATCCTGAGCTGATTCTCGAAATCAGCAGCGGTACTTTTTGTGATCTGTTCTTTAAGGTCATTTTCTATTTTCAACCTTTCCTGCTGCATCTTCTGGGCAAATATTTCATTCTCCCTTTTTTTGGTTTCTTCAAAACGCTGCTGGTTTTCCAGCAATTTTTTCTTGTCTTCTTCTATGCTGCTTAAAGATTTCTGTAATTCTTTTTGGTATTGCTGTTTATATTTTTGTTCCAGGTCAGCAGCAATTACATTTTCTACGTCAAAGTCATGCCCGCAATTCGGACATTTTATATTATTCGCCATCGGTTAATTTTTTACAATATAGATAAAAGTATTGTACAGCGAAATTTCATTTTAGTAAAGGCCGAAATCAAATTTCAGCATACAAAAAAAGCGAAGTAAAACTTCGCTGTACTCATATTAAAACAGGTAGCTAAATTACGAAATTTATACTATGAAATCCGGTAAAAATTTCTTCCTGTCAAAAGACGCTTCTTTTCAAGAACCGTTCAGCCGGTTGGTTTTAAATAATCCGGCTGCTTAAACTACTTTATTAGTTATTGAGCCAATATAAAACCGGCACAAAGTGCCGGCAGAAGAAAATGAAAAATGTAAAACTGGATTTTCATAGGTCCGGCAGAATATAAGCTTTTACATTTACCGGAAGTGCTTTTTATATTTTGTGAGTAAAGGAAGTTGGGAATAAAAACAATGCTTTTTCATAGAATTCAGTTTTTAGGGATAAGATGGATATTGAATTTAAAACAGGGCCAATTGTATTTTATTTCCAACTTCTACTCAAAGATACTTGTCTTCCGAATTCTTTTACTTACCCTTTCGTGTATCCCAAAAAACACTTTTGTGTAATCCTGCTAACAGGTTTATATGAATTACTGTGATTGATATTATTATTTGCAGGTAAAGTACAGGTATAAAAAAGCAGCATGCTTTTTCAGTACATACATGCTGCTAAAAAATTTAAATAAAAATGAACTGGTAAATTAAAATTCGCTTAAAGGCAAAGGAAATTTTAACCAGGCATCATCATCAATTCTGTCTATTGGCAGCAGGGATAAAAGATTGTATCGGCGCATATCTATCCAGCGATGCCCTTCAAAGTATAAAGAATAGTTACGCTGCTTAAGCATTTCGGTTATCAGTGCAGGTTGGGTAAATGCCCCGGCATAACCGGGAAGGCCATGTCCGTAGCGGATAATATTCAATGCTTTTAAACCATTAAGCAGATCATTGTTTTGTATACTTGCTTCAGCATAGATCAATATTAATTCTTCATTTCTGATGATTGGTATTGAAGCAACAGAAGAAGTATAAACCCATACATCCCTGTTGCCGGAAAGCCCGTTAAGCGAAGCAGCAGTACTTCGTAAAGTAGCTTTGGAAATCCTGTCATCGCCGGCTTCAATACCAGCAGCATAGGAAGGATGTGCTACACGTATCTCTCCATTTTGATCCTGCGGTGTAAAAACCGGATTTAATATATCGCCTGAACCTGATCCAAATGAAGAATATATACCTGTACTGAAACTTCCGGCGAGGTCTAAAAAAGAATCATGCAGATCTTCCAGTGCAATGGTCCATTTTTTTGAATAAAGAGCAACCCTTGCTGCAATGGCACGGTTGAATTTTATCAGTCCGCCGGCGTCATTGAATTTTGTATACCCATTGGATAAAGGAAATATTATTGCCGCACGAGCCAGGTCGCTCCGGGCTGCATCCAGTAGTTTTGTGATTTCGTTTAATGCAGTATCATAGCCAACTATCGGTCCCAACTTGCCCGGGTCAGCAACATCCACTCTAATGCCATTTGAATAAGTTAAATTAAGATTGAGTAAAAGTGAATAAGCTTTTATTGTTTTTGCAAATCCGCTGTAACCTGCTTTTTCAGCATCAGATATCAATGAAGTATTGGCACAGGCCTGTTCCAGCAAATTACAATTCTTAACGACCCTGTAATTGGCTGCCCATATTGCAGTAATATAAAATCCTGCATTGCTTAAAGTTGAACTGCCCATTCCTAACAAATTTGTGGTGTAAGCAGGTTCGGAAGGAGAGAACCGATAGACCTCCCTTCCGATTACACTTACGTCATCTAAGTATAGCGCTATCTTTATCCGCATTCCGCTTTCAGTTCCTGCCACAAGATTGTTTAATTGTTCTTTAGATGCATTTTTTAAAAAATCATTTTCAGTTGGATTATTTAAGCTGCCGAAATCTTTTTTGCAATTGCTGAAACAAAATATTGTTACCAGCAGCAGGAATAGTATACGCATAGTAAAAATTTTTATCCGGTGTTAATTAAAATTCTACTGTAACATGAACGAATGCCCGCTTTTCGGCTGGGTATGGAGCCAGGTCTACCCCGGTAGAAAAACCTGTCCCGAAATTGGATACTTCAGGATCATAGCTTTTATACTTTGTGATAGTAAAAAAATTATTTAATGATGCCCCGATTTTTATTGCATCAGCAAAATGATGCGCTGTATTTTTAAGCGTATAATACAAAGCTATTTCTCTGAACCGGAGATAACCTGCGTCTTCAATAAATAGTTGAGAATTTTTACCGTATTGTTTTATACGGTAAAGTCCATTGGCAATGCCTGACGGATTAGTGATAGCATCATAGTCTGCTGATGTTCCGCCAAAATCATTGGTTAATGAAGTAATATTAATGTTGTCTCCGCCTTTTTTCCAATGTAATAAAAAAGAGAAAGTTAATTTTTTACAGAAAGTGAATTGATTATAGCTGGTCATTTGAAAATCCGGTTCGGCATCACCCAATACACCAACACCATTACCATTAACACCAACAATTTGAGTAGCCGGTTTACCTTGTTCAATTCTGAATGAGCCGCCTAACGAGTATCCAAAGGATCCTTGCGGAACCGGTGGCGTAATTAACCTGGTAACCAAAGATCTGTTGAACCAGTAATTAACTGACGTTGTCCATTGTAATGCAGTGGTTGAAACCGGCTGTGCATTTATGCCTATTTCCACACCACGGTTACGAAGGTCGCCTGCATTTAACCACTTTTGTAAAAAGCCGGATGAGGAAGGAGGGTTTGTCAACATTAAAAAATCATAAATATTTTTAGTATAGTAAGTAAACTCCACTGATAATTTTCCTTTTAAAATTGCCAGGTCAAACCCGGTTTCAAATTCACTTTGTCTTTCTGGCCTTATACCGGGATTGCCCTGAACAATATCTATTAAAGAACCGGCAAGTCCTGAAGTATTGGATACAACGAATGATGTGAACTTACTGCCATAGGCGGGTACGTTATTCGCCTGGCCGTATGCAGCACGGAATTTAATATTATCAAAGAAATTTGTTTTCAGTAAATTCATTTTAGTCACATTCAACGAGAGCCCTGCTTTTGGATAAAAGTAAAACTTGCCGGCATTACCATTGTTTGTTGACCTGTCGAAACGGCTGCCGATATTAAGTGTTATTGCGTCCATAATATTTGCTTCTTCCTGGATAAATATCCCGGTATTTTCAAACTTTGATATGAATTGGGAAGCTGTTAATGATCCGCCCTGTGTGATATTTGATTGCCCGGTAATAAGTTTGGTGGCTACATCCAGCAGGTTATTATAGTTTCCGTTTTCTTTTGTAATACCGGCAGAAGTTGTAAATGCTATTTTAGAAAAAGGAGTGTAATTATTTACGAGTGAAAGCATTATGTTAGAGGCCAGGTTTTTAGTAAAGCCTTGTATTAAAGTACCTTTATTAATTGCCTGGAATTGTAATGGAGAAGGGAATTGTGCATTGGTAATTAAATTATAGAAATCCAATCCGCCGGAAAAGATCAGTTTAGTATTGCTGTACTTATTTTTTTGGAGTATCGCATCAAGGCTCATTCCTGAAAGAAAACGATTGTTCGATTCATTATTTTTCACCAATGCCACAGTTTGTAACGGGTTGGAACCGGCAAATGGATTGTTAGGGTATTTTCCCTGTGCATCGGCGTGTAGTTGTGCAAAAGATGGTGTAGACGAAAGTGCAATGCCAAGTGTTACACCCGTATTATCATTACCGGTTAAACCTCTGTCTGCTGAGGTGCTGATAAAGCTGGTATTTATTGCAACTTTAATGCTTTTACTAATTTGGTGATCGGCATTTAAACGGAAGCTGCTGTTTTTGTATCCTGTATATTTTACAATTCCACTTTCATCTTTTTGCATTGCAGAAAAATAGAACCGTGTTTTTTCGTTTCCACCCCGTATGCTTACAGCTGTGTTGCGGCCAAAACCGGTATTACCAAAAATTTCTTTTTCGTAATCATAAATTTCTCCTGCTGCTTGTGCGGTTAAAAATTGCTGCCTGTATAATGCGCTTGTTGCACTATCGCTTGATAAACCTGCGGCTTTATTGGCATCAAATACACGAACACCTAATAATTTACTTGCCTTTATTATACCAGCATCCTGCGAAAAACTGATCTTGGTTTTACCGGCATTTCCTTTTTTGGTTGTAATAATGATTACGCCTGCTGCGGCTTTGGAACCATAGATAGCAGCAGCAGAGGCACCTTTCAATATTTCAATCTTATCAATATCTTCTGGTTTTATATCCGCAATCCTGTTAACCTGGTTATCCTGGTTAGAAGTTATGGAGGCGGTTGACAGCGAAGCCTTCGTTATAAAATTCAATCCGCCGGATGTGGCAGTATTATCAGCAAACATGCCATCAATTATGTACAGGGGTTGTGTATTTCCATATATAGAGGTAACCCCTCTCAATTTAACTGAAACACCACCACCGGGAGCGCCGGTGTTTGCATTTATAAAAGCGCCGGGGATTTTTCCATTGATTGCGGCATCAAATGTTTGCGCAGGCGCAATTTCATTTAATAAGGCAGCAGAAATAGTAGTCACTGCGTTAGGACTGTTACGGCGTTTAATGGTAGTAGTTAACCCGGTAACAATCACCTCGTCCAGTTTGGCAATATCTTCAGGCATAACTATTTGTAAAGCTGCAGCATCAGTAGTGCTGATGGTTTGAGTTATATAACCAGGTGCACTTACTTCAAGTATTGCAAGGGCGGGGGCGGACAAGGAAAATTTTCCATTAACATCTGTTAATACTACAAGATTACCATGTTTTACTGCTATGGTGGCAAGTATTGCATTACCATTAATATCCGCCACCTTTCCCGTTATATTTTTATTTTGGCCAAATCCTGATATAGTAAAAGAAAAAAAATAAATAAGTAGCAACACCTGTGTAAATATATTTTTCATAACAGTATATTAACTAGTAGAAAATAAAACCGGGTAATTCATTTTTATTACACTCAATGGAATAGAGGTAGTACATGCCGGGTTAAAAACTTTACGGTAATCTGTTTGCATGTTATTTAATAACCAACGACATAAGAAAAACCAATGTCTGTAAACTCCAGGCTTGGATCTGGCAAATAAAAAATTTTTACAAGGATGAGGTTTGCTGTTAAGAGCAATAAGTGTCGGTGACAGGTAACAAAATTAAAAATAAATAGTATAAATTTTACTACCCTTTTGGGTATACGAAAAATATATTTTGTTCGAAAATATTTTGTGTAATAAGAAAATATTTTGAGACTGTATTTGGCACTTTTGTGTACTATACAGGCTTTGTATTCCAAGTACATTTGTAGTGAGTTCTTTTGCTGTAAAAATTGCAGCTATAAGATGCTTTATAATTATGCCGTTCAAAGTAATTTGTAAATATCAATTTTTATTAGTTTTAATGGCAGTCAGTTTAATTTATACCAACTGCTATAGCCAGAATTATACTAACCTCTTCTTTAAACGTTATGCCTCTCCCGGGGAGCTACCCAGCGGCAGTTGTTCTAACATATACAAGGATAATTATGGCTTTTTATGGATTGGTACTGGTTATGGAATAAGTGTATTTAATGGGAAAGAATTCAGCAATATATCAATGTACTCCGACAATAAGGGTTTTTACCTGGGTGATGCCCCGCAGAATTTTCTTCAACTTGATAAAGACCGGTTACTGATAACCTGCACAAATGGATTGTTTATTTTTTACTATAAAGACAAACATATAATCCAGGTTAACGTCAACCTGCAGAAATCGCCGGAGGAGCGGATAGAGATAATAGGTTTTGACAGAACACAGCAAAGGATAATAATTAAGACGGCGGGCAGTGTTTATTTATTTGATACAAATCTGAAGCAAACCGGGTTATTAAAGTGTGTGAATGAAAGCAGGGATGTATATGTAAGGAACGAATACACGTATCCTTATTGTTTTTATTATTCTAATAACAAACATTTAGTGTCGCTTAATATTGAAACCGGGCTCACGGATTCTTTATTATTAATGCCCGGTGAAAAAGGCCTGGTTGTAAACGGGCAAAAAGAAAATCTATTTCTTGTTGTTTCATCTACAAAAATAATACAGATCAATGTATCTGATTTGATGATAATAAAAACAGCGGACGTGCCACCAGAAAAATATGGCTATTTTTTTTTCCCCCGTACTACAAAAATGGATGAACAGGGAGCATTTTGGATAGGAGGGGAAACTAATCTTTTTGTGTATAATACTGACAGCAATAAAATTACCATCGTAGATGCTTCCATCAGTAACTTTTCTGTGAAGAAGCTGAATAAATTTAGTGTCTATGATATATGGATAGATAAAGAATCGCTTTTTGCAGCCTGTTACCGTGGAGGATTATTTGAAAATAAGAAACGGTTAAATAAATTTAGCGATTATCACCTGGCAGATACTTTAAATGCCGCTACTTTTTCCATGGTAATTGATAAAGGAGTTATCCTTGGGGCAAATGATTTAAAAGGGATCTACGGTTTTTCATTAAATAAAAATGCCCGCCCTGCATTTTATCCTGTGGCAAACAGCAACAGTGCTATCTTACAAATTGAAAGAATAGATAAGGACCATCTCTGGGTACTTTTCGATGAATATTTTAAGATGGGTATTATTGATACCAGGTCGATGTCTTTAACGGGTCAGCAACTTTCTATAAACAACATCACCCGCCCTTACTTCGATTCTATTAACAATTTCCGCTTGCTTTCAAGGGATTTTCGTCCGGTGATTAAAAATATTGCAGAAGGGCTATCATACATTACCGTAGGCAGGGCATTGTTCAGCATAACCGGAACAATAAAGCAGGGTTTTAAATTTAATTTAGTGGATACCATTGTTTCAAGTGGTGCTGTTTCCTGTATTTCTTCGGGTAATATTTTTATTCTTGGAAGTACAAAAGGGGAGCTTTTTGTTTTAGAGAATAACCGGTTAATAAAAAAAGCCGATGCTTTGAACGATATTTTCTTACCGGTAAAAGGCCTGGATAATGATAAGTATGGAAATGTATACTCCATGACATCGAATGGACTGTACATTTATAACAATAACTTTTTACTTTCAAAGAGTTTGTTGAAACCAGTGTACGGTATGATGGATAATAAAATTTATTCCGGTAAAATGGATAACCAGGGGGTGTTATGGATGACTACTTTTGGAGGAATTATGGCCTATAATTCAGTTACCGATGAATTGGCTAATTATCCCTCCTCCGGGCTTACAAGAAATGTAGGATTTATTACCAAAGCAATGGCGTTCGATAATGATCATATTTTCTTTGGCGGCGGCGAAGGAATTACACAAGTGAATACAAAAGAACAGGTAGCAGACCCACTAAAAACAAAACTGTACTTTGATGAAATAAAAAATGGCAATAAGGTATTGCATTCGGGTATGGTACCGGGTTCCATAGCGGAAGAATTACCTTTTAATTACGACGATAATTCTTTTAGTTTTTCTTTTAAATCAATATCGTATCAGCAATCAGAAGGTATTTATTATAAATACAAATTAGAAGGGGTGGACACCTTATGGCATTTTGTAGATAAGGGTAAACAACTTAATTTTTTAAGCCTTTCTGCAGGAAAGTACAAATTATTTATCAAAGAAATTTATCCTAATAATCAGCCTGGTGCCCAGATATCTTATTCTTTTACAATAAAAAAACCTTTTTGGAAAACGATAACTTTCGGCATTTTATCAGTACTGGTTTCAGCAAGTTTAGTAACGCTGATCATCGTATTTATTTTTAGAAAAAAATTAGAACAGCAACGGATAAAAGCATACCGGCAAATAGCCTTAAAAAATGAAAGGGAAAGAATTTCACAGGATCTTCATGACGATCTTGGCACCGGGCTTACCTCTATAAGATTATTGACTAAAACATTATTGGCCCGGCAAGGGCAGGCGCCGGGTAATAATATGCTTGATAGTATCGGAAAAATTTCAGCCGGCCTCATCGATCAAATGAGCGAAATCATATGGCTGCTCAATCATATGGATGATACATTGAACGGGTTAATGGCACATTTACGAATGTTCATAGCTGAATATTTACAAAGGACTGAATCGGATGTTAAACTGGAATTTATTAATAATTGCAAAATTGAAAATAACATCAGCAGCATCCAGCGACGGAATATTTTACTTGTATCGAAGGAGATATTCAACAATGCTATTAAATACTCCAATGGAACATTGTTTAGTGTCAATTGCTCCTGTAACGAAGAAAGAATATTATTGGTTTTTAAAGATAATGGTATTGGATTACCGCCGGTAAGTAATCCTAATGGCAATGGTCTTAATAATATAAGGAAGCGGATAGCGGCTATTAACGGAAGCGTAAAATTTGAGAATGATAATGGAGCTGTAATAACTATTGAAATACCCAAAGAGAAAACTATATGATAACCGTATGTATTGTAGATGATCAAAAAATAATGTCACAGACATTGGAACTTATTATTAACGAATCAGAAGATATCGGGTGCGTTGGCATATTTTCAAATGCCGAATCATTTATCGAGCAATATGAAGAACTGCGGCCCGATGTGACACTGATGGATATTGACTTGCCTGGAATGTCGGGGATCGAGGCAATATTCAATATAAAATCAGGATACCCGAGAGCTAAGTTTTTAGTGCTTACTATCTTCAATGATGATGAGAAAGTTTTTAACGCTTTAAAAGCGGGAGCAGGCGGCTATTTATTAAAGAAGCATTCCTTTGACCTGTTGCTGGAGAATATAAAAGAGCTCTATTTTGGCGGGGCACCAATGTCGCCTGAAATAGCAAAAAAATTAATCGGGTACTTCCAAAGGGATAATGGCAGGATGCAACTTAATAACCTTACTGATAAAGAGAAAAAAGTGCTGGAATTAATAGTAGAAGGTTATTTGTATAAGGAAATAGCCGGCAACCTGGGAGTAACGATTGATGCTATAAAAAAACATGCGCACAATATTTATGAAAAGCTGCATGTGCGTACCAGGAGTGAAGCCATAAGAAAATATCTTTCCGGAAACTAATAATAAGAGATGCTATGAAGTTATATTGTTAAGCAGAATTTGACCGTTGGTATTGATGCTGAAAATTATTAACTATTACATACAAACCTGTTCTTTACTTTTCATTCTTAAAAATTCGGTCTTGTCGTGGGAAGAGAAGAATTCTATTTTATCGTTGTTTTTTAAATAGAGATCTCTTAATTTTTTTTCGGTATCTGCTCTGTCTTTTTTATTATCTGTAACAACGGCTTGTAGCAACTTGTATTGAAAAGGTGTTTTGGCTGCACCATATTTAATAGTTTTCTTATCATAATAGGCATCCCCGCAGTGAAGCAAAGTTTGTCCATTAAAATTTAGTAATACGCCACAATGTCCATTAGTATGTCCTTTTAAATCCACCAGCAAAATATCTCTGTTATCTTTAAATATTTCACCGGTCGCAAAATTGTTCCATTTTGTATTATTAAGTTCAATTTTTAACCAAATATATGTTCCGGAAATTTGCTTTAAATTCGGACGAAATCTTACTTTTTTTGAATTAAATGTATTTTCATATTCAACAGCAGAAGTTATTAAAATTGCATTTGGAAAGTCGTCTATCCCACCGATATGATCTTCGTGTAAATGTGTTAAAATTATAAATTTCACATCTCCGGCATTGTAACCTAATTGCTGTATTTGATTGTATGCAGTTTCATTAATATTTAATATTGGATTTACCATTTTTCTAAACAGTAAAGTAAGCCTCGATCCTGGCGAATTAATATCTTTCCTCCCTAATCCTGTATCAATAAGTATTAACCCTTTATCCGTATCCAGGAGTAAACAATGGCAAATTATTTTCCCCGAAAGAGGTTTTAAGGTTGCACAATTTAAATGGAACAGTTTATTAATCATTTTATAAAATCGGGTATGGTTCCGTTATAACAAGGAATCAAACGGTTAAATATTTTTTTGTAATTTTTTATCAAATATATGCAATGCCACCCGGCGTTACAGCTGATTACAGGTAAGGTAGATTCTTGCGATTATGAAAAAAATAAGCGACCACTATAAATCAAAACTTTTGATATAGTTCCCAACTGGTATTTTACCAGCCAAGTTTGTTTTTAACAGCTTTACTTATTTACCAGGAATTGACGTATGTCAAGAAATATATTCGTTGCAGGAGGCTGCATATATATTTGCAATGTAAAAAACGTACCGTAAAATTACTAACCTCTTTCTATCGTAAAAACCCTTGGCCAATATTTTATAAAAGCAAGGGGACAAAATTAATTTCCCTGTTACGCCCGAAATTCCGACAATCCGAAAAATAATACCATGCACAGGTGTTGTAACTATTACTACAGTTATAACACCTGGCGGTATTGACTTGTGAAGTTACCACTAAAACAACTATTTAAATAAATAGCGTTAGGTGCAATTGAAACAATGCTATAAGAAAAATTGAACTACAATGAAACAAAGACTACATTTAAAAATGTTTGTGGTACTGGCCTTTTTGCTCGTGCAACAACTGTCTGCTTGGGCCCAGGTAAGTATCAACTACCCTGGTCCGGCGCAAGGGCTTACACGTGGTACAGGTAAAAGCAATCTTACGGTACAATTGGGTTTTACTGCGGTTTGTACCGGCACAACGGTTACCATTGCCCTGCCTCCATCAATAAACTATGTGGCAGGTTCTGTTACTAAAACAGCGGGTTCATTAACAGGCAGCACTATTACAGAAAATAATATAGCTAATCTTAATGCGCCTGTATTTTCTGTTAATGGTGTTACTTCAGCAGGCGATATTACTTTTACCATTAGCAGGCAGGCTGATTGCGGAGCTTTGGCAAATGGTAAAGATACTGTAAAAGTTAACAGCACCGATTGTGGTACTGCCATAGAAAATAATGCAAGTACCAATACCTATAATATTCTTGCTCCTGTGCTGAGCCTTATACCCCCTGCAGCAATTACCAACGCTGTGATAGGTACAACGGCTACACGAACTATTACAATTACCAATGGCGGTAATGGTTGTACAGATACGGTTCGTTTTTATGTGGTATATCCTGCTGGAGGCATTATAAATACAGCGGCTAATGCTATTACTGCAAATGGAACTTCGTTTAGCCCAAGTAGTAATAATGGCGATACTTTATTTTACAAAATATTTGGCGCTACCCTTTTTGGTGGCGACAACTTGTTGTGCAATGGCGAAACAGTAACTATTACAGAACCTGTTAAAATAGTAAAATGTGCTACCACCAGTGCTTACAGTGCAACGTGGGGCAATAAGTGTCAAACTGCTACCGGCACAAGTGCTGTTACAATGGCTAATGGTGTGCCTGTTTTAACCACTACAATTGTAGAAAATACCGTGATGAGTCCTTGCACACCCGGTAATGTTACGGTTACTTTTTCTAATACAGGTAGCGGTGGCAGTGCCGGTGCAATGTATAATATTGTTACACAGCTCGGCAACTTAAATCCCAATTTACCCAATGTGGTTTTTGGGCCAACAAATACAACAGGAAGTAACACAACAACCGGGGTTACTTTTAATAATTTTATGATAAATAGTGTACCAGTAACGGTAACACAAACCGGTACAGGTGCATGGATAGCAGACATGAGCCAGTTTACAACTGACCCTGACGGGGCTGGTGGTTTAACCGACCTTGATGGCGACGGTCAGTTTGACGACCTGGCACCGGGAGCTGCTCTTGTGATTACCATGAAACGGGAATACCAACCTTTTGCACCATGTGTGATACCAGATTATTACCGGAAAATAGGTGCTAAAGCAACCTTCAATACAATGTGCGGCACGCTTACTGCTCCCTTGGCTACGTTAGGTGGCACCACAGCACAGTCAACCAGTCATGTGGTTATTCCAACGGCACCAACTTTAGTTTCGGGAGGTACGCCGTTTACGATAAGGTTTTGTCATTCAGGTTTTGGAAGCCAGGGATTTTCTTTGCCTACCGATAGTTTATACCTTAAAATGGATTTGCCTGCAGGAATTGCCTATGTACCTGGAACGGGGCAGTTTAACGGTGGGGCAGCAGCAACTATTTCCAGTTCCGGCACTACGCTGATTATTTCGGCAAAAAGAAATGGAGCGACTCTTTTTTGTTTTAATGCCGATTTTATATACACCTGTGGTGCAAGCGGAAATATTGTAATCCCCTACGAGATATATCATGTACTGGCCAGGTCCTGTAATGCTATTGAGTCATTCAAGTGTGGTACCCTTACCATAACTACCAAGTGCCCGGCACCTTGCCCGACAGGTATCGCAAATCTTAGTCCTGCCGCAACTAGAACAAACTATGGTTGGACCAATACTACCATGACGGCAAAGGTAGATCCTGCCACACTCACATCACTTGCCCGTAAAACGGCCACGGTATACGATACAATTGAGATCATTCAACCAGGTAAACAATCCGGGTCTTACAGCAATTTATATTACTCTTACCAAATGAATAAAGCTGGCTCGGCTGATGTGGTAAAATTTGAAGGCGGTACCATCAATTATAAAGCAGGAGGTACGGGGCCAACAATTAGCTGCCTGATGCCAGCTTATACCAATATGAGTACAGCAACCTTAACTAAATGGGTATGGAACTTTACGCCTTTAATGGGAGGTGCATGTGGCTTTCCTGCTGCTTTGGTAAGCGGGGATAGTGTTTGGATAGATATGAAGCTTTCGGTAACAAATGCCAATTCTAATAACTTGTTTGCTATAACTCTTACCGCACCACCAAATCAATTGAGTTATATGTATAACCTTGATGCCGCATCAGCAGAGCAGTACTGCGATGTGTGGGCACCAGACTTTTATCTGGTGGGTTTAAAAAACAGCTCTACTACCAATTATGCAGCTACGCCTTTTAATTTAACCGGTTGTACTCCTGCCACTACCAGTTTTGTTAACTATGGGTTTACTACAGGCGAGGCAGGTGATATATTTCCGGCTGAGTACAGACCAGCTGTATCCATAGATTCAATTGTAATCCTTTTTCCTCCCGGAATTACCTGGACAGGAGCTATGCCAACAATGCTTGTAGATACTTTCATAACCGCATATAATCCAAGGTCAACTGCAATGGGTACTACCGCCACGATGACCGGTAACAGGTTGGTGTTGAAAAATTTTGGCAATGGTTATTTCAGCGATTTATTGCCGCAAAACTACACACACAACCACAACACTTATTTTGAAGTAGTAGCGTCTTGTGCAGCTGCTGCCACTAATAATAATTTTGTGGTGACTACTTACGGAAAAAGCTTTGTATATGCCGGTGCTAATATCCCTTTTGTTTCCACTTATAGCGGAACAGGTGCCAGTTTAACTGCTAATTACGATGCTACTACCAAACCCAATATTACGGTGCAAAATAACACGGGTGTAATACAAGGTGTATTGCCTCAGCAATACTGGGATGTGCAGGTAAATAGTAGCGGAACTACAACGGCACCTTATGTTTGGTTTGCATTGGAAAAAAGCACAGGCAGTGGCGGTATTAGTATAGATAGTGTTGTACTTAAACCAAGTAATGTGGTATTAACAGCATTAACTTATAATACCACCGATAAATGGTACAAGGTAAGCACTGCAGGTTTAACAAGCGGCAGCTTCCAGCAGGCAAGGGTGTATTTTAAATACAGCAGTTGTTCGGCAGATAGCATACTGCTAAAATCCGGTTGGAACTGTACAGGTTACCCTGGCCCCGATCCACTTACAGGTTATTCATGTACTGCGGCACAAACATATTTAAAAGTAATACCGCAACCCAGTCAGGTGCAATTGAGTGTAACCAGGCAACCAGGAAATGGCTCATCAATATCATTGTGCAATACAGACAGTGTGCTGGTGGTAATAAACAGTGCGCAGGCGGGTAACCTCATATCTCCTTACGTAAATGTATATCCGCCGGCAGGCGTAAGTATACAGCTGCCCGTACAGGTAGAGTATCCGCTGGGTAGCGGTAATTATCAAAATACAATTGCCACTGCAATAAGCGGCGGTTATAAATTAGATATTACCTCACATACAGGCATAGGTGTAAATGGCTTACCGGGCACAATAACCAACCCTGGCACTGCCGGGCGCCAGGCAAAACTAAAAGTAATGTTTAATACTACCTGTGGTATCACTTCGGGAAGTCCATTGTCTTTTGAACCATATGGTACACAACCTTGTGGTGCCCCGGCTATTGGTAATGGCATAACTGTACAAACAGGGGGCATTACTATCACCGGAGCCTCAACCTCTGGTGGCGCAGGCATTACCATGGGCGTGGGTGCATCATCAATAAGTTGCGGTACGGCTACCACACTTAATCTTTCCACCACTCCTGTAATAACACCTACGCAAACAGGAGATACGGTTATCTATACTATTCCTGCCGGGCTTTTATACAATGGTAATTTTATGGGAACAGGTTTTGGCACAATAACTACAGCGTTTGGGCCAGGTGGTACTACACTGGTTAAAATACCATTACCAGCAGGTGTAGCTGCAGGCACAGTTATTAATTACAGTTTTGATGTGGTTGGCGGGGGTACAGGGGGCTGTGGTAATGTAAATATACTTGCCGCTGCAAAAAGAGATATAGCGCCGCTGATGTGCGGCGGAGTAGCTTGTACCAGCAGTACAGTTATTATCGGCACGGCTACATCCGGTACCATTACACTTACCAGGCCATCACTCAGTACAAGTAACTTTACCTTTACAGAAAACCTGGCTACGTCGCCCAGGGTTATAAACTACTCCTTTAATATTGCCAATAGTGGCACACAGGCGGCAAGTGCCGGAGCCTACCTGGTTAAAATATACTGTGGTGCTGATAACACCGGCAAAGTACTGGCAACATTTACTACAAATGCAGTGGGTATTGGATCAGCCATTACACAAACCGGTTCTTTTATTTATGCGGCCTACACAGATTGTGCTAAAGGTAGTCCACTGTTTTTGCAAATACAGGATACCACTGCAGCAGGCGTAAAGGTATGTTTATGTAACAGCCCTGCCGGTTCTTTATCTGCACAGGTATTACCGGTTAAATTAACGGCCTTTACAGGTACTCCAGATAATTGCAATGCTAACCTTGCGTGGATAACTATCGAAGAAACCAATTTTAATTATTTTGAAGTAGAACAAAGTACAGATGCTGTTAATTTTGTAAAAATTGCAACTGTTAATGGTAGAGGTTTCAGTA
Source organism: Ferruginibacter sp. SUN106 (assembly GCF_050611765.1). Lineage (NCBI taxonomy): Bacteria > Pseudomonadati > Bacteroidota > Chitinophagia > Chitinophagales > Chitinophagaceae > Ferruginibacter > Ferruginibacter sp. SUN106. The sequence continues at coordinate 300,932 of NZ_JBODJC010000004.1, forward strand.
ATGGAAGTACTTATGCAGGGGTATATAATCAGCCTGCAAAAGTAACTTACTACCGCCTTAAGATGGTTGATAAAAACGGTGCAACTACTTTTAGCAATCTTGTTGTTGTTAAAACAAACTGTACAACAAATTTGAATGTAAGCGTTTATCCTAACCCTGTAAAAAATACAGTAACACTTACAGGTTTAAGTGGGCAAACAGAATTACGATTGGTTAATGTATTGGGCCAGGTACTAACATCGGTATTCACCTTTAATAGTACACAGCAAATTGATTTAAGTAAATACCCTGCCGCAACTTATATGCTGCAGGTAGTGCAAAATAATGCTATAATAAAAAATATAAAACTGATTAAAGAATAGTAGTATAGCTTTTTTAAATTATAGCCGGGCAAGAGAATGCTTTGCCCGGCTTTTTGCGATAGTATTGCTATTAATTATTAGCCGGCAGGTACGGAAAATTAAATATTTAGAATCACTTGCTTGTTTATTGATATAGTATATGTTTTGTGTATTGTATTTTAGGTTTCTGTAAATAAGGACTAAAGTAAAATGCCCAATCGTTTTTATTCAACAAACATTTTTTTCTATATTTTTAAAATAAAGAATAGAATGTTTGCTATAAAGCGGTAACCTTATTTATTGTTAAAAAATGTATTAAAAAATGAATTTCTTTTTTGAAGAATATCCTTTGTCTAAAAAGACTATATCAAATTTATATAAGGAGAAGAATTACGCATATTGTTGTTTAGTAGATCTGTTGGTTTTTTTAGGCGTAAATGACATTGAAGACCCGATGTCGCTTAAATCATTTTTTAAGTTTACTAAAATAGAAAAGGATACGATACTATTAGCTGAAAATCATATGGCTGATAAGTTATTATACATAGCAAAAGGGGCTATTAAAAATACAATTACAGTAATGGGAAAAGAGCAAGTCTTTTTATTATTATCGGAAGGTAATTTTGTGACAGGTTTTGATAGTTTTATGAATCAATCAATTTCTAAATCGAATATTATCACGACAGAGGATTCTGTTCTTTTGGAAATTTCCTATAAGGATTTTTTAGAATTGCTATTGCTTTATCCTCAATTACAAATAGCAATAGACAATGCAAAATATATTTTTATGAGATTTCTTCAGGAAATGGCGGTAATGTCAAAATTTGAATCTAAACAACGGTATGAATTTCTTCTTTCTAAAATGCCTCAAATTACTAATCGGTTTCAGTTAAAATACCAGGCATCTTTTTTAGGAATGAAACCCGAAACGCTTAGCCGTATTCGAAATGAAATTGCAAAAAAGCAGTAGTATAAATTTATAAAAAACATTTTATTCCTCATTGGTATTTCAACAGATACTTTTAATAACAGACATAGTATGATGTACACTAAAATTGAGACATGAGTTTAAGGTTTAATCATTTTTGATGTATTGCGATATGGTTATTCATTTTTTTTAACTACCGAATTCTTAGATTTAGCTATTTTACGCACTGGAAAAAAATACTAGGAGTTTGTCAAAAATTTTTTGATTGCCTCACTTCTCGTCCTTACGTGTAATTTATCGTAAATACTCTGGGTATGTTTTTTTATGGCATCGATAGTAACAGACATTTGTGCTGCAATTTCCTTATATAAAAAACCATCCACCAGAAGCTGTAAAACAATTTTTTCTTTTTCGGTCAGGTTTGTAAAATCGTTAATGCTTACCTGTTTCTGAAAATGTAAGATTACTTTTCTTGCTACTTCGGCAGTCATTGGCGCTCCTCCTTCCGAAACAGAGATCAATGCTGATTCCAGGTTTTTATAGGCATCTTTTTTTAGTAAATATCCATCGGCTCCTGCCCTTAGTGCATTAAATAATTTATCATCATCACTGTAGTTGGTAAGTACCAGGAATTTTGTATTAGGGTAACTGGATTTTAACAGGGTTATTACTTCAATTCCGCCTACACCAGGTAAATCAAGATCAACAATGGTAATATCCGGTTGTAAGCTATCAAACTCCTTTAGCAGTTTCTCGGCTGAGGAGAATGCGCCGATAATTTGCATGTTTCCTGATTCATTTAAAATCTGTTCAACAGCATCCAGTGAAATTTGCTGATCATCAACTATGCAAACACTTTTCATGCAATATTTTTTATTTGCTGAGTCTAAATTAGATTAATTAAATTGGGTTACAGCAGCACTTTTGTGTAGTAACGATTTTAAACTAATGGAATTTCTAATTTAAATACCGATCCTGATTTGCTGCTCCCGGAGCAGGTTAAATTTCCTTGCATTCTTTCAGCTGCTCTTTTTGCACAGGCAAGCCCGAGGCCGTTCCCTGTTTTAAACCTGGAATCATTCTGAATTCTTTTAAAGGGTAAAAATATTGATGTAAAATATTTTTCCGGGATACCTATTCCATTATCTCTTACAATTAAAAAAACGGAGCTCTTTATTTTTTCATAAGTTATCGCTACTTCCGGTATTGGCGAAAGGTTGTACTTTATTCCATTATCAATCAGATTATAAATAATTGTGGAAAAAAGAAGTTGGTTAGCTTTTATAAAAAAAGCGGATTCAGTTAACAGGATTCTTGCTTTGGGGTACCGGAGGACAATACTTTTTCTTATGATATCAATTTCCTTCATCACATCAAATTGCGTTAATTCATTTTCAATATTGATAATGCGGTTATAGGAAAACAGGCCGGTTACCAGCAGATCGATTTGCTGTAACCCGTTTTTTACTAATTCCAGGTTCTTTTTTGTTTCCCCGTTTATTTTATCACGTAATTCTGATTCAATTTTTTCCAGAAAAAAAGCGGATACATGCAGGGGCGTCTGCATTGTATGAGAAGCTGCAATACTAAATGTTTTTAGGTCGTCATTTTGTAGCTGCACTTTTGCCTGTGCTTCTGCTATCTTTTGCTGTTTAAGCAATAAATTTTTTTCTCTTAAACGGGTAATATAAATATACACCATTACATCAATGAAGACCGTTAGTATCTGGCTGATCAATAGAACAATATTTGTTGCTGGTATATCTTTTAAAGCGTTTAAAGCAGGTAAATAATTTTGTAAGGATGTGGTTTCTATGATAAAAAAAGCCAGGCATAAAATAATACTGATCAGTAACCATTTTCTTTCGTGGTAAGAATAAACAAAGTTGCAGTCGATTGCCAGGATAAGAAAAAAATTATCCAGCATGGTATTGTGCGAAAACCAGCAGGAAGCTAAAAAGAGCATGGCTACAGAAAAAATGATTAATAGTAGCCGGGAGGAGATGGTGAGCCCATTGCGATTTAAAAAAATGGGTAGCAGCCAGACTATTCCGCTGAATATAAACATCAGACCCGGTAAGATATCATCAATAAAAAAGAACAGGAACCCTGTGAGAGAGTTTATTAAAAAAGTTACTATCGCAATCAGGTTCATTTGGATAATATACATCTGCTTTGATTCATCTTTTTCCCTTATTACTCCCGTCAGGGAAATGGATAAAGTAAGGCGTTTAAGCTTTCCGGATAGTTTTGATAAAAAAAAAGCAGTTGCAGGATTTCTTTTTTTACGGAGTGTTAATAGGCTGTTACGCATATACCTGTTTCCTTTAATAATGAAATATGAATAGATCTGTTTTTAAAGGAAAGGCTTTTCAAATTTATATTTTTATTGTAGGGTACACAAAAGTATTTTCTGTAATACCCATAGGTGTAGCAGTAATCTGTTTCTTAAAAGATATTTTTGTTGTACGATCTTAAAAGCTAAGCAGTGAAAATAAATTTAAGGTACAATATTCCAACCCTGGTACAACCAAGCACAACACCACAGTTCCGGCATTTCTATGTCGGAATTTTTTTACCTGGAAGTATGAAAAATAAAACCTGGTGCAAAAGGAAAATCAGGTACTTTTTAATTCAGATACTGGTGGTATTAAATTTTCAAATGCCGGGTGAGTTTTTTTGAGGGCAATAAAATGGGTGACTTTAGATAGACAAATAAAACAGGAATAACCTTTTTAAGGCTTCGGCAATCGGGTGTAAATAGCAGGAGGTTTAAGAGTGGTATAAACAAATGAAATTGAGGAAAGATTACCAGTATTTAATGATTCATTCTGCTTGCTGGTATATGTAATTAAAACTTAAGAGTGGAGTGAGAATTACGGCTACGCAGTATTAATTGCCACGGTTGTTTAAAAAAAGAAAGACTGGTAGAAACCAGTCTCGTTTTTCTGAAACAAACCCTGAAAGGGTTATTATTGTTAACCTATATTTAGGTAGATGCTGTTTTATCAATTTTTTTCTGGTTGTAAAATTCTATACTTTAGCGCTTACTTGTACCCGTTAAATTGGTTGAAATACCCCCCTATTTATTGGGGGGTATCGAATGTTTGTCAATCCGTATTAGTAAGTTTGAAATAATTTAATAAATGTACCTGTATAAATGACAATTGCTTTAATTGACGATCATTCGCTTTTTATCCAGTCTTTAAAAATATTATTAGCAAAAAATGGATATAATGATGTGAGTATTTATACGGAGATGAAAATTTTTTTAGAAGAAGAGTTTCTGGAAATACCTGATATTGTTATAGTAGAATTAATGATGGAAGGAATAAATGGCATCGATTTTATTGAAATGTGCCGGAATAAGTTTGGCGACAACAAACCTAAAGTTATCGTTCTTTCTACGCTTTCAGATATGCAATTGGTGAAGAGGGCAATGAGATACGGAGCATCCTCATACCTTACTAAAAGTATTTCTTTTGACGAATTCCTGGAGGCTATAAATGCCGTTTTTAACGGAAAACAGTTTATTGCAACAGACCTGAAAGAAAGCCTTCTGAATAGCATTTTTATTACAGAAAAAGTCAATTTCAACCTGTCGCCAAGAGAAAAAGAGGTGCTGAACATGGTTTGCAGGGGCAATACGATAAAACAAATTGCTGTTGAACTTAAACTAAGTATTCATACAGCCCAATATTACCATAGGCGGGTAATGAGTAAATTTAAAGTAAAAAGAACAGCCGATCTTATTGTAGTGGCAATGAAGAACGGTTTTTTTGTTCCTGATTCAAAAAGATAGCAGCAAGCAATAGGTGGAAAATCAGGCGACTGCGATAACCTAATGTGTATTCTTACCGCTAAAATAATTTCTGAAATCTTATATATGGAGTAACTTTCGCACTGATATTCATGCCGGTTTTAGCGGGCTGATGGGAGACGGCCACGGCTTATTTTTCCTTAAGAAATTTTAAACAATAGTATATTTTATTTTATATTTACTATTATTTATTATATCACTCTTCAACATAAATACAATGTTAGTTGCACTGGTTGATGACCATCCGCTTTTGACAGAATCAATAAAAAATACATTGTTACTTCAGCCTGGTGTTGGCCAGGTTAAAACCTACAATAGTGCAGATATTTTTCTTTCAGAAAAACTGGTGCCTGTTCCGGATATTGTTATTACAGATTTAATGATGCCAGGTACTAACGGACTGAAATTGATAGAGGCTATACGTAAACTTAATAATGATAAAATAAAAATACTGGTACTCAGCAGTATCAATGATGTGCAAACTATAAAGCAGGTAATAAGGGCGGGGGCAAATGGGTATTTGTCCAAAGCTTCACCTTTAGAAGAACTGATTGAAGCCATTTTTGAAATAAATGAAGGGCGGCAGTATATAGCAAAAAGCCTGCGGGAAAGTATGTTGAATACAATGTTTACAGAAGAGCAGGTTGTATACCATCTGTCTCCCAGGGAAAAAGAGGTATTGCATAAGGTTTGTAGCGGACTAACCATTAAAGAGATTGCATATGATCTAGATTTAAGTGCACATACCGTTCAGTATTATCACAGGAGTGTACTTACCAAACTAAAAGTTAAACGTACTACCGATCTGATTGTTTTTGCTATGCAACATGGATTATACATACCGGATATAGACCAGCAAAAAAAATAAAATCCGGTATAGAAATACCGGATTATGGGCAAAGCCCAAGTTTTAACCTATCCTAATAAACCTTCTTTTATAAGCCCGGATATTTAGAATTTAATATAATAAGCCGGGCTGTTTTGTATGATCTTTAATTCATTATTTTAGAAGTGTAAAATACTTCATGCCGGTAAAAGTGTAATCCCCGATATTGTATTATAAACACCCCTAAAATTAGGGGGTATGCTATTTTTTATTTGTATAAATAGTATTTGTAACAGAAAAGTTTGTTTTACCGCCCGGTTGCAAACTGTTTTTGTCTGTAACCACAGGCTGTTTATACAAATGCTCTTTTCGATGCACAAAAAGCCATCCCCAAAAAATTATTGCCCCGATTATTGTAACTACTCCAAAAAACCATCCTCTTGAATATTGCTTGTTATTGCCGGCTAAGCTAATGCGGTCCTCAGCCTCGTCTTCCTCTTCAATTAAGCAAAGGCCCGGAGGGAGTTTGCTTAATAAATTATTTTTTTCAGAGATTAGTAATGCAGCTAATCCTGTTGCTGATATACCAGTACTTGCTTTATGTTTACCGATTAATCCTAATACTGCGTATAAGCTGAGAGAAATCAGGGAAGAGGCGGAAGTGTATTTAATATTTGCATACTTTGAAACACGATCAATAATAAACCCCGGTTTATTGCCATACATACTGCTTAATAAAAACAGGTAGGAACCACTTCCTTCAGTAAGAAATGTGTCCAGCTTGTTTAATACTTGCTGGTTATAAGTATCAGTAGCTCTTTGCGAAACCTCAGTGATGCCGAACCACGTGGCAGACTTTTCAGCTAAACCATACAAAACCAGTGGGATTATTACATCTAATGCTTTGCGTACCCCGGCTTCTTCTTCTTTTAAATAATCGCAGTTTTTTCTTACTACAACATCTGTAAAAAGCTGAAATGAGGCTTCTGTAACATTAAATTGCGGTTTCATTTTGATTTGTGGATTTAATTTATACTGCTTTATTTTAAGTAGTACCTGCTTTTCTGAACTTATAAGGTTAACAAATTATTCTACAACTGCACTTAGAACCTGATTAACTATTACCCTGTTCCTCCGCTGCTGATCCTTTGCAAAATAGAATCCAATCTTGGTAATTATTTACCCTACATTAATAGTATTTATACCTCAATTTTAGGGGGAGGTTTTAAAAAGCCGGAGATAAAAATCTCCAGCTGTGCTTACCTCTGAAAACACTGAGAAATGTGTTGTGAAAATATTTAACTCCTGAATTTTAAGACGTAAATAACCGGAAACAGTTGCATGGGTTGGTATTAAATGGCTAAAAAGAGAAAGGCTGTAAAATCATAGTCATATTAATCGAAATGAAACTGATACCTGGTAAAAGTATAGACAGTTTTTACGTGCAACCGTTTATGATAGTTAACCGTCTTAAAGAAATACAAATAAAACAGTCTTGCCGTTATCTTAAAAATAACCACTGCTATATTTTTTTTGCTTCACCGTAAGCAGAAAATGATCTGATACCTATAAAATTTCCTTTAACGTAAGTTGTTTTAGTAAACCTGGCGAGGTAACTAAAACCGGCCTTAAAGTCGCCTATTGTTTTGCAAGTCATAAGGTATACATTTTAATTTTATATAGTTACAGTAAACCAGTAAATATTTTACAGGAACTACTACAAGGGAAATTGAATTTTGAAGAAAATTTCTTTTACAATAGTTGAGGGACAGAGAAAATTATTACTCTTACAATTTGAATAATACGTTTGCAGCACAACAGTAAAAAAATAATTATAAATACCAGCGACAAGGTACATGTGTTAAATGCCGGAGATATTATTTATATAAAGGCAAAAGCATCGTATTCAGTATTTGTGCTAACAAACAAAGAAGAAGTATTGTCATCTCAACCACTGGCTTTATACAGCAAATCACTCCAAAGTGCAGGATTTTACAGGGTGCATAAATCCTTTTTGGTTAATCTTAACCACATTGCAGAAATTATAAGGAGTGGGGATGTTGTATTAACCGGAGGTGTAGAGATTCCTATTGCAAAAGGAAATATTAAACCAGTAATTGAAGCACTTATAAAATTGCAGTAAAAATAAAATCTGGTTTTATGTATTAAATAAAAATCAGAATATCCCCGGTAAAATCAACCTCTGATCTCCAGGCATGAGATGGCCAGGCACAAAACAGCGGCTTCTTTTAGCTAATAAGGAATCCGCTTTGCTTTTTTGTGAACACGGTAAGCGATTTTATCTTAAGCTGTAACATGCCGGATTGTTTTATGGGTTTACCCACTGTGATTTTTAAATATCATGGGTAGAAATACAAGAAGACAGCCCGGTGTTTTTACTGTTTTTTTTTAGCTTATAAAATCAAATAGCCATCTTATAAAATAAAGAACTGCGTTCATATAAAATGGCAAAAGCTGTTAAATTTATTATTTAAGTTTGTTTAGCATTGATAAATATCAATAATCAATTACTTCCTCAAACCTGATTCTTCAAAAAACCATTTCGGTATTATACTATCCTGATTTAATCGTGATAATTTGATTGGACAACCCACAGTGCCCCCCAATTTTTAGCGGGGAGTATTGTATAACATAGCGATGCGATGCTACCCGGGTAGTATCAATATTTGCAACGTTTTAATAACAGGCCATTGCATTGATTCATCAGAAACAAACTATTACGATTAGTTGAAAATCGATCCCGTATCCTGCTTTAAAAACCTATATTCCAATTATCCCCGAGGCTACACTTATAGTATTAAAATCTAATTACCATGGTTACTGAAATTGCTTTGCCAGGATTATTCGTGTGCTTATTTTTTTAATTACTTAATGGTTAGCTATGCAACTGGTTATAAAGTATTAAAGTCTTATGGGAATAGTAAAAATTCGATTTTTTATAAAGAACAATTTAAAAATATCAAAAAGCAATAAATAAATGAAACAAATCCACTTTAAAGTGAAGCGAATTTTTGCGGTAGTATTGCTACTTATTGGAGGAGCCTTCACGGCTGCAAATGCTACAACCTACACTGTTACCAATACCGGCGATAATGGAGGAACAAACCCTGCAGCAAATGCAGGCACTGGCACTTTACGCCAGGCTATTATTGATGCAAACGCCAATCCTGGTGCAGATAATATTAATTTTAATATTGCTGGTGCCGGGGTACAAACAATTACACTTTCAGCATTATTACCTTTAATAACCGGACCAACAACTATCAATGGATATTCCCAGACTGGTGCTTTGCAAGGAAGCATTGGTTCCCGTACTATTTTAATAGGTATTAATGGAAATGCCACAATCACAGCATCTGGTGGAAGAGGTGTTGATGGTCTGTTTCGGTTTACATCAACAGCCAGCAATTCGTCCCTGAGTGGTTTGGCAATTTACCATACCGGTTCTTCTGTTGAAGCCGTTATGATAGAACCGGGTAATTCCAATATCCAGGTATGGGGCAACTATATAGGTGTGCTGCCGAGTGGAGTAAGCCCGGCTGCTTCAAATTTTAATGGTGATGATGGAATTTTTATAGGGAGTAATACAATTAACAGCGGCACTTTCAACAATATAACTATTGGTACCAATGGTGATGGTACAAATGATGCCAATGAAGGGAATGTTATTGCAAATTCAGTAGAACCAACTGATGGCGGAGATGGAATACAAATAGGATCAACTTCAGGGATTTACACCTGGTCTAATATCAAAGTTTCGGGTAACTACATAGGTGTCGCTGCTGATGGCGTTACAGCGGCACCAAATGGATTATCAACATCTGGTACGCTTCAGGCTAACGGGCAAGATGGTATTAATCTTTTAGGTGTTTCCAATGTATTGATAGGAAGCGACGGGAATGGAATGTCGGATGTTTTGGAGAGAAATATCATATCGGGGAATGCCGGTAATGGTATTGATATTTACGGAAGTTCTGCCAGTAGCAGCATTAGTATAGCCGGTAATTATATAGGCACTGATAAAGCCGGAACAGCAGCAGTACCTAATGGAATTAAAAGTACCAGTGCGGTTCCCTTTTGCGGCATACTTGTAAGTAATGCCGGTGGTGGTAATGCATCTGGTGTAGTAATCGGATTTGATGATACTAAACATACCGCTGCAACTGCCGCAGCGATAAGGAATATTGTTTCAGGAAATTATAGTATTGGAATACAATTCAGTGGTATAACCGGCACTTCAAATAAAATTGCCGGTAATTACATTGGTGTGGATGCAAACGGAAATACGGGATTGGGGAATGGTCAGTATAATATTGCTCATCCGGCTTCGGTTGTATTTTCAAACGGAATAGATGTTTATGCAACTACCAACCTGCTGATTGGCACCAATGCCAACGGCATCAATGATTCCTATGAAACGAATATAATCTCAGGAAATATTGATGCAAGAGGTGTGTACATAAGAAATGGCTCTTCATTAAATGTGGTTGCAGGCAACTATATTGGTGTAGGGGCAGACGGCACCACAGCTATCGGAAATGATTTTGCCGGTGTGCACATTGATGTATCCGGTAATAACCGTATCGGATCAAATGATGATGGAACAAATGATGCTGCGGAGGCAAATATTATTGCTAATAATGCAAAATCAACCAATGCCTCTAACCCAACCAGTGATGGTGTAAGAATTACCGGTAATGCTACACAAAACCGCATCTCTAGGAATATTTTTTATAATAATAAAACAACACCGATTGATTTAGCAAATGATGGGGTTTCAGTAAATGATGGCGTTACTACTGCCGCACAGCCTAATATTTTATTAGATTATCCGGTGTTTACAGCGTACAATATTTCCGGTACAACAATGACTGTAAGTGGTTATGTAGGACAGTGCAATGGTACGGAAACAGTTCCTGGGACTGTAATAAGTGGTACTACAACAGTTCAGGTATATAAAGTAGCTAATGATGGTGACCAGAATGGGGCTATCTCTAACAACGGATGCAGCAGGAGTGTAGCGCATGGTGAAGGCGTACAATATTTAGGCAGCATAACGGTAACGAATGGAGTATTTACCAATACCACTTTCACTTTGGTACCAGGTGCAAGTTTTGCATTGGGAGATAAGATAACAGGTATAACTATAGACGCTAATGGCAACACATCAGAGTTTGGTGTTGATGCAGCACCGGTAGGTTACATCTATGTACATAAAAAAGCATTGGATGAAACATCAAGTATTGATTTCCCCTTTACAGTATCTGGAGGATCTACAGTAGTACCCAATTTTAATTTAAACGACAAGGATGATCAAATACCACTTCAGGATATTGGTGCATCACAAGGTGGCCGGCTTTGGGCTGTTGGTACCAATAATATTCTTTATTACCGTGATTTAGGTTCTTCGTCTTGGGTGGCTACCAGCGTAACCGATGCCTATAGGGTAGATGGAGGTACGGGTAATTCTTGTTATTATCTTAGAACTACATTTGAACCTTATTATTTTGACGGCGTTACCAGTACTTTATTAGGAAATTTGGTTGCATTTGGTGGTGTACCTGCGAGAGATATAGGCAATGCATGGGATAATAAACCATATATAGTTAACAATAGTGGTCAAATATGGCAATACAGCGGTGGTGGTACTACTTGGACACAAATTGGAGTTTCAACAGATAATCAACGTATTGATGGAAATCCTGCAAATGGTAATGCAGTCGTTTCTAAAACAGATAATAATGTTTACAGTATCACAAGCGCCGGTGTTTCAACCAGTTTAGGCAAACCGGCTAACAGTACCGGAGCAACTATAGATATTGCAGTAGCATCAGACGGTAGTGTTTTTGCTTCATATGCTTCTTCAACATTACTCAATGCTTATGCCTTTAAATGGATTAGCGGTACTACATGGTCTACAGAAGAAATCACAAGTAGAAATTATGTAAATACAATAATGACAGCTGGTCTTGGTGGCCAGGTTTGGGGATTATATACAGCAGGTTTAGCAAGTTCTGTTACAAATAATATATTTACCCGAACATTTGACGGAACTACCACACTTTGGTTGAATGATGAAAGGGTTCGTACAACAGTAACGGGTAATAGTGTTATGATTGCAGTAAACCCCGGTACTTATACGATTACCGAATTGGTACCGGCGGGTTGGGATTTACAACATTTATATGTATATGATCCTACAAATAATTCATCAACATCTGTAACTGGTAATATGGCTACCATTGCAGTAGCTGCAGGTGAAACAGTAACAGCGGTATTTGAAAATGGTATGGTAAATCCTTTTGCTATGACTAATAGTTGTGCTACTGCTTATCTTGAGGATTTTGGAACTGGAGCGGCTGGCACTTATGGTCCGGCTTTGGTAGGACAAACTTCTTACCACTATCAAACAACAGGTAATACATTAGCGAACAATTATAAAATTGTTGGCAATGCCAATATGTTATTCGGTGGTGCAGCCAATCTTACTGACCATACAGCTGGCGATGGGCAAGGCAGAATGATGGCGGTGGATGCCAATAATGAGCAAGATGCTTTTTTTCGTCGCCGTTTTACAGGAATCATACCTGGAGCTAATTATACTTTCTCTGCATGGATCGCTAACATTAATGCAGGTGCTACAATCAAACCAAATGTAACCTTTGAAGTTATTGATCCAACAACCTATACAGTTTTACAAAGTGTAAACACCGGCAATATTACATCCAACGCTATTTGGACAAAATACGGACTGACGATTACTGTACCATCAGGTATAACAACTTTTGATTTGGTAATCAGAAATAATGGGCAAGGCGGTACTGGTAACGACTTGGTCATAGATGATATTTCCTTAGCATTAATTCCGGTATCAACGCCGGTTACTACAGTTGCAAATACAGGTTGCGGCACATCAGGAAGTATAACTGTAACTAGTCCTGTAGGAGCTTCTTATGAATACAGCAAGGATGGTTTTGCCACAGCTGCTCAATCAAGCCCTGTTTTTAGCAATCTTGCACCTGGCACTTATACCATCTCTGCAAGATTTGTTGGAACGCTTAATTGCATTACCAGTAAAGTTGATGTTATAGCAGCTACTATTTGCGGTAATATTTGGGATGATGCAAATGGCAATGCTGCTAACAGCAGCGAAAACCCGATTACCAGTGGCGTATGGGTGAATTTAGTTGACCCTGTAACGCATGCGGTGCTGCAATCGGTACAGGTGGATGCTTCGGGTAACTACAGCTTTACAGGTTTACCACAAAATACCAGCTATCAGGTTATACTTACTACTACAAATCAAACCGGTAATCTCAATTTAACTACCGCTACAATTCCAACCGGATATGTAGCAACGGGTACTAATTTAAGTGGCGTTGCCAATACAAGTAATAAAACGGGCGTGATAACAGTAAATACCGGCGCCGGCGGCATAACACAACAAAATTTCGGGATAGAAAAATTACCCGATACAGACCCTAAAACACAAACTGTTCCTTATCCAAACGGAGGTATCATTCCGGCAGGAACAGTAACTACAGCAGTTAGCGGTACAGATTTTGAAGACGGAACATTGGGCAACAGTAATACTATTGTTATTACGAGCTTGCCTGCTAATGCCACTATGTATTATAATGGTATTGCAGTAACAGCCGGTCAGCAGATAACCGGTTTTAACCCTGCGCTGGTTTCATTTGGTGGCATAACTAACGGCTCTACATCCGTTGTTTTTAACTATGCCTTTATAGACGCAGCAGGTAAACAAGACCCTACGCCTGCCAGTTATACATTAAACTGGTTAGGTGCCCTGCCCGTAATACTTGAAAGTTTTACTGCAACCAAAGAAAATGATAAAGTCAGGTTATCGTGGAGAACATTAACAGAACAAAACGTAAGTAAGTTTACTATTGAATATTCTAAAGACGGCAATACATTTACTGCAATTGCCGATGTTGCAGCAGCAGGCAACAGCAGTGTAGCGGTTAATTATACCTGGCTGCATACTAATCCGATTGCAGGCAATAATTATTACAGGCTTAAAATGATTGATCTTGACGGGAAGTATATATACATTGGTACCAATCTTGTTAAAATAAACAGGGCTGGCGAAGTGGCGATCACTGTTTATCCTAACCCGGTTAATAATACGCTGACTATATCATTACCCAAACCAGGTACAGTAAATACAATGCTACATATCTATAGTAACGACGGAAAGCTGGTTTATAGCAGGGCTACCGGTAATGCGCAAACTATACCTGTGCAGGTGAATACATTAGCCAATGGTGTTTACTATATCAGAATAACAGTAAATGAGAAAACTCAATACGAGGCAAAATTTATAAAGCAGTAGTATTATTTAAGCACTAATTATAAGTAGTTGTTCAAACTTGTTTTGGGCAACTACTTTTTTTTTAAATAAAATAATCTTTTGGCAGAATTTATAAACCATCTGTAAAAGCCGTACATAAAACCCTACTTTATTTACCTTAAATTTCCCGGTACTTACACAAAGGTGTAGTTGTAATGGTAATAAGGACATATATATTTGCGACAGTATGAAAGAAAATAAGAATAAATTTCAATACTGCATTTTTTAGTTGATAAGACAGTAGTGATTTAGCACTAAAACTATTGCGTTTTTTAGATTTAAAATTTATTATTTCTATTACTAACAAATTTCTGTTGAAAAATAATTTATCCAAAAATTGTCACTAACATTTAAATCCTGTAATATGAAAGTGTTTATACATTTAATTTCCAATCTCCTGAATGATGGCTTATTTAAAAAAAAAGTACTCATACTTTTGCTTTTGAATATTGTAATCAAAGCCGGGGCGCAAAACCTTACCGGCAATCCATGGCAAAGTTGGGTACCGGAATTGAGCAGTGGAACGGAAACCCCTAAAGCTGCATTTGCGTATACTTCAACCAACGGAAAATTAACAGCAACTATTAATAATACCTGTGAATCCTACGGTATTGGCAATGATAAGCGTGGCTATGTGTATTATGGGAATAACACAACAAGTTTAATTTCTTGCGTAGATCCGGCTACCGAAACAGTTGTAAGCACATTTGGTTATACTTCTGGCGGGGCCAAAATAGCAAGTCCGCATTCGTTTAAATCCTTTTATGTGGCGGCTACCAATAAGCATTATTTAGTTATATCAAATGTTGGGGCATCTCCGGTAGTTGGTAGTCCTGGCACCATTAATACAGATGGTATTGTTACTATCCTGGATGTAACGAATCCTGCCGCAATGGTATTTGAAAAAAACATAGTAATACCGTCAGCTCTTGCAACCGGCAGCAGAGCTACAGGAATGGATATGATTCAATCTGCCTACACGTCTGCGGGTGTAGCTTTATATATTGTGGTAGATAATTTACGTATAGGAGGGTTCGGCGGCGGTCTTATTACAATTATAGATCCTTTAAATGCAGTACCTGCTATTTCGGTTTTTCTTACAAGAGACGGACTGGGTAATACAATATTTAGTCCGCATGGTGTGGTGGCTGATGCAATAAATAGCAGGCTGTATGTTAGCGGCAGCTCTGGTAATAATTTTATTCTCTCATTCACTTTAACTGGCACGCCTACATATAACATGTATAAAATACTTGATGGAGATGGTACTGAACCAACAGGTATTCACACGTTAATGCTAAATAAGGCGGGCACTTTATTGTACGGAGGTTCAATGTTTGATGCCGGAGGAAACAGGGCGTATATGTTTACCACGCAAGCAGATAAAACTTTAGTTACAGCTGTTACTATAAACCAAACTGCAAAATCTGCTGTACTCAACTATAGTGGCAGCACTTCGGGCAATGTAATGGGTGTAAATCTGCTCCCCGATGGATCAAAATTATACGGTGTTCTCGAAAGTAATGGGGCAGGCAATACAGCCAAAATATATGATTTGGACCCTATAACGTTGGTAACGAATACTATCGTAAAAAATAAAATTGGAAATGCCGATGCAACCTTCGGTTATCTCGATCCGCATAGTTATGCATTTACCCTTCAGGATTTTGGAGATGCTCCGGCAAGTTATGGTGCTGCATCTCACTTTTTGGCGAACGATGATTTTTTACAAGATAGATTGCGTATAGGCACTACTGTTGATGGCGACAGTGCAATCGTATTTTCTTCTAATTTTGATGGAGATGATTTAAGAGCAACACCCAGAGCTGATGACGAAGATGGTATTACACCCGCTATAGCAGCATCTGTTCCCGGTTTATATTATGGTATGACCGGAACTTTTGCTATCAATGGAATAGTGGTGCAAAATTCAACTTTACCTGCCGTTTCGGCTAATCTTGTGGGATGGATTGATTTTAATCATGATGGTGTTTTTCAATCAACTGAAGGTGTTTCAGTACCTGTTCCCAATGGTACTACGTCTGTAAATCTTAGCTGGACCATTCCTGTCAACGTATCAACGGGGCCGGTTTTTTTGCGGCTTCGCATTTCTTCGGATCCCGGCCTTACGGTAAATACACCTTCATCTGCGGCTTTTGATGGAGAAGTAGAGGATCATAAATTTCCTGTACCCGTTGCTGTTAGTGGAACGGTTTTTAGTGATGTTAATTACAATTCTATTTTTGGAACAACCGGTGTTGCAGGCTCCGGCGAAAATGGCACTACAGCCGGAGTACCATTATATGCATACCTGATTATCGGAGGTATCATTGTTGATTCTGCACATGTAACTGCAACAGGAACTTATAATTTTCCAAACGCTCCGCAAAACGCTGGCGCTGCAACAATCGTAATAGGTACCAATAATGTAAGTCCGGGTTCAGCAGCATCCGGCATTAATAATATGGCAACAAACCCTCCTGCAGGCTGGGCTTATACCGGATCTTCTGCCGCATCCGTAAGTAACGGTAACTCAACAATGTTAAGTGTAAACCTTACTACCATTACTATTGCCAACCAAAATTTTGGTTTAGAACAATTACCTGATACAGACCCTAAAACACAAACTGTTCCTTATCCAACCGGTGGTACTATTCCGGCAGGAACAGTAACTACTGCTGTCAGTGGTACCGATTTTGAAGATGGAATATTGGGCAACAGTAATACAATTGTAATCACCAATTTGCCCACTAATGCTACCGTGTATTATAATGGCATTGCAGTAACAGCTAATCAGCAAATAACGGGTTTTAATCCAGCATTACTTTCCTACACCGGTATTACATTGGGGTCAACCTCAGTTACTTTGAAGTATGCTTTTTTAGATGCAGCAGGTAAGCAAGATCCTACACCGGCAGATTATACTTTAAACTGGTTGCAACCATTACCTATAACATTGGAAAGTTTTACCGCTACCAAAGAAAATAATAAAGTAAGGTTATTATGGAAAACATTGACTGAACAAAACGTAAGCAAGTTCGTTCTTGAATACTCCACTAATGGTGCTACGTTTACAGCAATTGCAGAAGTAACGGCAAAGAATAGCAATAGTATGCCTGTTAGTTATTCATGGCTGCATAATAATGCTGTTGCAGGTAACAACTATTACAAGCTTAAAATGGTAGATGTTGATGGCAAGTATATGTACAGCAATACCAATCTTATAAAAATAAGCAATGCTGGCGAACCTATAATTATGGTTTATCCTAACCCGGTTCAAAATGTGTTGACTATATTACTGCCAAAACCTGGCACAGCCGGTACAACGTTAAATATCTATAGCAACGAAGGTAAACTGGTTTACGCCAAAGCTACCGGTAATGTGCAAACTATACCATTGCAGGTACATTCATTTGCTACCGGTATTTATTATATCAGAATAATTGAAAATGGTAAGGCACTATATGATGCAAAGTTTGTAAAGCGGTAATTTCCTGAGCACTAACAATAAGAAGTTGTTCCAGCTGCCTGGGGCAACTTCTTTTGCGGAAATAGTATGTTTCAGGGATAATTTCCGTGCATTGCTTAGCAACACAAATGCCAGAAAAAAAGAAAGGTAATCTCAATGAAGATTACCTGAATTCTGATTTTGTGACCGAGACTGGATTCGAACCAGCACGCCGTTTCCAGCGCCACCACCTCAAGGTGGTGCGTCTACCAATTTCGCCACCCGGCCATGATTTGGGAGTGTAAATTTAGCTGATAAGTTGTATACTGTCAAAACGTTTATAAAATCTTTTATGGAGTATAAAATGCATGAATGGCATCTGCTAGTCGTCAATTCTTGAGCGGTCAGCTTTTTTTATCCACTCTTCTAAATTTTTTTGATTTGAAAAGATAGGACTTAATAGTTGAACAAATTTTATCTGATTGGATTTTGTATCAGCTTTAGCAAAGAAACCACCTGCTTCCGGATCAAAAGTAATATGTTTTAAAAGTTCGTTATCAAGTTTTTCCAGAATTTGTGTTATATGCCCCTCCCAGCAAACACCATTGCCTTCGTATTTATATTTCTTAAAAAGGTCGTAATATTTAGGATAAAGAGCAGGAGCCTCAATTTGAGCTACAATTTGATATGTTCCTTTAATGTCCAGCAACTCAAATGGAAAATATTTATTTAACGATTGTGATGTTTCTGTATATTCGGAGCTGTCCATCTGATTTGCGACAAATGAATCTTTTTTATTTTCTTCAGGAACAGGGACTAACTCACGGCTTGTAGCATTTGATTCATTGCTTCCTCCACAGCTTAGTAGAGTAATGATTGAAACTACTAAAATAATTGGGTTCAAAATATTCATACTTTCTTAATATAATATACAGCTATAAAAATTTTATACAGCAATTAAGCACCTTATTTTTTCAGCACAATTCTAAAAGTTGTTCCTTTTCCAGGCTCAGAATGTTTTACAAATAATTCACCCTTGTGGTATTGTTCAATAATTCTTTTACTCAGGCTTAGCCCCAGCCCCCAACCTCTTTTTTTTGTAGTAAAACCCGGTTTAAATACATTGGCAATATTTTGTTTGCTAATGCCTTTACCGCTATCGCTTACATCAATGATAATATTGGCCACTTCATTTTTTATAGTAACGCTGATACTGCCTTTGCCTTCCATTGCATCTAATGCATTTTTCAACAGGTTCTCAATCACCCAGTCAAATAAAGGCGCATTAACCATACCTGTAATTTCAGTTTCATTAAAACTATTGATAGTGAAATTTACTTTTTCCGGTGCCCTGCGTTTGATATAAGCCACCATATTTTCTACCAGTTCAATAATATTTTTTTCTTCCAGTTGCGGTGTGCTGCCGATCTTACCAAAACGGTCACTTACTAATTTTAAGCGGTCCACATCCTTTGCCATCTCCACAGCTATCTTTTCATTATGCGGATCATCCTTCAACATTTCTACCCAACCCTGCAAGGAAGAAAGTGGTGTGCCTAACTGGTGGGCCGTTTCTTTTGCCATACCCGCCCATACCTGGTTTTGGGTGGATTTATTTCTTGTTGATACGGTGATCAACGTAATGATGATAAATAAAGCCACAATGATCAATTGAATGATAGGGTAGTAGCGCACCTGCTGCAATAATTCAGAATCGCCATAATAATACTTATTGTAGTACAATGGGTCTTTACTTATTTCCACCATAATCGGCTCATGCTGGTTTTTAAACTCTGCGATCTTATTTTTTAAATAATTGCTATCGGCTTTTACTTTGTTAGAATCCAGGTTGGAATAGTCATTTGGCCCAAGTACTTTATCATTTTCATCGGTGGCAATGATGGGGATCTCTTTATTTTCTGATGTAATGATATTGGTAAGTTCAATAGCCGAAGGTTCGGTGGTACTGCTCCTGGTTTTTAAAGATTGCACCCACACATTTACCTTCTTTCTCTCATCTGCAGCAATTTTTTTTGCCAGGTAATTGGAATAAAAAACGGTGCCGGTTACAATAGCAATAGCTACAAATGCCAGCGCTGTTCTCCAGTTTAAAAATTGACGTACCATTACTGTAAAACTAAAATCTTAAATCTGAAAACTAAAATCTTTTATGTTTGCATATAAATGAAGCCTGTGCCATCTGTTGCAATTGTTATTTTAAACTGGAATGGAAGAAAGTTCTTAGAACAATTTCTTCCATCGGTAATGGCATCGGTATACGATAATAAAAGAGTGATAGTTGCAGACAATGCTTCTACCGACGACTCTGTGGCTTTTGTAAAATTGCAATATCCTCAAATAGAAATTATCATCAACAACAGCAATGAAGGTTTTGCAAAAGGGTACAATACTGCTTTAAAACAGGTACAAAGCGATTACTATGTTTTATTGAACAGCGATGTGGAAGTAACACCCAACTGGATAAAGCCTGTTATTGAATTGATGGAGAGCAATACTGCCATTGCTGCCTGCCAGCCTAAACTACTAGCATACCATAATAAAACGCAATTTGAATATGCCGGCGCAAGTGGCGGCTGGCTGGATACATTAGGTTATCCTTTTATGAGAGGAAGGATATTTGATATTTGTGAAGAGGATAAGGGACAATACAACGATGCCCAACCTTGTTTTTGGGCCAGTGGTGCAGCATTATTTGTAAGGGCTTCGGTATACCATGCTATGGGAGGATTGGATGAATACTTTTTTGCCCACCAGGAAGAAATAGACCTTTGCTGGCGCATGCAACTGGCCGGTTACAAAGTGTATGTGCAACCTGCATCTGTAGTGTATCATGTAGGTGGTGGTACTTTGCCCAAGGGCAATAGCAGAAAAACATTGCTCAACTTCAGGAATAACCTGATCATGCTGTTTAAAAATTTATCCCCTGGTAATGCTTTATGGAAGATACCTTTCCGCTTAGGTTTAGATGCTGTTTCTGCATGGCAGAATTTATTGAAAGGTGATAGCGGCTACTTTATGGCGGTTTTAAAAGCGCATCTGCATTTTTTTAAATGGTTGTTGTTTCAAAAAAAGCAATCTGTTTTTCCGAAACAAAAACACGGAAAGCCTTACGGGTTGTACAAAGGCCTGATCGTATGGCGGTATTTTGTACAAAAGAAAAAAACCTTTTCAGAAATTGTTGATAACAAATAAGTTTTTTTGAAGCATACACCTTATTTTTGCACTGCAAATTTTAAAAAACATGGAACAGGAAGTTATAGAAACTGCACATAAAGATTTTACTCATAACTGGGTATCATCATCCCGTTTTATCTGGTTTTGCCAGGTTTTTCTGGCTTTAGCTTTTGTTATTGGGATGTGCTATAATTTATATACTCACCGTTATAAGGGTAAACCAGAGGTGAATGTACCAGAAAATACTCTGTACAATCCAAAATACAAGTAAATTTTTTTGTTTGTAGAGAATACAAACCTTATTTTTGCCGTCCGAAAAACGGTAGCTGAGTTCTCAGCTTAAATTTTTCAAATAAGTTCTTATAATACAATTGCGGAAGTAGCTCATTTGGTAGAGCACGACCTTGCCAAGGTCGGGGTGGCCGGTTCGAGCCCGGTCTTCCGCTCTAAATCATCCCGACTAGTCGGGATTTTTTTTCACTACTACACTCGGGTGGTGGAACTGGTAGACACGCAGGACTTAAAATCCTGTTCACAGTAATGTGAGTGTGGGTTCAACTCCCATCCCGAGTACAACAAAAGCCCTGATAGTTTTAATTATCAGGGCTTTTTTGTTTTAAGTCAGTCTTCAAAAAAATATTTATTACTGATTAAAATAAAAAAGCCATCTTATACAGACAGCTTTTAATAAAATATAGGTGCTTGGTTCTTATTTCAGATTATGATACACTTTCTGTACATCCTCATCCTGCTCTAATTTATCTACCAATTTCAACACATCATTAGCCGCTTCTTCGTCAAGTTCTGTTAAATTCATTGGTATACGTGTAAGTTCGGCTGTAATAACTTCTATCTTTTTTTCTTCCAATGCCTTTGCCATATGTCCAAACTCTGCAAAAGCGGTGCGGATAATAATATTCCCGGCGCTATCTTCTCCTATTTCTTCTAAACCATAATCGATCAATTCCAATTCCAGATCTTCAACATTCAGCCCCGCATTTTTTACTTTAAATTCTCCCATCCGGTTAAAAGTAAAAGCCACACTGCCACTTGTTCCTAATGCACCACCGCTTTTAGTAAAATGCATTCTAACATTTGCCACCGTTCTTGTAGGGTTATCTGTAGCCGTTTCTACTAATAAAGCCACACCATGCGGCGCATATCCTTCATAAACAACTTCATCATAACTACTGGTATCTTTACCCATTGCCCTTTTTATAGCAGCCTCTACTCTGTCTTTTGGCATATTACAGGCTTTGGCATTCAGGTAGCACCTGCGCAATGCAGGATTACTATCCGGATCCGGACCGCCAGCTTTCACAGCAATATTAATTTCTTTCCCAATACGGGTAAAGTCTTTTGCCATTTTATCCCAGCGGGCAAACATGGCTCCTTTTCTTACTTCAAATATTCTTCCCATGAATTTGGTTGATTGGTTAATCGGGATGCAAATTTAAGGAAAATCATGGCTTAAACAGAAACTATGCACTGAGAAACGGTTTAAGGGGCCGGAAAATGAATGCTGCCGGAAATGAGGTGCTAAAGGCTTTAACCTGAAGATAGTATCTGAATGTAAGAAGGAGCTTGAAATAATGTTCAATATTCTCCCGCAATGGCGGGACAACTTTCAATTTTCAATGAAAATGCATTGGTATTTTATATTGAATATTGAGCATTGAAATTTGAGCATTGAACATTTTTCTTCTCAGTTGGATTGCCTTCAGAAATAGCCCAATCTTCAGCATTCCTCAAAAGTTAAAAGACAGCTTACAAAAAAGCGGCCCCTTTTTACAGGTGCCGCCCTAACCGAAAGTATAGCCACTAAAAACTAAATCCAACCGAAAGTTTTACCACTCTGTTATAAGCTTTAAAATTATCGTTCTTGTCTAATTTTGATAAACCGTAATCGTAACCGGCTTTTACATTGAAGCCATTGTCAAACTGATACCCCACACCGCCTGCAATGCCTATATCCATACGATTGAAATTGTCAGTAAGATCTAATCTTTTATTGAGTAAGGATATGCCTAACACACTGGTGTTAACATGCAGGCTGCTTTTGGCTAAGTAAGATATTTGTGGGCCGGCATAAATACTCAGGCCTTTGGCAACTTCCGCTTTTACAATTAAAGGGATATCAATATAATTCGCTTCTACTTTTGCACTGGCGTTTACACCTAAAAATTTCAGTGCATCAATTTTTAAATCACCTTTCATGGCGTAACCTTTTTGAGAATATTGTAAACCTGGTTCAAATGATACTTGTTCGCTTATAGGAATGCTGAGATAACCACCAATGTGAAAGCCCGTTCTGCTTTTGGTACCAATAAAACCGTTGCTAAGATCAACCACACTGTTTAAACTGTTGAGTGCATCACCTTGCCAGTTGGCAATGTTTACACCGGCTTGCACGCCGTAACTGATTTGTGCTTTGGAGCTGGTAATAATTATTAAACTAAGTACAGCAAGAGTAAAAAATTTTTTCATGTTGTTGGGGGCAGTGTTTTAAGTGGCTGCTTGTACATTGTTATTAGAATAGCATGCCAGAAAATTTTTCTTTAGATAAGAAAACGTTAAAGGAATTTTCTGTTCACCAGTCATTAACAAAACGTAATTCTTAAAAAACATTTTTTGCAGCAATACATTTATGTAAGTTTGCTGCACCAAAAACAATGGTTATGGAAAATAAAGCAGTGTATTACGGCGACTACTTGCAATTAGAAAAAATTACCGGCGCACAAGATCCTGAAAGTTTTAAGGAAGGAAAAATTCCTGCGCATGATGAAATGCTTTTTATCATCATTCACCAGGCTTATGAATTGTGGTTCAAACAAATTTTGTTTGAAGTGAATTCGGTTATTGCCATAATGGATAAACCAACTTTAAATGATAACTCACCTGAAATGCAAACTGTAGTACATCGTTTAAAAAGAGTAACTACTATATTAAAAGTATTGGTGCAGCAGATTGATATTATGGAAACGATGACGCCAATGGATTTTTTAGATTTTCGTGATATGCTGCGGCCTGCATCCGGGTTTCAGAGTTACCAGTTTAAAATACTGGAAGCAAAACTGGGATTAAAATTTGATCAGCGCCATGGACAGAATTATTATACCTCTCAGTTAAAAGAAAAAGATATTGCTGTTATTAAAGACGCAGAGAATGGCAGATCAGTTTTAGAATTGATCAATGCCTGGTTAGAAAGAATGCCTTTTATCACCACTGAATTCTGGAATAATTATCAGCAGGTGTATGTAAACAGTTTAGCCGAAGCAGAAAAAAATAATGCGGAATTTTTTACTACAGTCTTTACTGATACATCAGCTAATGCAGAAAGAAACCTTACACCCAAAGCCTGCCGTGCTGCATTATTTATTATGCTGTATCGTGGTTATCCCATGCTGGAATTACCTTTTCAATTATTAGATACCTTACTGGAAATTGATAACCAGTTAGGCAACTGGCGCAACCGCCACATTAATATGGTACGCCGTATGATCGGTACACGTATTGGTACCGGCGGCAGTACCGGCGCCGGTTATTTAAAAGGCGCCATGGATAAACATTATATTTTTAAAGAGCTGGCGCAACTGAATAGTTTTTTAATTGACAGAAGGCAGTTACCGGTGTTGCCGAAGGAGTTGGTGGGGAGTTTAGGATACTCGTAGGAATTCGCCTGTGGCGAATTCAATTTGCCGAAGGCAAATTTTTTGATTTTCGCCATCGGCGAAAATAGAACACGCCAAAGGCATGTTCCTACATGCAACCATTTTCCCTGCATAATTATCATAGAAAAGAATCAAAAAGGGAACTTTTCTATGTACAAAAAAAATAAACAGTATCGTTTATACAATTACGATTATTCTCAGAACGGATATTATTTTATAACAATTGTCACTAAAGACAGAGAACATTTTTTTGGAAAAATTGCTAATCAGGAAATTACATTAACTGTAATTGGCGAGTATGTAAAAAGTAATATTCTTAAATTTTATGTAGACGAAGATCTGGACAATCCTTATCAAAATAATCCATCCTATATCAATGCTAATACAACTATTACTTCCATAACTGAGTGGTCGGTGCTTCCCGATCATATCCACCTTATTGTTGAAATAATTAATTTAGAAAATAAAGCATACAGCAGTATTACAGGTTTATCTCCTTTGGTAAAAGGCTCAGTAAGCTCATTTATTAATCATTTTAAGGGACATGTAAAAAAGTGGTGTAACGAAAATAATTTTCCTGCTTTTAACTGGCAAAGCAGATTTCATGACCGGGTAATTCGTAATGAAGTAGAATATGAAAATATTGCTCTCTACATTCGAAACAATGTGTTGAATTGGCGGTAGGACAAAGGCTTCGGTATGTTCTATTTTCGCCGTCGGCGAAAATGAATTTGCCAAAGGCAAATTCCTACACCAGAGATTTCAACTTCTCCACTACGGCATCCACTTCTGCCTTAGTATTGTGCTTACTAAAACTAAAACGCACGGTTACCTGGTTGGGATTATTGTTGATGGCACGTATAACATGGCTGCCCTGGTCGGCACCACTGGTGCAGGCGCTGCCGCCACTGGCACAAATATTATTAATATCCATGTTGAACAAAATCATTTCTGATTTTTCTGTTTTAGGAAAACTTACACTGAGGACGGTGTATAAACTGCGGCCCAAAGTATCGCCGTTGAAGGAAACACCGGGAATATTCTTTTTCAATTCATCCATCATATAATACTTCAACGTACCAATGAAGGCGCTGTCTTCTTCATAACCTGCGGTAGCCATTTCCAAAGCTTTGGCAAAGCCAACAATGCCATACAAATTTTCTGTGCCTGCACGCATGTTACGCTCTTGTGAGCCGCCATGTACAAAGGGTTTTATTTTTACATTTTCGTTGATATATAAAATGCCCACACCTTTTGGCCCGTGAAATTTATGTGCTGCGCCGGTAATAAAATGCACCGGGGTATTTCTAAGATCGAAAGGAAAGTGGCCAACAGTTTGTACCGTGTCACTATGAAAAATGGCGTTGTATAATTTACAGAGATTACCTACTGCATGAATATCTAAAATATTACCAATTTCATTGTTGGCGTGCATTAATGTAACCAATGTTTTTTCGTTGCTGCCGGCTAACAATTTTTCCAGGTCTTCAATGTCTACATGTCCGTTGGGTAATAGTTTTACATAGCTTACCTTGGCAATGTCTAAATTATCTGCATGTTCAACAGAATGCGATACTGCATGATGTTCGATAGGAGAAGTGATGATATGTTTGCAACCTAAATCTCTGACGGCAGCGGTAATAGCCGTGTTGCTGCTTTCGGTACCGCCGCTGGTAAAAAATATTTCTGCGGGGTGTGCATTTAGAATTTTAGCCACCGATTTCCTGGCGGCTTCAATGGCCATCCTTGTTTCTCTTCCATAAGAATAAATAGAAGAGGGGTTACCAAATTTTTCAGTTAAATAAGGCATCATGGTTTCCAGTACTTGTGGATCCAGTGCGGTGGTGGCTGCGTTGTCGAAGTAGATTCTGTTCATAATAAGGCTCCAAGCTACAAGGGGAATAGCTGCAAGTGATTTAACCTTATGGCTTGTAGCTTGCCACTTGCAACTCCTGATTACATCATCTGCCCTATATCCTGCATTAATCTTTTTGCAATATTATCGGCAGTAGTTTCAAAATTACTTTCAGCATAAATACGAACAATGGGTTCGGTATTGCTGGTACGCAAATGTACCCAGTCAGTATCAAACTCGATCTTTAAACCATCTTCAGTATTGATCGGCTGGTTTTTATATTTTGCTTTTATCTTTTCAAAAATTTCTTTTACATCAGTACCATTTTCTAAGGCAATTTTATTCTTGCTCATAAAATAATCAGGATAGGTATTGCGTAATTGTTTGATGCTTTTTTTGCTGTTGGCTAAATGCGTAAGAAATAATGCTATGCCAATCAATGCATCCCTTCCGTAATGCAGATCAGGAACAATGATACCACCATTACCTTCACCACCAATCACTGCATTTACAGCTTTCATTTTATTTACCACATTCACTTCGCCTACTGCACTGGGGAAATATTCGCCGCCATGTTTTATGGTCACATCTTTCAATGCTCTTGTAGAAGACATATTGCTAACCGTATTGCCTTTTCTTTTACTCAACACATAATCAGCAACGGCTACTAAAGTATACTCTTCGCCAAACATGCTGCCATCTTCACACACAAAACAAAGGCGGTCCACATCTGGATCAACAGCAATACCTAAAGACGCATTTTCTTTAACTACTTCATTGCTCAATTGTGTAAGATGTTCTGGTAAAGGCTCAGGGTTATGTGCAAATTTACCATTCACTTCTTCGTTAATTACCACAATGTCTTTTACACCCAAGGCTTTTAATAATGCAGGTACTGCAATAGCGCCCGTACTATTTACTGCATCTATAACAATTTTAAATTTACTTTTTTTAATAGCTGCAACATCCACCAATTCATAATTCACCACAGCATCAATATGTTTTTGTAATAAGCTTTCATCTTTTGTATAAGTGCCTAATTTATCCACTGCAGCAAAATTAAAATCTTCGCTGGCAGCTAAATCTAAAATTAGTTTTCCTTCATCACCGCTGATGAATTCGCCTTTGTTATTTAATAATTTTAAAGCATTCCATTCTTTTGGGTTATGGCTGGCCGTTAGTATAATACCTCCGGCGGCTTCTTCAAATTTTACCGCCATTTCAACAGTAGGGGTGGTGCTTAATCCAAGATCAATCACATGTAATCCTAATCCCAATAAAGTGTTTACAACTAAGCTGCTTACCATTTCGCCGCTTATCCTTCCATCTCTTCCGATAACTATTTTATTATTGCTGCTTTGCTGCATCAGCCAGGTGCCATAGGCTGCAGAAAATTTAACTATGTCAAGCGGAGTAAGGTTATCATTCGTTTTTCCGCCAATAGTGCCTCTTATTCCGGATATGCTTTTTATCAGTGCCATACGCTTCGTGTTTTAGGGAGGGCAAAGATAAGAAAAGTTATGCGTTGAAAAGTTACGGATTACGGGGTTTAAAGTTACAGGTTACGGGTTATTTTTGTTATTGATTGTTTTGCCAGGTAACTTTCGCTAACGATAATTAACCCGTAACTTTTTTAACCTGTAACTTATTAACCCGTAACCCTTTTAACCCGTAACTTTGCAGCTATGCAACAGCCCTGGTTTAAAGACTGGTTCAATTCGCCTTATTATCATCAGCTTTATTTTAAAAGAGATGAAAATGAGGCGGCTGCATTTGTTGATAAACTGATTGATTACCTTAAGCCGGAATGTGGAAATACTATGCTGGATGTGGCTTGTGGCAAAGGCCGCCATTCCATTCAGCTGGCGGGCAAGGGTTTTGATGTTACAGGTATCGACCTGAGTGAAGATAGTATTAATGAGGCGCTGCAACACGAAGCTGATAACCTGCATTTTTACCGCCACGATATGCGCCTGCCTTTCTGGATCAATTATTTTAATTATGCATTTAATTTTTTTACCAGTTTTGGCTATTTTAAAACCCGCCGGGAGCATGATAATGCCATACGAACTATTGCACAGGCCATAAAACCGGGCGGTACTTTTGTAATGGATTATTTAAATGTGCATTATGCCGAAGATCACCTGGTACACCAGTCAGAAAAAGAAATTGACGGCGTGAATTTCCTGATCACAAAATGGTATGATGAAACCCATTTTTATAAAAAAATTATTATTGAAGATGAAGCCATGCATCATGAGCCGATGATCTACACAGAAAAAGTGGCTAAATTTTCTTTGGGAGATTTTACAGAAATGTTTGCTTACCAGGGATTGCAGATTCAGGAAGTTTTTGGGGATTATAATTTTGCTAATTATGATGTTAGAAAAACACCGAGATTGATCATGATTGCGAAGAAAGCGTGAGAACGTGAATGGTGAGTCGTCAGTCGTGAGGCAGACTCTGACTTTTTAAGCCGCATTCAGTTGGCAAAGTGCTGATTATTTCAAAAGTATTTTATTGCTTACATGTCTTTACAATGAAAAGCAGAAAGGTAAAATTATAATGCCACTCACGCCTCACCACTCACGCCATCACTTCTTTCGGTTATTCACCAACATCCATTTACTGGTTTCAAAAATTGCAGAGGTTAGCTGCGATAATTTATTTTTAATTGAATCGGATTGATGTGCGGTTAGCGGCGGAAGGCCATCTTTAACGGGCACTAATTCCTGCTGGGTGATATTGATGTTCTTTACAAAATAATAATCATCAGTGATGATGCCAATATTGCCTTCATCATGATGAATGATAAATGCAGCGTGAAAAATATCCGGTTGATTGATCACATCTCTTCCTAAAGTAGTGTTGGTATAAGGCTGATGTATCATGCCGGCAAGAGTAGGCAACAAATCGATTTGCGAAACGGTGTAATGATAAGTTTGCGGTTGCAACAATGAAGGTGCGTAATACAACAATGGTACATGTTCATCACTGAGGCGATGAGAATTCCATGCTTTTGGGTATACCGCACCGGATTCTCCTTCCACACCATGGTCGCCAACAAAAACAAAAATGGTATTACTAAAATATGGCTGTTGCCTGGCAGACTCAATAAATTTCTTAAAACAAAAATCGGTATAACAAAAGGCCTGGTATTCTTCCTGCGACTCAAAGCCATTTTTTGCTAAAGTTTCTTTGTCTACTTTTTCGCAGGTGAATTCTTTTTCATCAGGTGGCAGCATAAAAGGCCGGTGGTTATGCGCTGTCTGAATAACTGCAAAGAAAGGTTTGTTCTGTTGTTTCAACACATCACCTGCTTCGGCAAACAGATCTTTATCACTGATGCCCCAAACATTTATTTCCGGCGATTTATATTTTCCCTTTTCATAAATATCAATGCCATCTACATTATTCATTAATCCCCTGAAATTATTGAACTGGCTTCTGCCCCCGATAAAATAAAATTTATTGTAGCCTTCAAAATTGTTGATGATGGTTTGTTGATTTACAGCTTCAGGATTTTGTGTGGAGAATTTAGCCAGCTGTACATCGGGAATGCCGGTGATGGTAGCAAAAATTCCTCTTGCAGTACCAAAAGTAGGCGTAAAGCAACGGTCGAAAAAAATACCATTCTTACACAACTCGTTAAAGTAAGGCGTGCTGTTAAGTTTGTTACCACTCATACTGCTCTTGTACATGCTGAAACTTTCGCAAAGCACCAATACCACGTTGGGCTTGCTTTCCAGCCCATGGCTATTGGGCAGCATTGTTCTTTCGTAGTTGAATTTTGACTCTGTCAATGAATCTAATTGCAGATACGCAGCAATATCTTTATAATATTTTGCAGCACCGCTGGTATTAAAATCGGGCTTGCGCTGTTTTAAGGAAGTAATAAAATTCTGGAACGGGTTTAATGCCAGGTAGCTTTTAAAATTATCATTCAGTTTATAAGCGTCCTGCCGTGTTAGTGGTTTTAATTGCAGAAAGCCATATACAAACCAAAACATCATCAGCAGCGCTAATAAATACCAGCGGCGTTTGTATTCAAATTTGTGCCAGTAATTATTGGCATCCACTGCTCCGTGTGTACTACGGAATAGTTTTGCAGTAAAGAATACCGCAATGCCCAGCCCGATCAGTATCCATACAATAGGATAAGATTGCCAAACCATGCGGAACATTTCGTAGGGATCATCTTTAAAATTTAAAGCGCTGGCGCCAATCCGGGTATGGTTGTAACTGAAGTTGCCAAAATCGGCACCATAAAAAAACATGATCACCAGGGTGATGATGGCAAGGTAGATCGTCCACAATTTTTTTGTACGGGCCGAATGAAAAGGCGAAAACCTTTTAAATATCGACAACACAATAATAGGAGATAATACAATAGCGATCCAACGCAGATCGTATTTAAGGCCCAGCCAGAAAGACGGTATCAATTCTACAATGCCAATGGTTTTGGGTTTAAAAAGAACGGCTGTAGCAATACGGAATGCGGTAAACATACACAGGTAGATAATAAACAACTTTATTATCCATTGAATGGTTTTAGAAACTTTCCATTTTCTCATCTTGTGTATTAACCTAAGGATTTAAACGAGTGCGAATATAATAATCAATAGGGAGAAATACGGACTTATAATTACAAAGGGTAGGCGGTTTATATTGCAGACTTGTTAAATTTACGGGTTACGGGTTGTTTTTGTTAATTATTGTTTGCGAAGTCTATTTCGCTAACAATAATTAACACGTAACTCTTCTAACCCGTAACTCTTACTTTTTTTTATTATTCAACATTAAGTATTTAGCTGTTTCGTAATATGCATCTGTTAACCTGGATAAATAATTCCTGGTGCTGTCTGTCTGCGGATTTTTTTCAACAGGGTTATTATTCAGCATCGAAACAAAGTCTTCCTTGCCGGTTTTAATATTTTTAAGAAAGTAATATTGGTTAGAAATAAGCCCGATCGTTTTTACATCATGATCGATAATGAACGCAAATTTTTGTTTTGGAACTACTTTCCAGCCTTGAAATGCAGGAATAGAATCAAACAGGTCTCTTCCAAAAGTATTATTGCGGTAAGGCGTTTTTGCCAATGAAGCCACCGTAGGTAAAATATCTACCTGGCTGCATACATCATGCACTCTTTTTGGCTGTAATAATTTAGGCGCATAAAAAAGTAAGGGCACATGTTCACAGGTAAGGCCTTGTTCGGTCCAGCTTTTTGGAAACATATCTCCGGCACTCCCTCTTATACCATGATCTCCCACAAAAACAAAAATGGTATTATCAAAATATTTTTCTTTTTTAGCTGCTTCAATAAATTGCTGGTAGCCAAAATCGGTATAGCGAAAGGCATTCATCTCTTCATTGCTTTCAAACCCAAAACGTTTTAACGAGTCAGTTGAAAAAGACAATTTTTTAAAAGCACCTTCATCTTCTTTAGGTATGGTGTAAGGCCGGTGGTTATCTGCCGTTTGAATAACTGCAAAGAAAGGTTTGGTTTGTTCTTTCAATACTTTGTTGGCTTCTAAAAAAAGATTTTTATCGCTGATGCCCCATACATCAATATCGCTGGCTTTATAATCGCCTTGTTCATACAGATGAACGCCGCTGATATTGTTGGTAAGCAATCCACGGATATTAGCCCAGGTAGCACTGCCGCCTAAAAAATAATAATTGTTATAACCTTTAAAATCATTGATGATGGTATGCTGGTTTACTGCATTAGGGTTGCGGCTGGCCGTACTGGGACTTTCCACATCGGGTATACCCGTAATGGTAGCCCACACGCCACGTGCAGTACCGTATGCAGGAGTAAAGCAACGATCGAAGAAAACACCATTCTTACTTATCTCATTAAAGAACTGCGTGGTGTTTAAAGGATTGCCATACATGCTGCTTTTATAAGCACTGAAACTTTCGCAGATCACTAAAACTACATTCGGCCTATTAGCGGCTGAATCAGCTGTACTATAGTTTCTTTCAAAATTTAATTGTGAACTATCCGGTTTTTGCACTTCCAGGTAAGTTGCCATTAAATCATAATCTGCTTTTACTTTTTTTATATCAAAAGATGAATTCCTGAAACTTAAAGTGCTGAAAAAACTCTGAAAGGGATTTAGCGCAAGGTTGGATTTAAAATCATCCGATAGATTAAAGGCATCACTCCACCGTAAAGGAAATTGCCCGGGCCTTACTACAATTTTACCCACGATAATTTGTGCTAACACAATAAAACTGATAACGTGTAATAATACACCTCTCCGCTTATAAAAACTATCCTGGTGCAAATAGCTTGCTAATAACCTGCCAAAAAGAAATCTTGCCGCAACTAAAAGAATAATGAGCACTATAGCAGCTTTCACCAGCGGATAAGTTTGCCACATCATGCTAAAAGAAATGCCGGCATCCTGTAAATAATTAAGTACGCTTGCATTTAACCTTTGGTGTAAATAATCAAAATGATAAAAATCTATAAAATAAAATAACACTACAATGGCAAATGCCAATGGCAATAAAAAGTTCCAGAATTTTGTTGCCCCATTATTTTTAAATGGATTTAAAACCGGAATGAAAGTGAGCAACATCATAGCCAATCCAACAATGCAGGCAATTCTTGCATCAAAACGCAGGCCCATTAAAAATGCAGAGCCGGAAAACGCTTTACCGGGAGGATTGTATCTCCAGTAGAAAATAAAGCGGAAAATGGTCATAGTAACCAGCAAGATGATCACGACGGAAAATAT
The DNA here is from genome assembly GCF_050611765.1 of Ferruginibacter sp. SUN106. Taxonomy (NCBI): domain Bacteria; kingdom Pseudomonadati; phylum Bacteroidota; class Chitinophagia; order Chitinophagales; family Chitinophagaceae; genus Ferruginibacter; species Ferruginibacter sp. SUN106. The sequence continues at coordinate 334,164 of NZ_JBODJC010000004.1, forward strand.
CCATCGTAATAATTTAGGTATTCTTTGCAAAAAAAGCATTCGGGTTATTTTATCAGGCTGCTAAATTAGTTTAATTATTTTTGGGTGATTATAATTTAACACTCACCTTAGATTTAATGAAGCAATTGTTATCATACGACCTGGATTTGTTTAAACATATCAACTATAACTGGCAAAATGGTTTTTTCGACTGGCTGATGCCGTGGCTTAGAAATGCCGAAATGTGGTATCCTCTCTATCTTTTTTTACTGCTGCTGGTAACGATAAATTACAAAAAAAACGGCTGGTGGTGGGTATTGTTTTTTGCTGTTACTGTTGCAACAGCAAATTTTGTAAGCAGCTCAATTATTAAAGAGCATATTGCCAGGTTAAGGCCTTGTAATGAACCATCTATTGCAGGCTGGGTAAGGGTTTTGGTGGGATACCGCCCCCAGAGCAGCAGCTTTACCTCTTCCCATGCCACCAACCATTTTGCTATGGGTATGTTTTTATATGTGACACTGAAAAACCAGTTCGGCAAATGGCCTATGTTGTTTCTTTTATGGGCATTTTTTATCTCCTTTGCACAGGTATATGTGGGGGTGCATTACCCACTGGATGTAACCTGCGGAGCACTTATTGGAATACTTATCGGATATTTGTCCGGAAAATCGTTTAACAGAAACTACGGTTTACTATAAAATTATGGGTCCATTAATTATTTTAATTTTATTGATTATCCTCAATGGTCTTTTGGTGATGAGTGAGATAGCTTTGGTAAGTGCAAGAAAGGCAAGGCTGGAAGGGCTTGCTAATAAAGGAGATACGAAAGCAAAAGTGGCACTGGCACTTTCTGAGAACCCGGAGAAATTTTTAGCTACAGCACAAATTTTTATAACACTGATTGCCATTTTATCGGGTGTTTACGCCGAAAGAAAATTAGGGCCTTATGTGGAGCCTTATATTGCAGGAGTAGATTTTTTTAAGCCTTATGCCGAAACCATTTCAACAGTACTTATAGTTGTAGTTGTAACTTTTTTATCTATCATTTTTGGAGAACTGATACCTAAAAGATTAGGCATGCTGCAGGCAGAAAAAATTGCACGCCTTGTTGCAGCGCCAATGAATTTTTTGTCTACCATCACTCTTCCGATTGTGTGGTTGCTTTCAAAAATATCGTATTTATTCTTTAAGGTGATCAATGTAAAAACATCTAATGATAATGCAGTAACAGAAGAAGAGATAAAAGCGATGATCACAGAAGGTAGTGAGCATGGTACTATTGAAGAAGAAGAGAAAGAAATTATTGAAAGAGTATTTCATTTGGGCGACAGGAATATTACATCGCTGATGACGCACCGTACAGATATTGCCTGGTTTGATGGCAGCGAAACGGTGCAACAGGTAAAAGATAAAATGTATACGGTTATTTATTCCAGTTATCCCGTTTGCGAAGAAACGGTGGATAATATCAAAGGTATCATCAGCGTAAAAGATCTGCTGAAAGCCTCGCCGGATGTATTGCTGAAAGACATTGCCAAACCTGCCTTATTTGTACCCGAGAATAATACGGCTTACCAGTTGCTGGAAAAATTTAAAGAAACAAAAATTCATGGTTGCTTTATTGTAAATGAATACGGCACTTTGGAAGGTATGATAACGCTGAATGATATTTTGGAAGCGATAGTGGGAGATGTGCCGCAAACGGGGCAGGATGAATATGAAATTATTGAAAGGGCTGATGGTACTTTTTTAGTAGATGCACAGATTCCGTTTTATGATTTTTTAAGCCGTTTTGAAAAAACAGAATGGATGAATGAAGCTGAGCATGATTTTGATACGCTGGCTGGTTTTGTGTTACATGAGTTAGAGCATATTCCCGGTACCGGTGAAAAATTTGACTGGCGTGGTTTTGATTTTGAAATTATTGATATGGATGGACAAAGAATTGATAAGTTACTGGTAAAAATATCTGAAGAGATCAAAGAAGAAATGGATGAATAAACTCAAAACTCAAAACTAGCTTTATCATCGGGATTAATAAGTTTTGTACTCTTCCTGTTGCCGCCAACCGTTACATGCATAATTTCAATCTGCTCTTTTTTGTATTCGTACAGGATGCTGTTGGTGATATCAATTTTTTTTACGGCAGTGATATTATTAACCTGGTAATAGCTTAGTATGCCTTCTTCCTGTTGTTCGTAGCCAATAAATTGTAAGGCCACTTTTTTGCCATCTACAGTAAGCGTTAAATGCTTTTGCACATAATCACTCACCAGTTTACTCATGGCAGCTTTATCTTTAGGATTAATCAGGTCAACTGTAGTTTTATATACCTGTCGTAATGTTTTTTCAAAATCGTCTGTAAAGATCTTACAGCTTATTTCCAGTGTTTTATCTTTTGCATTGTGTTCAATTTCGGTAACACTCATAAAAATGGGGTGGCTTGCAGCTTTACCGGGCATTATATTTGAAAATACGGGTATATTTACAAGGCTTAAAAAAAGAGACCATTTAAATAAAATTGATACCATTTAGCAAAGATATTAGGTATTAAAAACTAGTTTAAAGATATTTGAACAGCAAAACTAACACAAACATTCAAGCCACAGGCCGTTAATGCAGGATTTTACATTTTATTTAAAATTAGGCTGGGAGCATATTATCAGTTGGGATGCATTGGATCATATACTGTTTGTGCTGGCATTAAGTGCTATTTATTTGCTGAGTAACTGGAAACAGGTGCTGGTGCTGGTAACGGCTTTTACCATCGGGCATTCGCTTACATTGGCTTTAAGCGTTTATAAAATTGTTACTGTAAATGATAATTGGGTGGAATTTCTAATTCCCTGTACCATTGTTGCCACGGCCGTGTTTAATTTTTTGCAAAAGGATTTTACACCCAAATCTTTGCGGTTGAATTATTTTCTTGCCTTGTTCTTTGGATTGATACATGGCCTTGGGTTTGCCAACTACATTCGTTACATGATGGCAAAAGACCAAAGCATGGGCTGGAGTTTGTTTGCTTTTAACTTTGGCCTAGAACTGGGACAGGTAGTAGTAGTGTTATGTATTCTGATGTTGAGCTTTCTGGTAGTGAATACATTGAAACTAAGAAGAAGCTGGTGGGTTTGGGGATTATCGGCCATCGCTTTTTGTATAGCTTTAAATATGGTTGTGGAAAGATGGATATTTTGAAGTGGATGCAAGCATCAGATTAAATAAATTGAAACTAAACTAAATACAGTAAAACATAATCTCCCCGCAGTTCTCCTTTTTGGGATAGGGGTATTAAACACAAACAATAAACTAAAGCATGAAACAAGTAACCTTCCTAGTGATTTTATTTTCAGTTGCGTTTTCTGTTAGTGCACAGGATATCAAAAATAATCCTGGCAGTAACCACGGTAACCGCTTTGAACAATTGGGAACCATTCTTCCCACACCCAACGAATACCGCACTGCAAGCGGTGCACCAGGGCCAAAGTACTGGCAGCAACGTTGCGATTACGATATTACCTGCGAACTGGATGAACCCAACCGCCGTTTAACAGGTAAAGAAACGTTGACGTATTTCAACAATTCTCCTGATGTATTAACTTATTTATGGTTGCAGTTAGATGAGAATTCTCATAGTTCTGTAAATAATTCCGGTTACGATAACAGCAGTATTATGCCTACAAGAATTAATGAAGCCAGTATCCAGGCATTTACAGGTAAAGTGGACAAAGACAGGGAGTATGGCGATAATATTACCCGTGTGGCTGATGCTACCGGCAAATTATTAAAATACACCGTTAATAAAACCATGATGAGGGTGGAATTGCCACAACCATTAAAACCCGGTCAGCAATTTATTTTTAAAATAGATTGGAATTACAATATTATTGAGCGTACCAAATACGGTGGCCGTGGTGGTTTTGAATATTTTGCTGAAGATGGCAATGACCTGTATACCATGACACAGTGGTACCCACGTCTTTGTGTATACAGCGATTTCCAGGGATGGCAGAACCACCAGTTTACAGGCAGTGGCGAATTTGCTTTAACCTTTGGTAATTTTAAAGTAGCGATGACGGTACCTGCTGATCATGTGATCATGGGAACAGGGCAATGCCAGAATTATCCTGCTGTACTTTCTGCTGCAGAATTAAAAAGATGGACTGCTGCACAAACTGCCACTGATGTAACAGAAATTGTAAATCTTGCAGAAGCTACTGCAAAAGAAAAAACAAAATCTACAGCTAAAAAAACATGGATATTCAAAGCAGATATGGTTCGTGATTTTGCATGGGGCTCTTCACGCAAATTTGTATGGGATGCAATGCCTGCTGTAGTAGAAGGCAAAAAAGTAATGTGTATGAGTGCTTATGGAAAAGAAGCCTATAACTTATACAGAAAGTATAGCACCAAAGCGGTAGCACATACTATTAAAACCTACTCAAAATTTACTATTCCTTATCCATACCCTGTAGCGCAAAGTTTAGAGGCCGCTAACGGAATGGAATACCCGATGATTTGTTTCAACTTTGGCCGTTGCGAAAAAGATGGTACTTACAGCGAAGGCACAAAAAATGGTATGCTGGGTGTAGTGATACATGAAGTAGGCCATAACTTTTTCCCGATGATCATCAACAGTGATGAAAGACAATGGACATGGATGGATGAAGGATTGAATTCTTTTGTGGAATATTTAAGTGAGGAATTATGGGATAATAAATATCCTGTGAGTAAAGGACCTGCATACAAGATCACTGATTATATGAGGTTGCCAAAAGATCAGCTGGAACCAATTATGACCAATAGCGAAAACATCGTACAGTTTGGGCCTAATGCGTATAGCAAACCAGCTACTGGTTTAAATATTTTAAGAGAAACCATTATGGGCAGAGACCTGTTTGACTATGCTTTTAAAGAGTATGCAAGGCGTTGGGCATTTAAACATCCTACACCAGCTGATTTGTTCAGAACAATGGAGGATGCCAGCGGTGAAGACTTAGATTGGTACTGGAGAGGCTGGTTTTATGGTACTGAACCATGTGATATTTCCCTGGATACTGTAAAATGGGCAACCTTAAGCACAGAATCTGCAGCGCCACGTTTTGGAGGCGGTAACAATAACAATACACAACCTGTTGCAAAACCTCTCTTAAATACCTTTGATGATATTTCTAAAAAAAGAAACAGGGAAGATAAGAACATTGTTTTTGCAACTGACGCTGACGAATCTTTAAGAGATTTTTACTGGAGATACGACAGGGGGCTGGCTAAAGTAGATACCACACCATTTACTATTACCACGCCACCGGCAGTGATAGATACTTTTACTGAAGCAGAACGTTTTGCAATTGCAGGTAAGAAGAATATCTATGAATTAACATTCAGCAATAAAGGAGGTTTGGTAATGCCGATCATTATTGAATGGACCTATAAAGATGGTACTAAAGAAATTGAAAGGATACCGGTACAGATATGGCGCAAGAATGAAAATAAAGTAGTGAAAGCATTTATGAAAGATAAAGAAGTGGCGTCTATTAAATTAGATCCATTGAGAGAAACTGCCGATATTAATGAAGCTAACAACACATGGCCTGCTGTGGAAACACCAAGCAAGTTCCAGTTGTTTAAAGGTGCTGGCCGTGGCGGCGGACCAAGAGGCGCAGCAGGTGGCGCCGGCAACCCGATGCAAAAAGAAATTAAATAATAGTATTGTAATTAACAAAAAAGCTGACCATTAACAACGGTCAGCTTTTTTGTTTTACGATAATTGTATCTTGCTATATAAATTGTTGTGATGAAAAAAATTACGCTTTTGCTTGTTGTTATATTTATTTCCGTAGCAGGCATTGCTGCAACTGTTGATACGGTTGCCATTTATAGCGATGCCATGCACCAAGCAATCAACTGTGTGGTAATAAAGCCGGATAGTTATAAGAAGAAGAAAAATCATTTTCCTGTAGTGTATTTATTGCATGGCTACAGTGGCAGGTACAGCGATTGGATCATTAAAGTACCGGGCTTAAAAGAACTGGCAGATAAAAATGCAATAATTATTGTTTGCCCGGATGGCGGTTACAGCAGCTGGTATTTTGATAGCCCGGTAGACAGTACTTATAAATATGAGACTTATGTGGCGACAGAAGTGGTGCATTTTATTGATAAAAATTACCGCACTATACCCGATAAAAATCATCGTGCTATCACAGGCTTAAGCATGGGCGGACATGGCGGATTATTTTTAGGCTTGCGCCATGCGGATATTTTTGGTGCTGCAGGATCTATGAGTGGGGGAGTAGACCTGAGTGAAAGCAGGAATCGTTTTGAAATAATAAAACGCATTGGCGATACTACCATTAATGCAAAAAACTGGCACGACTATTCAGTAGTTAACCTGGTTGAAAACTATGCTAACACGCCTTTAAAAATTATTGTTGACTGTGGTGTGGATGATTTTTTTATCAACGGCAACCGCCTGCTGCATAAAAAAATGACGGCATTAAAAATCCAACACGATTATATTGAAAGGCCTGGCGAACACAATTGGGCGTATTGGGAAAATGCGATAAGGTTTCAGTTGTACTTTTTTAAGGAATTTTTTGAGAAATAAGAATAATTACAGGATTATTATATTGGTATTAAACGCCTCCTTTTTATTTCTTCTTTCATTTAAGTACTTAACAATATCAGCTACACCATTTACTTCATTCGAGTAATACCCTGTCCATAAGTCAACGATTTTATTTTGCTCAAACCGGATTAATAAAAGATGGGAAGATACACCCCATCCTCCTGTTAAATAAGTCATTGCCAAAACATTATTACTAACGGAAAGGAATTGTAGTTTTCTTGCCGGAAGCTTTTGAGATGACATACAACAGCATCTGTAATTTTCATTGGGATTAGCAATTGAAAAGTCATGAGCAATTGCATCGAGTTGTTTTTTTATAAACTTTGGAATAGCTTTTTTATCGGTAAAATTTGTAAAGGAGTCGGTGCTTAATTTTTGGATAAAGGGATCTAAATTTTCGTTAGATAATATCTTTGAAGTATCAATCAAATAGGTATACCCTTTTTGTCCTGATACAGCAAAAGGTATAACTAAAAGGAAGGGTAAAATAATTTTAAAACTCTTTATCATAAATCATCATGTATGTAACCTGGTCCTACATTCCCGTTTTTCCATCCCGTATCACATTCTTCTTCCCTTTATTTTTCTTTTCCCATTCCAGCATTTCGGGGGTCTTTTCTACCTTCTTTGGTTTAGCGGCGGCAGGTGCAGCAGTGGTAGCAACAGCATTAGGCTTTTCTAATAGCCCACGGTCGTATTTTTCAAGTTTTATCAATCGGCCACTGCCGGGTTCATAATATTTCCATTCGCCGTGTTTTACGCTGTATTGTTCGGCTTTTACAATTTTGTAATCTACAATTTCATCACTGCCGGTGCCATAAATTGGAATGGTGTCATAAGGTGAATTAGGGTCATATCCTTTCCAGCTTTCTTCACGGTACAGATCACCCAGGTAAGTGTAGTATTGTTGTATGCCATGTTTACCACCCAGTTTATAATTTTCTACACCAATTAAGTCGCTGGTTAAATTGTACAGGCGCCAAACCCCTTCTTTCTTATCATTTTTAAAAAGGCCTTCTTCTTCATAGCCAGGCTCGCCGCGTATTTCATCCACATGCACTACCCATTTGCCCTGTTTTAAACCATTTTTATCAATCGCATTAATGGTGTCGCCTTTCTCACTTATCTTATAAGTTTTATATTGTGCAACGCCATTCATCAAAAACAAAAACTGAATGATGATCAATAAATACAATTCCCGTATTTTTAATACTCTCATTTTTTATACAATTTAATTTTTATTTATGTTACAAAACCTTTCCGGCAAACAGGCACTTAGTATCAGATTGCTGCTAAACAAATTTACAATTTTACTTTTTCTTGTAAGTGTTAATTCTGTATATGCACAAATTAAGCCAACTCCCGCTGCTGAAAGAATAAACGGCCTGCAAAAAAGAAAATTGCTGGAAGATAAGTCGGTGTTGAAAAATATTGCTTTTCGTAATATTGGTCCTGTGCAAATGAATGGCCGTGTGGTAGACATAGAAGCTAATCCAAACGACCCTACGGAATTTTACGTGGCTTATGCCAGCGGCGGATTGTGGTACACCCATACCAATGGTTTAAGCTTTACGCCCATTTTTGATAAAGAAGATGCTTTTACTATTGGTGATGTAGCAGTAAACTGGAAAACAGGGACTATTTGGGTAGGCACCGGTGAGGTAAACAGCAGCCGCTCCTCTTACAGCGGTATCGGAGTGTATAAAAGCAACGACAATGGAAAAACCTGGCAGTATCTTGGCTTGCCCGAAAGTCAGCATATTGGTAAAATAGTGTTGCATCCCACCAATGATAATATTGCATGGGTGGCGGCATTGGGGCATTTATATTCTGCCAATAAAGAACGTGGTGTGTATAAAACTACCGATGGCGGTAAAACATGGAAACAAACTTTGTATGTAGATGATAATACCGGCGCAGTGGAAATGGATATCAATAATCAAAACCCGATGGAATTATATGCCACTACCTGGTACCGTGAAAGAAGGGCTTACGACTGGAAAGAAAGTGGTAAAACATCTGCCATTTATAAAAGTACTGATGGTGGTGATACCTGGAAACCCATTACATTACCCGGCAGTGGATTTGCTACCGGAGATAAATTAGGAAGAATAGGCGTAGCGGTATTTCAAAAAAATCCAAACATTGTGTATGCAGTCATCGATAATAATAACTTAAAGCCTGATACTGCAAAGAAAAAAATTGATAGTACAAAGTATAATCTTGATGATTTTAAAAATATCACCAAAGAAAATTTTGCCACATTAAATGATAAAAAGTTAGACAGCTTTTTAATACGCAGTGGTTTTGATGCAAAATACCGTTCTGCATCAGTAAAAGAACTGGTGAAGAATGATAAAGTAAAACCAACAGCAGTGTACGAATGGCTGGTGGCCGATGATGGTTTTCAAAATGCAGGTATTATTGGTTGTGAAGTATACCGCAGTGATGATGCCGGTATTACCTGGAAAAAAACAAATACAAAAGCACTGACAACATTCAGTACTTATGGTTATTATTTTGCCAAACTAAGTGTATCTGCTACCGATGAAAATAAAGTAGTGGTATTAGGTTTTGACTGTATCTACAGCAACGATGCCGGCAAAACTTTTAAATCTACCGATAAAAATAATACCCATGCCGATTGGCATGCCTGCTGGATGAATCCTGTACGTGACGGCCATTGGATAGCAGGCAATGATGGAGGTTGCAATATCACTTACGATTATGGTAAGCATTGGTTTAAAGTAGCCACTATTCCTGTAGGGCAGTTTTATGGTATTGCTACAGATGATGCTAAACCTTATAACGTGTATGGTGGCTTGCAGGATAATGGTACCTGGTTTGGCAGCAGCAAATTAAACAACGGGTTTTCAAGTGATGATGACGATGATGAAACTGAAAAAGAAGATGGACCTGATGCTTACAGCTGGAAGGCGATTGGCGGTGGCGATGGTATGCAGGTGCAGGTAGATACAAGAGATAACAAAACTGTTTATGCAGGTTCGCAATTTGGTTTTTATAGCAGAAGAAATACAGATGGAGGAAGAGGTGCAGGCATTCATCCTATGCATGAATTGGGCGAAGCAAAATTGCGTTACAACTGGCAAACACCCATATGGTTGAGTAAGCATAGTCAGGATGTTTTTTATTATGGCAGTAATAAATTTCACCGCAGTTTAAATAAAGGAGAAAAATTAGAAACATTAAGTGGCGATTTAACTAATGGCAAACATGAAGGTAAAGTTCCTTTTGGTACCTTAACCACCATTGTAGAATCTCCCTTAAAATTTGGATTGATCTATGTTGGCAGTGATGATGGTAATATACAGGTAACTAAAGATGGTGGTTATAACTGGTCAAAAATAAATGTACAGGTAAAAAATGTTCCGCAGGGTTTGTATGTAAGCCGTGTTACTCCTTCTGCTTATAAGGAGTCGAGAGTGTATGCTACATTAAATGGTTACCGCAATGATAATTTTATTGCCTATTTATTTGTGAGTGAAGATTACGGAACCACCTGGATACAATTAGGCAACGACTTACCAGCTGAGCCTTTGAATGTAATTAAGGAAGATCCTAAAAAAGAAAATATAATTTATGTAGGCAGCGATAATGGTCTGTATGTTTCTTTTGATATGGGTAAATCATTTATGACGATAGGAAATTTACCCCGTGTGCCCGTTCATGATATTACAGTTCAGCAAAGAGATAACGAACTGGTGGTTGGTACACATGGCCGCAGCATTTTTATTGCAAAATTAGAAGCGGTGCAGGCAGCTTACGAAAAAGCAAAACAATAACTTACTGATAACTGGTTGTTCAGATATCAGTAGCCTTCTTTTTTATGCCACTAAGTAATTTCTTAGTGGCATTATTTTTTGACAATTTTTAATAAGGTGATATCAATCATTTTATATACTGCTGCTAGTCATATGTAATGGTTGGTAATGCAGATTACTTTGTTTAAGTATAAAACCTGTCAATCATGAAAAAGATAATCATTGCACTGGATGGTGATCATTTTCCCAAAGGTGCATTCGAATTCGCCAAATATATCAACGAACAAAAAGAGATTTTACTGGCCGGAGTTTTTTTAACGCCGGTTGATTATTCAAAATTGATGTCCTATACCAGTGCTGTTGAAGGTGTGGCTATTATGCCGGAGTGGTTGATGAAAAATGATGACGATGAAATTGTGAATCGTAATATACAATTATTTGAAAACGCCTGTGTAACGGATGGTATGCATTACAGGGTGCATAAAGACAGCGACATTACTGCTCTTGCTTCATTAGTGGACGAAACCCGTTTTGCAGATCTGCTTTTGGTTAGCAGTGAATTGTTTTATAAAAATATAGAACAGGCACAACCCAATTATTACCTGGAGGAATTATTGAAAAGAACAGAGTGCCCTGTATTGCTGGTGCCGGAAAACTTTACAGCACCTTCACAAATTTTGCTTAGTTACGATGGCAGCGAATCTTCCATGTTTGCCATTAAACAGTTCGCTTATCTTTTTACTGAATTAACAGATACCGAAACAATTTTGCTTTCTGTGAGTGATGACAACCCGGTTACATTGCCCGAATATGGTATGGTAACCGAATTACTGGCTCGTCATTATCCCAACCTGCAATTACAAAATGTAAAAACAGAAGATAAAAAATCATTTGTGGAATGGCTGGCTTGTCAGCCCAACAGTTACATTGTTATGGGGGCTTTTTCCAGGAGCCTGTTCTCTCAGTTATTTAAAAAGAGTTTTGCAAAAGATATCATTCGTGATATCAAGATGCCCATTTTTATATTTCATAAATAAATTATCATGATAGCAAAAACAGATAAACACCAATATTATTTCCAGGTACAATTAAACTGGCAGGAAGGCCGCAAAGGAATACTTACTGCCAATGATGTAAAAGATGTGATCAGGGTAGCCACTCCACCGGAGTTTTCGGGTGGCGTACCGGATATGTGGAGTGCTGAACATTTATTACTCAGTGCACTCAGCAGTTCTTTTATGACAACTTATTTAACCATTGCCGAAAAAGAAAAATTAGCTATCGCACATTTTGAATGTAGTACCATTGGGCAGATTGGCCTGGTGGATGAGCACCTGGAATTTATCAATATCAATTTGTTCCCCAAAATTTACGTAGATAAGCAGGAAGACATAGTTGTTGCTAATGAAGTGCTTACAAAAACATATAAGCAGTGTATAATAGCTAATTCTATCAAAGCGCATCTTATCCACCACGGGCAGGTGTTGCTTAATCATCATGCAGTGGGCTATCATTCTCTGAGTAACGCTAACTAATAAAACCCTATAAATATGCTAACCACAAGTATTAAAAAAGTAACCGGAAATCACGACGAGTGGACAAACTCACTCGGCTTTTATAAAGATGAATTGATGATCTATAAAAAACGGCTTCTTGAAGTAGTATCAAAAAATACCAATAAAGAGATCATGCAAATGGTAGAACATTTTCAAAACCAGTTTCTTGTTCAATCGGAAAATATAGATATACTAAGGCATGATATTAATAAGCATATGAAACGTATGGCGGCGGAAATACAACTGCATGCCGGCCATGTTGACAGAGAAGAACTACCTATTCATTTTTTGCTGAAAGACCGTTTTGAAACAGAACAAAAAGTATTTACACACCTTAAGGAAGAGTTTCAGCAATTCCTGGTTAAAGTGATGTAATCAATATTTAATGGCATTCCGTATAAATAAAATCCTGTAAGTTTGAGTTTGCTAAACTTACTCGATGAATGAACAGGTAAAATCGGAGATCAAATTTTTAGAAGGCCCCCAAAGCCGCTGGGAAGAATTGAAGTTTGCCGTTAAAGTATTATTTGAATTTATTAAAGGATTCAGGGCGCTGCATTTTGTGGGGCCCTGTGTTACTGTTTTTGGGTCTGCAAGATTTAAAGATGGCCATCCTTATTACGATATTACCGAAGAACTTTCAGGAAAAATTGCACAATTAGGTTTTACCATTATGACCGGTGGTGGTCCAGGCATTATGGAAGCAGCGAACAAAGGGGCTAAAGCTGTTGGCGGAAGGAGTGTGGGATGTAATATTGTTTTGCCTGTAGAACAACATCCCAACCCGTATTTAGACAAGTGGGTAAACATCCGTTATTTTTTCATTCGCAAAACATTACTGATAAAATATTCTTACGCTTTTGTGGTTATGCCGGGAGGCTTTGGTACGTTAGACGAATATTTTGAAGCACTTACTTTAATTCAAACCAAAAAGATAAGTGAATTTCCAATTGTAATATTTGATACTGCATTTCACAAAGAGCTCATTGCTCATATCGAGTACCTCAAAAGCAAAGCCACTATTTCTCCTGAGGATACGCAATTATTCCTCGTTACTGATTCTGTTGATGAAGCTGTTGCTTATATTCAGAAAAACAGCATTATTAAATTCGGGCTTACATCACAAAAACCTCATAAACCTTTCAGGTGGTTATTTGAAAAATAGCCAGGGTTGATCCATAAAGTTGACTTATAATACTACCAGTAGCTCCTCTTTCTTTAATACCTGATTAATATCATGTTATCGTTTGATAGCCGTCATTTTTATATGCCGGTGTATGCGGCACATTTGCATTGTAATACGGTTGCAATGGAAAACAGGTTGATATTAGACGAAGCGAAATACAGGCTGTTTATGCAGGAGAACCTTAACTGGCAAAGTATTATAAAAGCACAGGTTAACGAGATACCTTGGTGGAAAGAGTGGCAGGAAGCAGCAATAAAAAAAGCCGCTGAAACCTTTGGCAGAACCGGTGACAGAAGAGCGGATAATTTTTTTTGCAATCAATTACAACAGCAACAAAATCAAATGCAAAAGCTTGAAAACGATATAGCCATACAACAACAACGTTTAGAAAAAGACTGCGTGCTAAAAGATGAGTATGATGTTGATGCTTTTTGTACACAGGATATTCTGAGAGATCGTATCAAAGCAATAGAAAAGACTTTTATAGAATTGAAATGCAATTTCCTGAAATACATTTCTGCAATATCATAAAACCGTATAAAATCCAATTGCTTGAAAATTTCAGGTGCAAATTATTTAAAAGAGTGTTCAATAGTTTCTGTCTAAAAAAAAGCCGCTGTGTAGTCTTATTCGGCGGCTACTTTTTTAAATTAAACCGTAGATTATTAAAACAATAACCACCATACAAACCAAATGCTTTCATTGTGGCGATAACTGCAATGAAATTGACATTGCCATAGACGATAAGAATTTTTGTTGCGAAGGTTGTAAACAGGTATACCTGCTACTCAACGAAAATGATCTTTGTGTGTATTACGATTTCGATAAAAATCCCGGCATTAAAGCAAAGGGCAAATTTGTCAGCGAAAGGTTTGCCTATCTTGATGATGAAGCGACTGTAAAAAAACTGGTACAGTTCAGTAATACCACACAAACCAATATTACTTTTTCTTTACCGCAGATGCATTGTTCTTCCTGTATTTTTTTATTGGAGAATTTGCATCGTATCAATCCGGCCATTACAAAATCACAAACCAATTTTCAGCGAAAAGAAGTATTCATCATTTTTGATCCGCAAAAAATTTCTTTACGCAAAGTAGTAGAACTGCTGGCCTTTATCGGTTACGAACCTGATATCAGCTTAAAGGATACGGTTACAAAGAAAACATCAACATTCAACAGGCAAAGAATTTACAAAATTGGTGTGGCAGGTTTTTGCTTTGCTAACATAATGATGCTGAGTTTTCCTGAATATTTTTCATCCGGCAATATTGAGCAAAACGGATTAAAGGAAACCTTTACCTGGCTGAACCTTGGTTTATCATTGCCTGTTTTATTATATAGTGCATCAGGTTTTTTTGTATCGGCATGGAAAGGTTTGCGCCAGCAGTTTTTAAATATTGATGCACCTATAGCCCTGGCAATTGTGGTTACCTATGGCCGAAGCTATTATGAGATCATCAGCGGGCATGGCGCCGGTTATTTAGACTCGGGCACAGGCATTGTATTTTTTATGCTGATCGGTCGCTGGTTCCAGGATAAAACATACGACTCGTTTTCATTCGACAGAGATTACCGTTCTTATTTTCCATTGGGCGTAAGTGTTATTAAAAATGGTATCGAAAAAAATATTCCGGTTACGCAATTGCAAAAGGGCAATCGTATTATTATCCGCAACGAAGAAATGATACCTGCAGATGCCTTATTGCTTAGCGGCGATGCCAATGTGGACTACAGTTTTGTAAGCGGTGAAAATACACCTGTACAAAAAAGAACCGGCGCATTGATCTACGCAGGTGGCAAACAAATTGGCAGCGCTATTGAACTGGAAGTTGCAGGAGATGTTTCGCAGAGTTATATCACCCAACTCTGGAATAATGATATTTTTCATAACAAAAAGAATGGTGAAAAATCTTTTATACATCCCTGGAGCCGGTATTTTACGCTTGCACTATTTACTGTGGCAGCAGCTACTTTAGTATTCTGGTGGATAAATGATCCGGCAAAAATATTACCTGCTGTTTCATCTGTGCTTATTGTGGCTTGTCCATGTTCATTGTTACTTTCAGCAACATTTACCTATGGCAATATGCTCCGCATTTTTGGTAAAAATAAATTATACCTTAAAAATGCCAGCGTAATGGAATCATTGGCAAAAATTGATACGGTGGTATTTGATAAAACAGGTACACTTACGCAAAATCATTCTTCTTTAGTAAGCTACGAAGGCACGCCATTAACAGAAAAGGAGTTGGCTGCAATAAAAACGGTCTGCAGGCAATCATCACATCCACTGAGTAAAATTATTGCGGCGTGGCTGCAGGTAAAAACCGACAGGCGTACAATTGTAGAAGATTTCAGGGAATATACAGGTAAAGGATTACAAGGCAGCGTAAATAACATTGATGTAAAAATGGGCTCGGCTGCTTTTATCAACCAGTTTAACCATGGCTTTGCATCATACGATACCGGCACACATGTGCATGTAATGATGAATAATGTACACATGGGCCGCTTTAATGTGAGCAATCAATACAGAGATGGCGTACAACAATTGACCAATAAATTAAAAAGTGATGGATTTTCTCTTTCACTATTAAGCGGCGATAACGATTCGGAAAAAGAGAACCTGAAAAAAATATTTGGCAATGATACGCCGCTTCAGTTCAATCAAAGTCCACAACAAAAACTGGACTATATTGACAATCTTCAGCAAAACAAAAAAAATGTATTGATGTTAGGCGATGGTTTAAACGATGCCGGTGCATTAATGCAAAGTAACGTAGGTATTGCTGTTAGTGATAACACGGCGCAGTTTTCTCCTGCCTGCGATGCTATTCTTGATGGTAACAATGTAAGGCTGCTGGATAAATTTATTGCTTATGCAAAGTCGGGCAAAACCATTGTCACCGCCAGTTTCATACTTTCTATTTTATATAATATTGTAGGGTTATCGTTTGCTGTACAAGGCATTTTATCGCCGATGGTAGCAGCTATTTTAATGCCTGCAAGCAGTATAAGTATTGTATTATTAGTCACCTTATTATCTTCTTTAAGTGCCCGCTCAAAGGGCTTGTAAAAGCAACTGACCAAAATCATATTACCGTTTGATGTTCATCAGCCACAAAAATTGCGGCGCCTGCTACTTTTGAATCTATAAAACCATTTTCAATGAGCGTACTATTTATTCTAATCGGTATCAGCATATTTGTTGCTTCGGTTTTTTTAGCCGCCTTTCTCTGGAGTGTAAGATCCGGCCAGTATGATGACGATTACACCCCTTCTGTACGTATGCTTTTTGATGATACCAAAGCAATTCCATCTATAAATAAAACCCAAAACTCAACAAAACTTAAACGATAAACTATGCAGGTAGAAAAATTTTATTATGATAACAAGATTGTTAGAAACTTTGCCTACGCCACGATCGTATGGGGTGCTGTAGGTATGCTGGTGGGGCTGTGGGTAGCGTTGCAACTGGTGTTTCCTACGGTATTAAACATTACGCAATACTTTTCATTTGGCAGGCTTCGTCCATTACATACCAATGCCGTAATTTTTGCATTTGTTGGTAACGGGCTTTTTATGGGAGTATATTATTCCCTGCAGCGTTTATGTAAAGCAAGAATGTTCAGTGATAAACTGAGCTATATACATTTCTGGGGCTGGCAGTTAATTATTGTTGCTGCAGCAATCACTTTGCCTTTGGGTTTATCACAAGGTGCAGAATATGCAGAACTGATCTGGCCGATAGATCTTGCTATCACAGTGATATGGGTAATATTCGGATGGAATATGTTTGGTACCATTATTAAAAGAAGGGAAAAACATTTGTATGTGGCTATCTGGTTTTACATCGCCACATTTGTTACCGTTGCAGTTTTGCATTTAGTACGGTCGGGGGAATTGCCTTATACCTGGTTGAAAAGCTATAGTTTTTATTCCGGTGTACAGGATGCGTTGGTACAATGGTGGTACGGCCATAATGCGGTGGCTTTCTTTTTAACCACTCCTTATTTGGGTTTGATGTATTACTTTATGCCAAAAGCGGCTAACCGTCCTGTTTATTCTTATCGTCTTTCCATCATTCACTTCTGGGCTTTGATCTTTTTATACATCTGGGCTGGCCCTCACCATTTATTATATACAGCATTGCCTAACTGGGCACAATCTCTTGGTGTGGTGTTTTCATTCATGCTCATCTTCCCAAGCTGGGGTGGTATGATCAATGGTTTGCTTACACTTCGTGGCGCATGGGACAGGGTACGTGATGATGTAATTTTAAAATTTATGGTGGTGGCTGTTACCGCTTATGGTATGGCTACTTTTGAAGGGCCGATGTTGTCTTTAAAAAGTGTTAGTGCTATTTCGCATTATACCGATTGGATCATTGCACACGTACACGTAGGCGCATTAGGCTGGAACGGTATGCTAACCTTTGGTGTTTTGTACTGGATCATTCCACGTATTTTTAAAACACAATTGTACTCTAAAAAAATGGCCAATAACCATTTCTGGTTATCTACGCTTGGTATTTTATTCTATGCCATACCTATGTATTGGGCAGGTATACAACAAAGCCTTATGTGGAAACAATTTACCGATGCAGGACAGTTGAAATATACTTTTCTTGAAACAGTTACCTACATGAGGCCATTTTACGCTATGCGTTCTTTAGGTGGAACACTGTACCTGATCGGCGTTATTTTCATGATTGTTAATTTATACAAAACTGTTAGAACAGGTAAACTTGTAGCCAATGAAGAAGCAGAAGCAGCACCGTTACAAAAAGAATATGTAAAACACGAAGGTGAACATTGGCACAGGTGGATCGAGAGAAAACCTGTGCAGCTGATGTTGCTGAGTTTAGTAGTAATATTAATTGGAGGAATGATTGAATTAGTTCCAACATTCCTCATCAAATCAAATGTACCAACCATCGCCAGTGTAAAACCTTACACACCATTAGAGCTTGAAGGAAGAGATATTTATGTACGTGAAGGTTGTTATGTATGCCACTCCCAAATGATACGCCCTTTCAGAAGTGAAACAGAACGTTATGGTGAATATTCCAAGGCAGGTGAATTTGTTTACGATCATCCGTTCCAGTGGGGTAGTAAACGTACCGGTCCGGATTTGGCAAGAGAAGGAACGGGTAACCTTAAGAAAACAGATGGCTGGCATTTTCGCCATTTCCGTGAGCCTTCATCAATGAGCTTAGGTTCTGTAATGCCGGCATATCCTTTCTTGTTGAGTAACGACCTGGATATTTCCAATACAGAGGCGAAGATCAATGCGATGAGAACCCTGGGTGTTCCTTATGAAAAAGGGTATGAAAAAAATGCAGTGGCAGATCTCGTAACGCAATCTCAGCAGATATCCAATAACCTGGTTAATGACAGCATTCGCATTTCACCTAAAAAAGAAGTGATCGCATTGATCGCTTACATACAACGTTTAGGTGTAGATATCAGTAAAAATAAAACAGCCACTTCAAATAAATAAGCCATGTTCAAATTCATAAAACAATATGCCGAAACAATGAATAATGCGAATATCTATCCTATGATATCATTATTCATATTCTTCATCTTTTTTATAGTACTTACCGTACTGGTGGTAAAAATGAAAAAGGAAAGGGTTACTGAATTATCTAATATCCCTTTTGAAAATGAAGAACTAACTAACTCAACCTTATAAATCAGATCAGTATGCATTTTATATATTTAATAAAGAAAAAAATCATTCTTGCAATAGCTGCACTGTTTGTTGTATCTGTTGCTATGGCACAAACAACAACTCCTGCAGCACCCACTACCGTAACATCGGGTTATAATCAACTGGCCACATTATTGGTGATAATGACGATAGTACTTGCTTTTGTATTGTGGGGATTAGGCCAGGTGCTTGTGGTATTGAGCAGGCAGTTAATGGAAAAACAAAAAAATGCAACCAAAGTAATCTCCGCAATTATAGTACTGGTGTTATTATTTGCATCACAAAGTGCAGCAGCACAGGATGCAGCAAAAGATGCAGTAACTGTGGTGCCTAATTATGGAGGTCTTTCTGCCACTTCATTTTATCTTTTTGTTACTGTAATTATTACCGAAGTAATAGCAATCGTATTCCTGGCATTTTCTATCAGAAGAATTTACAGTGAACTGTTACCACAAAAAGAAGCTACTGCTGTAAAAAAATCAGCAGTAAAAGAATGGTGGGCAAGGATGGATAAAAAAATATTTACCAAAGCTATTCCGGTTGAAAAAGAAGCCGACATTCTACTGGACCATAACTATGATGGTATACGGGAGCTCGATAATGCATTACCACCATGGTGGAAATATGGTTTTTACTTCACTATCGTGGTAGCTTTTATTTACATATTCAATTTTCATGTTTTTGGTAATGGAAAAAACCCAACAGAAGAGTATGCCGCAGAGATGGAAAATGCAAGAATAGAAAAGGAAATTTATGAATCTACCAATAAGGATAAAATAGATGAGAATAATGTACCAATGGCCGATGCGACAGGTTTGGCAAGAGCAAAAGAAATTTTTGAAACTAAATGCTGGGCTTGTCATGGCAAACTGGGCGAAGGTGGTGCAGGTCCCAATCTTACAGACGATTACTGGTTGCACAAAGGTTCATTAAATGATATTTTTCATACTATAAAAAATGGTTATGCTGATAAAGGAATGCAATCCTGGGCTACAGATTATACGCCAAAAGAGATTAGTTTTTTAGCAAGCTATGTTAAAACATTGCATGGTACTAATCCTCCAAATCCCAAAGCAGCACAGGGAGAGTTATATACTGAAACCGCAGCAACACCTGCAGCTGATTCAACAAAGAAAACTACAACTGATACTACCAATACAAAAAAAGTTACGGTGGTAAATAAAACAGATACGGTAAAGACCGTATCAAAAAAGTAGGAGAACATGAATTATGGAAGAAACTATTGTACAAGACAAAAAAGGCAGCTACAGAGACTCAGTTGCAACAATAAGCAAGGAAGGTAAAAGAAATTTTATTAATCCTAAAAAGCCTAAGGGCAGGTTGTATAATTTACGTACCTGGTTTAGTGTTTTTTACCTCATTGTTTTTTTTACGCTGCCGTTTATTAAAGTAAATGGCGAGCCGCTGTTGATGTTTAATATACTGGAGAGAAAATTCATCATTTTCGGAATGGTTTTCTGGCCGCAGGATTTTTTCATCTTTGGTATTGCCATGCTTACGTTTGTGGTATTTGTTATTTTGTTTACCGTAGTATTTGGCCGTATTTTTTGTGGCTGGGCCTGCCCTCAAACAATTTTTATGGAAATGGTTTTCCGTAAAATTGAGTACCTGATTGACGGAGATGCAGCAAAGCAAAAGCAATTAAAAAACATGCCCTGGAATGCGGAGAAGATCAGAAAGAGAGCAGCGAAATTTATTGCGTTCTTTGCGATCTCTTTTATTATTGCAAATTTTTTTCTGGCCTATCTTATCGGTATGGATACTTTACTGGGCTATGTGCAAAATCCGGCAACACATGTTGGTACACTAATATCCTTATTCATTTTTACCTCTGTATTTTTCTTTGTGTACTGGTGGTTTCGTGAGCAGGCATGTATTGTGGTTTGCCCTTACGGAAGATTACAAGGCGTGCTGTTAGATAAAAATTCTATTGTGGTGGCATACGACAGGGTGAGGGGAGAACCAAGAGGGAAATTAAAAAAGAAAGATGACCATGATTGCAAGTGTACCGATTGTAAAGAAGATGGTGCTTGTAAAAGCATTACTGCAAAATTTGAAGCAATAAAACTAAAACCGCAGAGTGATTGTATTGATTGCTTTGCCTGCGTTCGTGTTTGCCCCACAGGTATTGATATCAGGAATGGTACACAATTAGAATGTGTGAATTGTACAGCATGTATCGATGCCTGCGATGCCATCATGACCAGTATCGACAGGCCAACAGGATTGGTTCGTTATGCTTCTGAAAATAGTATCACTAACGGGGTGCAATTAAAGTTTACCACACGAATAAAAGCCTACACAGCAGTGCTAGCACTGTTATTATCATTACTGGTATTTTTATTGGTGAGCAGAACTGACCTTGATGCAAGGTTGATGCGTACTGCAGGTATGACGTATACTTCATTGCCTGATGGCCGTATCAGTAACCTGTATAATTTAAAACTGGCAAACAAAACACATAAAGACATTCCGTTTACTTTAAAGCTGGAAAATCTTAATGGCGAGATTGAATATGTTGGCAGTGTAAGTATGATAGTTAAAAAAGAAGATTATTCTCACCTGCAGTTTTTTATTAAACTCAATCGCAACGATATTAAAGGCTGGAAGACAGAACTTAAGATTGGTATGTATGAGAATAATGTAAAAATTAAAACCATCACGGCTAATTTTATTGGCCCTGAAATATATAACTGATAAATTATTTACTATGAACTGGGGATATAAAATACTTTTTGTTTACGGCATTTTTGTTGCCGGCATCATGTTTATGGTATTTAAATCATCCAATCAAAAAATGGACCTGGTTACAACAGATTATTATGCCAAAGAATTGAAATACCAGGAACGTATTGATGCAACCGGTAAAGCCAATGCCCTGTCTGAAGATATAAAGTACGAGATAAAAGATAACCAGGTGGTATTGCATTTTCCAAAAGATTTTGCAGGGAAAAAGATAAGTGGCAATGCACAGTTGTATTGTCCTGCTGATGAAACTAAAGATATAGTAAAGGATTTTACCACCGATGACCAGGTATTTACTATCGCTCTTACCAAAGGTAACAAAGGGCAACACGAATTGCATATCAGCTGGATAGTAGATGGTGTGAATTATTATTTTGAAAAGAAAATATTTATTTAAGTAGTAACCAATGGTACAATTAATATTTGCTGCATTTGCTATGGGATTGCTGGGAAGCTTTCACTGCGTGGGTATGTGCGGTCCGTTGGCTTTATCATTACCATTGAGCAGTGATAGTAATTGGGCAAAATTTTCCGGTGCCTTTTTGTATAATGCAGGCCGGGTGGTTACTTATTCCGTATTCGGGTTGGTATTTGGTGCGCTGGGTAAAAGTGTGGCGCTGTTTGGATACCAGCAATGGCTGTCTGTCATCTTAGGCATATTGATCATTGTTTTTATCATATTGCCTAAAAGAATAGCATCATTTAATAACAATAATTTTCTCTTGTCTTTTTTTGAAAAGATCAGAGCTGCATTAGGGCAACTCTTTTTCAGAAAAAATTATTCCTCCCTTTTTTCAATAGGGTTATTAAATGGCTTGCTGCCATGTGGATTGGTGTATATGGCTGCAGCAGGGGCAGTAGCTACCGGCGATATTGGCAATAGCGTATTATTTATGGCATTTTTTGGTTTAGGTACTTTACCGGTAATGTGGAGTGTTGCTTTCTTTGGCAACTATGTAAGTATTGGTATCAGGCAAAAAATACGCAAGGCTTATCCGTATATGATGATGCTGATGGCCTGCCTGCTTATACTCAGGGGTATGGGGCTGGGTATACCGTATGTGAGCCCCAGGGCCGATATAGAGAAAAAAGAAATTAAAAGCTGTTGTGCAAAACCTGATTAAGTTCATCATTTAGCATGACGAAGATTGGTAAAAAAGTGAGACAGAAAAAATAGGTTTAATAAATTTAAGAAAGCAAAAAAATAATATTCAGTGTTTACTAATATGACCAGCAGTTATACCGCCAAATTAGACCAGTATCGCCATGAATACCTGACATGGAAAAGAATGCTTGAGTTTTTTAAGCAGGAAAATGCTTTTCTAAAAACCCGTCTTTCGGAGGTTGTTGATCGTAATACAGACAAGGAATTCCTGGCACTGGCCGAACATTTTCAAAATCAATTTATCATTAAAGATGAATTCATGGACGAACTGAGGCATGATATAAATGAAATGGATGCTGAACTTAAAATACCTTCAGAGTCGGCTAAAATAACAGCGGCTAAAAAAACAGAAGCTAAGCAGACCAAGCTGCGTAATGAAATTGAATACCTGGAAAAAAACTTTACACAACTAAAAAATGAGTTTAATAAATACCTCATTTCAGTTTTGTAAAGGGTATTAATTTAAAAGAGAAGCCAGCTTTTTTTCGTTGAGTATAAAAATATTGCCTTCTTTAATCTCAATTAATTTTTCATTTTTAAAATCACTTAGCGTACGGATCAACGATTCTGTAGCTGTGCCGGCAATATTGGCCAGGTCTTCCCTGGAAATATGCATCGAGAAAATGGCATCACTTTCTTTCTTATATTTATTTTGCAGCGTAATCAAAGCATCAGCCACTCTTTTTCTTAAGGAATTATAGGCGATGCCCAATAGCTGTTCTTCTTTTTCAGAAACATTTTTTGCCAGTAACTGAATAAATTTTTTCTGCACACCAGAGTTGGAATGCATCAGTTTTTCAAAATCTTCTTTTGGTATTACGGCAATCTCTGCATCTTCAATAGCTTCAGCATTTTCTTTATATACAGATTCTTCGAGTAATGCAGTGTAACCAAAAAAATCACCTTCATTAAAAAGGCCCACTGTCAATTCTTTACCGTCATCGTTGGTTTTAAAAATTTTCACTTTGCCTTTTTCTATATAAAACAAACGTACCGGGTGGTTGCCCTCGGTATAAATGATCTGTTTCTTTTTATAATGGTTGATATTGCCGCTTTCGGTTAAATATTGCAATGCATTTTTTCCGCCAAACTCGTTCAGCATTTGCTGTACACCAGCTGCATTGCTCTGGTATTCTTTTTTCAGCATGTCGGCTTTATGCAAGCGGCTTTCTATTGCATTCAGTAATTCAATATCGTTAAATGGTTTGGTGATATAATCATCGGCACCCATCTCCATTCCTTTTCTAAAATCGTTACGTTCTGCTTTTGCAGTTAAAAAAATAAAGGGAATACCTACCAGTTCGGGATTTTTATTAATAAGGTGTAATACACCATAACCATCCAGCACAGGCATCATTACATCACAAATGATCAGGTCGATCTTTTTTTGAAGTGCTATCTCTATCCCTTTTTTACCATTTTCGGCAGTAGCCACAGTATAGCCGGCCAGTTGCAGTATTTCTGCTGTATTCTCCCTGATCTCATTATTATCTTCAATAAGCAGTAAGTGCTTCATATAAATGTTGGTTATGTAGTAAAGGTTAAAGAACGGTAAATTTAATAATAAATTCGGTTCCTTTTTCTAATTCGCTGGTATAAGAAATCTGTCCGTCCATCAATTCTATGTATTTACTAACAATATGCAGGCCCAGGCCGGTGCCTTGTATATTAGAAGCATTGGTACCCCTGAAGAAACGTTCAAATAAATGTTCCTGGTCCTCCTTTGAAATGCCAATGCCACTATCTTTTACCGTAATAACAATTTCGTTTTGTTTAGTGGCGCTGCTTATAGTAATGATCCCGTTTTCGGGAGAAAATTTAATGGCATTAGATAAGAGATTAAGAATTACATTTCTTAGCAAAGCCGGATCAAGATTAACGACTGCATCTCCGGCATGAGTGTATTGTATATGCTGCCCGGGTTTTACAAGGTTCTGCATTTCTGCACAAACCGTTTCCAACATTTCTTTAATATTAAATTGAGTATAATGCGCTGTAATTTTTCCATCTTCAATTTTACCAATGGATAAAAATTCATTGAGGAGATCTGTGAGGTTGTTGACAGAGGTTTTAATGCGTTGTATATGTTTGTCCCGGTTTTCCTGCTGTACGGTTTCGGTATATTTTGCTACTAAGGAAGCCGAAGAAAGTATAGTGCTCAGTGGCGTTCGGAATTCATGCGAAGCCATAGAAACAAAACGGCTTTTAAGGTCACTCAGTTCTTTTTCTTTACTTAATGCCTTGGTTAACTCTTCTTTTGAATCCTGGAGTTGCACCAATGTTTCCTGTAATTGCTGTGTTCGCAATTCTACTTTTTGTTCCAGGTCGTTATTAAGTTCTTCAATTTTTAAATTGATATCGGCCAGTTGTTCTTTTTGCTCCAGTACCGCATTTTCAATCTCCTTACGCTTGGTAATATCACTGATAAATGCAATGGCAAAACTGCCTTCATCGGCCCCGTAATGGCTTAAACTGATCTCTACCGGAAACTCGGTGCCGTCTTTCTTTATACCATACAGGTCCTTGCCAATACCCATTGGCCTGCGTTCAGGTTTTTTACTGTAATTGGAAAGATGTTTGGTATGGTTATGATGATAGCGGGAAGGAATGAGTGCATCAACTTTTTTGCCAACCAGTTCCTCAATATTGGTATAGCCAAATTGCGATAGCAGAAAATTATTAGCAAGAACGATTTCGCTCTTGTCGTTTATTACTAATATACCCATTGAAGCATATTGAAATAATGCTTCAAACTTTTCTTTTTCTTTTAAAAGAATATGTGCCGATGTATATACCAAATTGTGCCGGTTTGTATCAGTTAAGTAATTCTAAAATTACAACAATACAAACATATGATGAGAAAGAAACTGTAATTTTTTATAAGCCGCCATAATAGTCATAACCCCTCTCATACCAATAATCCGGTGGCCTTTCATTACTGAAGAAGATAGAGCCGATGCGTTTTATATTTTTTACACCATATTTAACGGGGATAATCAGCCGCAGGGGGAAACCCTGGTTCATGGGCAGCGGTTTGCCATTCATTTCATAACATAAAATGGTTTGAGGGTGCAAAATACTTTTGGTATCAATGCCTACATAATACTCTTTGTCTGGTGTGTTGAGTCCCACAAATTTCATCTGGCTTTGTGCATCCAGTTTGTATTGCTTCACAAAGTCGGTAAACTTTACGCCCGCCCAATGAGTAACCTGGCTCCAGCCTTCAATACACTTAAAATCAAAAATAATTTCGGTTTTGGGAAGGGCTTTAATTTCATCTATGGAAATATACTGCGTATCGCCGATGTTACGAATGAGTTGCAATTTCCAATTGGCTGCATCAAAATTATCTCCCATGCCTGCATCGCCGTTTACTCTTACCCTTGGTACTGCATCTTTTATAGGATAAGATCTTGCCAGGTGGTTATTGGCAAAAAGAGACATGAAAATTTTTTCGTTGGTATTTAAAACCGCTCTTAATGGCCTGGGAGTACCATTGTCTTCTGGTTGCCGGTGCAGCCATTGCCATGCGGCAACGCATGATGCGATAAACAAAAAGAAAAACAAAAAAGAGACCAGGGTTTTATTCCTGATCTTTTTTGTTTCAATTATTTTTTCTTCAAGCGTTTGCATGATTAACTAATTTGATGCAGTTGAAATTTCTTTAGTAGTGTCTTCATCAGTTTCCCCGGAATTTATCCTGGTTTTTTCAGGAGGGAGCGTCTTTGTTTCAAAACCTCTTACCATTGCTGCAAAATTGTTCCAGCCTGCCAGTATCACTTGTATAATATGTACTAAAAAGAAAAGGCAAAATAAGATCGTTAATATAAAATGTTCTGCTCTTGCCCATTCGTAACCACCTAAAATTGTACATAGCCAATACAGCTGCACCGGTTTAAAAATAGCCAGCCCGGTTAATAAAGAACCAAGGCCCATAAAAATTACACCGGTATAAGCAATGCGTTGTGCCGCATTATATTTTTTTTGAGGAGGTAATCCTCTTTTCAAATGCAGGTCGTGCAGTAACACCAGTCCTGCTTCTTGTAAAGATTTTTTATTGGGAAAGATAAATTTATATTCTTTTGAAAACAACAGGTATAAAACATAGATCAAACCGTTGATAGCAAACAGCCACATAAAAACAAAATGCAGGCTCATACCTTCTGCTAACCTGAAAGGAATATTCAATGCCTTATTAAATGAATCAGGAAAAAATTTAAGCACAGTGGTATTGCCCCAGCCCAAGCGGTACACATCATTAGCCCAATAAATCAACATGCCGCTCCAGATCATTACACCCAGCACCGGAAAATTGATCCAGTGAAACCATCGTATAGCAAGCGGGTGTTTTTGTATAATTTTTTTTTGAGCCATTACTTTTTTTAAATAGAAGTTTGAACTAACGATTTTAAGATACGCCGTTAATTTCAAACCTCAAATTCATTGGAGCGTCTATTTCTTTGGAATAAATGTTAAGCTGGCTGAATTCATGCAATACCTCAGGCCTGTTGGTTTTGGGCCATCATCAAAAACATGGCCTAAATGAGCACCGCATCGGCTACAGTTTACTTCGGTACGTACCATGCCGTAGCTGTTATCTGTAAGCTCTTCCACATTAGCTTTTACCAATGGTTGCCAAAAGCTGGGCCAACCGGTACCGCTGTCGAATTTGGTAGTTGAACTGAATAATTCCTGGCCACAGCAAATGCATTTGTAAATACCGGCTTTATGATTATCCCAGTATTTACCGGTGTAAGCATTTTCGGTGCCTTTTTTACGGGTTACCTGGTATTGCTCTGCTGTCAGCTGTTTTTTCCATTCAGCATCAGTTTTTGTTACCGCATAAGTTTTTGTTTGTGCTGATGAACAGCTTGCTGCTGAGATAAGTATAATAGCAGCTAATACAATATGTTTCATGTTTTTTATTTTAAAAAGATACGGAAGATGAACAATTTTAGTTTTCCGGGAGCTGAACTTTTAACAAAATCTGGTGTTAACAAATTTACGTTATAATTTAGCAGTTCAAAAGTAATCTTACCGACAAATGGGAATACGCAGGCAGGTTGCCGAATATTTATTTATCAAAAAGAAAAGCGCCGATGCACCACATACGTTTAATATTAAAGCCATGCATTTTATTAACCGGCTTTCTATTATGCTTTTTATTGTGGCAATGATAATATTGGCAGTAAAACTTTTACGCTGATGCAGTAAGAAAATGGTGAATACTTTTTGCTGCATTAGCGGAAGCATGCCCACCCTTACTCAGCAGGTTTTTTAATGCAGCATAATCCGCAGCAAGTTGCTGTTGCTTTCTTTCATTGGTGAGTAATAATTCCAATTCTCTCCTGCAGTTGTCTACAGTCAATTCATCCTGTATCAGTTCCTTCACTACTTCTTTATCCATAATTAAATTCACCAGGCCAATGAATTTAATTTTTATCAATCGTTTCGCAATCTGGTAAGAGAGGGCATTGCCTTTATAACAAATTACTTCCGGCACAGCAAACAAGGCTGTTTCTAAAGTAGCAGTACCGCTTGTTACTAATGCCGCTTTTGATTGTGATAAAAGCTCGTAGGTTTTATTTACTACAGATGATACGTTGCTGTAAGGTGCTAATAGTTCGTTGTAAAAACTCTCTTCTAAACCCGGCGCTTTAGCCACAACAAACTGGTAAGCCGGAAAATGTTTAGCCACTTCCAGCATGATGGGCAGTTTTTTTAAAATCTCCTGCTGCCGGCTGCCAGGGAGTAATGCAACAAGGTTCGTTACTGGTTGGCCGTTGTTCGTTATAAGCGGTTCTTTGCCGCCAACAGCCAACGAAAAACCATCAACTACTTCTACTAAGGGATGCCCCACATATTCCACTTCGTAATTCCATTTTTTATAAAAATCTTTTTCAAATGGCAGGATCACCAGCATCTTATCAACGTTCTCTTTTATGCCTTTTACCCGGTTTTCCTTCCATGCCCAAACCTGCGGCGAAATATAATAGATCACTTTTATGCCTTGCTGCTTTGCCCATTTGGCAATGCGTAAATTAAAGCCGGGGTAATCAATCAATATTAATGCATCGGGTGTATGTGCTGTAATATCTTTTTTACAAAAATCAATATTGCGGAAAATAGTGCGTAGATTTTTTATTACTTCTACAAAACCCATAAAAGCCAGGTCCCGGTAATGTTTTACCAAGGTAGCGCCGGCGGCTTCCATTTTATCGCCTCCCCAACAACGGATACCTGCTGCAGGATCCAGCTTACGCAGTTCTTTAATAAGGTTGCTGCCATGTAAATCGCCACTTGCTTCGCCTGCTATAATATAATACTGCATAAATAATAATTACCGGTGCAATTTACCATTGTTTGTTTAATTAAAATAATTGCAGAATAAAGAGCGTAATGGTAATTTTTTTATTCTTACTGTAGCATATTTCTAAATGAACTGTAAGGGAAATGATACTTTCTTGTAGCCGGGGATTACTTTTATCCTGAGCCAAAACTAATAAAAAAACATAGTTTTGGCTCAGGATATAGATAAAATCCTGAGCCAAAACTGTAAATTATTTGTACTTTTGGCTCAAGATAAATTACTATGCAGGAAACAGGTATTATTGGCAGGGACGAAGAAAAGCTTTTGCTCAAAGGCATTCTGGCTAATACAAAGGCTGATTTAGTTGCTGTATACGGCAGGCGGAGAATAGGCAAAACCTACCTTATCCGTAGTTACTTAAAAAAACATATTGTACTGGAATACTCGGGTATTCATAATGTAGAAACTGCTGTGCAATTAACCGGTTATTGCAGGGCATTGGCTACCCAACTGAATAACAATATCGCATTGCCGGAAGTTGCCGACTGGTTTGCGGCATTTGAGTTAACAGCCCGCTTGTTACAAAAGAAAATGCGGCGCAAAAAAGTAGTATTTTTTTTAGATGAGTTTCCATGGCTGCAAACACCCAAGTCCAACTTTTTAGCTGCCTTTGAACAATTCTGGAATACCTGGGCCAGCAAACAACATAACCTGGCCGTGATACTTTGTGGCTCTGCAGCAAGCTGGATGATACAAAATGTAGTACGCAACAAAGGCGGGTTGCATAACCGTATTACTCATAAAATTGCCCTGCAACCTTTTACCCTGAACGAAACAGAAGCATTTTTAAAAAGCAGGAACGTACAATTAAACCGCTACCAGGTTACACAATTATACATGGCTTTTGGTGGTGTACCCCATTACCTGGAACAGGCGGCAACGGGTTTAAGTGCAGCACAAATTATTGACAAAGCCTGCTTTGCCAAAAACGGATTTTTATACAATGAATTTACCGATTTATATAAAGCGTTATTTGATAGTGCTGACAGGCATTTTAAAGTAATAAGAGCTTTGGCAGCCAAACCCATGGGTTTAAACCGCAATGAAATAATTAAAGCCTGTAAGTTACAAAGCGGGGGAAGTACTACGGCATTACTGGAAGAGTTAACCGCTTCGGGCTTTATTACGCCTTATGTACCGGTGGAAAAAAAAGTAAAAGACAGTATTTATAAATTAACAGACGAATACTCTTTGTTTTATTTAAAATTTATGGAGGCCAATCGCAGTGGCAGCAAAGGTACCTGGGTGCGCCTGAGCGATACGCCTACTTGGAAAAGCTGGAGTGGCCTGGCGTTTGAAAGCATTTGTATGAAACATATTCCGGCTATAAAAAAAGCATTGGGTATTGGCGGCATTTACAGCGAAACAGCAATATGGAAAAGTAAGGGCAACAGCATTAAAGGTGCAGCCCAGATAGACCTTGTTATCAGTCGCAGGGATAATTGTATCAATCTTTGCGAAATAAAATTTTACGAAAACAAATTTTCGTTAGATAAAAAATATGCAGCAGCCCTGCAACAAAAAAAATATATTTTTCAACAGGAAACCAAAACACGGAAACATCTTTTTATAACACTTATCACCAGCACCGGGTTACAGGCTAATGAGCATAGCCTTGGATTGATAGATCAGCAACTTACATTGGATGATTTGTTTATCCCCATGCAAAGAGAAGGATAATATCCTGAGCCAAAACTATGTTTTTTTTAGGGTTTTGGCTCAGGATGTAGCAGGCGTATAATTCAGCATTTCAATAAAGATTATTTTTTTACGGCTTCAATAACCAGGCTTTCCATTTTTACCATTTGGCCATTCAATTCAAAATCCGGCTCCTGTAATTCCGTCGACTGCAGTATGGTAAAGCCATTTTGAATGAGCAGTTGTTCTGCTTCCTCTTTACTGAACATATGAAATCCGTATTTTGTAAAAGGGTAGTTTATCATCTGTCGCCTGGGCCGTAGGGTAACAATGAATTTTCCCCCGGGTTGCAACACCCGTTTTATTTCGCTCAGTATGGTTACCGCATCATCCCAAAAATAAATAGTGTTAATGGTAAATATTTTATTGAAAGCTGCAGCAGCAAATGGCAGCGCAGCAACATCAGATAAAATAAAATCAGCCCGGCCTTTATCAACCCATACTGCATTTATCCTTTCCGCTTCTTTAACCATCACATCCGAGAAATCGGCACCGGTATATTGGATGCTGTCATCTATTTGTAATATATGTTGAACAAAAAAACCATTACCCATACCAATCTCTAAAATAGTATCGCCTGCCATCGCATTCAATATGGCAAGGGTATCCATATTAATTTGTGTATTGCCACGGTTCATCCATTCGCCGGTTTGTATGCCTGCTTCGCCGGTGGGGCGGCGGAGCTGTGCGGCCAGTTGCTGGTAAGATGTTTCGTTCATGATTAATAGAATTAAAGTAAGATTTATTTTTTATACAATTCAATTTTGCGTCCATCGGGGTCAGTAACTATTGTCATAAAACCAAAATCTGTACTGGTTGGCTCACTAAATAGTATTTGATTTTCCTTAAGCGTACTAACAACCTGGTTAAAATTATCAACGCTAAAACCTAACCTTAAATTTCTATCTGCCTCAGTTTGATTTTTTGCTAGAGGATAAATTTCCAGTACAGTCTTATCTATCAATGCTGAGAAATGGTAGGGAGCGTTGCCATGCTTATGATATTCAAAAGTTAATCCAAAAACAGCATAAAAATCTGCAAGCTTTTGTATATCGGTTGTTCTTAAAACTAATAATTTAATTTCCATTTTGCCTATAGCTTTGTGCGAAAACCGCCGTATTAAAGGAGATTCAATATTAGGATATTCCACGGTAAAATAAAAGTTGAAAAATGCTATTCAGTTGAAGAGTGCGACGCAACGATGTCAGATCAAGGCAATAAAGCTCGTCACAAAAAAACAGAATGCAACGCATTCTTGTCTGGTTATTCAGCGATACCTGCGGGAGATAAATTAAATTTCAAACACCTCAATGGTTGCATTAATACCTCTTTCGGTAATGGCATCGCATTGTGGTTTAAGTGTGTCGTAGCTGCCTTCTTTTACGGCGTATTTGCCTTTGGTGTGGATGATCATGCTGCATTGCTCAGCCTGCTGTTCGGTATGGCCGCATACTTCCATCAGGGTTTCTATCACCCATTCAAAAGTGTTCACTTCATCATTCCATACAATTAAAGTGCAGGATTCATCTGCAGTGGTCATTGTATCGGTGGCTTCCCAGCCTTTGGTTTCAGTATGTGTTTGAACTGCGTGCATGTGGTAATGCAAAAATAATACGAATTTTTTATAAAACGCCACTGGTGCAACATTTAAGGCACAATAATTGTCAATATGTGTCGTGAACTGTGAATAGTGAATCGTGAGTGACAAACACTGAATGATTTAGTTTTTCTCAACTCAGATCCAACGGCTCAGGAAAACATATTTAAAAAATTCACCAGAACAATGCTGCGGATCACAAAGAAAAAGAAGGAGGGGACAGAACTGCCAGTGAAGCAACAGGCCGTAGTGTTGCCTTTACATACCGGCAACCGTAGCCTGGAGTTTTTAGTGGAATTGATTAAAAAAATCCGCCCCGACAATCCCCGCAATATTGAAGAAGCCGAACTGAAATTTAAAGCCGTACTGTACCAGGTAGGGCAGGAGCGTACATCTTTATTCTCTTTACGTAAAGCATTATTAAGCCAGTTTGTAAAAACCAATATAGTAACGGCACTTACCGAGAGCGGCATTGTAAGCAGCCGCGGTTTTGTGCAGGAGTTACAAAGCAAACTCAAACATAAAATTTTACCGGCGCTGCAAAGCCCTGATAATTTTTTATATGTGATCAACAAAATATTTTATAAAAAGAGTGATCATATCTGGGTAGAAGGTATAGATCATGAATTATGGAAACAGTTTTTTGAAATGCTGGGTATTCAAATCAATCTTACCGAACCGGCATTGATAAAACAATTACAGCAATCATTGCAGTTGCTCAGTTACCGCATTACAACTCTGGGGCTGGAAAAGGAGATGACGCACCGCTACGATAATTTTGAAGATGCTA
Organism: Ferruginibacter sp. SUN106; assembly: GCF_050611765.1. Classification (NCBI taxonomy): domain Bacteria; kingdom Pseudomonadati; phylum Bacteroidota; class Chitinophagia; order Chitinophagales; family Chitinophagaceae; genus Ferruginibacter; species Ferruginibacter sp. SUN106. The sequence continues at coordinate 367,399 of NZ_JBODJC010000004.1, forward strand.
TTTACCCTTTTTTAGAACAGAACCGTTTGGTGAATGAATATTTACTGGCTTATGAATCTGGTAAAGATGCACAAACACAGCGCATCTTATTGGGTAATGCTACCGAAGCGCTACATAATTGCAATCAAAGTATTCAGTGGATAAGAGATCAAAGAAAGACCTATGGCACCAGCCTTGCGCAAACATATATTCTTACAAGGTTACAACAACAGATCAACCGTTTGTTTATTATTATTGATGTATTGGATAGCGATAATGCTTTAAATACCGAACGCTTTGCCAATTATTTTAAGACTGTAGTGCATAATGAGAACAGGAAAAATTCGGTAAGAGAATTTTTAAGTGAGAACACAGGCTACTTAGCTTACCAGATTGCTGAGCATGGTGGCCGTACAGGTGAAAGATATATCAGTACCACAAGAAGAGAATTCTGGAAAATGTTCTGGAGTGCAGCAGGCGGCGGCGTAATTATTTCTTTTATTGGTGTGGTGAAAAATTTGCTGGGTAAGATGAAGCTGGCACCTTTCTGGCAAGGCTTTTTATACAGTACCAATTATTCGCTGGGGTTTATATTGATACAGGATACAGGGTCTACTTTAGCTACCAAGCAACCGGCATATACCGCTAATAATGTAGCCAGTTCTTTTGATGTGGAAAAAATTGGCGAGCAACCCGACCTGCGTAATCTTGCTATTACTGTGGCAAGAGTAAGCCGTACACAACTAGCTTCGTTTGCAGGAAATTTGGCCGTCGTATTTCCGCTCACCTATATTTTAGCCTTTTTATTTTTTGAAATTACCGGAACAAAAATTGTTGGTGGCAATACACCAGAGCAATTTAATGCCGCACACAAGTTATTAACCGATCAGCAACCCTTTCATAGCCTGGCTTTATTGTATGCCTGCTTTACCGGTTTCTTTTTATTTGCCAGCGGGTTAATTGCAGGCTATGTAGAAAATTATGTAGTGTATGGAAAGATCGGCGACCGGCTTCGCAGTTTATCTTCTTTTAAAAATACTTTTAGTGAAAAAAGGCGTTATAAAATTATTCATTACATCGAAAATAATCTGGGCGCACTTATCGGTAATATTGCACTCGGCTTTTTTTTGGGTATGGCCGGTTTTTTTGGAAAAACATTTGGCCTTCCTTTCGATATCCGGCACATCACTATCTCTGCAGCCAACACTGCCATAGGGCTTTTTGGTATGGACAATGCGATCTCCGCTAAGGAGTTATGGTATACTATTGCCGGGGTATTCAGTATTGGCTTTTTAAACTTTGCAGTAAGCTTTAGCCTGGCATTTATTGTAGCGGTAAAAAGCCGCGGTATACATTTAAAAGAATATCCTGAATTCCTGGGTATTCTATGGCGCTACATTAAAAAATTCCCCCGTGATTTTATTAAGGCACCTGCGGTGCGTACGGCGAGTCAGTTGAAATAATTTTAGTAATTGGTACTATTTTATCTCTCTTCAATAAAGAATAAGCATCTCCCCAATTAGCTCCTGCTATTTTTGTATATTGTCAGCCATTTAAAAATCTTATTCAATTATTGCTGTATGAAAAAAATTGCTGCACTGCTACTACTTTCTATTTTTGTTTGTTCTGCTTTTGCTACTGTAACTCTGCCCAAAATATTTGGAGATAACATGGTATTGCAGCGTAATAAACCTATTAGTATTTGGGGTTGGGCAAATGCCGGAGAAAAAATAATGGTGCAATTCAATCAGCAACAAAAATCTGTAGTTACTGATAAGATGGGTAAATGGCAGTTACTGCTACAGCCAGAAAATGCCGGCGGCCCTTACCAGCTAACGGTAACAGGCAAAAATAAAATCAGCCTGCAAAATATTTTAGTGGGAGAAGTGTGGATCTGCAGCGGCCAGAGCAATATGGAAATGCCGATAGCAGGCTGGGGTAAGATCAATAATTACGAAAGCGAAATTGCCAATGCCGATTATGCATTCATCCGCCATTTTAAGGTGCCCAATACCGTTAGTGCAACACTTAAAGAAGATATTACGGGAGGAGAATGGAAAGTTTGCAGTCCTGCAACAGCCGGAGATTTTTCTGCTACTGCTTATTTCTTTGCAAGAGAATTATACAAACAATTAAAAGTACCCATTGGTTTGATCAATTCTTCCTGGGGTGGTACACAATCAGAAGCATGGACAAGCAAGGAGGGTTTTGCACAAAGTACCGAGTTTAAAGATATCAGTGCTGCGCTGGAAAAAGGAGATATGGGCACGCTGATAAAACAAAAAAGCGAAGCTGTAATGGCAAATATAAAAAAAGCACAAGGCGGCCTGGAGAATACAGCAGGAACGGCTGATTGGAAGAACAGCAATTTTGATGACAGCAAATGGTGGCCGATGAAATTACCCGGTGCATGGGAAGAGAATGGCTTCCCCGGATTGGATGGCGTGGCATGGTTTAGAAAAACGATTGACATTAGTGAAGCTGATGCAGGTAAAGCTGCGGTACTTGAACTGGCAAAAGTTGATGATATTGACGAGACCTATGTAAATGGAGTAAAAGTGGGAAGCATAGATAAATGGGATGAATTGAGAAAATATAATATTGCTGCAGGTATTTTAAAAGCCGGCAAAAATGTGATTGCGGTAAAAGTTACCGACCAGCAAGGTGGCGGTGGCATTTATGGCGATGCCGCAACTATGAAACTTACAATTGATAAAACAGTATTACCTCTTGCAGGCGAGTGGTTGTTCAGGGTAGAGTCGGTGGCGTCAACCGGCACGGGTGGTTCTGTAGGGCCAAACGATTTTCCTTGCATTTTGTTTAATGCCATGATCAACCCTTTATTGCCCTATACAATTAAAGGTGCTATCTGGTACCAGGGCGAAACCAATGCAGGCAGGGCATATCAATACCGTACAGCTTTTCCCTTAATGATCAACGACTGGAGGCAGCATTTTAAACAAGGCGATTTCCCTTTTCTGTTTGTACAGTTATCTACTTTTGGTACTGCTGCTGCTAACAGTAACAATGGCAGTAACTGGGCAGAACTTAGAGAAGCACAGGCAATGACTTTGTCATTACCCAATACAGGCATGGCAGTTACTACAGATATTGGCAACCCTTTAGATATTCATCCTAAAAACAAACAGGATGTAGGAAAAAGGCTTGCTGCAATTGCATTACATGATGTATATGCGCAAGCAGGCGAGTATACCGGGCCAGTGTACCAATCAATGAAAACAAATGGCAGCCAGGTTGAATTATCATTTACACATACCGGCGGCGGGTGGTTAGTAAAAGATAAATATGGTTACATAAAAGGCTTTGAAATTGCCGGTGCAGACAAGAAATTTTATTTTGCAAAAGCAATGATCAAAAATGACAAAGTGATTGTGTTTAGCGATAATGTTTTGCAACCTGTTGCTGTGCGGTATAACTGGTGCGATGATGCATCAGAAGGCAATTTATTTAATACCAATAGTTTTCCTGCAGCTCCGTTTCGTACAGATAACTGGGACGGCGTAACCATAAAAAATAAATACAGTTTAAATCAATAGGGTACCAGCCGGCAAATTGTAGTAAAAACAATATATGTTTTAATGTTTCGTTATATTTGACTTGCTGTTTATTTTCAAAAGCTATATGAAGTGGAGAATTGCGTAGTTGTGTAGCTACCCAAAAATGCATAATGAAACCTTCTTTAACGGGTAATATTCCCAGCCTTACTCCATTGCGTGGTATAGCCGCTTTGCTGGTGGCTGTATTTCATTTCCAATCTTACTTATTAAGATTTGTTACAAAGGACGAAAGCATGTTCATTGATAAATGCTATTTAATGGTTGATCTTTTTTTTATCATGAGTGGCTTTTTAATTATGCATGTTTATAAAGAACAGTTTGCTGAAAAAATTACACTGAAAGCATTTAAAAAATTTGTGTTAGCAAGATTTGCAAGAATATATCCATTGCATTTTATCACGCTGATACTTTTAGTGGGGTTGTTTTATTTTGAATCACTTAAGCCAAAAGGATTGTACGATCCGGGAGCCATTGTAAGCCATATATTTTTATTGCATTCTTTCCCTCTAAACCGGGAGGTTACGTGGAATATACCATCCTGGAGTATCAGTGCGGAGTGGTGGAGTTATATGTTGTTCCCGGTATTATGTCTGTTTTTAGCTAAACGAAAAGTACAGGCTATTGCGATAATATTTTTAGGCATCGTGGCCACTTATTATGCTGTATTGTATGTAGTGCCGCGGCATGATATTTATGATCCGGCTGCGGATAAGCTGCACGATTTAAATGTGAATTATGATTATGGTTTTTTAAGAAGTATTGCGGGTTTTATGACTGGCATGCTTTTGTATTTATTGTATGGAGTAGATAGAGTAAGATCTTTTTTTAATTCAGATATTCTATGTGGCGTTTGTATGCTGCTGATAATATTTGCATTGCATAAAGCAATACCGGATATTTTTTTAGTACCCGGGTTTGCGTTACTGATATTAACATTGACCTGTAACAAGGGTAAAATAACTACAGGGTTAAATAATAAAACACTTCATTTTTTAGGAGATATTTCCTATTCCATTTATCTCATTCATTTCTTATTCATTATTTTTATAGAGATGGTAGCATATAAGTTCGGGTATCGTTATCATTCAGAACTGATCTTCCCGTTTTTTAAAGGAGCTGCTTTATGCATCCTGTATCTTTTATTACTGATTGTACTCTCCGCTGTTTCTTACCATATAATTGAAAAGCCTTGCAGAAATTACATCAATCGCAAATGGCAGGCAAATAACTTCGAATTACAGAAAGTGCAAGGTTCATTAAAAGATGCATAATTAATTGATATTGATTACTAAGGGCAATATATTCTGTGAATTTTCGTTAGTTTTGTTTTATCAAAATACCTTGCACCATGCTTTTCATTAGCTAACCAGGTGAGTATTTAGCTAGTTACAAAAAGTACACAATGAAACCTTCTGCCACTAGTATTTCCAGCCTTACTCCTTTACGTGGTATCGCAGCCCTTGGTGTGGCGGCTTTTCATTTCCAGATATACTTTATCAGGTTTGTTGCCAAAGAACAAAGCATGTTTATTGATAAGGGCTATTTAATGGTAGACCTTTTTTTTATCATGAGCGGTTTCTTAATTATGCATGTTTACAAAGAGGAATTTGCTCAAAAAATAAGTGTAGCTGCATTTAAGAAATTTATGCTGGCCAGGTTTGCAAGAATATATCCATTGCATTTCTTTACACTGGTGATACTCCTGGGTTTATTTTATTTTGGCTACCTGGATGCAGAGGGCCGTTACGATCAGCATGCAATTCTCAGCAACTTCTTGTTACTTCATTCATTTCCTGTAAACAAAGAGTTAACCTGGAATGTACCTTCCTGGAGTATCAGTGCAGAATGGTGGACCTACATGCTATTCCCGTTTTTTTGTTTGTTATTATTTAAAAACAGGAAACTGGGTGTTGCGCTTATGCTATCGGGCATCGTGTTACTTTATATAGCAATATTGTATTTAATACCCAGGCATGGGGTAGATGAGCCGGCATCCAACCTGGGACATAACCTTGATGTGAATTTTGACTATGGATTTTTAAGAAGCATAGCAGGATTTATGACAGGGATGTTATTGTATTTGTTGTATGGAATCAGCAGCGTAAGAAAAATGTTTAATTCAGATATTATTTGTGGCATCTATGTGGCATTACTTTTATTTGCTCTACATGTAGGTGTGGAAGATATCTTTTTTGTACCGGCATATGCCATTTTAATATTATTGCTCACTTGTAATACGGGTAAGATTTCAGCCGGTTTCAATAATAAACTATTTACTTTTTTAGGAGATATTTCCTATTCCGTTTACCTGGTTCACTTTCTGCTTATTATTTTTATAAAAATGGTGGCCTATAAACTGGGCTATCATTTTAACCCTGGTATACTATATCCATTTTTACAAGGTGCCGCATTTTGCCTGTTGTATTTATTGACGCTGGTGGGCCTTTCTACTATTTCTTACCGCTTTCTGGAAAAACCCTGCAGAAAATTTATTAATCAAAAATGGGCGGGAAAGCCTCAGTAATCTTCCCTCTTTTATATTATAGCATATTAATGCAATAAAAAAACCTCACAATGTGAGGCTTTTTTGTGGGAGTTGACGGGGTCGAACCGCCGACCCTCTGCTTGTAAGGCAGATGCTCTAAACCAACTGAGCTAAACTCCCTTTTTGAATTTCGGAGGGCAAAGATAAGGTTTAATAACTTTTGACAAAATTTTTTAAAGAATATCTTTCTTTTATCAGGAAATTAATTCAATTGCAATGCCGGTAACCGGTAAGTTTGCCCGTCATACACAAATAATTCATCCACTTCAATGGTCCAGTATTTATGCAAAGGCGACTTAGCCAGCATTTGTTCCACTTCTTTCTTACTCTCAGCATTAATGATCATCCAGCTTCTTTGTGTTTCCATACTCACCGAATAATAATCAATCACATTTTTTTCAATTAAAGAATTAATATATACCCGGTGTGGTGGTACAAAGCTCATAAACTCATCATCCATTTCAAAATGAATGGTTACCTGGTACTTATTTAATTCCTTTTCATTTAAATAGTCCATGTTGTAATATTGTTTACCCATTCTTTATTAAACGGGACGGTAATTTTAATGTAGTTATCTGTAAAACCCTCCATCATATTATTCTTATCCTGCTTTTCAAACAACACTTTTCTTGTTTCACCAATATGCTGCTGCGTAAAATACTGCATCTTCTGGTAACTCAAATTACGTAATTGTTTGTTTCTTTCGTTGCGTACTGTAATGGGCACAACTGGTTTTAAAGTCAATGCATGAGTATTATCTCTCTCTGAGTAAGTGAATACATGCAGGTAAGAGATATCAAGACTGTGCAGAAAATCAAAAGTCTCTCTGAAGTCTTCATCAGTTTCTCCCGGAAAACCAACGATCACATCCACACCAATACAACAATGCGGCATCAGTGTTTTGATCAATCCCACTCTTTCAGCATACAGTTCTCTCTTATACCTTCTCCGCATCATGCCTAATATTTTATTGCTGCCACTCTGCAAAGGAATATGAAAATGCGGCATGATCCGTTTGCTGTTGCTTACAAATTCAATGATTTCATTAGTAAGTAAATTCGGTTCAATAGAAGAGATACGGTAGCGCTCAATACCTTCAATATTATCCAATTCCTTCAATAGCCCGAAGAAATTCTCTTCTGTTTTTTTACCCACATTGCCATTACCGAAATCACCCAGGTTTACCCCGGTCAATACAATTTCTTTTATACCTGAAGCTGCTAATTCTTTTACATTATCCACCACATTATTAATACTGTCACTTCTGCTTTTACCACGTGCCATGGGAATGGTACAGAAAGAACAGTTATAATCACAACCATCCTGCACCTTTAAAAAAGTCCTGGTGCGGTCGTTTTTAGAATAAGAAGCGGTGAAAGTATTTACGTCTTCAATATCGCAACTGCAGATCTTTGTAGCATCGCCTTTGCTGATCTCTTTAAGGTGATGGGCAATATTAAATTTTTCGGCTGCACCCAAAACCAGGTCAACACCGGGAATGGCTGCTATTTCTTTGGGTTTTAGTTGTGCATAGCAACCCGTGATCACTACCATAGCTTCCGGCGCTTTACTTTGTATGCGGCGCACCAGGTAGCGGCATTCCTTATCGGCATTTTCGGTAACGCTGCAGGTGTTAATCACATAAACATCAGCCACTTCGTCAAAATCTTTCTTGATAAAGCCATCCTGTTCCAGCAACCTGCCAATAGAAGAGGTTTCAGAAAAATTAAGCTTACAGCCCAAAGTGTGTAATGCAACGGATTTACTCATGAGCTGCAAAGATAAAACAGAGATGATAAATGGTAGTAAAAATGATTTTGGCGGCTTTATCTTTGTTAATGCTGGTTATTTTACAGCACTACAAATATGAATCAACCCCAACAAATACTCCCTGCAGTGGCCGCCGCCATCTTTAACGATAAAGGCGAAATCTTGCTTCAAAAAAGAAAAGACGTCAATCAATGGTGTATCATCTCTGGCCATGTAGAGTTTGGAGAAACAATTGAAGCCGCTATTTTGAGGGAGATTGAAGAAGAAACCGACACTAAGGCAAATATTACACGTTTTATTGGTGTGTATTCTTCTCCTGCGTCACAAACCTATCAATACAAAGATAGAACGGTTCAATATATTACTTCTTATTTTGAGGCCAAACTCGATGGAACTATTGCCCCGGATTTTTCCAACAATGAAACCGCAGCATTACAATTTTTTAAGGTAGAAGATATTCCCGGCAACCTGGCTTTGATCAACCCACATTGGCTTAACGATGCTTTAAATAAAACATCGGCCATTTTTATTCGTTAAACCTTTACTTTGCAGTTGTAAATTCCCGTCATGTTAAAAAAGTATTTGTCATTTGTGTTTTTAATTGCAGCAGCAGGTTTGTTGTTCTATGTAAAAAATCACCAGCGGGGAAAAACAAGTCCAACCACCCATACAGAACCACATGTAACCATTCCGTCAACAATTACAGCAAACAATAATAACGATCTTCCATTCAACAGGCATAGCGGCCACCTGATCTATACCAAACATGCTAAATGCAGGATGGAATGCAGGCATATTGACGAAACCGAAGTACAGGAAATATTAGACAACGGCACACTTAACAACAACAAAATTGAAGAAAGCGATAAAGGCAAAAGTTATCCTTTAGAAGGCGTTACGCATGATAAGCAACATGTGCGTATTGTGTTTGCACCCAAGCAGGAAAACCTGGTGGTGGTGACGGTAATTGATTTAGATAAGGATTGGTATTGCGATTGTAAATAATTTTTTAACAATTACACAAATTAAAGACAGGAATTACACAAATTAATGGTTTAATTTTATTAGAAAATTCGTGTAGTTCGGAATTCAAAAATTCGTGAAATAAAGTGGCGATATGAAAATAAAATCTTTTTTGGCAAAACCCTTTGCCTCTTACATACATAAGCAAATAAAAAAAGGAATGGAAACAGCTGTACAAGACCAGCAATCCATTTTTGCACAGTTAATAAAAGATGCAGCAAAAACCGAATTTGGTAAAGAACATGGTTTTGCGGATATTAAAACCTACGAGGATTTTGTAAAGCAGGTACCTATCAGAGATTATGAAGCTTTTAAAGTGTACATCGAAAGAATTAAAGAAGGTAAACACAATGTATTGTGGAAAGGGCAACCCATTTATTTTGCCAAGACCAGTGGCACAACCAGTGGTGTAAAATATATCCCTATCACAAAAGATTCTATTCCCAATCACATCAACACGGCACGTAATGCACTGTTGTGCTATATGGCCGAAACAGGCAATACTCAATTTGCCGATGGAAAACTTATCTTTTTAAGCGGATCGCCTGAACTGGAGAGAGTAGGAGGCATACCTACAGGAAGATTAAGTGGCATTGTAAACCATCATGTGCCGAAATATTTACGAAGCAATCAAATGCCTTCTTACGAAACCAATTGTATTGAAGAGTGGGAAGAAAAATTAGATAAGATCGTTGAAGAAACGATCAATCAAAACATGACACTCATCAGCGGTATACCACCATGGATGCAAATGTATTTTGACAGGCTGACAGAAAAGAGCGGTAAAAAAATAAGTGAACTGTTTCCACAATTTAGTGTGATGGTACAAGGCGGCGTAAACTTTGAACCCTACAAAGCAAAACTGTACGAAAGCATCGGCAAAAAAATTGATTGCATAGAATTATTTCCGGCAAGCGAAGGTTTTTTTGCCTTCCAGGATAGCCAGCATGAAGAAGGTTTATTATTAAATACCAACAGCGGAATATTTTTTGAATTTGTACCTGCAGGAGAAATTTTCAACGCCAACCCGACGAGGTTATCGCTGAAAGATGTGAAAGTGGGAGAGAACTATGCATTGATCATTAATAACAACGCCGGCTTATGGGGTTATAATATTGGAGACACGGTAAAATTTTTATCTACCAATCCTTACCGCTTAATTGTAAGTGGCAGAACAAAACATTTTATCAGCGCCTTTGGCGAACATGTAATTGGCGAAGAAGTGGAAGCCGCACTATTAAAAGCTGCAGAAGAAGAACAGGTGAAAGTGACTGAGTTTACCGTGGCTCCAATGATTGCACAGGATGCCGGAAAAAGTTACCACGAATGGTTTATTGAATTTGAAAATACGCCGGCAGACATGAACCGTTTTGCAAAAAAAATAAATGAAAACCTGCGGACTAAAAATGTGTATTACGATGATTTGATAGCCGGGAATATTTTACAGCAATTAAAAATATCTGCAGTAAAGAAAAATGGCTTTATCGATTATATGAAAAGCATTGGCAAACTTGGTGGACAAAATAAATTACCAAGATTGAGTAATGATAGAAAGATTGCGGAGGCGCTTTCAGATTTTATCGAAAATTAATGATATAGTATAGAGAAGTCAAGTTTTTGAAACTTGACTTCTTTGCTTAATTAAACTTATTGTATCACACCTTCTGCACTCCCGGTTTCAAACTCGTTAAATCCCCAATCATTACCGGCTTACCACTATCACAACTTTTTCTTGCGGCGATACCAACCAGGCAAGATAATGCGCCATCCCTTACACCAGCAGACTGACGTAAATTATCTGCTGTGCCGGGAATAAATATTCTGTCTTTTAAAAGTTTATCGCCACCACCGTGGCCACTTTCTGCAAAAGGTACTTTTATAAACTCAGGCTTTTCAAAATTTTTGGTCAGCATCAGTTCATCATAATCCAGTTTCACCGGTGGATTACTTTCCTGTATCCATGCTTCCAGTCTTCCTTCGGTGCCATTAAATGCAATGCGGTAACCTTCGTAGGGAGAATATGTAGTGCAACTATAACTTACCTGTACGCCATTGGCATATTTTATGGAAGCGGCCATCTTATCAAAAATATCAATATCGTTTTTCCATACACAACCATCTCTTAAATAACCATCATACTTTTCATTGTCGGCATACAAGGCCATCAATCTTTTGTCTTTGGTCATGTCAAAATAAAATTTGCATTTATCCTTATGCTCACAAGGCCTGCAATTGGTGCTGCGGAACGAATTGTTTTTTCCATAATGTTCAAGCGAACCGAATGCAAAAACTTCAGTAGGGTCACTATCGATCCACCAGTTGAGCAGATCAAAATGATGTGTGGCTTTATGTACCCAAAGGCTGCCGCCAAATTCTCTCAGGCGATGCCATCTTCTGAAATAATCGGCACCATGATGAATATCTAAATACCAATGAAAATCAACAGAAGTTATTTTTCCTACTGCACCGGCACGAAGCATTTCCCACATTTTAGCACGGTGCGGCGAGTAGCGATAGTTAAAGGTAACAGTAACTTTCTTGCCTGTTCTTTTTTCGGCATCAATAATAGCCTGGCATTTTGTTTCATCGGTGGTCATGGGTTTCTCTGTAATAATATCAGCACCCATTTCCATGCCTTTTATGATAAATTCATTATGTGTAGAACAAACGGTGGTTACAATCAGTACTTCAGGTTTTACCGTCCGCATCATCTCTTCAAAATTGGTAAATGTAGGGCAGGTAACACCCAGCATTTTTTGCACGGTTTCCACACGGCCCCTGTTCTTATCGCACAAGCCAACAAATTCTACATAATCGCTATATTCTTTCAGCACATCCACGCCCCACATACTGCTGCCGCGGTGGCCGGTGCCAACCATGGCATAGCGTTTCTTTTTTCCGGTAAATAAAGCGGCGGTTTCGGCAACGGCATCATTCAATAACATGGAACCTGCTAAAACGGTACCTGTTGTTGTAATAAATTGTCTACGGCTGTAGTTGTTTTCCATAATGCAAGTGTTTAATGGTTTGATTAATACTTCTTTAGTTTAGCAGATCGGTAACTAAAGATATTTTAAAGTATTTTAAAGTTTAGTATTTTTTTACACATTTTATTTAAATAATGCTATACCTTTGCGACGACTTTACAGATAAATAAATTGAAAAAGAATCAACCATATATTATTTCAGTGAACAACAGCCCTGCAAGGGTTATGTTTTCAATTGAAAATGTAATTGAGTCGCTCCCGCGACCCCGACGTGGTTGCTGATAGGACGAGCAATTGAAACCTGCCCCTGTCAGTGAAAAAATCTCCGAAAGTTTTCTCAATATTTTTTAAAATCATTTCAATTTATACAAATTGGAAAACAGTAACATTACCATCAGGGTAGCAACAGCAGACGACAGGCATTACGCAAAAACAATAACAGATGAAATGGAATCCTCTGCCAGGGCAAGAGGTACAGGTATTGCAAAACGTTCTCCCGAATACATCGAAAAGAAAATGACCGAAGACAAAGCGGTGATTGCTCATACCAGCGATGGTAAATGGGTAGGCTTTTGCTATATCGAAGTATGGAAAGGCGAATACGTTGCCAACAGCGGTTTAATTGTAGCGCCTGAATTCAGAAAGAGTGGTGTAGCCAAACAGATCAAAAAAAGAATATTCGACCTGAGCAGGGAAAAATATCCTGAAGCAAAAATATTTGGATTAACCACAGGCCTTGCTGTAATGAAAATTAATTCTGAGTTAGGTTACGAACCTGTTACCTATAGCGAATTAACGGATGACGAACAGTTTTGGGCTGGTTGCAAAAGTTGTGTCAACTACGATATCTTAATGAATAAAGACAGGAAGAATTGTATGTGTACCGCAATGTTGTACGATCCTAAAGATCATTACGAACCTGCTGAGACCAAACAGTTTTTTGAAGAGAATAAAAACATCTTTGAAAGATTGATCCGCTTTAAACAATGGAAATTATTAAAACCATTTTTTGATAAACAATCATCAGGTAGCAATGGTGGTGGTGGGTCAAAATCAATATTCAGGTCTTTTTTTAATTTTTAAAAATGGAAGAAACAGCGCAGCAACTAGATAATATTGTAAATACCTATTCAGTTGAATTTTTAAATTTTACTGAAGCTGAACTTGCGCTTAAACCTGCTGCTGATAAATGGAGCAAGAAAGAAATTATCGGCCACCTCATCGACTCTGCACAAAATAATATCAGGCGGTTTATTGTAACTCAATATGAAACTACTCCGCACATTGTGTACGCACAGGATAATTGGGTAAGCATACAAAATTATAAAGAGTATAATAGTAAAGACTTAATAACCTTATGGTCGTTATTGAACAGACATATTGTTGTTATCTTAAAAAATATGCCTGTTGCAAATTACCAGTTGCAATGCAACACAGGTAAAGAACAGGAACAATTACATACGATTGAATTTCTTGCGAAAGATTATATCACCCATCATCTTCATCATTTAAAACAAATTGTAGTATAAAATGAAATAACCTTTGGTTATTTCATGTGGCAAATAAAAAATAAAAATAATTCACATGAAAAAAGTTGTTTTAGGTTTCAGCGGCGGATTGGATACCACCTACTGCGCAAAATATTTTACCGACGAAAAAGGATATGAAGTACATTCCGTAATTGTTAATACCGGCGGGTTTAGCGAAGAAGAATTACAAAAGATTGAAGCGCATGCTTACAAGCTGGGGGTAAAAACACATACCACTATCGATGCTGTAAAAAGCTATTACGACAATATCATTAAATATTTAATTTTTGGCAACTGCTTAAAAAATAATACTTACCCTTTAAGTGTGAGTGCCGAAAGATTGAGCCAGGCTTTAAGTATTGCTGCACATACCAAAAAATTAAATGCCGATGCAGTAGCGCATGGTAGTACCGGTGCTGGTAACGACCAGGTAAGATTTGATATGATCTTCAATATCATGATACCGGGTGTAGAAATTATTACCCCGATACGTGATATGAAACTGAGCCGTGAAGAAGAGATCACCTACCTGAAAAGTAAAGGTGTGGAAATGAATTTTGAAAAAAGTGCGTACTCTATTAATAAAGGTTTGTGGGGAACAAGTGTAGGTGGTAAAGAAACTTTAAACAGTAAAGGTTTATTACCTGAATCAGCATGGCCGACACAGGTTAGCAAAACTAATGCAGAAGAAGTGAAGCTGGGTTTTGTAAAAGGAGAATTGTTTACTGTCAACGATAAAAAATTTGATCATCCTTCTGAAGCGATACAACATTTGCAAACCATTGCCGGCCCTTTTGGTTTAGGCAGAGATATACATGTTGGTGATACCATCATTGGTATCAAAGGTCGTGTAGGGTTTGAAGCTGCAGCACCAATGGTAATTTTAAAAGCCCACCATGCTTTGGAAAAACATGTGCTTACCAAATGGCAATTGAACTGGAAAGATCAGCTGGCATTATTTTATGGTAACTGGTTGCACGAAGGACAAATTATGGATCCGGTAATGAGGGATATTGAAGCATTTTTTACCAATAGTCAGCAAACAGTAACCGGTGATGTATTTGTACAGTTGCAGCCATATCATTTCCAGGTGATCGGTATTGAATCTGAATTTGACCTGATGAGTGCGAAGTTTGGTAAGTATGGCGAAATGAATACAGGTTATACCGGCGATGATGTAAGAGGCTTCAGCAAAATATTCGGTAATCAAACCTCAATTTATCACAAAGTAAATGCGGCAGGCGATGGCAAATAAAATTCGTGTTGGTATTATTGGTGGTGCAGGATATACTGCAGGAGAATTGATAAGGATATTATTAAATCATCCCAATGCTGAATTAGTGTCCATCCATAGTAACAGCAACGCAGGAAATTATGTTTATAAAGTGCACCAGGATTTAGTTGGCGAGACTGATTTGAAATTCACTGGTGAGTTGAGTACTGATGTTGATGTTTTATTTCTTTGTTTAGGACATGGTGAGTCAGCAAAGTTTTTGGCAGAGAATACTATTCCTGATGCAATTAAAATTATTGATTTAGCAAATGATTTTCGATTAAATCAAAAATCAACAATCGGCAATCGTCAATTTGTATATGGCTTACCGGAATTACAAAGAGAAAAAATAAAGACTGCAAACAATATTGCTAACCCGGGTTGTTTTGCCACTGCTATTCAATTAGGTTTATTGCCTTTGGCAAAAGCAGGTTTATTGAATGAAGTGTATACCACCGGTATTACTGGTAGCACCGGTGCAGGACAAAGCCTGGCTGCTACATCTCACTTTAGCTGGCGTGCCAATAATATACAGGCGTACAAAACCTTAACGCATCAACATAATGCAGAGATATTACAATCCATAAATTCATTTCAATCAGTTTCATCTTTAAACGAAGATGCTTTCAATTTTGTTCCTTGGAGAGGGGATTTTACAAGAGGCATATTTATCAGTTCTCAAATAAAATGCGATTTGAGTGTAGAAGAATTGAATGTGATATACAGAGAGTTTTATAAAGGCCATCCATTTACCACTGTAACTACAGAATCAGTATTCCTAAAGCAGGTTGTGAATACTAACAAGTGTGTCATTCAACTGGAAAAATTGGGTAGCAAGTTAGTAGTACATTCTGTTATCGATAATTTAACTAAGGGCGCCAGCGGGCAAGCCATTCAGAATATGAATTTGATTTTTGGATTAGAAGAAACAACTGGATTAAAATTAAAAGCATCCATGTTTTAAGCGATAAGTTTTAAGTAATAAGTTATGCAGAACTATAAGGATCTGAAAGTTTGGGAAAAAGCTCATGAATTTACTTTAAAAGTTTATGATATAACAAAGTCTTTTCCTAAAGAAGAAATTTATAGTTTGACTAATCAATTAAGGAGAGCTGCATCATCTATACCTGCGAATATTGCAGAAGGGTGCGGTAAAAATTCACAGGCTGATTTTGCTAATTTTTTAAATATTGGATTAGGTTCTGCAAATGAATCCGAATATTACTTATTGCTATCAAAAGATTTGTTGTATTTAAAGTCAGAAATTTTTGAAATACTAAATAAAATAATTAATGAAATCAAGGCGATGTTAATAGCCCTGATTAATAGTAAGAGCAAACTCTAGAAATACTTAACTTAAAACTTATTACTTAAAACTTATTACTTAAAACTTATGACTTTATTCGATGTTTACCCACTTAACGATATTGTGATTGACAAAGCACAAGGCTCTTATGTATGGGATGATAAAGGACAGATTTATTTAGATATGTATGGCGGTCATGCTGTAATATCAATTGGTCATACACATCCGCATTATGTAAAGCGATTAGAAGATCAGTTGCATAAGGTGGGCTTCTATTCCAATTCTGTAAAAATTCCTTTGCAGGTGCAGCTGGCGCAAAAATTAGGAGAGGTGTCCGGCAAAGAAGATTACCATCTTTTTTTGTGCAACTCTGGTGCTGAAGCAAATGAGAATGCATTAAAGCTGGCATCGTTTTATAATGGCAGAAAAACAATCATTGCATTTTCAAAAGCATTTCATGGCAGAACATCTTTAGCGGTGGCTGTGACTGATAATCCCAATATTGTAGCGCCGGTTAATCAGACTGATAATGTGGTGTTTCTTCCTTTTAATGATGAAGCTGCCTTGCAAAATTATTTTGATGCACATGGTAATGAAGTGTCATCGGTTATTATCGAAGGCATACAAGGTGTGGGCGGTATCAATGTTGCCAGCGATTCTTTTTTACAAAAGATAAGAAGCCTGTGTGATCAATACGATGCCGTTTACATTGCAGATTCGGTACAGTGCGGCTATGGACGTACCGGCAAATTTTACAGCCAGGATTTTAGTGGCGTTGATGCAGATATTTACACTATGGCAAAAGGTATGGGCAATGGTTTTCCCGTAGCAGGTATTTCTATTGCGCCAAAATTAAAAGCCAAACATTTTATGTTGGGCACCACATTTGGTGGCAACCATTTAGCGTGTGCAGCAGCATTATCGGTACTGGAAATTATTGAAGAAGATGCATTGCTACACAACGCAGCAGCAGTTGGTACTTACTTAATTGAAGAATTAAAGAAACTTCCGAAAATTGTTGAGGTAAGAGGACGAGGATTAATGATCGGCATTGTGTTGCCGGATGAATTGAAAGAAGTAAAAAAGAATTTGTTATTCAAACATAAAATTTTTACCGGTGAAGCAAAGCCCAATGTGATCAGGTTGTTGCCGGCATTAAATATTACGAAAGAAGATGCCGGTATTTTTCTGAAAGCTATTGCTGAGGAATTAGCATAACATGGTCTGACGCCCTCGTCTGACCATGTGGTTAAAAGCTGTTATGAAGTACAAATGTTTGTGTCAAAAAAATAAAAAGATAAAAATTGAAAAATTTTATTTCTGTTAAAGATGTTTCTGATATTAATGCTTTAGTTGCAAAAGCATTGAAGTATAAAGCCAATCCTTATGCAGACAGGATGTTAGGCGTTGATAAAAAAATCGGGCTGTTATTTTTAAACCCAAGCTTGCGTACAAGATTAAGTACACAGGTAGCAGCAAAGAATTTAGGTTTTGAAGCCATTGTTTTTAATGTAGATAAAGAAGGCTGGGCTTTGGAATTTGAAGATGGTGCTATCATGAGTGGCACCACGGTAGAGCATGTAAAAGACGCAGCTCCAATTTTAGGACAATATTTTGACGTGTTGTGCATCCGGGCATTTCCGTCATTGAAAAATAAGGAAGAAGATTACAGCGAACTGGTGATGAAATCTTTTGTGCAATATGCCGGCGTACCTATTGTTAGTTTGGAAAGTGCCACGTTGCATCCGTTGCAATCACTTACAGACATTATTACTATCAAAGAACAGATTGAAAAATCTAAAATCATAAATCGTAAATCTAAAATCGTTTTAACCTGGGCTCCTCACATTAAGCCGTTGCCACAATGTGTTTCCAACTCATTTGCACAATGGGTAAATGCATGGGGCGAAGCTGATTTTGTAATTACACATCCTGAAGATTATGAACTGGATGAACAATTCACAAAGGGTGCAACCATTACTCAAAACCAGGACGAAGCTTTAAAAGATGCAGATTTTGTGTATGTAAAAAACTGGAGTACCTATACCGATTATGGAAGAATTTATTGTAATGACCCTTCGTGGATGCTGACAGAGGAAAAATTAAAACTGACCAATAATGCTAAAGTGATGCATTGCTTACCGGTAAGAAGAAATGTAGAATTAAGTGATGAAATTTTAGATGGCAACAATAGTTTGGTTACAATGCAGGCAGGCAACAGGGTATGGGCAGCGCAAGCCGTTTTATCAGAAATATTGAAAGCAAAATAATGGAGCAATTATTTGTTATAAAAATTGGAGGCAATGTAATTGATGATGAAAAAAATCTTTCAGCATTCCTTGCAACATTTGCTGCTGTTCAGGGGAAAAAAATATTAATTCACGGAGGCGGAAAGATTGCAACAAAGATCGGTGATAAGCTAGGCATCGAATCAAAATATATTAATGGCAGAAGAATTACTGATGCTGAAACCATTGACCTGGTTACAATGGTATATGGTGGTTTGGTAAACAAAAAAGTAGTAGCTCAGTTGCAGGCAATACAATGCAATGCTATCGGATTAACAGGAGCTGATGCCAATATTATTCCAGCAATTAAAAGACCAGTTACTAAAGAAGGCATTGATTTTGGCTTTGTTGGAGATATAAATACAAAGGAATTAGGAATTAGTAATCTGGAATTGATGGTTAACAACGGGCTTACACCAATCATTGCGCCGCTGACACATGATGGTAAAGGGCAAATGCTGAACACAAACGCTGATACCATTGCATCATCAATTGCAGTAGCCTTGTCGCCGGTATATGATGTACGATTGATCTATTGTTTTGAAAAGAAAGGTGTGTTGGAAAATGTAGATGATGATAGTTCAGCCATTCGATTGATCACAAAAGGTATTTACCAGCAATTAAAAACCGGCAATAAATTATTCGACGGCATTCTGCCAAAAATTGATAATGCATTTGCAGCTATTGATAGCGGCGTAAAAGAAGTGTTGATCGGCCATGCGGATGATTTATTACAAAATGTAACTGAACAAACAACCGGTACTTTGATCAAGGGGTCTTGACGGCTCCAGGCCGTCTGACCCCTTTAGGCGTCATGACGGTTGCAACCGTCTGACGCCTAATAAAAAAATTATGCAACAGGAACAATTATACAGTGAAGCAGTAAGCTTATTAAAAGATTTAATTTCCACGCCTTCATTTTCAAAAGAAGAAAATGATACGGCAGAAATTTTGATGGCTTTTTTTACAAAGCATGATATTGCTTTTTCAAGAGTAGGCAATAATATTTATGCCAGGAATAAATATTACGATGTAAATAAACCGTCAATCTTATTAAACTCACACCACGATACCGTTAAACCTAATAAAGGGTATACGCTTGATCCCTTTAAACCAATTGAAAAGGACGGTAAATTATTTGGTTTGGGCAGTAACGATGCAGGAGGGTGCCTGGTAAGCTTAATTGCTGCATTCATACATTTTTACAACGATGAAAATACAAAATACAATGTAGTATTTGCTGCCAGTGCCGAAGAAGAGATCAGCGGTGTAAATGGTATCGAATTAGTATTGCCCTATGTAGGAAACATTGATTTCGGTATTGTGGGCGAACCTACAAAACTGGAAATGGCAGTGGCTGAAAGAGGACTGATGGTGATTGATTGTACTGCACCCGGCAGGGCGGGGCATGCTGCAAGAAAAGAAGGAGAGAATGCATTATATAACGCAGTAGATGATATTAACTGGATAAGAAATTACCAGTTTGAAAAAGTAAGCGACCTGTTAGGCGAATCAAGATTAACCGTTACTGTAATTGAAACAGAAAATAAACAACATAATGTAGTGCCTGCCCAGTGCAAATTTGTAATTGATGTACGGGTAAATGAACTCTATACTTTTGATGAAATACTGGATGCATTAAAAGCGAATTTGAAAAGTGCCTTTAAACCACGTACCACAAGAATGAAATCAACTTCCATTGCATTGGATCATCCATTGGTAAAAGCGGGTATCAACTTAGGTAAAGGCTATTACGGTTCGCCAACCACAAGTGACAAAGCATTGATGCCTTTCCCTACTTTAAAAATGGGGCCTGGCGATAGTGCCAGAAGCCATACTGCTGATGAGTATATTTATTTAGATGAAATAAAAGATGGTATAGCCACTTACATTAGAATGGTGGAGCAAATTGTATAAAAGTGAAAAGTATTAAGTGGTAAGTTGTAAGGAAAATACAACTGCAGACTTAGGACTTATAGCTTAAAACTTATAACTTACAAATCAAATGAAACTCTGGCAAAAAGATAAAGCATCATTACAGGAAGTAGAAAAATTTACTGTGGGTAAAGACAATCAACTAGATATTCATTTAGCACCATTTGATGTGTTAGGATCTTTGGCGCATACCAAAATGTTAGAGTCTGTTGGATTGCTTACCAAAGATGAACTGGCTTCATTGGAAGTGGAATTGAAAAATATTTATCAGCAAATACAAAAAGGCGGCTTTACATTAAATGAAGGGGTAGAAGATATTCATTCGCAGGTGGAATTAATGTTGACGGAAAAGTTAGGTGATGTAGGAAAAAAAATTCACAGTGCCCGTAGCCGTAACGACCAGGTTTTAGTAGACCTGAAATTATTTTTGAGAAACGAAATTGAAAAATTAGTTTTCAATACCAAAGACTTTTTTGACCTGCTGATTCAGCAAAGTGAAAAATATAAAACAGACCTGTTACCTGGTTATACGCATTTGCAATTAGCCATGCCATCATCATTTGGTTTATGGTTTGGCGCTTATGCCGAAAGTTTAGTAGATGATTTGACCACATTACAGGCAGCCTATACTGTGGTTAATAAAAATCCATTGGGTTCTGCTGCAGGTTACGGCAGCTCTTTCCCCATCAACAGAACATTAACCACACAATTACTGGGCTTTGAAGACCTGAATTATAACGTGGTGTATGCACAAATGGGCCGTGGCAAAACAGAACGTATCGTAGCATCTGCAATGGCGAATATTGCAGCCACGCTTTCTAAACTAAGTATGGATGCCTGTTTATTCATCAACCAGAATTTTTCATTCATCAGTTTTCCTGATGAACTTACTACAGGCAGCAGCATCATGCCGCATAAAAAAAATCCGGATGTATTCGAACTTATCCGCAGTCATTGCAACCGCATACAGGCATTGCCTAACGAGATCATGCTGATGACCACCAACCTGCCTTCCGGGTATCAAAGAGATCTGCAATTATTAAAAGAACATATCATTCCTGCATTTGAAAATTTAAACAACTGCCTGCAGATGGCTGGCTTAATGCTCAGCAATATTGAAGTGAAAAAGGATTTGTTGCAGGACGAAAAATACAAATTCCTCTTTAGTGTGGAAGAAGTAAACAAGTTAGTGCTGCAAGGTGTTCCCTTCAGGGATGCGTATAAAAAAGTAGGGATGGATATTGAGAATGGCAATTTTCAATATTCCACTGCGGTTAATCATACTCACGAAGGATCTATTGGTAACCTCTGTAACCCTCAAATTCAGCAGGCAATGCAAAATATTATCCAAAAATTCAATTTTGATAAAGTGAAAATTGCGTTACAACAATTATTAGGTTAGATTTGCGACACAATTTTTAAAAACAAATGGCTGATCAGGCACCCAAAAAACGCATTGCTATCTTTGGTTCCACCGGCTCAATCGGTACCCAGGCATTGGAAGTTATCCGTGCTAATCCTGATTTATTTGAAGTAGAGATTCTTACAGCACAAACCAATGATGAGCTGCTGATCAAACAAGCCATCGAATTTAAGCCCAATGCAGTGGTTATCGGCGACGAAGCCCGTTATCAAAAAGTAAAAGACGCTTTAGCAAAAACTTTGGTGAAAGTATTTTCAGGCGAAAAAGCCCTGGAAGAAGTAGCCGATTTTGATAGCTATGATATGATGCTGGCGGGTATTGTAGGCTTTGCAGGCCTCAAACCAACCATGAAAGCTGTTGAAAAAGGCAAAGTAGTGGGGCTTGCCAATAAAGAAACTTTAGTGGTGGCTGGCGACCTGGTTATGCAAAAGGCCATTGAAAAAAGAGTGCCTATCATTCCTGTTGACAGCGAACATTCGGCCATATTTCAATGCCTTGTAGGCGAGGGCAGGAACAAGATTGAAAAGATCATACTTACCGCAAGTGGTGGCCCTTTTTTAGGCAAAAAACCTAACTATTTAGTGAATGTAAAAAGAGATCATGCATTGCAACATCCCAATTGGACGATGGGTGCAAAGATCTCGATAGATTCTGCAACCCTGATGAATAAAGGGTTGGAGATGATTGAAGCCAAATGGTTATTCAATTTACAGCCCGAGCAAATACAGGTAGTAGTGCATCCGCAAAGTGTTATTCACAGCATGGTGCAGTTTGAAGATGGCAGCATAAAAGCACAGATGGGTTTGCCCGATATGAAGTTGCCCATTCAGTACGCCATGGCATTTCCGCAGCGCATCAAAAACGATTTCCCAAGGCTGGATTTCAGAAAATATCCCAACCTCAGTTTTGAGGAGCCGGATGTTAAAACTTTCAGAAACCTGGCCCTGGCAACCGAAGCCTTGTTCCGCGGTGGCAATATGCCTTGTATATTAAATGCGGCCAATGAAATTGCGGTGTGGGCTTTCCTCCGCAACCGTGTGGGCTTTCTGGATATGACAGCCATAGTGGAAAAAACAATGGAAAATATAAAATTCATACCAAAACCCACCATGCAGGAATATTTTGACAGCGACGGCGAAGCCCGTAATTTTGCCGCTTCATTGATTAACCTGTAGAAAGTTTTTTTGGGACGAACCGAAGTACTACTATTTAACATCGTTGTGTCACTCACTTCAACTTTTTCAGCTATATTGAACCCCTTAAATGCAAAGCAATACTTAATTTAAAAAACAATTACCCTAGCAGTACTAATTAATATGACATTATTATCAATAGATTGGCCGGTGGTAGGCGTAAAAGTTGGACAACTTTTACTGGCATTATCGATCCTCGTTATTTTACACGAATTTGGGCATTACATTACAGCACGTTGGTTTAAGTGCCGGGTAGAAAAATTTTACCTCTTTTTTGACCCCTGGTTTTCATTAGTAAAAAAGAAGATCGGCGATACCGAATATGGTATTGGCTGGTTGCCCCTGGGCGGCTATGTAAAAATTTCCGGCATGGTGGATGAAAGCATGGATAAAGAGGCTTTGAAACTGCCCCCTCAACCATACGAATTCAGAAGCAAGCCAGCCTGGCAACGTTTGATCATTATGTTGGGTGGTGTAATTATGAACGTGCTGGTGGCGTTTTTTATCTATGCCATGGTATTGTGGGTTTGGGGTGATTCAAAAATACCTATGTCGAGTTTAGAAAATGGCATCGGTATTCAGAACAAACAAATTACTGAACTGGGTTTTAAAAGTGGCGATAAAATAATTGCTATCAACGGTAAGCCGATTGTATATTTTGAAGATCTTACGGAGAAAATATTAATTGGTACAGAAGCCAGGATTGTTGACCTGGAAAGAGAAGGTAAAAAAATGCAGATCACCATACCGGTTAAATTCTTAAACCAGGTGATTGAAAACCGCAAAGCTGCAAGAGGGTTTATTACTCCAAGGCTTCCGGCAATATTAGGTGAGTTTGATCCAAAAGATACAGCCAATAAAGCTGTGCAAGGTGGTTTAAAAGAAGGCGACAGGATTATTGCAGCTGATGCTGTTCCGATTAATTTTTTAGATGAGATCAGTGCTTACCTGGAAGATAAAAAAGATAAGAATGTAACTTTCAAAGCTATCAGGGGAACAGATACGGTTACAAAAAATGTGATTGTAGATTGTAATGGCAAGATCGGTATCAGCAGGTATTCATATGAAAAATATGATACCATGAAAGTATTACATATCGAAAAAACACCTTACACTTTCTTCCAGGCATTTCCTGCAGGTGTAAGTAAAGCAGTAAAATCATTAACCTCTTATGTTGATCAGTTTAAAATGATCTTTAAGCCAGAAACCGGTGCCTATAAAGGCCTTGGCGGTTTTAAAGGCATGACCAATGGTTTACCCGGCACCTGGGATTGGGAAACTTTCTGGTTGTTTACGGCATTTATTTCTATGGCATTAGCCTTTATGAATTTATTACCTATTCCTGCTTTGGATGGCGGACATGTGGTGTTTACATTATACGAAATGATCACCGGCCGCAAGCCTAATGAGAAATTTTTAGAGTATGCACAAATTGTTGGTATGGTATTACTCTTAGGATTGATGCTGTATGCTAACGGTAACGACTGGTTTGGATGGGGGAAAACGATTAGTACAGATTGTAAATAGATAGCGTAGGGGTCTGACGGCTTGGAGCCGTCTGACCCCTCTACAATTCTATCCCGATCTTCTTCATCAATATTGATGCATTTAAACTAGTGCAAATACCTTCCTTTAGTTTGTAATCAAAATACAATTCATCATTGGCTACCTGCACATCAAAATGATAATTTAAAATATTATCGGGATAATTATCTTTTAGTTTTGCAAGTTCTACATCATGCGTGGCAATAATGCAGGCTGCTTTATGTTTGATCAATTGCTTTACCAATGCCACAGAACCGGTATGGCGGTCTAATGAATTAGTTCCTCTCAAAATTTCATCCAATAAAATAAATATTTTTTCACCGGCATTTACTTTGTCGATTATGGCTTTTAGTTTTTTTAGTTCTGCATAAAAAGTACTGGTGCTCTCTTCTAAATTATCTGCAATACGCATGCTGCTGATAATTTGCACAGGCGATAATGTGAATGTATCGGCACATACAGGAGCACCGGCCATTGCCAAAACAGTATTTACCCCAATGCTGCGCAGGTAAGTGCTCTTGCCAGCCATATTGCTACCTGTTATCAGCATCAGCTCTTCATTACTATTGATGGTGATATTATTATTTACCCGTTTAGCAGCATTGATCAATGGATGGCCAATATTTTCTCCGCTGATGAAAAAATGTTGTGCTGTAAAAATTGGGTAACACCATTCCATATGATTAAAAGCTAAGCCGGCAAAACTATGCAACGCTTCAAATTGCCCAATGGCATCAAACCAATCATTAATATTTTGGCGGTTGCGTTGTTTCCATTTTTCAAGCGCCATCGCCTGCTGTATATCCCATTGCAAAATTACCGCCAGGGGAATAAATACTACAGGATTTAATCGAAGGTCCAATCGCTCTACAATTCTTTTTAATTCTTTTAGTTGTGTAGATGCCTTGGTATTTTCGATAACAAATTTTGATTGCAATGATTGCAGTAATGGCGCATTAAAAGATGTTTGCTCTACATGTTTTATACTATCAGCCAGCACGGCTAATTCATCTGCCATTTTGCTTACCTGCATGTGTAAAGGCGCAATTTTTTTTGCCATCACCAAAGCAATTAAAGCAGAGCCCAGTAAAAATAGATTCCTGACCGGGTTGGTAATTACATCTTCGGCATTTAAAATAATTACGGTGATGATGATTGCAGGAATAGCATATTGTAAAATCTTCCAGAAAAGATTATTGATAAAATGCGGTTCGGCCTGCAGCCATTCCTGCAAACGGGAGGCTGTAACTGTTGTTATTTTCTGCTCTTTACCGTATGCTTCTAATTGCTGCCGCCATGCTGTTTTTCCAGATAATTCTTTTACTGCTTCTTGTCTTTGTGCAATCACTGGTATAGTTGCAGGTTGTAACAACCAGTTGCTTAATATATTACCACCCATGTCAGAAGTGGTGCGGTTGCAATATTGAAATAAAGAAGCCCTGCCAAAAATATCCAGGTCGTTGGAGTAGGGGTGATCTGCGGCAGGTATGTATTGATGACCATCATCAAAACTGTAATAATTATATGCCAGTGCCTGCAATTCAGCTTCGTTAATTTGTTTTAAATGGCGGTTGTTTTTTATAGCAGTTTTATTTTGCAGGTCGGTATAGATCAGCCGCACAAATACAACCGCCAGCAATAAAGCTGTTATAATTGCATAGCTGATACCCACGGACAATAAAAAATACAATGCAGCGATAATGGAAACCACGGCCGCAAAGCGTAACCAGGCGAGCATTGATTTTTTGGATTGTAATTGTTTGTATTGTTCCTCTAGTGATTGTATCCTTTGCTTATAAAACAGATCGGGCTCCATAGCTATGTTTTGTTAAATGATTGTACTGCAAATGTACTTTTATAACGATAACGAAATACTTTTCGTAAATTTGCACCATTATTAATTATTAATTACCCAATTATTAATTAATATCCGGGGCCGACCGGTTTTGACAGCATAGTTCTTTGTAAGTATAAGCATGTAGTGCGTTGGATAATTAGCACTTTAATCTGAATATTCAACAACTTAAATGGCAATACTCAGTATGCCATGGCTGCTTAATCGATAGATTAACATCCATTAGGGCCGCCGAACAGGTCAGTTCTGTTACCATGTTCCGCCGCCGACTCAAAAACAAAACGGAATGCTGCAGTGGAATGAAGTGACCACTGCTTAAGACCATTCTTCTAAGTATACAGTTGGTTGGTTAGGTTCCTGCTATATCCCGACAATTAATAACTAAATAAACATGTAGAAAGCTTACGGCGGATATGTTTGGACCAGGGTTCGATTCCCTGCGGCTCCACGGGTTCGATTCCATTTTTGAAAGGAATGAAAGTCCTGCAATAATAAACCATTGCAGGATTTTTTATACTCTTTATTAAATTTAGATTTATTTAATTATGCAGATTTTTATACGAGACTGAAAAGATTGTAAAGGATAGAATAATGCATAATTAACAACATAGAACAAATAGAGGAAATTGGTAGTAAAAAAATATCGATTTCTATTGCTTATTACCTATATTATTTTTTTATAAATAGAATGCTTGTACGAAAATTAATTAAAATAAAAAATTATCACTTAGTGGTATTGGTTGTTTAAAAAATAGTTCGTACCTATGCATTTCTAAGCCTTCTCCTCCTAAATTTTATTGAAGAATTTGATTGATGCTTCTTATTGATGCAGGGTATAAAATTACGTATCTGTGTCAATAAAGATGGCAGGCATTGTTCTGCCTTTCTCAATTTCTTAACACCTTATCCCAAACTTTTATAAATATAAAATCAGTAAGGCTATGAGTCTGTTTCGGTTTTTTATGTTGTTATATTTTTTAATCTGCTGTTTTTGTAGTACGGCTAAAAGTGTTGCTGTATTACAATCTTTACAACAGGTGCCTTTAAAATACATTCACCAGGTAGATAAAAAAATTGATCAATATACTAACCGCATTAATAATAAAACAGAAAAGACATTAACTAAACTCAGCAAATGGGAAAATAAAATTCATAGCCTGTTGTTGAAAGTAAATCCCGAAGCAGCGCAACGTCTCTTTGCAAACAATCAAATCACGTTTACAACTGCATTAGAAAAATACAAGAAAGGCGAAGCTGTTGTTACTGCACAAAGAGTAAAATATGATGAATACAGGGATAAGCTAACCACCAGCTTAGGATATTTAGAACAGCAAAAAGAAAAACTGGATGAAAAATTAATTGCACCTGTAAAAAAAGCTAAACAAAAAGCAGAAGAACTGGAACAGCAGGAAGCCAGTAGCGAAGCCATGCAACAATTTATTAAAGAGCGGAGCAAACAATTAATGGACCAGGCAGTGCAATACCTCGGTAATAATAAATACCTGCAAAAAATTACTAAAGAAAATTATTACTACATAGAAACGCTTAAAAATTACAAAGCCATTTTTAATGATAAAAAGAAGGCGGAAGAAACAGCACTCACTATTTTAAACAGGATACCAGCCTTTACAAAATTTGCACAGCAGAATGGAATGTTGGCAAAACTGTTTGGTACGCCATCTGCTGGCGGCGCAACAACAAATCTATCTGGCTTACAAACTAGAGCCAGTGTAAATGCTTTGATACAAAATCAGATTGCTGCGGGTGGTCCTAATGCACAAGCGCAAATAAGGCTGAACATTGAAGCGGCACAGGCACAATTAAATACTTTAAAAGATAAGATCTTAAAATCGGCAGGTGCTGATACCGAAATACCGGACTTTAAACCCAACCAAACCAAAACACAAACTTTTAAGCAACGCCTTGAGTTCGGCAACAATTTCCAATTTGCCAAAAACAACAGCCTTGTGCCCACTACTGCTGATATAGGGTTAAGCATTGGTTATAAATTAAATGATAAAAGTGTTATTGGACTTGGTGCCAGTTATAAAATGGGATTTGGCAGCATACAGCATATCAGTATCAGCCACCAGGGTATTGGCCTCAGAAGTTTTGTAGACTGGAAAATGAAAAAACAGTTTTACATAACGGGAGGCTATGAAATGAATCACAATGCAGCATTTAAAAATATTCAGCAATTGCAAAGTTTTAACGACTGGCAAAATACCGGATTGATAGGATTGACTAGAAAGATAAATGTAAAAACAAAATGGGCTAAAGGAACAAAATTGCAATTGCTATATGATATACTGGCAAGAGCCCATGCTCCGGTAAGCCAGCCACTGATGTTCAGAGCAGGATACAATTTTTAAAATACAGCAAATCAAAAAATTCAAACCCAAATGAAACGATTAGTAATGCTAGCGATGGCATTTTCCTGGTACAGCGCCTCACTATGCCAAACAAACGATCCGGGCAATTTTGCAAAGATGTCGGATTTTTTACCGCCGGCGCCCAATGCTGCAGCCATTATAAAACACAGTGAAATTGCACTAAATAAAAATACCGGCAGCCCCACCATTAATATTCCTTTATATGTTCTTAAAGGTAATAAGCTAAGTGTTCCTGTATCACTTGGTTATAGCTCTACCGGAATTAAAGTAGATGAAATAGCATCAAGGGTTGGTATGGGGTGGTCACTGAATGCTGGTGGAGTGGTGACACGAACGCAGCGTGGAAATCCTGATGAGCAGAGTATGAGGATAGTACCGCTTTACGAACCGGTTCAACAAAATTGCGGCAGTTTTAACTATATGAATAATATCAGTACCAATATCAGTTATGATGCGGAGCCGGATCTTTTTAATTTCAGTATGAATGGAATTTCGGGAAGTTTTGTACTGGACAATGAAATGCAACCGATGCAGATACCTGCCGGCAGAAACAAAATAGAATATGATTTTAACGGAACGGCCTGGAATTTTAAAATTACCACCACAGATGGCATAGTATATTATTTTGGTGGTACAGGTGCAATTGAAAAAACAAAACGGGAAACTTCCTGCGGTAAATCACATACTGATTATGTGAACAATGCCTGGTACCTGTCTAAAATTATACATCCTTCAGGCGAAACAATAACCTTTCTGTACGCACCTATAACCTATACTTACGATAATGGAGTAAGCCAGTCTTTGGAATGGGTTAACCCTCAATTGGATTGTGGTATAGTAGGACCAACTGTAAGTTGCCCCCCTGGTGGTGCTCCGTATAGCTATTCAACCTGTACCAATAAAGTAAATACACAAGGAGTATTACTGAGTTCTATTTATAATACAAGCAGTACAATATCTTTTTCTTATCAAACACGTTCAGATTGTGGCGATAAACTGGTGAGCAGTATTACTCAAACTATTACTCAAATCAATGCTCCTGCTTATCAAAGCAGCTTTAATTTTAATTATAATGAGCAACAGGCAAATCTTACTTATGCAAGTGAAACAGCTACCAGTTATGATAAAACGCCTTACCTGGTAAGTTTACAGGAACTATCATCCGGCAATCAATTTAGCAAGACACATTATTTTAGTTACAATGACCCTGCTGGCCGGCCCCCAAGATTGTCTTTTTCGCAGGATCACTGGGGATATTTTAATGGAAAAAATAACCAGGGATCTTTTATACCCAAGCCAGATGATATAACCCTGAAACAGCACTTTCCAACAGCTACGGCTAACCGGGAACCTGACCCTGTGTTTGCCGGCAAAGGAATGCTGACAAAGATTGTTTATCCAACAGGCGGAACAGATAATATTGAATATGAAGGTAACCAACTACAAAATTTAGCTGCAACATATAAAACGTACCATGAATTTACCTGTAGTGTACAAGGTAATGCGATTTTTGAAAATTCACAAATATCCAATTTTAGTATTGACAATGCCCAGCAGATACAATTGGTTATAAATAGTACCGGCACCGGTACATTTGAAGAAATTCACAACTACAGTACCGTAATTGTGAACGGCCCTAATGGAAATGTTTTAAACGAAGTATTCAGGCCATCTAACGGTAGCTGTACACGCTACCTGAATCCAGCATATCCCCTGGCGCCGGGGAATTATACTATAACATTAAAAGCGAAAGGGGCACCCATTACAACAAATGTGGTAATGAAGTACTATCCAAAAACTACAAGTTCGATCAATAAAAATAGTATAGTAGGAGGAGTAAGGGTAAAAAGGGTATTTACCGGAAACCCGGGAGAAACACCTATGATAAAAAAATATTACTATGCCGATATTACCGACCTGACAGTTTCTTCTTTATTGAATGTTCAGCAGCCTCAATATTCCAAAGATTACCAGCGATCAGCAAATTGTACAATATCAACAGGGGGAAATAGTGGTAGCTGGAGATGTCATTACTTATGCACTGCCATGTACTCAGGCTCACTAAATAATTTATACGATTATCATACTTCTCCAATAAGCTATGGGTCGGTAATTGAAAGTATTGGAGAAAATTTTGAAGGCGGAGCCACCCAATCTAAATTTTATACCGGTGCGGATGCAAGAGGTCAGGTGATATGGGGACAGGATATACCCAACGCAACGTTGAGTAATTTTAGCAGTATTACCAATGGAAATCTCAGGGAAGAAATACATTATAAAAAGGCGACTAACGGAAATTTATTTCCGCTAAAAAAGACGGTATATGATTATGCGGTTGATAACAGGGCGAACAGGGAAGTATTTGGTTATGCAGTAAACAAAGCATATGAAATTTATGCATACCCTGCCAGTAGCTGCCCCCCTGCAGGAACTACTGTAACCGAAGACCAGATGAATGCTTTTGATATGGTAAAATACAGCATTATTTCTTACTGGGCACCGTTAAAAACTACCACAGAAACTGTATATGATGAGAATGGGCAAAATCCTGTTACTTCAATATCCAATTATTATTATGATAATACCAACCACCTGCAAACTACCCGGATTGAAGGCACTAGCAGTAAGGGGCAACCTATAAAAACAACAATGACTTACCCGCATGACTATGTAGGTAACAGTGTATACGATGCTATGATCTCCGGTAACATCATCAGCCCGGTAATTGATACAAAATTGCAAACCGGTAATACCATAACAAATGAGCAGAAAATAAATTATGGCTCTTATAATTCGGGTAATCTATTACCACAAACTTTTCAAACTGCTGCAAAAGGCAATGCACTGGAGACTGAAGGAAGTTTTGACAGGTATGATGCAAATGGTAATGTATTACAGCTTACCAATAATAAGACAGGGATTGTGACTACAATACTATGGGGTTATGGTTACAAATACCCTGTTGCTGAGATAAAAGGTGCTACATATGACCAGGTTGTCGTTCAACTATCGGCAGGAGGTATACCGGCTTTGCAAACTATGGATGGTGCTGCATTACAGGTGGAGTTAAACCGTATACGAACCAACTTGCCTTCAGCATATGTTACAACTTATACTTACAAACCCGGTGCAGGAGTAACATCCATTACTGATACCCATAATAAAACAAATAGCTACGAATACGATGCTTTTAACCGGCTATTATTAGTTAAAGACCAGGATGGCAACGTGGTAAAAAAGAACGAATATATGTATACCACACCTGACCCGGGTGCAACTACTGCTTTATTTTTTAACCAGCCGTTTACCAGTTCTATACAATGCCAGAGCTGTGCGGCCGGCTATACGGGAAACTTTGTAAGTTATACCGTGCCTTATGGAAAATATTTTTCACTGATATCGCAGGCAGATGCAGATGCAAAAGCATTACTTGATACAGAAGGCCAGGAATATGCCAATAAAAATGGCACCTGCTCAAGTGCCTGCGATGTACCTACTAATCAATAATACTCCGGAACCATGCAAAATAAAATCAATAAAAAACTCATACTAATAGTTACTTTCAATTGCCTGTTTGCAGCTGGTTTTGCGCAACAGGCCTTTAACTATGTACGTACCTGGGATGCAAGTGCACCAGAACAAGACCCCAATGCATTAATAACAAGACCTTTAAAAGATGTAAGGCAAACGACACAGTACATAGATGGATTGGGCAGGGTAATACAAACAGTTAGTAAACAGGAATCGTTACCAACTGGTGCAAATGCAACAGACATAGTGTCTCCGGTGGTTTATGATGCGCTTGGCAGGGAGCAATTTAGATACCTGCCTTATAAATCAACCTTAGCAGACGGTAATTTTAAACCAAGCCCGCTTACTGAGCAACAAGGGTTTTATAACGATGCCAATGGTGTATTGAAAGGCCAGGGTGAAAACTATTTTTACAGCCAGGCTGTTTTTGAACCTTCACCACTTAATCGTATAACTAAAACCATGGCACCGGGCATAAGCTGGGCAGGCGCAGGCAGAGGTACTGAACAAAAATATTGGTCCAATACTTTAAACGATGATGTAAAAATATGGGATGTAACAGAGGTAGCTAACAGCTTTGGTACTTATGCAATCAATACATCTGTAAATAGTAACGGAAGGTATAATGCAGGGGAATTATTTAAAAACATAAGTGTGGATGAACATGGTAAACAGGTAATAGAATTTAAAGATAAGGATGGTAAAGTAATTTTAAAGAAAGTGCAGCTTACCGCAATCGCAGATGACGGTACAGGAAGAGATTATACCGGCTGGTTATGCACTTATTATATCTACGACGATTCAGGTAACCTTCGCTGCGTAATACAGCCTGTTGGTACACAAATACTAACCACTAACAACTGGCAGCTAACCACTGCTTTACTGGATGAGCAATGCTTTAGATACGAATATGATCAGCGCAATCGTATGATCATTAAAAAAGTACCGGGTGCAGCGCTGGTAAGTATGGTATACGACCAGCGTGACAGGCTTACTATGACACAGGATGGCAATCTTGCGGCACAGGGAAAATGGATAGTAACAGTGTATGACGAACTGAACCGACCTATCCAGACCGGTTTATGGAATAGCACGGGCAGCCAGGCTTATCATGCTGCACAGGCAGCTACGGCCACTACTTATTATTATCCTTTTAATAAAACGGGCATACCCGGCAGCAGCAGCTGGGACAGGTTAACCACTACCCATTATGATAACTATGCCGACCTGCCTTCTGGCCTTACAATTACAAATGGACATTTTGATAATACCTGGAGCAGTAATTTTTTAGCTCCATCAAACAGTTATCCATACCCGCAGACACAAACGCAAACTACTAATACGCTTGGTATGATTACCTGGACGGAAGTAAAAGTACTGAACGCTACCCAATACCTGGCCTCAATACTATTTTACGATGATAAAGGCAGGCTAATACAAGCGCAAAGCCGTAACGTAACTGGAGGTATGGATGCTACCACCACACAGTATAGCTGGGCGGGTCAGCCACTAATAACAGTGCAAAGGATGATAAAAGGTGGAATGAGCAACTCACGAACCACTACAGTAACCACCAAAATGCAGTATGATGACCTTGGCAGGTTACTGAATATTAAAAAATCTGTAAATAGCGTAGGGCAGGTAAATGGCACAGTAACCAAAGCCGAACAAACCATTGTACAAAATGAATATGATGCCTTGGGCAGATTGAAAAAGAAAATATTAGGCAATAATAACCTGGAAACACTAAACTATGATTACAATATCCGGGGCTGGTTATTAGGGATGAACCGTGACTATGCAAAAGATAATAACAGCAATAATTATTTTGGATTTGACCTTGGTTATGATAAAACAAATAACAATATTATAGGTAACCAAACCTATACTGCACCGCAATACAATGGCAATATAGAAGGCATGGTTTGGAAGAGTAAAGGTGATGGAGAAAAACGTAAATACGATTTTGCTTACGACGCTGCCAACAGATTAATGAAAGCAGATTTTACACAATATACCAGCGGTGCATTTAACCAGGATGCAAGAATAAATTTTGATGTAAAAATGGGAGACGGCGCTACTATTTCCAGTGCTTACGATGATAACGGAAATATAAAAAGAATGCAGCAATGGGGATTAAAACTAAACACCAGTGAACAAATAGACGATCTCAGTTATACTTATCTGACCGGATCAAATAAACTACAACAGGTAACAGACCAGTTTAATGATAACAGCTCCACATTGGGCGACTTTAAGTATAATGCCGGCACCAAAACAAGTACCGACTATGGTTATGATATTAATGGTAACCTTACGATGGATAAAAATAAATCTATCAGCAGTATTACTTATAACCATTTAAACCTGCCGCAGGTAATTACTATAACAGGCAAGGGCACTATAACTTATACTTACGATGCTTTGGGCAATAAACTAAGAAAACAAACTATCGACTACATTACAGCGGGTAAATCATATACCACTACTACCACCTATGCAGGAAGTGCGGTATATGAAAGTAAAAGTGCCAGCCCATCAGCCCCCGGCGATCCTCAGTATACAGATGTATTGCAGCTGATAGGCCATGAAGAAGGACGTATCAGGTTTAAAACTATGACGGGTACAACAGCCGCCAGTCTTGAATACGATTATATGCTGAAGGATCATTTAGGTAATGTGAGAATGGTATTGACCGAAGAGCAGCAGGTAGATAAATATCCATTAGCATCGTTAGAACCATCAAAGATTGCGACAGAAAAAAATTATTATGATATTAAAGATGCGCAGGTAGTTGATAAATCTCTTGCGACAGGAATTACAGATTATCTCAACGATAATAATGGAATTGGAAATAATCCGCCTGATGCAACTTTCTCCGGCACCAACAGTACTAAATTATACAAACTTAAAAGTACCGAAGCTAAAATGGGTTTAGGTATTACTTTAAAAGTAATGGCAGGCGATAAAATTGATGTGTTTGGTAAAAGCTATTACTTTCAGAATACAGGCGGTACCGGTGGCAATAGTACTTTACCTGTATTGGATTTGTTAGCGGGGTTTTTAGGAGCGCCTAATGCAACAGGAATAACTGGAACGCATGGCCCAGTATCTACAAATACTATTAATACAACAGCAGGTACACAAGGTATTAATGCTATGGTAACGCAACAGAATAACCAAACCAATGCGTTGCCCAATAACCCAAGGGCATTTATCAATGTAATATTTTTTGATGAGCAGTTTAAAACCTATGATGGAGGATTTAAAATTAGCATGGTGGGGGATAAGAACATCGTTAAAGACCATTACACAGAACTGCAGAATTTAATTGCCGGCAAAAGCGGCTATGTGTATATTTACTGTAGCAACGAAAGCCCGGTTGATGTGTTCTTTGATAATTTGCAGGTGGTGCATACAAGAGGTGCAATTTTGGAGGAAACGCATTATTATCCGTTTGGATTGGTGATGGTGGGGATTAGTACTAAGGCAGCCGGTGGCTTAGAGAATAAATATCAATTTGCAGGCAAAGAAAGACAAGCAAAAGAATTTAGTGATGGAAGGGGACTTGAAGAATATGATTACGGCGCAAGATTTTATGACCCACAAATTGGAAGATGGCACACAGTAGATCCTAAAACGGACCAGATGTGCCGATATTCCCCTTACAATTATGCATTTGATAATCCATTAAGATATATCGATCCAGATGGAATGAAGCCAGATGATTGGATAAAAAATAAAACCACTGGAGATGTTATATGGCGAGCTAATGTAACATCAGCTGCAAATACGCCAACAGGTTATGATTATATGGGTAAAGAATATAAGGGATTAAGCGTGAAGAGTTACGGCGCACATACTACAAATGGAATTGGCGTTGAAATTGATGCTTCCTATAATGATGGAAAAAATGGAACCGCAAATGCAGAATTTATTCAAACTATCAGAACAGATGCACCACTTAATGGAACGGTATCACCTTATAATGACCCTCAACCAGCAGATGATAACAAACCGTTTTATTGGACAGATGCAGAATTGCCAACCTATCAAAATAAGAATGGCAATGATTTAGATTTTTATGATAGACCCACCCGATTAGGAAGTCAAACTGGTAAAAGTTGGGAGGGTGAATTAACTCTAGTGATTAATAATGGAGATGGTTATAAGCCTGTAGTTACAGTCACTTATGGATTTGAAATTAAAGGAGGTGTCGCAGTACCTACTGAATTGAAAGTAAGTAACCAAGAATCGAATTTTCAAAAAACTACTATTGATAATTATAATAAAACTTTACCACCTGCTGTCGGCCCGAGAAAGCAAGATGGGTCTTTCTAAATCATTAAAATATGAAAAAATCAAATTATAAGGTTATAGCATTTATTTTGTTTTATTTCTCAGTTCTGTCTTCATGTTCTTCACAGAAATTGGTTTACGAGCCACTGGGAATAATGGATAAACCCTTACCGACTATTGAAATAATTACAAAACAATATAAAGATTTGAATAGAAATGTATTTACAGTAGATAAAAAAACATTTAGTTTATTATTGAAATATGTTCGGAATAAATTAAACGAAAACCCAGTACAAATTAAGACTGACTATGAATACGGGTCTTACAAAATAATTTATTTCTGGGGTTCTAAAAAGATTGAATATATAATTGAATCAAAGGAGAAAAGTCGTATGTTCTTTCAGGGGCAATTGGAGTTGATTAACGCCAACACAAAATTCTATAAGGAAATAGAAATACTATTAGCAAGAATACTATAGTGATCTATTCAGATAATGTTTCCGGTAATGTTTGGCCTTAAAAACCATGTAATGCAGAATATAAACGTACCTAAAAATGGTTATCTTTATGTGTACTGCAGCAGCGAGAGTAATATAATTGTTCAGACAGAATAGATCAATTATATAAGCAGCAGAAACTTCACCTGATTTTTTGTTGTTATTATTTTCCGAAAGCTACTTCTCTTTCTGGTGCGGATACAATCTTAGATAATCTTTCTTTTTATAGAGATACGGCAGATGTCATTATAATAAAAAGAAAGGATAGTGCTATTATTGCCAATCTTAAAAAAGGTATTTGTTTTAACAATACAGGATTAATTAGTGAAATAAAAAAATGGTGTAAAACCTCAAGAGTAGTTGCAAAAATAAGGTCAGAGGTAAATTTTACACTGGAGGGGTATATGGAATTTTTAATTAAGTTTAAGAAAACCAGGGTAATAATTGCGCCTTTTCTTACAAAAAATAGAACAATATATAGTTTATCAACTAATGAAATGGAAGGAATTTATTTTATGTCAATCGATGTAATTAAATCATTAGAAAAAAAAGAACAAGTTAACTTTTTTAAAAAGCTCAAGGATTGGGATTATAAATAAAGAATTTAAAATCTTCGCAAAGCCAATAATTAAGGATCTTTTTTATTTAATAATAGTTGTCCGTTATAAATGGCTCAGTGTATAGAGAAATGAGTTTTTTATAACTAATTTTATTTTGCGTTTATCTTATTTTAATAACTCTATATTCTGGGTTGATGATAGTTATTGATTTTCGTAATTTGATACTCTCGCCAAAAGCTTTACATCATCTATTAGTAATTTCGATAACTGTCCTTTATTCTCCATGAATTTTGTCCCGCTTCGCCGGGATTTTTTTGTATCCTTGATCGGCTATTCTTCTACAACTGTAAAACCCTGATCGTGATAATAATACCTCAAAACATTTTTATAAACTTACTCAATTCGTCTTCCCGTTCCTGTAACCAAAATAATGTCATCACTGCTTTTTGAGGAAGGGTTTTTAATTCGATCAGTTTGATATTCATATTGGTGCCACGAACTGAAGAAATGGGTTCAATGGAAATGCCAAGTCCCGCTTCTACAAGGCGTAGTACACCTGCAGCATGCGCTGACTCATGTGCTACTTTTGGTTTAAAACCATAAGCCTGGCAGATCTGCAAAATGGTTTCAACATAGCCCGTACCTGTGGAAAGCTGCGGTAAAATAAATATTTCATTTTTTAAAATAGACAGATCAGTGATTCTTTTTTTTGCTAAAGGATGGTTACCTGGCAAGATCAACACAAAATTTTCTTTGTATAAAATTTTTGAATTTATTTCGGGAGGTAAGATAATATTGGGAGCAATGCCAATATCCGTTTTTCTCGCCAGCAGCATTTCTATTTGCCGGAAGTTGGAGGCTTCCTGTACAATAGTTTTAAAGAGCGGCCATTTATGTTTAAGTTGCACTAAAAAAGAAGGCACCACGGTGTTCATAGCAGAACTTGAATGGGCCACTTTTATTTCGCCTGCTTCACCATTATGCAATTGCCCTGTTCGTATAATTGTTTTATCCAGGTCTTGTACAATTCTGCCAGACTCTTTTTGAAAAAAGATACCTGCTGCAGTTAAGGAAACAGTACGTTTGCTCCTGTTAAATAATAAAGCGCCCACTTCATTTTCCAGCAATTGTATTTGCCTGCTTAAAGCTGGTTGTACAATATTGATCTGCTCAGCAGCTTTTCTGAAATTGAGTGTATCACATAAAACAAGGAAATTTTTGATTTGCTGAATATCCATTGTAATCAAAATATGTTATCAATCAATCAAAATTAAGCATTTTATTGTATCGATTAAACGGTGTTGCTTTGCTCTTTAAGAAACTAAATCTTTTCAATCAATGACTTTACCAGCATCAGGGCAGCCGGCATTAATTCTTGTCGATATTCAAAAAGGGTTTGACAATATAGCGTATTGGGGAGGGCAAAGAAATAATCCTGATGCAGAAGTAAAAGCCAGTGAATTACTCAGTTATTGGAGAGAACGTCAATGGCCTGTTTTTCATATCCAGCATTGTTCAACCAATCCATTATCTCCTCTCCACCAAACCAATGCCGGCAATGCATTTAATGATTTGGTTACGCCGGCACAAGACGAAGAAATTATTAAGAAGAAGGTAAACAGTGCATTCATCGGCACTTATCTGAAAATGCGCCTGGAACAGGCTAACATTACCACGCTTGTAATTGTTGGTTTAACTACTGACCATTGTATTTCAACTACGGTAAGAATGGCTGGCAATCTGGGCTTTCAAACTTTTTTGGTAGCTGATGCCACCGCCACTTTTAATAAAAAAGGAATTGACGGACGGAATTATCCTGCTGAACTAATTCATGAAACGGCTCTTGCAAGTTTGAACGAAGAATTTGCAATAGTGGTAACAACTTCTTTTATAAAACAAAATATCTAATCTTAAAAATTTATGAACGAAATAAAACAAAAAATGCTGCTTGCCGAGCAAAAGGCAAAAGCATTATTTAATACTGTTGAGGAACGTGGATTAATAATTGCGGGAAAGTATGAATCGCAATTAATTGAAGAAATTGTACAAATAGCCAGGGCAGATTTTGGAATTGAAAATTACTGGCATAAAAAAATTGTACGTGCCGGGATTAATACAATGCAACCTTTTAATAGTAATCCGCCTGATAGAATTATACAAGATGACGATATCGTGGTATTAGATTTCGGCCCCATTTTTCAAGGCTTTGAATCAGACTTGGGAAGAACTTATGTTATAGGGACTGATCCTGTAAAACAAAAAATAAAAAAAGATGTTGAAACTGCATGGCATGAAGCGAAGGATTGGTATAATGATCAAAGCAGTCTCACCGGTACTGAATTTTTCAACTATGTGATCGATCTGACAAAAAGATATGGTTATGAATTTGGAAATGCAATTGCCGGGCATTTAGTTGGGCTGTATCCTCATGAGCAACCTGATGATCCTAAAGATCTGTGTTTTGATATTCACCCGGATAATCACAGCAGTATTTTGCTTTCAGATAAAAATGGTAACAGCAGGCATTGGATATTAGAGATTCAATTTGTAGACAGGGTGAATAATATTGGAGGTTTTTTTGAGCAGCTATTGGACCAGGTATAATGAGAGGTTAAATCTTTTGTTTGTGTCTTAAAATTAAATCCGTTGCAGAGCAATCGCAATGGATTTTTTATTCCACTATATTAATTTATCCTTCTCTTCCAAATGATGGATATGGTAAAATATGTATCAGCTTATCTAATATTTTTGTGATGAGTAACTTAGAGGGCAGGTTGCGTAACAAAGCCCTTGCTTCTTTAGAATTATTAAAATGAAATGCTGCTGCTGATTTGTTGGTACCGATTTTTACAGTGATACCAAAGGGCCTTACTACTTTAAACATATCTTCATCTGTAACATCATCACCAATAGCTATAATAAAATTATAATGACCGCCTGTAATGTAAGCTAAGGCAGCTTTACCTTTATTGATCTCACTGCTTTTTATTTCAATTACTTTATTTCCCTGCAACATGTGTAAAGGTTGATCGGCAATTAAGTAACGGATATTTCCCATCAACTCATTCGCTCTAAATTCGCCAATACCACCTTCCACACCCCGGTAATGCCAGGCCAGTGAATGTGATTTTTCTTCTACAAATGAACCCGGAGCCCTGTCTGAATACACTTTTAAAATCGGTAACAGTTGTTTTTTCCAATCTACATTAAACTGTATGGTTTCCTCCCAGTTGCCGCCGGCTTTTTTTAACCACACACCATGCTCTGCCACCATATCAACTGCCATGTTTCCAAACCATTCCTCCATAGTGGTGTGTTGTCTTCCGCTGATGATCACTACCTTGTTGCCTTCATCATTTACCAGGTCCTGCAAAATATCAAGTAATTCTTTGTCTGGCGAAACTGCATTAATATCGGTAGCAAAATTTACCAGCGTACCATCATAATCCAGCAACAGCAATCTTTTTTTTGCTCTTACATAACGATTACGAATGTACTGACCTGTAAAGAAGTTCAGGTATTTGGATACTTCAACCTGCCTTGGTTTTTCCATTTCGTTCAGGCGATGCATAAAAGTTTCCACCCAATGATGCACATTGTACTTGCTTACCAGTTCCTGCATCTGTTTCATTCTACGTTGTTGTTCTGTGGCAGGCATATTTAATGCAGCAAGCATGGCATGGCTTATCTCAACAATATTGTTGGGATTAACAATAATGCTATCAATCAATTCTTTTGCAGCGCCTGCCATTTCACTCAGTATTAAAACACCATCATGCGACACACGACTGGCAACAAATTCTTTGCACACCAGGTTCATCCCGTCACGCATGGGTGTAACCAAACACACATCTGCAAACTGGTATAAGGCCGATAGCATTTCTATAGGGTAAGAGCGATAAAAGTAATTGATCGGAGTCCAGGTATTGGTTCTGTGCCGTGCATTAATATTGCCTACCAGTTTATCAATCTCGTTTCTTAATTCCTTATACATGGCCACTGTATCTCTCGATGGCACTACGATCATGTATAAGGAAACTTTTTCTCTCCAGTCGGGGCGGTTCTCCAATAACAGATCAAAAGCCTGCAAGCGTTGTAAAATACCTTTACTGTAATCTAACCTGTCGATAGTAAGAATGAGCCGAACATTGGTAAAACTGTTTTTTAAATGTTCAATATGCTGCAGCACTTCTTTATCATTTGTGAGGCCGATAAATTTTTTATCATCAATTCCCATAGGAAAAGATTCCACCACTATTTTTCTGTCGTCATGCAAAACAGTGTTCAGCGAAGATTTTACAGAAAGAATATGACTGCTGGCACCCAGGAAATGCCTGGCATCATCGTAAGTATGAAAGCCAATAAGATCAGCACCTAACAATCCTTCCAGCAATTCTGCACGCCAGGGTAATAGCCTGAATAATTCAAAAGAGGGAAAAGGAATATGCTGAAAAAATCCAATGGTGGCCAGTGGTTGTGCTGTTCGTATCATTTTAGGTAACAGCAATAAATGGTAATCATGTATCCATACCACATCACCCGGTTGATAAATTTTTAAGAAGGCATCACAGAATTTTTTATTTACTACGTTATAATATTCCCAGTATGAATTTTCATAACGGGCATAGGTTGACATGTAATGAAACACGGGCCATAAAATCTCATTGGAAAAACCTTCATAATACTGGTTGATCTCTTCATTGGTTAAATAAACAGGATGCAGGTTAAGCGCTTCCAGTTTTTTATCGATCTCTTTTTTCTGTTGTTCATTATCTACAAATAATCCCGGCCAACCCAGCCACACACTATTACCATTTTTATAAATTGAACCAAGGCCTGTTGCAAGGCCACCTTCACTGGCTTGAAATGTATAGTTGCCATCTTTAACTGCAATCTTAACCGGTAATCTGTTGGAGATGATAATTGTTTTTCCCATAAAGTGCTTTTCTATAGAAGGGTTATTATGCTATAGTCAAACATTATACCATAAAGTTAAAAAGCTAAGGATTGTATAACTGCACAGCTCATAACTGTTAGTTTTTCTATTGATGATAGCTTTATCTTTAACAATGAATTCAGTAAATTAAAAAACGATTAAAATTGCTATAGAATGAAAATCGGATTATTTGGCATTGGCCTTGACACTTATTGGCCGCAGTTTGAAGGTTTACAGGAACGCCTTAAAAATTATTTGCAACAAGTAGAAAATAAATTAGCGGCTATTAATCCCGGTATTGTAAATGCAGGGTTGGTTGACACTACCGACAAAGCGTTTGCTGCAGGAAAATTATTTAAGACCGAAGATGTTGATATTATCTTCTTATACGTTACCACTTACGCTTTATCATCAACCGTATTGCCTGTTGTGCAAAGAGCAAAAGTGCCTGTCATCATTCTCAACTTAGCACCCGAAGCTGCCATTGATTACACGTCTTTTAATGCAATGACAGATCGTACAAAAATGACAGGAGAGTGGTTAGCGTATTGTTCTGCATGCCCTGTTCCTGAAATTGCAAATGTGTTCAGCCGCACCGGAATAAAATTTCACCAGGTAACAGGTATGTTGCATAACGATGATGAATGCTGGAATGAAATTACGGAATGGCTGCAAGCAGCAAAAGTAGCACACATCATGGCATACAACCGTATGGGCTGCATGGGGCATTATTACAGCGGCATGTTAGATATCTACACTGACCTTACTAAACAATACGCTTACTTCGGTGGGCATATTGAATTATTAGAAGTGGAAGAATTAGTAGCGCATCGTAAAACAATTACCGAAGCAGAAATAAAAGACCGGATAAAATTATTGCACGAAAAATTTGATGTGCAACCCGATTGCTCTGAAAAGGAATTAGAGAATGCAGCTATCACTTCTGTTGCATTAGATAAATTAGTAGCACAACACCAACTCGGCTCAATGGCTTACTATTACAAAGGTTCAGGCAATGCAGAAAATGAAAATGCCATTGCATCCATCATCATTGGTAATTCTTTATTAACAGCAAACGGCATTCCTGTTGCAGGAGAATACGAAATAAAAAATGCACAGGCCATGAAGATCATGGATAGCTTTGGTGCCGGCGGATCTTTTACAGAATACTATGCAATGGATTTTACTGCCGATGTAGTGTTGATGGGGCATGATGGCCCCGGCCATATAGCTATTGCAGAAGGTAAAACAAAAGTACGTCCGTTAGGAGTGTATCACGGAAAAGTAGGCAGTGGTTTATCTGTTGAAATGTCGGTGAAGAACGGCCCCGTAACTTTATTATCTGTTGTAGAAACAAACGATGGTAAATTAATGTTACAAGTTGCCGAAGGTGAATCTGTTGCAGGCCCGATATTACAAATTGGTAATACCAACAGCCGTTATAAATTTTCTATCGGCGCCAGAAAATTTACTCACGACTGGAATAGTTATGGCCCTGCACACCATTGCGCTGTGGGTATTGGTCATATCAGTTCTAAAATTGAAAAATTAGGTGCTTTATTAAATATGCAGGTAGTAAAAATTTGTTAATAGGGTGGGTCACCCCAATAAGGGTGGCTCACCCCGTTCACAGGGAGCTACTTTTGTTTTAGCCCGGTGAGCCACTCTTTAAGGAGTGACCCACCCAATCACAATAATATTCTTCGTTATGAAAAAAAATAAAATACCTCTTTTACTTATTGCAGTAATTATCTCCTCAATAACAAACGCACAAACCATTTCCAAAACATGGGTTGCAGATAATGGCGATGGCACTTACAAAAATCCCATCATCAATGCAGATTACAGTGATCCTGATGCTATTCGTGTAGGCGATGATTATTACCTGGTCAGCAGCAGTTTTAATCAAAGCCCGGGCTTGCCCATTTTGCATAGTAAAGACCTGGTCAACTGGACCATCATTGGCCATGCCTTACAGCAACAACCACCCATTGAACATTTCAGTAAAGTACAACATGGCAATGGTGTGTGGGCACCATCTATCCGTTATCACAACAATGAATTTTACATTTATTATCCCGATCCTGATTTTGGAATTTATCTCACCAAGGCAAAAAATATTTCAGGCCCATGGACAGAACCTGTATTGGTACAGGCAGGCAAAGGCTTGATTGATCCTTGTCCGCTTTGGGATGATAACGGTAAAAATTATTTAGTGCATGCATTAGCCGGCAGCAGGGCAGGATTTAAATCTGTTATATTAATGAAAGAGTTGAATGCAGCAGGGGATAAAGTGATCAGTGATGGGGTATTGGTATATGATGGGCATGAAGCAGATGGTACTATTGAAGGGCCTAAAATTTACAAGCGAAATAATTACTATTACATTTTTGCACCCGCTGGCGGAGTAAGTACTGGTTGGCAAACTATCTTACGCAGTAA
Source organism: Ferruginibacter sp. SUN106 (assembly GCF_050611765.1). Lineage (NCBI taxonomy): Bacteria > Pseudomonadati > Bacteroidota > Chitinophagia > Chitinophagales > Chitinophagaceae > Ferruginibacter > Ferruginibacter sp. SUN106. The sequence goes on from NZ_JBODJC010000004.1 coordinate 412,286, forward strand.
AAATATTTATGGCCCTTACGAAAGAAAAGTAGTGCTGGAACAAGGCACTACAACTACCAACGGGCCACACCAGGGCGCCTGGGTGCAAACACAAACCGGGGAGGATTGGTTCATTCATTTCCAGGATAAAGATGCTTATGGAAGAGTAGTGCATTTGGAGCCAATGAAATGGTTAAACGACTGGCCGGTAATGGGCGTGGATAACAATAATAACGGTATAGGAGAGCCGGTAATGGTATTTAGGAAACCAAACATTGGAAAAAAATACCCGGTAATTACACCTGCTGAAAGCGATGAATTTAATGATAGCAAAACAGGCTTACAATGGCAATGGCATGCCAATACCAAATTAAACTGGGGCTATTGTTATCCTTTTAAAGGTGTACTACGATTTAATAGTGTACTAAGGCCGGATACGGCAAAAAGTTTGTGGGATATTCCCAACATCCTCACTCAAAAATTCCCTGCAGAAGAATTTACAGCCACTGCAAAATTTTTATTTACACCAAAGACAAACGGAGAAAAATTTGGCCTGGTGGTTTTAGGTATGAGCTATGCTGATATTGCCGTTACCAAAAAAGCAGATGGACTTTATTTAAGTTATGCTAAATGTATTGATGCCGAACATGGCAAACCCGAAACAGAAACTGAACTGACAAAAATTTCTTCCGGCGATTTATATTTTCAATTAAAAGTAACCAAAGATGCTGTTTGTAGTTTTAGCTACAGCAGCGATGGAAAAATATTTACTGCTATTGCTGAAAATTTTAAAGCCACACCAGGCAAATGGATCGGCGCAACAATGGGTTTCTTTTGTACCAGAACGCAAGTGATCAATGATGCAGGATTTGCTGAGGTGGATTGGTTCAGGGTAGAGAAGTGAGGGCGAAGAGAGAAAATTTTCAATGTTGAATATTCAACACTCAATGTTCAAAATAAAACGCATAGTTTACAAACTTGCTACCATGAAACATGCATCTAATCAAAAGTATTTGCCTTTTATTGAAATTTGAAATTTGAAAATTGAGTATTGAACATTTGTCTTCCTTTTCACTGCTTACTCTTATCCACAAACTCCCTTCTGTACATCGAAGGCGTAATTTGTTTGATCTGCTTAAACTGTTTACTAAAATGCGCCCAGCTATTATACCCGCTTTCGTAACAACAATCCATCACTGTTTTATTGGTGGTAGTTAATAATTTACAGGCATGACTCACCCGCAGATCCTGCAAAAAATTAAAGTAGGTCTTCTTGATATTCTTTTTAAAAAAACGGCAGAAAGTGGGAATACTCATCTCTGCAATGGCAGCCACTTGCTCCAATGTAATGGGTTCTAAATAATGTTTAAAAGAATAATCAATGATCTTTTCAATAGCTGGATTGATATTGTTATCTGGTGATGAAAAATCCTGTGTTAACCTGGCAAAGCTATTGGAAGAACTCATTTTCTGCAACGCCTGCAGCAACAGGTTAATTCTGTCAAATCCTTTAGCAGTTTCCATGCTCAATAATAAAGCGGTGACTTCTTTTTTTAGTTTATTGGATAATTGGATGGCATCATTTTTATTTAAAAATGTGAACACATGTTTAATCTCCGGCAATAAAAAAAAGCTTTCACCAAAAACATCTTTTTTAAAATGTGCCACTACCGCATCACCAATCATTTTATGGTGGCGTTTACGAAAGGAATGAGGGATATCACTGGCAATAAAATAAATATCCCCGGTTTTATATTCACCAACAAAATCTCCTATCATGGCAGTGCCATGGCCTTCGGTTATAACGATCAGTTCACATTCCTCATGTTTATGCCAGCTGGTTTCAAAATCCGGCGTGCGGTAATGCCGGCAGGCAAAGGAATATTGTTCTTCTACATGAATCTTTTGAATTAATGTTCTCATTATTATTTAAAAGCGTTTTTACCAGGGAAGTCAAGTCTTAAAGACTTGACTTCCCTCAGGAATTTCTCAAGATACAAAGCCGTAAAAGCCGTTATATTATCATTTTTAAGGCCTTAAATTACTATAATTTGATAAGATAGCATATTTTATTTCTAAAATAGCAGTTGTATAAACAGCTAATTAGATACAAATTTGATGTTCAAAACGGTTGTGAACTGTAGTTTAAAATTGCTGTATGCTTTTATTAGGAATTGACCTGGGAACATCGTCTGTTAAAGTAGCTGTAATTGATGCTGCCAATGGTAGTATCCTTACATCAGTACAATACCCCGAAATTGAAACGGCCGTCATTGCCCCGCAACCCGGTTGGGCAGAACAATCACCTGATGAATGGTGGAACAATGTGCAGCAAGCAATATTGAAAGCACATGCACAAAACAAGTACAATCCTGCAGACATTAAATCTATCGGCATCAGTTACCAGATGCATGGTTTGGTATTAGTAGATAAAGACCAAAACGTTTTACGCAACAGTATCATCTGGTGCGATAGCCGTGCGGTGGAAATTGGTAACAAAGCTTTTGATGCTATTGGCCACGAAAAATGTTTATCGCATTTATTAAATTCTCCCGGCAATTTTACCGCCTCTAAATTAGCATGGGTAAAACAAAATGAACCGGAAATCTATAACCGCATTGATAAAATAATGTTGCCTGGTGATTTTATTGCAATGAAATTAACCGGCGATATCACTACTTCTATTTCCGCTTTATCAGAAGGTATATTCTGGGATTTTCAGCAACAGCAATTATCTGATGACGTATTTAATTATTATGGTTTTGATAAATCGGTGATACCTGCTATAAAAGATGTATTCACTGATCACGGTACTATAAAAAATGATATTGCAGCAAAGCTTTCATTGAATAATAAAGTGACTGTAACGTATAAAGCCGGTGATCAACCCAATAATGCTTTATCGCTAAATGTACTGGAACCTGGAGAAGTAGCGGCCACTGCAGGCACTTCAGGAGTTATCTATGGTGTGATTGATGAACTGGCTTATGATAAAAAATCCAGGGTCAATACTTTTGCTCATGTTAATCATACCGAAACAAAAAAAAGACTGGGTGTTTTGTTGTGCATCAATGGTACTGGTATTTTAAATCGTTGGGTAAAAAATATTACCGGCAATAGCCTTAGTTACCAACAAATGAACACAGCAGCTGCAGCAGTTGAGCCGGGCAGCAATGGCTTAGTGATATTGCCATTTGGAAATGGAGCAGAACGTATATTTGAAAACAAAATTCTCAACAGCGATATTCAGAATATCGATTTTAATATTCATACTACGGGGCATTTGGTAAGAGCAGCGCAGGAAGGTATTGCATTCGCTTTTAGATACGGATTGGATATTATGAAATCAAATGGCATTCAACCTAACGTAATAAGAGCAGGCAAAGCCAATATGTTTTTAAGTGATGTATTTACCGAAAGTTTTGTGAATGCCACCAATGTACCGGTTGAATTGTACAATTGCGATGGTAGTGTGGGCGCTGCAACAGGTGCAGGTATTGGCGCAGGTATTTACGCTTCCGCAAAAGAAGCCTTTCAAAATTTTAAACCGGTAAAACTGGTTGAACCAGCAAAAGAAAAATTATACGACGAATTATACAACAGATGGAAACAAGGCTTGGAAAAATCATTGTCGTGAGTGGCAAATCGTTAGTTGTGAGTAGACCACTCACACTTGTGATTCACCATTGACAATTCACTATTGACTATTCACAAACACATAAACAAATTAACCATGTCAGTTATTACAGGCGACAAAGAATTTTTTAAAGGCATCGGCCAGATTAAATTTGAAGGCACTCAATCAGATAATCCACTAGCCTACAGGTGGTATGATGAAAACAAAATGATTGGTGGCAAAACCATGAAAGAATATTTACGCTTTGCGTGTGCTTACTGGCACAGCTTCTGCGGCAACGGTGGCGATCCTTTTGGTGCACCAACACATTTGCATCCATGGGATGTAAAAACCGATGCGGTGGAAAGAGCAAAAGATAAAGCGGATGCAGCATTTGAATTTATTACCAAATTAGGCTTGCCTTATTATTGTTTTCATGATGTGGATGTGGTGGATTATACCAATGATGTAGTGGATAATGAAAAAAGATTACAGGCGGTTGCGGCGTACCTGCAACAAAAACAAGATGCCAGTGGCGTAAAATTATTATGGGGCACTGCAAATTTATTTTCTAATCCAAGATACATGAATGGCGCTACTACCAATCCTGATTTTCATGTGCTGGCACATGGCGGCGCACAGGTAAAAGCGGCACTAGATGCAACTATTTCTTTAAAAGGAGAAAACTATGTTTTCTGGGGCGGAAGAGAAGGGTACATGAGTTTGCTGAACACCAATATGCAAAAAGAAAAAGAACATTTTGCAAAATTCTTGCATACTGCAAAAGATTATGCAAGGCGCAATGGATTTACCGGTACTTTCTTTATTGAGCCAAAACCATGTGAGCCGAGCAAACATCAATATGATTATGATAGTGAAACTGTAATTGGTTTTTTACGCCAGTTTGATCTGTTGAATGATTTTAAATTAAATATTGAAGTGAACCATGCAACGCTGGCTGGTCATACTTTTCAACATGAATTACAGGTGGCGGCAGATGCAGGCATGTTAGGTAGCATTGATGCCAACCGCGGCGATTATCAAAATGGATGGGATACCGACCAGTTCCCGAATAATATTAATGAACTGGTAGAAGCGATGCTGGTGATTGTGGAAGCCAATGGATTTGGTGGTGGCGGTATCAATTTTGATGCAAAGATCCGTCGTAACTCAACCGACCTGGTAGATCTTTTCTATGCACATATTGGTGGCATGGATACTTTTGCAAGGGCTTTAATTGTAGCAGATAATATTTTAAATAAATCTGATTATAAAAAATTCCGTGCAGACAGGTATGCCAGCTTTAATAACGGTACAGGTAAGGACTTTGAAAATGGTAAGTTAACTTTGGAAGATCTGAGAGATTATGCAGTGAAAAATGGCGAACCTGCAGTGATCAGTGGCAGACAGGAATACCTGGAAAATATTATCAACAGGTTTATTTAAGAAGAGTTCGCCACGGATTTTCACGGATAATACAATAATAGGTTAAAGATTGTTGTGAAATTCAGTAAAAAAATCAGTGAAAATCCGTACAATCCGTGGCAAAAAATATTGTGATTAAAATATGGCAGAACAGAAGGTTTTTTTATTTGATCTGAATGGTACGGTAATAGACGATATGCAGTTTCATATTCAATCCTGGTACCAGATTTTAAATGGTTTGGGTGCAACAATTTCTTTAGAAGAAACAAAATTGCAGTGCTACGGTAAAAATGAAGAATTACTGGAAAGGATCTTTCCCGGCAGGTTTAAGCCGGATGAAATAAAAGAAATGATCATCGAAAAGGAGAGAAGATACCAGGAAAATTTCAGGCCTTATTTAAAACTGATTGATGGACTGGGAGAATTTTTAGAAGAGGCATATCAGGCAAAAATTAAAATGGCGATTGGCTCTGCAGCCATTCCTTTTAATATAGACTATATATTGGATGGTTTGCAGTTGCATAAATATTTTCCTGTGGTGGTAAGTGCTTATGATGTAGTGGAAAGCAAACCCCATCCGGAAACATTTTTACTATGTGCTGAAAAATTGAATGTGGCTCCGGCAGATTGCATTGTGTTTGAAGATTCACCCAAAGGTGTTGAAGCGGCTGCAAGAGCAGGAATGAAAGCCGTAGTGATTACTACCATGCATACCAAAGAAGAATTTTACGGCGATAATATCATTTGTTTTATAGAAAATTATAGTAACGGTTTATTCGAAAAACTGGTAAGTTAAAAAGATAACGATGGCTGCTGAAAATAAATATGTAATAGGCGTTGACTATGGAACGGACTCTGTTCGTTCTGTTGTATTGAATGCCATGAATGGTGAAGAAATTGCCGCTTCAGTTTTTTATTATCCAAGATGGAAAGAAGGAAAGTATTGCAATGCCATTGCGAACCAGTTCCGTCAGCATCCTTTAGATTATACAGAGGGATTGGAAGCCACGATAAAAGCCTGTCTGCAAAAAGCAGGAGCCGAAGTAGCAGCGAATGTAAAAGGCATTTCTGTTGATACCACGGGTTCTACACCCATTGCAGTAGATGCCACAGGAACGCCGTTGGCACTTGTGCCCGGGTTAGAAGAAAATCCAAACGCCATGTTTGTGTTGTGGAAAGATCATACTGCAACCAAAGAAGCAGAAGAGATCAATGCACATGCCACAAAATTCCCCGTTAATTATTTACAATTTGTAGGCGGTATTTACAGCAGCGAATGGTTTTGGGCAAAGCTGTTACATATTTTAAGAGAAGATGAAGCCATCAGAAAAAATATACACTCGTTTGTAGAGCATTGCGATTGGATACCATTTGTATTAACAGGGGGTAACGATGCCACAAAATTAAAACGTGGCGTTTGCAGCGCCGGCCATAAAGCCTTATGGGCTGCAGAGTTTGACGGTTTGCCGCCCAATGATTTTTTTAAATCACTGGATCCTGTACTGGATGGTATCACAGCAAAATTATTTACAGCAACCTATACTTCTGCTCAGTCTGTTGGTACTATCAGTAACGAATGGGCGCAAAAATTAGGATTACCAAAAGATGTGGTGATTGGTGCAGGTGCATTCGATTGCCATATGGGTGCAGTAGGCGGGCAGATAGAACCATATTACCTGAGTAAAGTAATGGGTACATCTACCTGTGATATTTTAGTAGCGCCCATTAATGAAGTAAAAGATACTTTGGTAAAAGGTATTTGCGGACAGGTAAACGGTTCTGTAATTCCAGGTATGATTGGTATGGAGGCAGGGCAATCTGCTTTTGGCGATGCTTATGCCTGGTTTAAAAACCTTATCAGCTGGCCAATCAATCAGTTTGTAACAGATGAAAAAGAAAAAGAAGTTATCACCGATAAAATAATTGCAGCATTAGCAACTGAAGCTGCTACAATTGAATTGAACGAAAAAGATGAACTGGCACTCGATTGGATGAATGGCAGAAGAACGCCTGATGCCAATCAACTACTGAAAGGCGTGATTGCCAATATTAATTTAGGTAGTGATGCGCCAAGGATATTTAAAGCATTGGTAGAAGCCACCTGCTTTGGCAGCAAAGCTATTGTAGAACGTTTTATTGCTGAAGGCATTCCTGTAAAAGGAATTATTGCCTTAGGCGGAGTTGCAAAAAAATCAACTTATGTAATGCAGGTAATGGCAAATGTGCTGAACATGCCCATCCGCATCCATAGCAGCGAACAAACCTGCGCCAATGGTGCGGCTATGTTTGCAGCAACTGCAGCTGGCTTATACAGCAAAGTAGAAGATGCTATGAATGCCATGGGGCAAGGCTTTGAAAAAACATACGAGCCGCAGGCAGATAAAGTGGCTTACTATGCAAAGCGTTACAAAATGTATCTGGATTTAGGCAACAAAATAGAAAAAAGTTAGGGTAGGTCACTCCTTAAGAGTGGCTCACCCGGCTAATGCAGGGGCGGTACTTTTAAGGAGTGAGTCTCCGGCTAATACAGGGGTGAGCCACCCTTACTGGGGTGACCCACCCAGCTAGTACAGGGTGAGTCACCCTTAATGGGGTGACTCACCCGATGGTAAATGTATTCGGAGTTAGAAAAGAAAATCGAAAATAATTAATCATAAAAAATGGTTGGTCCCCCTTTAGGGGCTAGGGGCATCATGAGTAACAAATATCTACACATTCAGCAAGAGGCTTACGAAGCCAATATGCAATTACCCAAATTGGGTTTAGTGCTTTTTACCTTTGGTAATGTAAGTGCGGCAGACAGAAGCCTGGGCGTATTTGCCATTAAACCAAGTGGTGTTGCTTATGAAGATCTTACACCCGAAAAAATGGTGATCGTTGATTTTGAAGGAAAGACCGTTGAAGGTGATCTTCGACCTTCTTCTGATACATTAACACATGCGGTGCTGTATAAACATTGGGAAAAGATTGGCGGCATTGTGCATACACACTCCACTTACGCAACTGCATGGGCGCAATCGCAAAGAGATATTCCTATTTTCGGCACAACACATGCCGATTACAACACCGTTGATATTCCCTGTGCACCACCAATGGATGATGAAATGATAAAAGGTAATTACGAGTATGAAACCGGTTTCCAGATCATGAATTGTTTTAAAGCCAATGATTTAAAATACGAAGAAGTGGAAATGGTATTGGTAGGCAATCATGCGCCATTTACCTGGGGAAAGAATGCGGCTAAAGCAGTACACAATAGTGCCGTTTTAGAATGCATTGCAAAAATGGCCTTGCTTACAGAACAAATTAATTTTAATGCACCAAGATTAAAAGATGCTTTAATTCAAAAACATTTTGAACGGAAACATGGTCCGGATTCTTACTATGGGCAATCATAGAATTCGTATATCCCCCGACGGCAGTTACAGATCCAGCCGGGGGTTAGTTAGAATATTTAAATAAAAAACAGACTTAACATCTTTAAAATAAAACGAAAGCTAATTATGAAACAATTATCATCACTTATCCTGGCAGCATCGGTGTTTTTATTTTCCTGCAATAACAGTACTGAAAATAAAGATACTACTGCCGCAAATACTACTACTAAAATGGGCATTACAGAAAAATCATTCGGCAGCTTCAATGGCGAAGCAGTTACTGAATACACTTTAACCAATGCCAATGGCATGCAGGTGGGCATTATAAATTATGGCGGCACGCTCACAAAAATTCTTACAAAAGATAAAGACGGAAAATTGGGTGATGTTATCCTGGGGTTTGATTCTATTGCAGGATACACCCAAAAGGGCAACCCGTTTTTTGGCGCATTGATCGGCCGTTACGGCAACCGTATTGCCAAAGGGCATTTTACCTTGGATGGTACTACTTATACTTTAGCGCAAAATAATAACGGACAATCATTACATGGTGGCCTTAAAGGTTATGATAAAGTAATGTGGAAAGCAGAAAAACAGGCAGGTGACAGCAGTTTAAAATTAACTTATCTCAGTAAAGATGGTGAAGAAGGTTATCCCGGCAATTTATCGGTGGAAGTTATTTACACTTTAACTGCAGACAATGCATTGAAAATTGATTATGCTGCTACTACAGATAAAGCAACTCCGGTTAACTTAACTAACCATGCTTATTTTAATTTATCAGCAGGAAAGGATTCTACCATTTTAGATCATGAATTAATGCTGAAGGCAGATAAATTTACTGAAGTGGATTCTTTTTTAATACCAACAGGAAAACTGCCTGACGTAAAAGGAACGCCGATGGATTTTACTACTGCAAAAAAAATAGGTAAAGATATAGCCGCAGTAAAAGGTGGTTTCGATCATAACTGGGTATTAAGTAAAAACGCCAATACATTGGAAGTGATAGCAACTTTATACCATCCTGCAAGTGGTCGTTATATGGAAGTATCTACTACAGAACCGGGCATACAATTTTATAGTGGTAACTTTTTAGATGGTACATTAACCAATACCAATGGCGGGCAAAAATATGTGCAGCATGCAGCGCTTTGCCTGGAAACACAGCATTTCCCGGACAGTCCAAATCAACCAACTTTTCCTAACACCGTTTTAAAACCGGGAGAAAAATATACCCACACTTCATTGTATAAGTTTTCAGTAAAATAATTGGTAAAGAAGTCTTCTTTTATAAGAAGGCTTCTTTGTTAAAATAATTGTATGAAAAATTATTTTTTATCAGCCACCTTCTTTTTAACCTTGCCTGTAATGGCTCAGCAAAAAGATTATGCTATTAAAGAAGTAAATTTTACGCAGGTAAAATTGTCTGATAATTTCTGGTTGCCGAGAATAGAGACCAATCGTACAGTTACTATTCCTGCTTCTTTTGAACGTTGTGAGAATACAGGGCGGGTAAAGAATTTTGTAATGGCAGCGCAAAAGCAGGGTAAGTTCTGCACCCGCTATCCATTTGATGATACGGATATTTATAAAACCATTGAAGGTGCTTCATTTTCTTTAGCCGTACACCCCGATAAAAAATTAGAAGCTTATGTAGATTCTTTAATCGCCATCATTAAAGCAGCACAGGAACCTGATGGCTATTTATATACTGCAAGAACAATTGATCCGCTGCATGTGGGAAGTTGGGTAGGTAAAGAAAGATGGGAGAAAGAAAGGGAACTTAGCCATGAATTATATAATGCCGGCCATTTGTACGAAGCAGCAGTAGCACATTTTTTCGCAACTAAAAAAAGGAACCTTTTAGACATTGCATTAAAAAATGCCGACCTGGTTTGTAGTGTTTTTGGACCAGGAAAAAAATCAGTGGCACCGGGACATGAAATTGTGGAAATGGGATTGGTGAAATTATTTCGTGTTACGGGCAAACAAGAATATTTAAATACGGCAAAATTTTTTATAGAAGCAAGAGGGCACTATAACGGATACGATCCAAAGAATAAAGATGAATGGAAGAACGGATCATACTGGCAGGATGATAAACCTGTGGTGTTGCAGGATGTGGCCGAAGGGCATGCCGTACGTGCCGGTTATTTATATTCAGCAGTGGCAGATGTGGCGGCGCTTACTGGTGACGATAGTTTGACCAAAGCTATTGACAGGATATTTGACAACGTGGTAAGTAAGAAAATTTATGTGCAGGGCGGTGTTGGTGCCATTGGTGCCGGCGAACGTTATGGTGATAATTACGAATTGCCCAACAACACTGCTTATAACGAAACCTGTGCTTCTATTGCAGAAGTGTACTGGTATTACAGGATGTTCTTATTGCATGGCGATGCTAAATATATTGATGTACTGGAAAAAACTTTGTACAATGGTTTGATATCCGGCATTGGTTTGGATGGCAAATCTTTTTTCTACACTAATGCTATGGAAATACGCAACAGCTTTACACACCCGGATATGGAAGCCACAAGGTCGGGTTGGTTTGAATGCAGTTGCTGTCCTACTAATTTAACCCGTTTAATCCCTTCGGTGCCGGGCTATATGTATGCGCAAAAGGACGATAATTTATTTGTCAACCTTTTTATCAACAGCACAGTTGATCTTACTGTAAATAATAAAGCGGTTCAGATCGCTCAGCAAAATAATTATCCATGGGATGGTAACCTGAAATTTACTATTAGTACTGCCAAAGTAAATGCGTTTAATTTACTGGTAAGAATTCCGGGTTGGGTAAATAACGATGCTATCCCTTCTGACCTCTATAAATTTACAAGCGTATCTTCTGTAAAACCGGTAATAAAAGTAAATGGTGTGGCAACAGAGTACGCAATGCAAAATGGTTATGCGGTCATTAACAGGCCGTGGAAAAAAAATGATGTGGTGGAAGTGGAGCTGCCAATGGATGTAAAAAGAGTGGTGGCTAATGAAAATGTAAAAAATGATATTGGTAAAGTGGCCTTGCAACGTGGCCCCATTATGTATTGTGCCGAGTGGGTGGATAATAACAGTAAGACGAGCAACCTCATCATTCCTGCTAACACTGTTTTTAAAAGTGAATTCAATAAAGATATTCTAAATGGAGTAATGACATTAAAAGCCGAAGTGCCTGCGGTGATCATTGTCAACAATGATAATATCTCAACACAAAAACAAAGTTTTACGGCAATACCATATTATAGTTGGGCCAACAGGGGCAAAGGCGAAATGACAGTATGGTTTCCAACACAAGTAAAGGATATCGAAATCTTAACTAAATAACATAGAGAAGCCTTCTTTTTAAAAGAAGACTTCTCTGAAAAAAATGTAACATGAAAAGTAGTATCAACACAAGAGGATTAGAGGTTTGGTTCGCCACCGGTAGCCAGAACTTATATGGAGAAGAGACTTTAAAGCAGGTAGCTAAACATTCTACCATGCTGGCAAAATCATTGAATGATGCGGAAGCCATTCCTGTAAAAGTTGTTTTTAAGCCCGTTTTAAAATCTACCGAAGAAATTTACAACCTGGTAATTGATGCTAACAGTAATAAAAACTGTATAGGTATCATTACCTGGATGCACACTTTTTCTCCCGCAAAAATGTGGATCAATGGATTGAAGATTGTACAAAAACCACTATTGCATTTGCATACACAATTCAATCGTGATATTCCATGGGGAGAAATTGATATGGATTTCATGAACCTGAATCAATCGGCTCATGGTGACCGTGAGTTTGGTTTTATGATGAGCCGTATGCGTATGGAAAGAAAAGTGGTGGTAGGGCATTGGCAGGATAAAAATGTGATTGCACAGATCGCAGGCTGGACGAGATCTGCATTGGGCTGGAATGATTGGCAGGGCGCAAAATTTGTACGCTTTGGCGATAACATGCGTTACGTTGCCGTAACTGATGGCGACAAAGTAGAAGCTGAATTAAAATTTGGTTACAGCGTGAATACTTATGGCATTGGTGATTTGGCTGGTGTTATCAATGGTGTAAAAGAAACTGCGGTAACAAAATTGTGTGATGAGTATGCTGAGTTGTATAAATTAATGCCCTCTTTAAAAAAGGGTAATGCACAACATCAATCTTTACGTGATGCGGCAAAGATGGAATTGGGCATGCGTAAATTTTTAGAAGAAGGCAATTACAAAGGATTCACTGATACATTTGAAGACCTGCATGGTTTACCACAATTACCAGGCATTGCCACACAACGTTTAATGGCGGATGGTTATGGTTTTGGTGGCGAAGGCGATTGGAAAACTTCGGCATTGGTAAGAGCGATGAAGGTAATGGGAACAGGATTGCCCGGCGGTAATTCTTTTATGGAAGATTATACCTATCATTTTGAACCAGGCAATGAAATGGTATTGGGAAGTCATATGCTGGAAATTTGCCCGAGCATTGCCAATACCAAACCCAGTTGCGAAATTCATCCCTTAGGTATTGGAGGAAAAGCTGATCCGGTTCGGTTGGTATTTAATGTTGGCGCAGGCCCTGCATTAAATGCTTCTATCATGGATATGGGCAACCGTTTCAGGTTGTTGGTAAATACTGTTGATGCAGTAAAAGCAACGCATGATCTGCCTAAGTTACCTGTGGCAAGAGTGTTGTGGAAACCACATCCGAATATGCAAACCGGTTGTGCTGCATGGATACATGCAGGCGGTGCACATCACACGGGCTACAGCCAGAACCTTACAGCAGAAAATATGGAAGACTTTGCAGGCATGGCGGGAATTGAATTTGTTTGTATCAATAAGGATACTAACATTTACAATTTAAAGAATGAATTAAGATGGAATGATGTATTTTACAAAATAAACGGCAAATAATATTTAATAATTATAAAACAGCAACTTGCTTATGAATGGTTTATCATCTTTAGACATGCTGATCTTCGTGGTCTATTTTATACTGGTGGCCGGTTACGGTTATTGGGTATACAGTAAAAAGAAGAAAGCAGCGATCTCTGCATCGCATGATTATTTTTTAGCCGAAGGTTCACTTACCTGGTGGGCAATCGGTGCATCACTTATTGCCTCTAACATTTCTGCAGAGCAATTTATAGGCATGAGTGGTAATGGTTATTTTGTAGGTGTTGCTGTGGCAGCTTACGAATGGATCGCTGCATTGGCATTGATCATTATTGCAGTATGGTTCATGCCCATCTATTTAAAGAATAAGATATACACCATGCCGCAGTTTTTAAAAACACGGTATAATGAAACGGTGTCGCTGATCATGGCTATCTTCTGGTTATTTCTATATGTATTTGTAAACCTTACATCAATTTTGTATTTGGGTGCAATTGCCATTAGTGGTTTGATAGGGCCGGAATATTTACACATTGTAATGGTTGCATTAGCGGTATTCGCACTCATCATTACATTGGGTGGAATGAAGGTAATCGGTTATACAGACGTTATACAGGTTGCCGTATTGATCATTGGTGGTTTTGCCACTATTTATTTTGCATTAACTATTGTAAGTGAAAAATTTGGTTTGGGAAGCGATGCATTAGCAGGTTTTAAAACTTTGATGTCACAGGCACCTGATCACTTTCATATGATACTGCAAAAACCTGTAGAAGGGGTTACACCTCAGGAAGATGTAAATAAATATTTAATACTCCCTGGTATTGCGATGTATTTTGCAGGGCAGTGGATAGTGAATTTAAATTACTGGGGTTGTAACCAGTACATCACACAAAGAGCATTAGGCGCTGATCTGCAAACTGCACGTAAAGGAATTTTGTTTGCCGGATTTTTAAAACTGATGATGCCGATCATTGTAATGTTGCCAGGTATTGCAGCGTATGTGTTACATAAAAACGGCCATCTTCCTGGTTTATCCGGAATGGATGGTGCATACTCTGCTATCTTAGGCTTTCTTCCTTCAGGTTTAAAAGGATTGGCTATTGCAGCATTGACTGCAGCAATTGTTGCATCACTTGCCGGTAAATTAAATAGTATTGGTACCATCTTTACTTTAGATATCTACATGAAGTATTTCAGAAAAAAACCGGTAACGGATGCCGGCTCTAAAGATGATGCGTTAACAACAGTTGCTGCTGAAGCACACAAAGAAGGAGAAGAAAAAAATATGGTTTGGATCGGCAGAATGGTAGCATTGGTGGCTATTGTACTGGCCGTGATATTTGAATGGAAAGATCTTTTAGGGATAAGCGGTGCCGGTGGTTTTACTTTCATTCAGAAATATACCGGCTTTATCAGTCCTGGTGTATTCGCTATGTTCATATTGGGTATGTTCTGGAAGCGTACTACGGGAGCCGCTGCTGTAGCAGGTTTACTTACCGGCTTTGTTATGGCGATCTTCTTTAACAGTTTTGCAGTATCCGTTTTGGGGCATGAAAATTTTATGTATACCGCCTTTAAAAATAATGATGGCGTGTATGAAATTCCATTCCTCATCAACATGGGTTGGGCTTTTGTAATTACTATGCTGGTGATGATTGGTGTAAGTCTTGCGGGCCCTAAAATTAATCCTAAGGCGTTTGAACTGGACAAAACTATGTTCAAATTAAAGCCTTCTGTAATTGCAATGATCGTAGCTACACTACTGATCCTTTTGGCATTATATGTTAAGTTCTGGTAACAAGATTGATTCTATCTAACCTGTAATAATTCAAAGTCCCTTCGCCATTAAGCGAAGGGATTTTTGTTTGTTTACCTGTATCCTTTAAATAAGTTGCTGCTACCGTTTATATAAAACAGGTATAAAAAATAGGTTGAAAATATTCAACAGCCTAATTTCAGCCCTTCTTAAAAAATAAAGCCATGAATAAAACACTCACATTACTTTGCCTGTTGGTTGTTGCAGGTGCCACTGCACAACAGCCATTGTTTATTCCGCAGAATGTAAAAAAAGCATTTGATAACGGCACCCGTAGCATGGATGGAAAACCGGGAAATAAGTATTGGCAGAATTTTGGCCGCTACAATATCAGTGTTACCACTATGCCACCTGCCAAAGGCGTAAAGGGTACAGAAACAATTACGTATATTAATAACAGCCCGAATACCTTAACAAGATTAACCATCAAATTAATTGTAAACATTCACAGTCCTGGTACCGCAAGGCAGGGCAATGCTTCAGCAGATTATTTAACAACAGGTATTCATATTGATAAGTATACAGAGAACGGCACGGAAAAGCCATTTGGTGACCCACATGGCTCCACTAATTTTGGAGTGCGTTTAAATAAAGGCGTACCCTCCGGAGATAGTGTAAAACTAACTTTCGACTGGCATTATGACTTGAGCGAAGAGAGCGGGAGAGAAGGTAAATTAGACAGTACCAGTTTTTTCCTGGGTTATTTTTATCCTCGTGTAGCCGTAATGGATGATGTAAACGGATGGGACAGGATGAACTTTACTGATGCCCAGGAATTTTATAACGACTTTAATGACTACGAAGTTTCGGTTACAGTGCCTAAAAACTTTTTAGTGTGGGGCACCGGTGATCTGTTAAATGCAAATGAAGTGTTACAAACACCTTATGCAGATAAATTCAAAAAAAGCCTTACCAGTGATGAAGTGATCAATGTGGTTACGCAAAAAGACCTGGATACAAAAAATATCACCACACAAAATACCACCAACACCTGGAAATGGAAAGCCACCAATGTGAGTGATATGGCGTATTGCATCAGCGATCATTATGTATGGGATGCTGCAAGTGTGGTGGTAGATAAAAAAACAGGCAGAAGATCCAGTACGCAGGCAGCTTTTAATGATAAAGCGGTAAACTTTCACAACCAGGTAAAACATATTCAGCATTCATTGGATTGGTATAGTAATAACTGGCCGGGTGTACCTTATCCTTTTCCAAAGAGTACCATTATTGAAGGGTTTGCAGATATGGAATACCCGATGATGGCCAATGACAGCAGGCAGGATGATGATGTGATGCAACGTTTTATTGCAGAGCATGAAGTAGGCCATAGTTATTTTCCTTTTTATATGGGCATTAACGAACATCGGTATGGTTTTATGGACGAAGGCTGGACAACCGCATTTGAAAATATGATCGGCATTGTTGATTTAGGAAAAGACAGAGCCAATACTTTCTTTAAACAGTTCAGGGTAAATGGCTGGGCAATGAATCCTACTGATGAAACACAGGTTCCGATTATTACACCGGTAAATATTTTAAGCGGACCGGCAATGGGCCATAATGAATATGGCAAGCCAGCATTGGCTTATTTAGGATTAAAGGATATGCTGGGAGATGACCAATTTAGAAAATGCCTGCACGGTTTTATGGATCGCTGGCATGGTAAACACCCGATACCATGGGATATGTTCAACAGCTTTTCTGATATCAACGGTAAAGATCTAAGCTGGTACTGGAACAACTGGTTCTTCACCAGTAATTATATGGATGTGGCAGCAGATAAAGTAGAACAAACAAAAACCGGTTATTCGATAACAGTAAAAAATATTGGCGGCTTTGCTATACCGTTAGATATTGTAATGGAATATGCTGATGGCACAACCGAAACCCTGCACCAGACTGCAGCAATGTGGGAGAAAAATCAGCAATTAGTTACAATAGATATCAGGACTACAAAAAAAATCAGCTACTTAAAATTAGATGGCGGCATTTATGTAGATGCAAATGAAAAAGATAATAGCTGGGGCACATCAAAAACAAAGGCAGCTGCAATAAGCAATATAGATCTGAGTAAATATATGGGCACTTACAGTTCCAAACAAATACCCCTTAAAATTACATTTAGTAAAGACGATAATAAATTAATAGCTGAACCAAGCGGACAGGATAAAGTTACTTTAGAGAGCACGGGTAAAGATACATTCAGCTATGTGGCAGTAGGAGCTGTATTTGAATTTGACACTACAAAAAATGAGATGACTTTAAAGCAGGGTGGTGGAACATTCTTGTTTACCAAAGACAAATAATATAATCAACAATATAAAAACTTTAATAGCTGCAAGGGGAAAAGCTACAAGGGAAAGCAAAAGAATTTAACCGGCATGCTTATCTCCTGGAGCTTGTAACTTGCAGCTTATACAGGTCAACATTTCTATTTCTATGTTTCTTATAAGCCCTGAAAGTTTATAGGGTGAAATTAATGTTTCAATGGCCTTTTCTTTATCATGCCGCCCTTGGTATCTTTTATGCTGCTCATTACAACAAAAGCATGAGGGTCAATTTTTTCAATCTCCGAATTGAGGCGGTTCAATTCCAGCCTGGTAACTACAGTGTACACAATATCAATATTTTTTGCCTCACCACTTTTGCCAAAGCCACGCTTGCCATTATACACCGTTACCCCACGGCCAATAGTATTAATGATCATTTCTCTTATTTCTTCGTTGTGAGAAGAAATGATGGTAACGCCGGTATATTCTTCAATACCTTCAATAATAAAGTCGAGTGTTTTAGATGCGGCTAAATAAGTAACCATAGAATACAATGCAATTTCAACCGATAAAAAATAAGCAGCTGCAGAAAAAATAATTACATTGATAAGGATAATGATATCGCCGATGGTAGTACCCAGTTTACGGCTTAAATAAATAGCCAGTACTTCGGTGCCGTCAATCACAGCTCCCCCTCTTACCGAAAGACCAATACCGGCACCAAGAAAAAAGCCGCCAAATACAGCCACTAATAAATTATCTTTTGTTACATCGGGAAAGTGTACTGTACCTACTACTAATGCAAGACCGCAAATAGCCAGCGCTGTTTTAACAGCAAAAGCTTTACCAATAGTTTTATACCCAAGAATAATAAACGGAATATTAACTACAATCAGTAAAAGATAAAGCGGCACATCTGTTAATGCCGAAATTAATAATGAAATGCCTGTGGCGCCTCCATCAATAAAATGATTGGTCAACAAAAAACCCTTAAATCCAAAAGCTGCAGAAAAAATGCCAAGTGTGATGAGCACAAAATCTCTGATATGACGCATTATAGTCAGCTTCAATTCCCACCAACCTTTAGCCAATTCAAAATCAGAATATTTTTTTTCTTTACCAGTTTGCTCACCCTTTTTTCTGAGTGTGGTTTGAATGACAATATTTGTAAGGAATGGGTTCATGTTGTTTCTTTTAACGCAATCCAATGCCGCTGTATATAATGCGTTGTATTCAAATTTAAGATTAAATACCGAGGGCTGGTTAAAGTAAAGATTAGAAACAGGTTAAAATACGCAGCAAAATCTGGTCAGGTAATCAAAAACCGGTACAAAACACAAGAATCACCTTCTCTTATGATGCCCGTCATAAGCCAGGTTGTTTTACAGTCGTATTCTTGCATACTGAAATTATTATCCAGGTATAGTAATTTCGGCAGTTTTAGTTTTATAAGGTGCAGCGGGCACCGGTTTCAACTTCCGTATCCTTTAAGTAACCACAAACTCCGCCGGGCTTGCAAATGCAAACGTGGCGGAGTTTTTATTTCCGGCAGCAAATGGTGCTTAATTTTTATTGTTTGTTTTTTTCTTATCCTGTTCTTCCATCATTTCTTTAGCGCTTTTGCCATCAAACATTTTTAAAACAGCATGTTGAATATTAAAGTACATCTGAATTTTATCGCCTTCTTTTGTTACCGCCTGCAGCATATCTAAAAAATTGCCGCTCTTATCTCTTCCCGAACCCATGCTTCCAAGGCTTAATCCTGCACCGGTAATTAAATGTTGTCCATCAGCAGGGCCCAGTGCAAACATCGCAGTCTCTGCAGATCTGCCATCACCGCTATACATCATGGCCGACATGATCTTAGCCACGAGGTTCAAAGTATATTCTGCACTATCAGCTTTATCCAGTTTGCTGTAACTGTATGATAATTCTTTTAATCCCTGGTAACTTAACGGGTATGTTTTTAAAAGTATTACTGCAGTATCATGTGCTGCTTTAAATTTCCCGTCGTCGTTAAGTTTGTAGATCAGCCTTTCCGTTTCAAGAACGGTGTAAGGTTTATATGCAGGCTTATCAGTAAAACCGATTAATAATGATAAGATCTCGGGCCTTGTTAAAGTGGAATCATCAGCCTGGAATCTTTTAAGCAGTTTATCATAAAACAGGTTGCTGCCGGCATCTTTTGTTTTAGCAAGAATAATTTTAAAGTCTTTGGTATACAAAAATTTTTCCTGCGCTGCACACAGCAAAAAATTGCCGAAGAGAAAAACGATAATCAATGATGCTTTTTTCATATGGTGATAGTATTTTGCTTTTTACTATTAAAAGTGTTATGTACTTAATTGTCTTTATTTTCTGCCACTCTTATTTTTTAAATTTATCAATATAATCAGAAAAAAGTTTATCAATATTATTGGTGTCAAATTTACTCCTGTACAATATAAATTTTTCTTCGCCTGCCTTAATTGAAAGATCAGTTGTTACTGTTGAGAACGGCCCGATAATACAGGTATAAAATTCATTGCTGCGCCTGTATTGGCAGGTTACTTTAAAAACATAAAAGCGGCGCATGGTGTCATTCACCATTACATCTTTAATGGCTGCAATGTCAAAATATTTGGGGATGTCTGCAGTTATTTCATTGTTGGTATACGCAGTGGCAAAAGCTTCGGCAAAAGATCGCTGGCTTGCATATTCTCCTTTGAATGATGATTGCCTGCCAACGTTTATTAAAGCATCATATAACTGGATACGGCGTTCAGGATTAGAGCAGAAGTTATCTATTACAGAACCAGCTACAGGTTGATCATTCTGCAGTAAGGCTACAATAATTACCGAATTTAAAGTGTAATTTCCTAATTCAATAAAATCATTCAGCACAGCTCTTGCAGTTTTCTGATTTATTTTGGCCAGCATTTGTAATATACCAATAGTGTGCGGTGCATAAAAATTATCATTGTTCTCAGCCCGGTACTTCTTCAGTAATTGTTTGCCGGCATGTATAATATCATCCTCATAATTTTTTAAAGATGCATATTGCAGCTGATTACTGTCGGTAAGCATATTGGCAATATCAATGATAAGAGGAGCCAGGTCGTCATTCTTTAACTTAATAGCAATATCCGGAAACAAGCTTGCTGTAATTGCAGGCGAATGACTCAGATTACTTAATACAATTCCGTAGTCAGCAGCAAGAGGCGGCGGTTCATTTAGTAAAAGTGTTTTCAATACCTGGTAAGCTGCTGCATTGTTGCTTGCAGATAAAATATTCAGCATCAGCATTCTTATATCTTCACGTTTGCCTTGTAATGCAGGATAGTTTGCTTTTATAAAATCAAAAACTGTTGTTCCGGTATAGGGGGCAATTGTTTGTGCCAAAAGTGCAGCCTGGTTAGTGCTGTTGTTTTTAATTGTTTTGTACGGGAATAAAAATGCATCTAATAATTGTGGCAGGTCTTGCTTCGGAAAGCGGAAACCTTTTCTCAATGCAGCCGCTGCACCGATGCAGATACTACTGTCAGCAGATTGAAGGTCGCTGATAAGCAGTGCAGTTTTGGAAGTAAACGCAGTGCTTGAAAAATTTTCATTAATAAACCTGAAACTGTTGAAGAACAGGTCTGTATTTTCATTCATCACCAGCTCCTGGTCTCCTTTTAAATTAAGGATAAAAACAGAATCTGCATAATGCATGATACGTAATCTTACAAACGAATTGTTGACCAGGTTCTTCAGCAATAATTCTCTTCCTTCAATGCCACCGTTGTAAACATTTTTTTTATATACCAGAGAATCAGTGTTCAATACATTATCCGTAGCAAGCGAATCGTTAAAATTGATCCTGGCATAATCATCTAACAATTTTTTTTCTTCTTCCACCCAATAATATTTACCCAGACCCAGTGCTGTAATGCCATAAGACATGGCCGTATTACTATCAACCGAAAAATAATCCGTACGCTTTACCGATGTGGTTTTATGTTTTTCCTGTTCATACACATTGTTACGGAGGTAATAAACAGGAGATGGAGCCATTACAGAAAACAGGTTATCGCCCCCAGCTTGTTTTTCAAAAGGAGTTGCAGTATAAGGCAGAAAACGAAAGGAATTAATGAACTGGTCAAATAATACTTCATTATCCTCTGTTATCAAACTACGGGTGGTAAGGTTGTACATTCTGTTATGGCGTATGGCTAATGCAGCATAGATCACAAAATTTTTATCGTCTGCTTCTCCTCTTATTTTTACTTTTAATGCAGGGTATCCGTCAAGGATAATATTTTCTACAGACATATCTGTCTGCCTGATACCTTTTTTAATTTCATTTACAGTTTGCACAAAAATTGTACTGTCAAAATCAAAGAAGTATCCTTTAAAAGGTTCTTTTAAAAGTACGAGGTAATTGATTTTTGCTTTGGTATCCACACTACTGAAAAGTGTAACATCTTCTTTAGTGAAAGTGTTATCACCTGCTACTATTTCTTTTTTAGGCAGTGCTGGTAATGACACGCTGAAGGCTTTGTCGGGACAGGTAAAAGAAAGCATATTGCTTGCAGGCTTCGGCCTGTTGAGGATCATGGTATAACTGTTGATATAATTTTCGCAACGGGCAGAACCAAGGCTGTCTTTGTATTTAGAACCAACGGCAAACATGTAGGTTTTTCCGGCATTATAAAATAACTGTATCCTGATAAAACCTTCACGGCTTTTAAAATTTACATCATAGCCATTTAATTGCTGCCGTACTATCTTATTGCTGGAATATAGCTTTATGTCATTGCGTGAAAAGAATCTTGTCATTTCTGCCACTTCCTCGTCAATCGTTTTCGCCAGGTTACCATCTTCATAAACACCACTCATCAAAAGAATTTCATTCGACAGTTCTTTATAAGTTTTAACATAGAGTTTGTTGGTAATACTGGTAAGTATGGTTGGCTTTCCGGGCATTTGTACTATATAATTAGAATCGGCATCAGAAATGCTGATCAGCTTTTGTAACTGGTTATCGATCTTAATATCTCCGGGCTCAATTGTTTTGGAAGAGAAAACCGGGGTAACAGTAAATCCTCTTTTTCGCAACAGGTTTATCACTCCCGAATCACCGGGCAAATGCGCTGCACCTACTGCACAAAAAGTACTCCTGATCTTTCCCAGGCTATCTATACGCCTGCTCATTTTATAATTGCGGTTGCTCAGCATTAAACTAAACTGTTCTTTCGACTGGCTTTGTTTACTGAATTCGTGTATATTATCAAGCTCCGCTTTGGTATAGTTATCTATCATCCATTCTTCCACATCGGCATATTTTTTTCGTTGATTTTTTAAAAATTCATCCGGGTCAAATGGATTACCCAGTTCATCCTTTAAAGAAGTCTGGTCAGTAATATCCTCAATGCCACCCACTATTTTG
Organism: Ferruginibacter sp. SUN106; assembly: GCF_050611765.1. NCBI lineage: Bacteria > Pseudomonadati > Bacteroidota > Chitinophagia > Chitinophagales > Chitinophagaceae > Ferruginibacter > Ferruginibacter sp. SUN106. The sequence continues at coordinate 435,056 of NZ_JBODJC010000004.1, forward strand.
CCTTGTCTTTTTGCAAGGTCAAAAAGATACAGGTCAAGTGCTGTACGCATATCATTCCTGTCCCTTCTGCGATAGGCCTTTCGCAGCCGGGCAATATCACGGGCTGAAATATCATTATAGCGTTCCCTCATTTTTATCATTAAAGAATCAAACTGGCGGCTGCTGTTTTTGTATGGGTCTGTTTTCTTTTGCAACAAGTCGCTTTCTACTGCCTGGCGGTAGCTGATATCAAGGTGTTCATTTTCTATTGAATTAATAAACGTATCTACATATTCTCCCGGGTCAATTTCCATTGCAAAACCGGTACAGGACTTCATGCTGCTATAAACAGAATCACCTAAATAATAGACCCTCTTATCTCTTGAATGCATGGTGCCATATAAATAGCAAGGCTGCTTCAAATTATTGCCGGTTATCTTCCACAACATAGTTTTGGGTGTTGGAGTGGTTTGAGAAAATGCAATGCCGGAATACAGGAACAAGAGTAAAAGAAGGGTTGTAAGGCGCATAAGAGGATTATAAAAGTAGATAAGGTAGTTTATTGGTAAAAACGGTTACGGTATTAAAAATACAAAGAAAAATCTTATTTCTATTTTGAAATGCGTGTAAGCAACTGGCCTAATAGCGGTACATCAATAGTGCCATAATTCCAGCCGTGCTCTACATCCGAATTTACTTCTATTATGGTATTCTGGCCTGCATTTTTTACTGCAAATTCTATAGATGAATCATGCTTTTTTTCCAGCCTTACCAGGCAGACCCATGCAGGATTTTTTATTACTGCATTTCTTATAGTACCGGAGTTTATAGCAGTACACAAACTGTCAATGGTTGCCTGGTCGGTGATGGAAATAGTAGTCTTAAGTAAGCTTAACGTTTCGTTTCCTTTGTATGTTGCAGGCTTGATCTGGATTTCTGAAATATCGTTTTTGTCAATGGTAAGAATGGCATCGAGTTGTTTATAACTTTGCGAAAGCGGGCCGGCAATGGTTAATGTAATGGCAAGTAACCCGATTGTAAGCGGAATAAATCCCGTCTTTTTTTTCTGTTTTTTAAATACAAGCGTAGCTATTCCTATAATGGAAAAAATACTTCCGATAATTAAAAGCTGAATAGTATGCTGCGTCAAAATTATAGGCCGGTTTTTAGTTTCAACAAAAATAGGGGAGTTTGAATTGTTTATGTATGCTGATGGTAACGAAATGTAATTACAGCAATATCACACTATTCTTTTTTCTTATTGTATTTTCTAAACCGCTCAGAAGATTTTTCCGGCCGCATTACTATCTGGTCTTCTGAAAGCTCATCAATTTCATACACATACACTTCGCCGTGATTTAATTCTTTATTTGTTGCCTGGTCTTGCCGGTGAAATAACGTAATGTGGTAATCGGCACTACTGTCAAGTTTTAATTGCCCGGGTTCAATACCAAAGGCATAGGTTTTAATAAGAAGAGGGTAGTTATTACTTTTAGCTTTCAATGTCACTTGTCCTGATGAATCTGTAGTAGTACCAGTGGATAAAGAATGTTCTCCTTCTATAAATACAGTGGCATAGGGTATTGGAATACCATGATTATCGCTGACTCTTACCAGGATCACTGAATTGCTATCGGTAGTTACTGATTTTGTAACGATGGCTTTTTTTAAAGTATCCTTTTTTAATTTGCTTTTACCTTTTTCAAAATACAGGTATAAAAAATTATTTCTGATTTCGCAGGTGCCTTTACCCTGAACTCCATAAGTGCAATAAAAGCCATTGAAATAAAAAGAATCTTTGCCAACAAAGTTGATGCTCTCTCCGCCGATGAAGCTGGCGCCATAACTGCCCTGTAAGTTTATTTCCTGTGCCAACAGGTTACCTGTTTTAAAAAGACATAACAGGAATAATAGTTTTCGCATAATACTATTGAGATGCAGAGAGAGAAGGAATTGCATAAATATGGACGGCTCTGTTGGTTTTACTCATTATTGACTTGCCCATTTTTTATGTCAACAGGCGTAATATTTAAATATTTTTCAAAGTTATTCCTAAGTTTGGTAGCTGCATTTTTTGCACTGATAAATAAAAAAAACAAACCAAATACAAAAGGCCAGGGGCCCAACAGCGAAAAATGGAATTCCATTGTTAGCAATGATTTGATAATGATGAAAACTGCAAAGGGTAAGCAAACAAAAAACAACAAGCGGTATACTGCATTAGGCTTTACTACAATGTCTATTTTTGTTTGTGTGGTATTGAGGGAAGAAATGATGCCGCTTAATTTTGCCGGTTCCCTTTCTTCTCCGCCCCGTATTTGCACCAACCATCTTTTGGGTGTTATACTAAATATAGCAGGGTATTCTAAAAATTCGCCTTTTAAATTGGGCGATTTAAACCAGCCTTGTTTTTCATTAAATAGTACTTCCAGCTTACCGGTTAACAGTTGCGGAGTGGTGTCTGTTACATAAGTAAAACTTTCAAAGTAGAGCGTTTTGTAAAAGAAGTTAGGCATGAGTATCGGGTTCAGTTTAATTGCTGCTGACAAATCTTAATGACCTGTTTTTATTTTTAGCACCGCCAACTCTTTTACTTTTCTGTCATCAAAGGTTTTTAGTGTTACATAGTACCATTTATTTTCAGGAATGTCGATGGTGAAGATGTCATCTTTCTTATGTTGCCGGATGGCCGTTTCAAATTCTTTTGCCATCATGCTTTCTGTAAACCATCCTAAGTCGCCTGTGGGGTTCCCATCCATCGTATATTCTTTCACGAGGTCAAAAAAGGAACTGCCGTTTTTGAATTTTGCAAGAATGATATTTCTTATGCTGTCAATTGATTTTAAAGATAGCTGGTTACCATCTAAATAAATATAGCTTGCCCTGAATTCGGGATAGGTGATAGAATCGATGATCTTATAGCTATAGTTATCAATGCTAAAAGTAAAGCCGTTTTTTTTAGCAAATAGCGGAAGCGTAATGTCGGAAGTATCTTTATTAGAAAATAACATAAACATTTTAGCATCAAGTTGAGGATAGTTTTTTACAACTTTATTTGCCTGCGCTATAGTTTTTGTATCGGCTAAAAGCTTTGCAGGAGTTTGTGCAAAAAGGCCGGTACAAATAAAGCAGAATAAAAATGTTGAAAAGATTGGTTTCATGACAGGTTATTTATTTTTTACTTGGGACTGTTTGTTCTTCATACTTAAACGTAGTAGTAGCAGCGCCAGTAGAAAGCAGGTGACCTTTTAGATCAGCCTTTTTCCAAATGGCAATTCTGCAAGTCATTTTTTGCCTGATTCTTTTAATTTATAAAAGTTATTATCGCTTCCCCGTTTTTTGCAGCTTCCGAATATACTTCCTGTACAGTTTTAAAATATTCACTTAAATACTCAAAAGCTCCATCACCTTCTTCGGTCCAGATGGATGGATATACTTCTATGGCTTCCATTTTTTCAGGATCATATTTTTGTTTCAGCTCTGCAGTGGTGATTTTTGAAAGCTGATCATTTAGGTCAGCCACTTGTTCAGGTGTTAAATAATGTGCCGGGCCATAACCCAGGTCCTGCTCTTCATCAATAATTTGCCCGCTGAATAAAACCTTTGCCAATGGATGATCGGTATTGGCAACATTTTGCCCGGTGAGCAAAAATAAAATGCCATCCCATGATTTGTCAATGTCTGTCAGGTTAGGATTTTCATCATCCGTTTCTTCGTCATAAATACTGCTCTCTAATAAGGAACTGTCTTTTAAATAAGCTTCAAGGTCTGTTTTGGTTACCCGAAGTAAATTGCCGATCATACTCATGAGTGAAATGTTTTTTTATGATTATAAATTTTTTAGACCTGGTTGTTACTTTCCCTTATCGATAATTTCATCCTTAATATAATTTCTTACCATTTCGTAGTTGTCAACCGGCTGTCCTTCCCAGGTATCGTCATTAAAATTCCAATGCACTGTTCTGTCATAATAAATACGTTTTTCAATTACCGGAAAATACTTCGGGCTTTCTGTTATCCAAAAATTTCCGTAGCCACCAGCATAAGCTCCAACAGGTTTAAAGTAAGCATGAAAAATTCTGCCGTTAACTTTTTGGTAGTAAAAGCTACGCATTTTAAAAGTATCCAGGATAAACATATTTGTAAAACTATACGCTATTAAACCAAACACAATTGCGGAAAGAAAAACTGTTGAAATCTTTAGTATAACAGTTAACCATGATTTTATAATGCCTTTCCTAAAAACAATCCGCAGTGCAAACTGGGATAACAAAATTGAAAAAATGATATCTGTCCAAAATCCTACTAAAGATATATCAGTAAATAAAACTGTAAAAAGATAGGCGGCAAAAAAAATTACTAATATGGTTTGATTCCTGGTTGTCATTTAATTATGCTTGTATCAATCTTGTTACCTGGTTCATCTACTGCAATCTAACAAAAATCACAACACCACATCCACCCACAAAAAAATCCCGTCAATAAAGACAGGATCTTTCGTTTGTTTGGTTACAAAAATCTAAAAAGGTATCGCTTAGGCTACAGCTTTGTTTACCAATGCTGCGGCTTCGCTTAATAAGATAGCACTTTGTACTTTAAGGCCACTTTCGTCAATTAATTTTTTAGCTACATCTGCATTGGTACCTTGTAAACGTACAATGATAGGAATGCTGATATTGCCGATAGACTGGTAGGCATCGATAACACCCTGCGCCACACGGTCGCAACGTACAATACCACCAAAAATATTAATGAGGATCGCTTTTACTTTCGGGTCTTTTAAAATAATACGGAAACCGGCTTCCACTGTTTGTGCATTAGCTGTACCACCTACATCAAGGAAGTTGGCAGGATCGCCGCCACTTAATTTAATCATGTCCATAGTAGCCATCGCAAGGCCGGCACCATTTACCATACAACCTACATTACCATCTAATTTTACAAAGTTCAGGTTGAATTTGCCTGCTTCCACTTCTGTAGGATCTTCTTCACTGATATCTCTCATCGCCGCAAGGTCGGGATGGCGCATCAATGCATTATCATCAATATTCATCTTGCAATCCACGGCAATAATTTTATCATCGCTGGTTTTAAACAAAGGGTTTATTTCCAACATACCGCAATCTAAACCAACATAAGCATTGTATAAATTGGTTACAAACTTTACGCAGTTTTTAAAAGCATTACCGCTTAAGCCCAGGTTAAAAGCAATTTTACGTGCCTGGAAACCCTGCAAGCCACCACTTGGGTGTACCCATTCTTTAAATATTTTTTCTGGTGTATCATGTGCCACATCTTCAATGTTCATACCGCCTTCGGTACTGTACATTACTACATTTTGTCCTTTGGCCCTGTCCATTAAAATACTCAGGTAAAATTCTTTCACCGGGGTAGGCCCTTCATAATACACATCTTGTGCAACAATGATCTTATTCACCAGTTTACCGGCAGGACCGGTTTGAATGGTCACCAAAGTGCCACCCAATATATTTTGTGCAATTTGTTTTACGTCTTCAGCATTTTTACCCACAGCCACACCGCGTTGTTCGGTACCGGCAATTTTGCCTTTACCACGTCCGCCTGCATGTATTTGTGCTTTTACAACAGCAAACTTGCTGCCGTATTGGGTATGAATTTGGCGGTAAGCTTCTTCCGCTTCAGTGGGGGTGTTGCAGGGGATGCCTTCCTGCACGGGAACATTGTATTTCTTAAGCAATTCCTTAGCCTGGTACTCGTGAAGATTCATGATTTATAAAGTTTTAGCGAAGATAATTAAAAACAGTTTACGGCGGAGGGTTTTCTGCTGGTGAGCAGGGCTTTTTACCGGTAACGATTGCATTTATTTGATGAGTTTAAAAACAACTGCATGTTTCAGGTTCCGGATGCCATTATCATTGGGAAAACTGATCTCCAGCATGGGCAAACCATTGGTAGCCCTGTACTTTTTAACCGGTAACTTAATGTTGGTACCTAATATCTGGATATGATTAAACTTTCCTCCATACAGATCTTCCACCTGGAAAAGAGCGCCATTAGTAAAGTAATGGTCCTGCTCCTTTAACAATGTTAAAATATAAGCAGCAGATTTATTTTTTGAAATAGTATAATAACTATGGTCATAAATTGGAATGGATGCAGGCCGGGTATTGTAGATCGCTTCGCCATTGATCTTCATCCACTCACCAATTTCTTTCAATCTTGTGTATGCAGCTGTGTCCCATTCGCCGTTTGCATCAGGGCCAACATTCAGTAACAGGTTACCTCCGGTGCCAACAATTTTCACCAGGGTATGTACCAGTTCGTTGGTGGATTTGTATTTGTCATGCGGCACATAACTCCAGCTACCGGCCATCGTCATACAGGTTTCCCAGGGATAAGGCAACAGGGTAGAAGGGAGCTGTTGTTCCGGTGTTACATAATTTTCATATTCATTGCCTACGCTGCGGTCAACTACCAGTAAACCGGGTTGATAACGCCTTGCTATAGCCGCAATTTTAGCCATGTCCACATCCTGCTCGTAAGTGATGGTGCGTTGCCATTCCACTGCAGTGTCAATAGTGTTCTTCGGCCTTACCCAACCGCCGTCTAACCACAGGATATCCATTTTGCCATACTCACTCATCAGTTCTTTTATCTGGTTATAGGTAAAATCTTTAAAGGCATTCCAACGCAGCGGATATTTTTTAGGATCGTAATTTACATTCCTGTCTTTAGGAGGAAAATAAGGCCACCAGTAATTTTGTGTGTGCCAATCAGGTTTGCTGAAATACGCACCGGTAGCAATACCTTGTTTACGGAAAGCATCAAATACTTCTTTTGCAATATTATTTTTTGGATTGGTGGAAAATGGTGTTTTAGGCGAAGTGATTTTATAGTCTGTTTCTTTAGTATCGAACATACAAAAGCCATCATGATGTTTAGTGGTGAACACCACGTATTTCATTCCGGCGTCTTTTGCTGCTGCAGCCCATTTTGCAGGATCAAAATTTTGGGGATTGAAAGTGGTTTGTAAGGCTTCGTAATTTTTTTTGTATTCATTATAGGTTTTGCCATGGGTGCTGTCTCTTTGTGTCCAGCCTTCATCTTCGGGACAAATGCTCCAGCTTTCTACCACACCCCACTGGCTGTACGTACCCCAGTGCATCAATAAACCAAATTTCCAATCCTGCCATTGGGATAATTTTTTTATCACTAATGAATCCGTTGGTGCAATATAATGTTGCTGTGCACTAACGTTGCAAAAAGAAAGTAATAAAATGTATAGTAAGTTTTTTTTCATCTTCATTTTTTACAATTTCACGTAAAGCTGCAAAAGTTTAATGCATAAGATGCAAAGAAAGATTCCCTTTGCCTCTTTGCTTTCTTATTTTTCTTTGCGTGAAACCTATTCTACTTCAATCTCATCCACAAATAACCAGGCTGCCGAACCGGCACCGGGATTACCGGAAGGAATGATGCCAAAATTTTTCACCACCACATGCACAAACCTGCAGCCATGTTTAGCTTCTAACACAATCGTTCTAGCACCTTTATCTTTTATAGGATCAATAATTTTTGTTTCCTTTGGAGCAGCGGCAATAAGTTCTGGAGTAAGGTCGCTGTCAGGCAAATAAGTTATTTCCACTGCTGATGGTAAATAGATCCAGCTGCCGTTTTGATCCATTACATGAACCGTTATTTTACTGATGTCGCTTGTTGTTTTCAGGTCGATCATCGCATCAAGATCTTTTCCTGCAAAACCTAAAAACTCATTTGATTTTGCAAGGCCTTTTTCATTCTGCACTCCATCTACTAATGTGAATGCACCATTGCCGGGATAGTTTTTGCTGGGTTCAGTTGCAAGGGTTATTTTTTTGCCAGTAGCTTTGTTGAAATGGAATGGGATATCAGTTGAAAACAGGTAATTAAATGGAGAGAGCATAGCTACGCCCCATTTCTCTCCCTGAATGGAAGGATTCATTTTTCCAAGCAATCTAATGCCATATACTCCTGATGTTTTAATTTTTGTACTTATAGAATCTGTGAACAAAGAAAATTTGCTTTCATTTTTATTTCCAAAATAATACATACTCTTCTTTTGTTTTGAAGTAACCGATATGTTTACTCCATCAAAATCTATTGTGGCGGTAACACTTACTTTTGGATCATAATACGCCTTACTATAATTAATTTTCTGTTTATCTAATCTTTCAAAAACAGCAGGCAACCTGCTTTCAAAATTTTTCCAATCTCTTTTTTCTTTCGGGCTCCACAATACTTCACTCAATGCAATCATACGGGGAAAGATCATGTACTCCACTTTACTGGTATTACCAATGTATTCTGTCCATAAATTGGCTTGTGCGCCTAAAATATGTTTGGCCTGTGCAGCATTTAAAACAGCAGGAATAGGTTCGTAGCTGTACACTTTTTCTAATGGGAGATAACCGCCGATAGTGATACTGTCTTCATTTTCAGATTGAGCATGATCAATATAACAATGGCTGCCCGGTGTCATGATCACATCATGATTTTGTTGGGCTGCTTCAATCCCACCTTCTTCACCACGCCAGCTCATTACGGTAGCGTTAGGTGCAAGGCCGCCTTCTAAAATTTCATCCCAGCCAATAATATTTTTCCCCTTGCTGTTTAAATATTTTTCCATGCGGTTGATAAAATAACTCTGTAATGCATGTTCATCTTTTAAGTTATTATCCTTAATTCTTTTCTGGCAAAGGGGGCAGGTCTTCCATCTTTCTTTGGGGCATTCATCTCCGCCAATATGTATATATTTTGATGGAAATAATTTTATTACTTCATCTAACACATTCTGTAAAAAAGTAAAAGTGCTATCATTACCTGCACAAAACACATCTTCAATTACACCCCAGGTTTCAAAAGTTTTATAAGGCCCTTTGGTACAACCAAGAAAAGGATAACTTGCCAATGCCGCCATACCATGTCCCGGCATTTCAATTTCAGGTATTACGGTAATGTAATGGTCGGCAGCATATTGTACGATCTCTTTTATTTGTTCCTGTGTGTAATAACCACAATATTTTGTGCCGTCATATTTATCGCTGCCGTACCGGCCAATTAATGTTTGTGCCCTGCAACCACCCACTTGTGTTAACAGCGGGTATTTTTTTATTTCAATACGCCAGCCCTGGTCATCGGTTAAGTGCCAGTGAAAAGTATTGTATTTATAAGCGGCTAAATAATCAATATATTTTTTAACAAAAGAAACCGGAAAGAAATGACGGGCCACATCAAGGTGCATACCACGGTAAGCAAAACGTGGATGGTCCTGTATACTTACATAAGGTATTTTTGCCAGTGGGGCTATTCTTACAATGGCAGCACTCTTGTCCGGTGATTCAAATAATTGCAACAAAGTTTGAACACCGTAAAAAACGCCTTCTTCATTGTCACCTGTAATGTAAATGCCTTTTTTATCAGCAGTTAAATTATAAGCCCCGGGCAATTCATTATCCAGTCTTTCGTAATTCAGTGTTATTGAATTAGAGGAAGAATATTTTTTCACCGTTTTCAATTTCATTCCATACCGGGCTAATAGGTAATCGTTTAATACCGCAGCACATTTTTCAAGGTTGCTGCCTTCTACAACAATTTGTGTATTGGGATTGATCAGCATATTCCCTTTGCCCATCTTCACTTCCGCAGGCATGGGAACTATATTCAATTGCGAAAAACTTTTTAAGGATAATAATAAGCAAAGGATTAAAAAATAATTTTTCTGCATAGCATTTTATTTTTTATTGCCCCGGCCTTCAGGCCGGGGCAATTCAGTATAATTAATTTTTCAATACCGGTAATACAATTTTACTGGCATTCACCGCATCATGATAAATCCTTATCGATGCTTTTTGAAAATCTTTTTCAGTAGCATCGGGTATCCGCATAAATTTTTGTGGATTCCTGTCTACTAACGGAAACCAGCTGCTTTGTACCTGCACCATTATTTTATGCCCTTTTTTAAAAGTATGTGCCACATCATTCAGGTCAAATTTTACTTCGCTTATTTTATTGGGAACAAAGGCCTCAGGTTTTTCATAACTGTTACGGAATTTACCCCTCATTACTTCGGCCCTTACCAAACGTTGGTATCCTGCCATACTGAAACCTCTTGGCGAACCTTTAGGCGTTGCAGTAGTATCAGGCAATACATCAATCAGCTTTACAATAAAATCAGCATCCGTACCGGTAATGCTTACAAAAAGATCGGCATTAATTCTTCCGGATAGTGTAAGGTCTTCAGTTAGTTCTTCTGTTTCAAAAACCACTACATCAGGGCGTACAGCCGCAAAGCGCTGGTCTTCGGCCATGTATTCATTATTGCGCCTGCCGAATGTACCATTGGTATAAGGCACGGGCTTGGCAGGGTCGCTGATGTATTCGTCAAAACTATTGGGTGTATTTGTTTTTTGTAAAGAGAGTGTATTGTTATCATTAAAATAGTAAACCACTGGTGCTTCATTTTTTGGAGGCCATGCAGGATAACTTTTCCACTGGTTGCTGCCGGTTTCAAATACGGTGGCTTCGCTGGCGGTAAAACTGCCTTTATCTTTTAAATAAAAATTAAAGAAAGTGGTTTCTAAACTATCCTGAAAATATTTACTGGTGTTGCTGCCAAATTCATGCGTTGCAAATTTGCTCCAATCGCCACCGGCCCAGGCACCATGCGTCCATGGGCCCATCACCAAACGGTTATTGTTTTTTGCACTTTGTTTTTCTATGGCTTCATAAGTATGTAATGCACCAAAAAGATCTTCTGCATCAAACCAGCCACCCACCACCAATGTTGGTGTACTGATATTTTTTAAATGTGTACGGATATTTCTTGCCTTCCAGTAAGCATCATAAGTATCGTGTTGTAAATATTCGTTCCAGATAACACTTTTGTTATTGTAATATTTTGCACTATTGGTATTTTTTATAGTGCCCATCTGTAAATAAAATTTATAAGCATCTCTCGACCCTGCATTAAAAAGTGGTTTGTCATAATCCTTAACCGGGCCGTTTCTTTCCATATCAAAGAAATTCATAAAACTGAAATTGTCTAACAAAAAGAAAGCACCATTGTGATTAGCATCGTCACCTATAAACTCATCCGTAACCGGTGCCTGGGGACTCACTGCTTTTATTGCCGGATGTGCGCCGGGTAAACATGCTGTTGCATAAAACCCCGGGTAAGAAATACCCGCTAACCCCACACGGCCATTATTATTTTTAATATTTTTTATCAGCCAGTCAACTGTATCATACGTATCGCTGCTTTCATCAACATCAGCTTTGCTTTTTTTGTTGGCGATATAAGGTGTTACTTCTAAGTTGGTGCCTTCGCTCATGTAACGGCCACGTACATCCTGGTAAACAAAAATGTATTTTTCTTTCATCAGGTTTTCATTAGGGCCTAATGAACGGGGGTAATTATTGGCACCATAAGGCCCGGCAGAGTAGGGCGTACGTTCCATTAAAAAAGGGTAGGACTGTGATTCGTCTTTGGGCATATAGATCACGGTGTATAATTTGATGCCATCCCTCATGGTAATAGTAGTATCAAACTTGGTGTAATTTTCTTTTACAAAACTACCTTGTGCCAATACAATTGTATGCATTGCCACTAATCCGCAAAAACTTAAAAATATTTTTCTCATATTATTTTATAATTGGCAAAATGAATTTGGTTTGATTATTTACATCATGATAAATGCGGATGGTTGATTTTTGAAAATCACTATCGTTGCAATGATAAATATCTGTAAAGGTCTGCGGATTTCTATCTGCAATAGGAAACCAGCTGCTCTGCACCTGTATCATTATCTTGTGGCCCTTCTTAAATGTATGTGCAACGTCCGGTAAAGTGTATTTTACTTCGGTGATCTTACCGGGAACAAAAGGTTCGGGTTTTTCGAAGCTGTTACGGAATTTACCCCTCATGATTTCCCCGCGTACCAGCATCTGGTAACCAGCCATCGGGTAATCTTTGCCGTTTCCTTTGCCAGATTCTTTTTCATCATATTTAAAATCATCCGGAAAAACATCAATGAGTTTAACAACAAAATCTGCATCGGTGGTGGAGAGGCTAACCATTAAGTCGGCCACCAATGGGCCTGCTAAAGTCACCTCATCGCTTAATACAGGCGTTGAAAAACTAAGCACATCCGTTCTGCGGCTTGCAAAGCGCTGATCGTCGGTCATATATTCTCTTGTTCTGCCCAGGTGTACATCTTCGGTATAGGGAACCGGATGCGCCGGATCGCTGATGTATTCACTATAAGATTGCGGACGCTTTGCCCTGTCCTCTGGTTTAAACATCGACGCTGCATTGATTTCGGTTAGCGTGCCATCCCATTTAGCGTAAATACTTTTGTACTCAATATTTTCAGGCGGCCATTGATTAAATGTTTTCCATTTATTAGCACCGCTGAAGAAAATATTGGCTTCAGCAATATCGTGTACGGTGCCTTTTAGTTTTAAATAAAAATTAAAGAACGGGATTTCGATATTGCGTTGATAATATTCACTTGTTTTACTGCCAAATCTAACATTCCCTAAATAATCACCTTCGCTTCTGCCACCCCAGCCACCATGAAACCATGGCCCCATCACTAAACGGTTATCGGTGTTCTTACTTTTTTCTTCAATGGCTTTGTATAAATTCCATGCTCCAAAGCAATCTTCTGCATCAAACAATCCGCCTACAACCAATATAGCAGGTTTTATATTGGTAACAAAATTTCTTGGATTGCGTGCCTGCCACCAGGCATCATTATTGGGATGATTCATCAGGTCATTCCAGAAAGCAATACTGTCGCCCATTATTTTACTGAAATTTTTTAATGCGCCTGTCTTTAAAAAGAAATCATAATTATCCTGCGAATGAATTTCATAACCAGGTTTGCCCGTCATGGTTGGTTTTGGCCTGGGAATACCAAAGCCGCTATAAAAATTAAAAGCATCCATTACCATTAATGCGCCATTATGATGAAAGTCGTCGCCAATAAACCAATCGGTAACCGGCGCCTGCGGGCTCACTGCTTTTAATGCAGGATGATTACTTAATGCCGCCATGGTGCTATAAAATCCGGGATAGGAAATTCCAAATACACCCACTCTTTTATTATTGCCCGGAATATTATTGATCATCCAGTCGATAGCATCATAGGTATCGCTGGCCTCATCGATCTCCTTGTCTTTTTTATTGGGATTAAATGGGCGTACATCCACATATTCTCCTTCGCTCATCCATTTTCCTCTTACATCCTGTATGGCAATGATATAACCTTCTTTTAAATAGTTGATCCAGTAAGAGCCGTACAAACGTGGGCTGAATTTGTCTTCGCCATAAGGAGAACAGGTGTAAGGGGTACGGTTGAACAAAATCGGGTGTTTTTGTGTACTGTCTTTAGGAATATAAAAGGCGGTAAACAACTTAACACCATCTCTCATGGTGATCATGCGTTCAATTTTATAATAGTTATCTCTTACCCAAAGCGAATCGGTATCCTGGGCAGTAAGTTGCACTGCGATAAAAGAACAAAAGAAGAGAACAAGGAAATATTTTTTCATTTTGTATTTATTTGAATGCTAAATTTAACGAATCTAAACTGTTTCTATGTCAAATAATGCACAAACGATTGCTCAATTTTATACTGCATTTCAAAAAAAGGATTATGCAACTATGAACAGTTGCTATAGCGATGATATTGTTTTCTTTGACCCTGCCTTTGGTTTGTTAAAAGCTGATGAAGTAAAATGTATGTGGGAGATGCTTTGTAAAAATGCCAAAGATTTTTCATTAACCTATGGAAACATTATCGATCTGGATGAAGAATACAGCACCTGTGATTGGGTAGCAACGTATACATTTAGTAAAACAGGTAGAAAAGTGGTAAACAAAGTGAGGGCGAATATGAAGTTTGCTGGTGGTAAAATTATTGAACATAGTGATGCCTTCAGTTTGCATAAATGGAGTGCACAGGCATTGGGCTTCAGCGGTTGGTTGCTGGGATGGAATAAGTTTTTTCAGAATAAAATAAAAAATACTGCGAAGAAGAATTTGTTGAAGTTTATGCAGGCGAAATAAATTGTTTTAGCCACATCGTGGCGGCATTTTGGTAACAATACAAAACAGGTTTTTTATCTAAGCCCCATCGGGGCGACATTTCTTTAGTGCAGGCTTCGATAAAATATCGCCCCGATGGGCTTTTGGGCCTTTACAGCGGACATGTTACCAAAATGCCGCCACGACGTGGCTTGGGTACCAAGTCAGAAATACGGTATTAATTTTGTTTCCCTGGTCGGTGTCTTCACCGACCGGAATGCTCAAAGTTTAAAACGCTTTCTTTTTTTTATTACTACATCTCTTCAATCACAGATTCTCCTTTACTCATATCACCACTTGTGCATTGCCATTTTTCATACGACCTTATTTTTTGCTTCCCTGGTCGGTGTCTTCACCAACCGGAATGCTCAAAGCTTAAAACGTTTTCCTTTTTTTATTACTACATCTCTTCAATCACAGATTCTCCTTTACTCATATCACCACTTGTGCATTGCCATTTTTCATGCGGCCTTATTTTTTGTTTCCCTGGTCGGTGTCTTCACCGACGGGAATGCTCAAAGTTTAAAACGCTTTCCTTTTTTTATTACTACATCTCTTCAATTACAGATTCTCCTTTACTCATATCACCACTTGTCCATTGCCATTTTTCATGCAGCCTTATTTTTCCATCAGGTAAAATTTCAGGAGTAGAAATGCAAATCCCCGTCATTAACTGGTTTTGAGTATTGACATGCTGGTACCGCATATCTAATTTCCCTTTAGCATCAACCAATGCAATTAAGCTGCCGCTGATAATATTGCCGCCACTATAAGTTGCGGTAACAATAATGCCCGATTGCTGGTATGTAAAGACAGTTGTGGCATCCACTTCTCCATTGCTGCTGTTGGCAACAGAGCGGAAAGTTCTGTTGTGATAATTGTACATACTTGCAATTTGAGAAAATTATTTCTATTTTGTTTAATCATTTTCTTTAACCTAAACCTTCAGGCATGAACACCGAATTTTTAAACGACATTAACTGGCTGGCCGTATTGGTAGCTGGCATTGCTTACTGGGCAATTGGCGCAGTATGGTATTCAAAAGTTCTATTTGCAAAAAAATGGCTGGAGTATACCAAAATTAACCCTAACGACCCCGAAGCTAAAAAGGGAATGGGGATAATGTTTGGCGGCTCCCTGGTATTGATGGTATTAACTGCAGCAGGTCTTTCAATTTTAGTACACCGTATGGATATTACTGCATGCTGGATGAGTGGCGTAAAGATTGGTGCCATAACAGGTTTGTTATTTGGCACTACTGCCATATCTGTTTCGTACCTGTACGAAAAAAGGCCCTGGGGTTTGTACCTTATCAACTGTGGCTATACCGTGGTGGGGAATATTATTGCTGCAATTATTGTTTGCTGCTGGCAGTAAAAATAAGACCATAAAAAAACGGTAAGGCTTTTAAAGTCTTACCGTTTTTATTGAAGTGTCAGGCTTGCCTGGCAGCTTTACTCTATTCTACTTTTGTTACTTTAATAATGTTGGTAGGTAAATGAAGATCCACAGGCGTACTGCCGGTATTTACCACTACATCGCCGGTTTTTAAAAATCCTCTTTGCTTCAATATCTCTATTTCATCTGAAATGATATCATCCAGGCTTTCTTCTTCGGCATAATAAATGGCTCTAACGCCCCAGCTTAGACTAAGCTGGTTGATCAGCGTTCTTTCTTTACTGAAAATATACAACAAGGATTTAGGGCGATAGCTACTGAGCATAAATCCGGTGTAACCACTTTGTGTCATACCTATCAAAGCGGTGGCATTGGTATCCTGTGCCAGTTTACAGGCACTGTAACAAATGGCATCACTTAAAAATGAAGGGGAGTGGGGTTGTGGCTTCAGGATATCATCTCTGTCGTAATCATACACCGTTTTTTCTACTTCCTGGATGATCTTGCTCATCATTTCCACAACGAGTGTCGGATAATCTCCCATAGCAGTTTCGCCACTTAACATCACGGCATCCGCACCTTCCAGTACCGCATTGGCAACGTCGGTAACCTCACTGCGGTTGGGTTTGGTACGCTCCATCATACTTTCCATCATTTGCGTAGCCACAATTACGGGCTTGGCACGGTGCATACATTTGCGTATCAGTTCTTTTTGAATGATCGGCACCTGCTCTACCGGAACTTCCACTCCCAGGTCGCCACGGGCCACCATAATACCATCGCTTTCTACAATAATATCCCTGATGTTTTTCAACGCTTCAGGCATTTCAATTTTAGCGATCACTTTTATCTTACTATCCTTTGCTTTAATTCTTTTTTTAAGATCAGTAATATCAATGGCTTTTCTTACAAATGAAAGCGCTACCCAATCCAGGTTATTATCAATAATGAATTCAAGGTCTTCAATATCTTTTGGTGTAAGTGAAGGCATGGTCAGTTCACTATCGGGAAGGTTTACCCCCTTTTTAGGAAGCAGCGTTCCTCCAAGGCTTACCCTTATCAGAACTTCTTTATCGCTTAACACTTTTACCAGTTGTACTTCCATTTTGCCATCATCAAAAAATATACGTTCTCCTGGTTTTACATCGGTAGCCAGGTTTTGATAACTTACATATATCTTTTCTTTGGTGCCCACCATCTTTTCGGTGGTTAAAATAATTTCATCGCCTTCCTTTAATTCCAGGCTGCCACCTTCCAGTTCGCCTACCCTTAATTTAGGGCCTTGCAGGTCTCCCAGTATAGCGATATTGTAAGGTTCTTTTTTATTGATCTCACGGATGTAATCGATAATTTGTTTTTTGCTATCGTAAGCACCATGCGAAAAATTAAGCCGGAATACATTTACACCAGCTTTAACTAGTGCCAGCAACTTTTCGTAGGTATCACAAGCCGGGCCTACAGTAGCTACAATTTTGGTTCTTTTCTGGGAGTGTTCAAGACCTGCCTGTTTATCCATTTGACGGTGCAGGTATTGCGTAAGATTTTTGCTCATGATTTTTTAACGAGTTACGTGTTTTATAGTTTCTGTCTTTTTTTTTGTTACGTGTTACGGGCTACGGGTTTGTTTTGTTGTTTGTATGAATTAATCGCAAACGATAAAATAACCCGTAACAAAACAAACCCGTAACTCTTATTTAACTGCTTAATACTTTCACCACTGTCATCCATTCTTCGCTGATCCTTTGTTTTTTCTTTACGGCTTCATTCAATGGCGTGTAATGTATTTTGTTATTTACAATTCCAACAAAAACATTAAATCTGCCTTCCATTAAACATTCCACTGCATGGTAACCCATACGGCTGGCCAGTAAACGGTCCATACAGCTCGGGCTGCCACCTCTCTGGATATGTCCTAAAATACAAACCCTTACTTCCTGTTGTGGTAATCTTTGTTTGATCACTTTAGCTACCTCATCGGCACCACCAAACTCTTCGCCTTCTGCCACCACAATCAGGTTCACCAGTTTATGACGGCGTTCTTTTTCTTCCAGGGCTTTTACAATATCTGTGATGATGGTTTTTCTTTCCGGGATCAGGATATTTTCGGCACCTGTTGCTATACCACTATGTAAGGCAATATAGCCGGCATCACGGCCCATTACTTCAATGATGAATAAACGATCATGAGCATCTGCAGTATCCCTTATCTTATCAATAGCTTCAACAGCAGTGTTTACTGCAGTATCAAAACCAATAGTAAAATCAGTACCTGCAATATCTTTATCGATAGTGCCAGGTAAACCAATACAGGGAATATCAAATTCATTACTAAAGATCTGTGCGCCACGAAAACTGCCATCTCCGCCAATGATCACCAGGCCATTGATGCCATGCTTCTTTAAATTTTCGTAAGCGATCTTTCTGCCTTCGGGGGTAAAAAATTCTTTACAACGTGATGTTTTTAAAATAGTGCCGCCACGCTGAATAATGTTGGCCACACTTTTACTTTCCATACGAAAAATGTCATTTTCCACCATGCCACTATAGCCTCTCATAATGCCAAATACTTCCATCCCATGGTAGATACCGGTACGCACTACTGCACGTACGGCAGCATTCATGCCCGGACTATCACCACCGGAAGTAAGTACACCTATTTTTGTTACTTTCTTTTCCATGTGCCAAAGATAAGTTAAAGACTTGATTTTTTGATGTGTCAAAAATACACATTAGCGGTTGCGATACTTTTCTACACAAATTATTAATACTTTTTTGACGTTGCAGCAAAATAAATATACCCTGCACAAGGTATTTACTGCATAATAACAACAACTTACATTTATTAAAACTTATAGCAATGAAATTTTATGTGATGATTTATATCATGTTTTTTGCAGCATTGCAATTAACAGCGCAGCAAGAGAGTAAAAAAGAGCTTTTTGTATTTACTATTACCGGTTATATCGTTGCCGCAGGCGATAGTATCACTGTGGTGCAGGTGCAAATGCCGGCAGGTGCTAAAGCCGTTATTGAAAAAGGCCAGGCAGGCTTACTCAGGCGCAACTTTACAAACGACAATACTGATACTGCAAAAACAGGATGGGGCAAGTGTAGTTTGATAAAGAGCGACTATTATTATTTTGGTTTGCATCTGTACGATCCCCAAAAAAAGCCGCAAAAAAATGACCTGATATACACCATGGTTAATTATCCCGTAAAATACAAAGGACGGATATATGGTATGGTGAAAAATGCCGTTTATTTTGAACATGTAACTGGCGGCAATTTTTATGATTTTAATACACCGGCAACTTTAAATGAACAACAGGAAAGTAGCTTGATCGATTCTTTAGTGGCCGATATAAAATTTACCGGCAAAGAAATGCTGCAGCAAAACAATGGGCAAGACCAGGATATTACCGGAGGAATATTTAATGGTAAAAAATTGTTTACAGCTATGCAAATAGTTACCAATGCCAACGTAAAAGATTTTTTAGATTATGTAATAGCAAGGCCTCAAAAATATGCCGGCAATACCTGGAAGATAGCAGAAACATTTGCCACCTGGATGGTAAGTAATACGCCAACTGTTATACGGGAGTAATGAAGAGAATTCAAGTCTTTAAGACTTGACTTCTCTAAACAACAAATTCTGATTAACAAACACCATGCATATTTAGTGGTAATAAAAATTGTTCTGATAAAATTTATACAGCATCTTTGTTTTAATGAAAATATTAATTACAGGAGCTAACGGATTTTTAAGTTATTACATGGTGGATCAATTGCTTAACAATAACCACACGGTAATTGCAACCGGAAAAGGAGAAAGCCGGTTACCTTTTATTCACCCTCATTTTATGTATGAGGAACTGGATTTTACCAATGCAGGAGCAGTAGCTGCAATTTTTGCAAAACACCAGCCCACACATATTATTCATGCAGGCGCTATCAGCAAGCCCGATGAATGCGAATTAAATAAACCAGTAGCAGATAAAGTAAATATAGAGGGTACCGCAATTTTATTAGCCGCAGCAAAAGATTATGCGGCAGTTTTCTTATTCTGCAGTACCGATTTTATTTTTGATGGTATAAAAGGCATGTACAATGAAGAAGATACGCCTGCTCCTGTAAATTATTACGGCGAAACCAAGGTAAAGGCCGAGGCATTGGTGCAACAATATCCACACCACTGGAACATTGTAAGAACGGTATTGAATTATGGTAAGCCTTTTAATAAACGTAATAATATCTTAACAATCGTACAGGAAAAATTAGAGAAAGGAGAAGCGTATGAGGTTTTTCACGACCAGGTACGTACACCAACTTATGCAGGCGATTTTGCCTGGGCAATTAATGCCATGCTGGAAAAAAATGTAAACGGCATTTACAATATCTGCGGCGAAGATGTACTTACACCTTATGAAATGGCAGTAGCTACCGGCGCCTTTTTACAATTGGATACTTCTCTGATAAAAAAAATAACGGCAAAAGATTTTGTGCAGGCAGCGAAGCGGCCATTAAAAACGGGGCTTGATATTACAAAAGCAAAACGGGATTTGGGTTACCAGCCAGTGAGTTTTAATGAAGGCCTTAAAAAAACATTAGGGTAAAATCGTTACATTTTATTTATTGCCGTGGCCGGTGTCTTTTCACTCCGTGGTCGGTGTCTTCACCGACCACAACATAAAAAGAAACATAATTTTAAAAAACAGCACATAAGATTATAATATTTTCTTTTGTAACTTTCGCACCATGGTCGGTGTCTTCACCGACCATACTATAAATAGAAACGTAATTTCAAAAAACAGCTCATAAGATTATAATCTTTTCTTTTGTAACTTTCGCACCATGGTCGGTGTCTTCACCGACCATACTATAAAGAGAAACGTAATTTCAAAAAAACAGCTCATAAGATTTTAATCTTTTCTTTTGTAACTTTAATTAAGTTATTCGTATTGCAATGAAAGAAAATACGCCACTCCATATTACCGTTCCCAAACCCTGTTCACAAAATTGGGATGCGATGCCCGGAGAAGGAGAGGGCAGGCATTGTATGCAATGCCATACTACCATTTATGATTTTTCGCAAATGAGCGATACTGAATTATTTAATTTTTTTAAACAGCGGCCCGATACACATTGCGGCAGGTTTCATAATACACAACTGCAAAGAGATATTTTACCTATAGCTTCAAAGAGAAATGTAATACCATATAAGTTTACTAAAATTGCTGCGGCCATTTTTGCAGTACTTAGTTTCCGCTCTTTGTCTTTACAGGCCAATAAAAAAACTACAACAACTATCCTGGATGCCGATTATGCGGCTAAAAAAATACCCACCTCCGGTAAGGTGATAATATCCGGCACTATAAAAGACAGTGAAGGCCATCCATTAGAAAATGCAACAGTAATATTTGATGTGGCACAGGTTGCAGTAACAGATAAAGAAGGAAAATTTAGTTTTGAATTGCCCGAAGCAGCTGCCACCAGCCACACATTGTATTTTAATTATGGTGACCTTATTACCGCTGTTCGTAATTATCATCCGGCAATGTTATCTACCACTTATGATGTGGTGCTGAATAAAAAAGGAGAGGGCTTTCATACAATGGGTATAGCTATGCCACCTTCCGATCAATTAGGCGCTTTGCCCAGTTTATTATTTAAAACAAATGCCTATAAACTAAACGCTGATAATAAAGCCATACTGGCGGCTGTAGCGGCAAAAATGAAAGCAGTACCGGATGCTCTTATTACAGTTAATGCCTATGCAGGATCTTGTGGCCGCCAATATATTTACAGCTACAGGGTTTACAATATAAAAAAATACCTTATAGAGAAACAAGGCATAAGTGAAGACAGAATCACCACCAATGTTGAGGTTGGCGGAGGCGACCAAAACACTGTTGATATTAAGCCGGGCAATTAAATTACATCCGCTCAGGCACTTCTACACCCATTAAATTCATCCCACTCTTAATTACATTCGCCGTCATAGCAGCTAATTGTAAACGCAATTGTTTTTTCTCTTCTGTTTCTGCGTTGGCAATAGAATGCTCTGTATAAAACGAACTGAATGTTTTAGCAATATGGTACACATAAATTGCAATGGCAGAAGGATTCATTTCACTACAAGCCTGTGTAACAATAGTGGGGTATTGTTCTAAGGCTACTACTAATTCCTTTTCCAATGGCAGAAAGCTGTTTCCAACCGACGACTCACTACTCACCACTATCGATTCACCATTCACATCTGCCGATTTCCTCAATATAGATTTTATCCTTGCATGGTTAAATTGAATAAACGGCCCCGTAAATCCATGAAAGTCGATACTCTCTTCGGGGTTAAAGATCATTTTCTTTTTAGGGTCAACTCTTAATAAGAAAAATTTTAAAGCGCCTAACCCTATGGTATGATACAATGCCGCTAATTCTTCAGCAGTAAAATCTTTTACTTTACCCAATTCCTCTGTTTTTTCCTGCGCTACTTTTTCCATTTCTTCTACAATATCATCAGCATCTACCACTGTGCCTTCACGGCTTTTCATTTTGCCGGTAGGCAATTCCACCATGCCGTAACTTAAATGATAAATATTTTCAGCATTAGGCAATTGCAATTTTTCAGCAATCAGTTTCAATACTTTCATATGGTAATTCTGTTCATCGCCAATTACATAAATGCTCTGGTCAATGCCATATTCTTCGTATTTCTGTTGCGCCAATCCAATGTCCTGGGTAATATAAACCGAAGTGCCATCTTTACGTTGCACAATTTTTTTATCTAAACCATCAGCGGTAAGGTCAATCCATACACTGTTATCTTCTTCTTTAATAAAAACATTTTTTTGTAAACCTTCAGCCACAATCTTTTTACCTAACAGGTAAGTATTGCTTTCATAGTAGGTTTTATTAAAATCACTGCCAATCGTTTTATAGGTAATGTCAAATCCCGAATACACCCAGCTATTCATTTTTGCCCATAAGGCTATTACCTCAGGCTTACCGGCTTCCCAATCAAAAAGCATTTGTTTTGCTTCTTTCATAATATCAGTTGCCGACCTTCTTATTTCAGTAATATCATCATCAAGTTTTATGATCTTTTCTTTATTCTTGTCATTGTTATCACTCAGTAGCCGGCTTTTTAATGTTGATAATTCAATTACTTTATTCTTTTCTTCCTCAGTATAATGAGCGAAGTCGTTATTGTTTTCTTTTGCAATTAAATCGACAGATTGTCTTTTTAATTCCTGTTCAAATTTTACATAATAATCCCCAACAAAATGATCTCCTTTTGTTCCGGTTGATTCAGGAGTTTCTCCATTACCCCATTTCTGCCATGCAATCATACTCTTGCAAATGTGAATGCCCCTGTCGTTTACAATGCAGCTTTTTATTACTTCATAACCACTGGCTTTAAAAATTTCTGCCACACTCCAGCCTAAAAAATTATTTCTTAAATGGCCAAGATGCAAGGGCTTGTTGGTATTAGGAGAAGAATATTCCACCATTACTTTTTTGCCATTCAATGCCAGCTTGCCAAAACTTTCATCGTTGTGATGCTTTGATAAAATATCCATCCAGTACGCATCAGCAACAGTAAGGTTTAAAAAGCCACTAATGATATTGTATTTTGTAAAAAGCAAAGGGTTATTTTCAACCAGGTGATCACCCAGTTTAGTTCCAATGGCATCCGGCGATAATTTTAATGATTTCACTAACGAGAATAACACAATGGTGTAATCCCCTTCAAATTCGGGCTTGGTCTGGTTAACCTGGAAATCTTTTTCTGTAAAGGACTGGCCAAATAATGCAGTTAAACTTGCTACGGCACTTTTTTGTAAACTTTCTACTACTGACATGGTGCAAAGATAATTGCGAATTGGCAATAAGCAATTAACAGTAATGATGCAGTTATAATTTGTATCCGACTAAGACGCAAAAAACACTAAGAAAGCTTATCAGGTAAATACTTTGTGGTCTTCGTGACTTTGTGGAAAAGAACTAATAATTTAAAAATTAAATACTGCCTGATTAAAAAAATATCCAGAGCTGTTTTATTTGCTGATGATCTTTATCTCCACTCTCCGGTTCAATTTGGCTTCGGTGTCATTTTTTTCAGGATATGCATATAGCGGTTGATTATGCCCAACCCCGATATACGAAAGTCTTGTTGCAGCAATGCCATTTTTTACCAGGTATTCCCAAACAGCTTTTGCTCTTGCTTCAGATAAATTATTCAATCCCGTTTCTTCGTCTAATCCGTCCACATCACCGGGCAGGCAACAGATATGGCCCTGTATCTGTATCACCAGGTTTTTATTTTTCTTTAAAGCGCCTAACAGGTCTTTCAGTACAGGATAACTTTCGGGTAATAACTGGTGCCGGGCACCAATAAAGTTGATGTTTTGTAACACAATATTACTGCCTGCTTTTACAGCGGTATCCTGCAATTGTGTACTTACATTTTCTGTCACAATTGCTGAAGATACCAAAATATCCACCCGCCGGTTGGCCTGCCGTTCAGCTGCGGTGGAATTGTTATTAACCGGTTTTCTCTTACCATATCCCTTGGTAATGTTAAAAGCTGCCAGTTGTAATTTATTTTGCAGTAAATATTTTTTTACGGCCTGCACCCTTTGCACACTCAGGCGGTCATTATAAGCATTGTTGCCAATGGCATCGCAATAACCACGTAATTCAATAGCAGACTGACCGGCAGCGGTATTGATAAAGCTATCCAGTGTTGCTTTTGCCGCAGGGGTAAGCTGGTGTTTATTAAAATCAAAATACACTGCGGTGCCGATTTCATTTTGTGCAGCCGCAAAAAATGGCAACAACAAAAGAGCGTATAAAAGGGTAAGTTTCATAAAGTTGTTTTCATAAATATGAGGATAATAATCCGCATTAGCTTCAGCCGCAGGCAAAATAAATGCTAAAACTATTATTGGCCGGCAACCTGTTTTTCCTAAATCCAAAATCATCAATCTAAAATCCGCAATCCCTCCCTATCTTTGCACACTTTTTTACAATTATGATAAGTGCAAATAATATAACGCTGGCGTACGGCAAAAGGGTTTTGTTTGATGAGGTAAATATCAATTTTACCAAAGGGAACTGTTATGGTATCATTGGTGCCAATGGTGCCGGTAAATCTACATTTTTAAAGATATTGAGCGGTGAGATAGAACCGAATAAGGGAACCGTGGATATTACTCCCGGCGAACGTATGGCGGTACTTAACCAGAACCAGTTTGCATTTGATGAAATCACGGTACTGAATACAGTAATGATGGGCCACAGTAAAATGTGGAAAGTGATGCATGAAAGAGATGCTATTTATGCTAAGGAAGATTTTACCGAAGCTGATGGCCTTAAAGCTGGTGAACTGGAAGAACAGTTTGGCGAAATGGGTGGCTACACTGCCGAGAGTGATGCGGCTACCATGCTCAGCGAACTGGGAGTGGATGATGAACTGCACCAGTTGCTGATGAAAGACGTGGCGGCAAACATTAAAGTAAGGGTATTGCTGGCACAGGCCATCTTTGGTAATCCTGATATTTTATTACTGGATGAACCTACCAATAACCTTGATGTGGAAACCATCAGCTGGCTGGAGAATTTTTTGGCCGATTATCAGAATATCGTTTTGGTGGTAAGTCACGATCGTCACTTTTTAGATGCGGTATGTACGCATGTGGCTGATGTGGATAAGAACAAAATAAAAATTTATACCGGTAACTATACCTTCTGGTACGAAAGTAGCCAGCTGGCAGCAAGGCAGGCAGGAGACAAGAATAAGAAGATGGAAGAGAAGAAGAAAGACCTGTTGGAATTTATTGCCCGTTTCAGTGCCAACGCTTCTAAAAGCAAACAGGCTACTTCACGTAAAAAAGCATTGGATAAACTGGTGTTTGAAGATATTACACCAAGCAGCAGAAAATATCCCGGTATTATTTTTAAGCAGGAGAGGGAAGTGGGTAATGAAATTTTAAAAGTAGAGGATCTTACTAAAACTATAGAAGGAAAAACCTTGTTCAGCAAAGTGCGTTTTGATATTCAGAAAGGAGATAAGATCGCTTTTGTAAGTAAAGATCCGATGGCACTCACCACATTCTTCGAAATTTTGAATGGCAGAATAAAAGCTGATAAAGGCACTTACGAATGGGGTACTACGGTTACCACCGCTTATTTGCCCAACGATAACAGCGAATATTTTACCGGCAGCAGCTACAACTTAATGGATTGGTTGCGCCAATATGTACCACCCGGAACAAAAGATGTGGATGAGGATTTTTTACGTGGCTTCCTGGGTAAAATGTTGTTTACGGGAGATGAGATCATGAAGAAGACGAATGTATTGAGCGGAGGAGAGAAAGTGCGTTGTATGGTAAGCAAGATGATGTTGCAGAATCCTAATGTGTTAATGCTGGATGAACCAACCAACCATCTTGACCTGGAAAGCATCACTGCATTTAACGATAGCATGATTGCCTATACCGGAATTGTGTTATTGACTACGCATGATCACCAGTTTATGCAAACTGTAGCTAACCGTATTATTGAATTAACACCAAAAGGTATCATTGATAAACTGATGACCTATGATGAATACCTGGATGATGAAAGAGTGAAGGCGAGCAGGGAAGAGATGTACAGCTAATTATAAATGACGAGTTTCGGGTTACGGGTTTAAAGTTAATTGATCGTTTGCGATTTTATTATGAGCAAACAAAAAAAACAAAACCAACCCGTAACCCGTAACTCACAACCTGTAATTTTTTAATGCCGAAAGACAAGATCATAGCATTCATAGATTTTTTTTATCCGCCGTTTCGCAAATTAATGCCGGAACAAACCTTTCGTTATGCAGCTTGTGGTGGTGCCAATACTTTATTAGGCCTTGCAGTTAACTATGTTTTTTACAAGTTTGTATTTTATAAAGAAGTGCTTCACCTTGGTTTTGTGAGCCTGGAACCGTATGTGGCTTCATTGGCCGTAGGATCGGCTGTTAATATTATTACCGGCTTTTTATTGATGAAGTACGTGGTGTTTGTTGATTCTAATCTTAAAGGTCGTATCCAGTTCTTCAGGTATTTTCTATCTTTCGCTTCTATGCTCGGGCTCAATTATGTGCTGCTCAAATTATTTGTGAAGATATTTCACTGGGAAGCTTTTTTCAGTCAATGTCTCATTACAGTAATTGTAATTATTGTAAGTTATGTAAGCCAGAAGTATTTTACTTTCAGAACAAAGAAGGAAGCAGAAAACCCTTCTGTTACAGAGATATAAACACCGGTGGAAAAATTGCCACCAGGGCTATTATACTTTTTTAACCAAAAAGGTTAAATTGCATTACAAAAAAATAGCCCCTCTATAGAAATAGAGCGGCTTTAACGATTGCTTGCTATATGAAAATTCTTAAAGTAGTTCTTGATATGCTTTGCTAAAAGTTTTTCATTCTTCCTGCATATTGTGTGCAGTTATAACGATTGATTGTCCCTTTAACGATTGCCTGCTATCACCATCAACTCATCCTCTTTAGTAAAAGTAGGATGAGTTGTTATTTTAATAAAATCAACTTAATACCGGTTTTATTATGGTAAACCATATTTTTGCACCATAAAAACCGTACCGGTATTGGTTTTTATAAAAAATTAGTATTTATGCCCAACCGTTTTACAGATACCTTATTTCAACTGGTCCGTTCCCTGGAAAAGGCGGAAAAAAGGCATTTTAAGCTTTATATCAAACGAAGTTCCGGCAACGAAGACCTTAAAATTGTAGAGTTATTTGATGCGCTGGATAAATTAGAAGAGTATGATGAGACTGTATTATTAAAGAAATTAAAGTCAATAAAGAAGCCCCAGTTATCCAACGTAAAAGTTCATTTATACAAACAATTACTGGCAAGTTTACGATTACTGAAAAGTACCGATAGTATCGATCTGCAATTGAACGAGCAATTTGACTATGCCCATATTCTCTATAAAAAAGGATTGTTCTCTCAAAGCCTTAAAATTTTAGATAAGGCAAAGGAAACAGCTAAAGCCAATCATAAGGTTAACTTTTTATTGCAGGCTATTGCATTGGAAAAAAGGATTGAAACATTGCATATCAGCCGTGCTATGCAAACCCGTGCAGAGCAATTATCTGCAGAGATCAATGAAGTCAACCACCAGATCGATATCCTGGCAAGGCTGTCTAACCTGGCGATGTTATTGTACAGCTGGTTTATAAAAAATGGCCATGCCCGTAACGAAAAAGACGAAGAAGGTGTAAAAGCCTATTTAAAAGAACATCTTCCTAAAGATGCACTGGAGCAGGATGGCTTTTACGAAAAATTATACCTCTATCAAAGTTATACCTGGTATGCATTTATCCGCCAGGATTTTTTAATGTACTACCGCTACGCTCAGAAATGGGTGGATATTTTTGATGAAAAACCTTTGATGATACGGGTGGAGACAGGCCACTATATTAAAGGGCTGCATACTTTGCTCAATGCGCATTTCGATCTGCGTAACTACCAGAAGTTTGATGATACCCTGAAGAAATTTGAAAAATTTGCTCAAACTGACCGTGTACGGTTACACGATAACTTTCGCACCCAGGCATTTGTGTATATCTACAGTGCAAAGATTAACCAGCACAATATGTTGGGTACTTTTAAGGAAGGCGTTAAACTGGTGCCGCACCTGCTGGAGCAATTAAAAGAAAACGAATTGTTTATCGACGAACACCGTATCATGGTATTCAATTATAAAATTGCCAGCATGTATTTTGGCAGTGGCGATTTTGCTACCTGTATTGATTACCTGCAGAAGATCATCAACGAAAATACCGAGGTAAGAAACGACTTGCAAAGCTATTCCCGCCTGATGCACCTGATGGCGCATTACGAATTGGGTAATTTTGAACTGATGGAATACCTTACCAAATCGGTGTACCGTTTTATGAGTAAAAAAGAAAATCTTACGGTGGTGGAAGAAGAAATGTTTAAATTTTTAAGAAAGTCATTCCATATCTCCAGGGCTAAACTGCAGCAGGAGCTGGAAAACTTTTTAGAAAAAATTAAGGGGTTGGAAAAGAACCGTTTTGAAACAAGGGCATTTGCCTATTTAGATATCATCTCCTGGGTGGAAGGAAAGGTATACAGAAAATCGATGGCTGAAATTTTGCAGGAAAAATATAAAGAAAGCCGCAAGCGGATCTACAAATAGAAACTGCCGTAACCTCCGCATCAAAGCCATCTGTTCAAATTTGTTTAACTTGGCATTTAATTAGTAAGCGACTTCATGAAAAATGTTTTTTTATACCTCGATCCCGGAAGCGGCAGTTATATACTGCAGGTGATTATAGCAGCTATCCTGGGTGGCTTAATGTTCTTTAAAAATTTCTGGATCAAAGTGAAATCATTTTTTATTAAGCCCAAACAAAAAGATGAGGAAGCAGAAGCAAAAGAGCAGGAGGGAGAAGAATAAAATTACAGTACACGCTAAAAAAATAATTATTGGCCCCGGATATTTTACAACATGCTGCTTCTTACAGAGACAGGGATGGCTTTATATTTAAGCACGGTGAAAATTATTACCGTTGTATAAATGCCAGCTATCACGAAGCGTACAGCCAGTTAATGCAAAGCGGACTCTACGCACAACTCACTAAAAAAAAATGGCTGGTTAGTCATGAAGAAATTACCAACGATGCTGAGTTAAATTTCCCCGGCACTATTGTTATTTTACCGCAGCAGATTAATTATATCAGTTATCCATACGAATGGAGTTTTGCCATGTGGCAGGATGCTGCATTACTTACGCTCAATATTGCAAAGGAAGCCATCGGTAAAGGCATGTTATTGAAAGATGCCACACCATTTAATATTCAGTTTGTACATGGCCGCCCCGTTTTTATTGATACATTGTCTTTTGAAAAATACGATGCCACAAAACCATGGGTGGCGTACCGGCAGTTTTGCGAATGTTTTTTAGCACCACTTTTATTGCAACAATATTGCCATGTGGAAATGGGGAAGCTATTTACGATTTATCCCAATGGTATTCCTTTGCCAATATTAAAATCATTATTACCCGGCAAAGCAAAATGGAATTTGCATAATTACCTGCATGTGTATTTGCAGGCTTCGGTAAAGCCGGGTAAAATAAAAAATGATACTGCTGCTAAAGGATTTTCTCAGCAAAAAATGTTGTTGCTGTTGAACGGACTTATTGGCTATGTAACCAAACTGCACCCTAAAAAAAGCAAGACCACCTGGGATGATTATTATGATAGCACTATTTTAAGCGAAGCTTATCTTAATGCAAAAACAAAACTGGTAGAATCATTTGTAAATACGGTTTCTTTTTCTTCCATTGTTGACCTTGGTGCTAATGACGGGCATTTCAGTTTATTATTTAAAAATTCCGGTAAGCAAATTATATCAGTTGATGGCGATGTGAATTGTATTGATGACCTGTACAAAAAAATAAAGAAAGACAAGATCAATAATATTTTACCACTGATCAATACTTTAAATACGCCTTCGCCGTCAATTGGCTGGAACAATGCAGAGCGCACTTCTTTTAATGAAAGGATAAAAGGCGATATCGTTTTTGCATTGGCATTGGTGCATCATTTGGCCATTGGTTGTAATGTGCCGCTGCATTTTATTGCTGATTGGTTAGCGCCAATGGGTAATTATTTATTGATAGAATTTGTACCGAAGTCGGATGAAAAAGTACAACTGCTCTTGCAAAACCGTGAAGATATTTTTGATGCATACACCATAACTGATTTTGAAAAAGTATTCTCCAAAAAATACACCATACTGTTGCAGGAAAAAATTACCGGCACCGAACGCACCCTTTACCTGATGCAAAAATTATAAATGAAACTATTAAAAACGATACCCTGGTTTCTTTTTTTGCTGGTGCTTTTTTTTGTGGCACATGGTGCCGTTGAAAATTTCGGGTTTATTTATTTCAGTGAAGTAATAAAGATCGGGCTAACTATTGTAGGTTGTATTGCCATCTTCTTTTTACTTACCAGGTTTTTTGTAAAGAATATTATTCACGCTGCACTCATCGTTTTTTTTATCAGTGCCTGGCTATTATTTTTTGGTGCCGTATTCGATTGGGTAAGAAGCGTTAGTTTTTTACACTGGCTGCACAGCTACAGCATTTTTGTGCCTTTCATGTGTTGTACTTTTATTGCCTTTATATTGCTTATCCGCAAAAAAGAATCATTACGGAATAAACTGTGTTTCTACCTTAATGTATTGCTGTTAATCTATTGCATTTTCGACCTTGTAACATTGGGATTTAAAGCAATCAGTACCAATAAAGCAACAGCAAAAAATAATATCACCATCGATGCCGCTGCCATACATTCAAAACCCAATATTTACTTTTTGCTTTTTGATGGTTACCCCGGCTATAAAAGTCTGCAGGATAGTTTTGCATTTGCCAACGATAGCTTGTATCATTTTTTTGAAGTCAAAGGTTTTAAGGTATTGCCTACATTTTCCAATTACAACATGACGTACTATTCCATGTCTTCTATGTTGAACATGCAGTACATTGATAAACCATTTGTGCCATTGGCAAATACAGCAGCCAACGATCAGCAACGCATCAAAGAAATTAAAAATGCTGAACTCATCCGGCAACTAAAAAACATTGGTTACCGCTTTACCAATTATTCCATTTTTGATATTGCCGATCAGCCTTCAGTAAAAGGCAATTCCTTTGTGGTATCGCAGGCAACCCTGCTTACCCACAAGATCTTCTTCAATAAAATATTAAAAGATATCGGCTGGCATTTTATATCCGGCAAATACAGTATTCCCTTCATCAAAAATATTTATATGGGTGATGACAGGAATAATAAATTCATTGAAGAAAAGCTCACTACAAATGATCCTGGCAGTAAAGCCACACCAAAATTTGTGTATGCACATTTGTTGCTGCCACACCCGCCCTTATTCTGCGATAGCATGGGCAATTACCTGCCCACGGAGCAGATCTTTGATCCGCAGCTGGCAGCCAACAGACCCCTGTATTTATCTTATTTAAAATACGCCAATAAAAAAATGCAGGGCATCATCGAAAGCATTGGCAAAAATGATCCAGGTGCTATCGTAATTGTAATGAGCGACCATGGCTACAGGGATTTCAATATCGGCGACCGTATAGAGCCCTTACATTTTAATAATATCTGTGCCGTGCATTTCCCCGACAGCAATTACCTGCCCATGAAAGCAGCATGGAGTAACGTTAATTTTTTCCGCTACCTGCTCAACTGCGAATTCAACCAGAAGCTGCCTTACCTGGCAGATAGTTCCATCTTTTTAAGAGACATCAAAACAGCTGAGTAGAGGTAGCCCGCAGAATACGCAGAAGTCGCAGAAAAGGGCGTATTTCTTGAGATAATCTGCGTTAATTGGGTCTTTAATTGCTTTGTCTATGCCATAAAATGCAGCGGATAATTAACTGCAAATGCTGCCTTAAATGATGTTCTCTTCTGCGTATGCTGCGGGCCAACTCCCAGTGTCACCTTATTGATGCCATAAAATGAAGCGGATAACTAACTGCAAATGCTGCCTTAAATGATGTTCTCTTCTGCGGTTTCTGCGTATGCTGCGAGCCAACTCCCAGTGTCACCTTATTGATGCCATAAAATGCAGCGGATAATTAACTGCAAATGCTGCCTTAAATGATGTTCTCTTCTGCGGTTTCTGCGTATGCTGCGGGTCAACTCCCAGTGTCACCTTATTGATGCCATAAAATGCAGCGGATAATTAACTGCAAATGCTGCCTTAAATGATGTTCTCTTCTGCGGTTTCTGCGTATGCTGCGGGCCAACTCCCAGTGTCACCTTATTGATGCCATAAAATGCAGCGGATAACTAACTGCAAATGCTGCCTTAAATGATGTTCTCTTCTGCGGTTTCTGCGTATTCTGCGGGCTAATCCCTCCATTTTCTGCCAATTTTGCATAAAATCTCTAATGGCACAATCATTGACTATTCCTTGTAAACTCAATAAATTTTTACAACATGGGAAAGATTATAGGAATTGACTTAGGAACCACCAACAG
Organism: Ferruginibacter sp. SUN106; assembly: GCF_050611765.1. Taxonomy (NCBI): domain Bacteria; kingdom Pseudomonadati; phylum Bacteroidota; class Chitinophagia; order Chitinophagales; family Chitinophagaceae; genus Ferruginibacter; species Ferruginibacter sp. SUN106. The sequence goes on from NZ_JBODJC010000004.1 coordinate 467,636, forward strand.
TTGCGTATCCGTAATGGAAGGTAACGAACCCGTGGTGATTGCCAACGAAGAAGGGCGCCGCACCACCCCGTCAGTAGTGGCTTTCCTTAAAAATGGCGAACGTAAAGTAGGTGATCCTGCCAAACGCCAGGCCATTACCAACTCACAAAACACCATCAGCAGCGTTAAGCGCTTTATGGGCCGTCGTTTTGATGAAGTAACTGAAGAGATCAGCCACTGGAGCTACAAAGTAGTAAAAGGCGACAATAATACAGTTCGTATCGACATAGATGGCAGGTTATATACGCCACAGGAAATAAGTGCCATGGTATTGCAGAAAATGAAAAAAACTGCCGAAGATTACCTGGGCCACGAAGTAACAGAAGCGGTAATTACCGTGCCTGCTTATTTTAACGATGCACAGCGCCAGGCTACCAAAGAAGCCGGAGAAATTGCAGGCCTTACTGTAAAACGTATCGTAAACGAACCTACCGCAGCTGCATTAGCTTACGGTTTAGATAAAGGTGGTAAAGATCAGAAGATAGCGGTATTTGACCTTGGTGGTGGTACATTCGATATCAGTGTATTGGAATTAGGCGATGGTGTATTTGAAGTAAAATCTACCAACGGTGATACCCACTTAGGTGGTGATGATTTTGATAAAGTGATCATGGATTGGTTAGCAGATGAATTTAAAGCTGATGAAGCGATTGACCTGCGTAAAGACCCGATGGCTTTGCAACGTTTAAAAGAAGCGTCTGAAAAAGCTAAAGTAGAATTGTCTTCTTCAACAGAAACAGAGATCAACCTGCCTTATGTAACCGCAGTGGATGGTGTGCCAAAGCACTTAGTGAAAAAATTAACCCGTGCAAAATTTGAAGCACTGGCCGATAAATTATTTGAACGTTGCTTAAAACCATGCGAAGCGGCTTTAAAAGATGCCGGCATGAATACCAGCGAAATTGACGAAGTGATAATGGTAGGTGGTAGCAGCCGTATCCCTAAAGTATTAGAGATAGTTGAAAAATTCTTTGGTAAAAAACCTAACCGTGGTGTTAACCCTGATGAAGTAGTTGCTATTGGAGCTGCTATACAAGGTGGTGTAATGACCGGCGAAGTAAAAGATGTATTGTTATTAGATGTTACACCTTTAAGTCTTGGTATCGAAACCATGGGTGGTGTAATGACAAGGTTGATTGATAGCAATACCACTATTCCAACCAAAAAATCAGAAACATTCAGTACTGCCAGCGATAACCAGCCTGGTGTGGAAATACATGTTTTGCAGGGTGAAAGGCCAATGGCTAACCAAAACAAAAGTTTAGGTAAGTTTAACCTGGCCGATCTGCCACCGGCACCACGTGGTGTACCGCAGATTGAAGTGATATTTGATATTGATGCCAACGGTATCTTACACGTAACGGCAAAAGATAAAGGCACTGGTAAAGAACAACGCATCACTATACAAGGTGGTAGCGGCTTAAGCAAAGAAGAAGTAGAAAAAATGAAGAATGAAGCTAAAGCCAACGAAGCATCTGATAAAGCAGAAAAAGAAAAAGTAGAAAAGATAAACGGTGCCGACAGCTTAATCTTCCAGACAGAAAAACAACTGAAAGAATACGGTGATAAAATACCTGCTGATAAAAAAGCGCCAATTGAAGCCGCACTGGAAAAATTAAAGACGGCCCACAAAACTGCCGACCTTGCACAGATTGATGCCGCCACTGCAGAAATGAATACTGCATGGACAGCCGCAAGCGAAGACATGTACAAGGCCACACAGGATGGCGCAGGCGCTAACCCTGGCGCACAACCTGGTCCGGATGCAGGCGGTGAACCGCAACAGCAGAGTAGTGAAAGCAAAGTGGAAGATGTGCCTTTTGAGGAAGTGAAGTAAACTTTAGAATAATAATATAAATAGGCCGTTCAGGGATGAACGGCTTATTTATTTATCCCTTTACCCACAAACGGAAATTTTTTAACGGTATATGGAGTAAGTAATAGACTGATTATACTTAAAAAACTTTCCTGAAAATAATTATCAAATATTTTTATAATAGGAGCGCAGAAAGCAACAATACACTGAGAAACAAATAAAAGAATCAATAGGTTGGATAAAGAAAGATAATTTTGAATCTATGGATTTTAAAAAAGAAATAAAAGAACTAAAAAAGCAAGGTAAAACTATTAATTTTAAGCTGTGTTAGAAACTACTTATTTGTGTTGGTAGATGATGGGTATAAATTAGGAAAGGAAAGATTGAAAATTAAATTTCGGATGTATGAGCCTTCAAGCGGTAACTATAAAAGGATATAAGTCGATTAAGAAAGAGTCTATTTCATTAAAAAAAATGAATGTTCTTATCGGTCAAAATGGAGCTGGAAAAACTAATTTTATTTCCTTATTCAAATTTCTAAGAAATATTATTGAAGGAAGACTAAAAAATGTTTCAACAAAAATAGGTGCTGAAAATATATTGTATTACGGAGGTAAAACAACTGAAACTATAACAATTAGTCTCGATTTTGAACCAAATGTATATGAAATTGAGTTGCAACCTACGAATAACGATAGTCTTTTTATTAAATTAGAACATTGTGGTTTCTGGAATAAAAGGTATCCAAGTCCATACTGGGAAACAGTTGCTGTTTCGGAAACAGAAAGCAAATTGTCAGAAAGTGCGAAATCACATAGAATATCTCAATATGTTTATGATGAATTAAAAAATTGGCGGGTTTATCATTTTCATGATACAAGTGAAAGTGCCGGAGTAAAAAAATATGCTTCAATTAGTGATAGTAAATTTTTATTTGAAGATGCATCAAACCTTGCATCCTTCTTATTCATTTTAAAAAATACGGAGCAAGATTATTACGATAGAATTGTAAAAACCATACAATTAGTAATCCCATTTTTCAAAGATTTTATTTTAGAACCTAATCCCTTAAATAAAGAAAATATACGCATTGAGTGGAATGATATTTATTCAGATAAGACATTTACTGCTAATGAATTTTCAGATGGGTCACTTAGATTTATTTGTATGGCTACGCTTTTACTTCAAAAGAAATTACCTGCAGTAATACTATTGGATGAACCTGAACTGGGTTTACATCCGTCTGCAATTACAATTCTTGCAGGTCTTCTAAAGAAAGCTTCGAAACGTTCACAAGTAATTGTATCGACACAATCAGTGAGCCTTGTTAATGAATTTGATTCTAATGACATTATTGTTGTTGAAAAAGATGAGGCAAAAACTGTGTTTAAAAGGCTTGACCCTGAAATTTTAGAGAGTTGGCTTAATGATTATTCTTTAGGTGAATTGTGGGACAAAAATATAATAGGGGGAAAGCCATGATAAGACTTAATATAACTGCCGAGGGATTTTCTGAGGAACGATTTGTAACTGATATGTTAAGACCTCACCTTCTGAATTTTAATATATATACAGAAGTACGTAAAGTGCTTACAAATAGAAAATTAAGAAAAAGAGGAGGAATAGTTCCTTACGATAAATTTAAGAAGGACGTTACCCAATGGTTTAAAGAATGCCCCAATGTATTTCATACAACCTTAATCGACTTATATGGATTGAAGCCAGATTTCCCTGGTTATAATACTACAAAGCATTTACAGCCTTATACAAGAATTGACCAAATGGAAACATTAATGGTTCATGATTTGGCTTTTCGTAAATTTATTCCATATATACAGCTTCATGAATTTGAAGCTCTTATGTATTCAGATACTGATGTAATGGAAGACTGGCTGTCTCTTTATAACAACTTGCCTCCAAAATGCTTTACACAAATTCGTAATTCTGCACCGGAAAATAATCCTGAATTAATTAATGAAAGCCCTGAGACTGCACCATCAAAAAGAATTCTTAGCTTATGTGATACCTATGATAAAGTAAACGATGGAATATTATTACTTAAGGAGATAGGGCTTGATAAAATGCGAATTGAATGTAAACATTTTGATGAATGGGTATCTAAACTTGAGAATCTAAAATAACCCCACTGGCGCCAGTGTTCTCCCGAAGGAAGCTTACTGGTGTCTATTAGTCTTAGCGTTCCTGAGCGAAGTCGAAGGGCAACCGCAGCATACACTTTGAGAAAATAATATATCAACAACTAACTTAGCCCGAAGCCCACTCCGGCAAAACCAACAAAGCGCAATATTGGTTACAACTTTCTTATCCCCGTTATCAATAATACACCAACTCAATTTTACCTGGCATGCCTGGCTTATCCCTGCCCGTTACAGTTATAAAATAAGGTTTGTTGCCCATTAGTCCGGCGCCGGCCATCAGCGATTTTAAAATATTTTTTTTGGTACTGCAATCCGATTTTCCTGTAGTATCTGTGTAGCACACACTGATATCTGCACCGGCATTAATAATACTGATCATACTATCACTGTCTGTTTGTAACAGAGCCGTGCGGTTAAATGGGGTGTTACTGATTTTTACAGGCAGGTTGCTGGTATACTTTTTTTCTTTGCCATAGAAGTCAGTAAATAAAATATAGTTATTGTCTTTTGAGAATGTCAGGTAATGATTTTCTGAAGGGCCGGCAATAAGATTTAAGATGCTGATTCCTTTAGGCATATTTTCCGAAACGGTTGTAGCGCTCTGCTGATTTAATGTACTCAGGTACATGGCAGAATCTTTTTTGCTAAGGTAATAGGATTGATAAGAACTGATGTAAGGATTAATAAAACCTAAAGAGGATAAATAATTACCCATCATTTGGTATTCTTTTTTAATCACAGCACCGGTTGCAATATCCAGTTGCAGGAAAAAATAAATGGGGTAAGAATTATACGAAAATGTTTTATCTGCATGTATTACTTTTTTAGAAACCTCAAAAGATACTAAAGCATTTACTTTATTACCTGCAATTAAAATGTCATTTACATTGTCAAGGCTATCGAAATTTTTGCTCCAGATAACAGTTCCATTGCGGTCAATTTTTTGTAACTGTACCTTACCAGCTTCTTTAAGGCCCTCGCCGGCATAAATAAAATCCTTATCCACAGCTACCGGGCTGGCGGTAGAATTTTTAGAAAAGCCCAATAGTTTGCTCCATTTTACATTGCCTGATCTGTCAAGGCAATACAGGGTAGATTCAAAACTATTAGCAAATAAACTGGCATTGGTAACAGCAAAAGGAACTTGTAAATAAGTCATGGCCGCATTCTTTTCCGGCGTGGTGGCTTTTTTAATTTCTTCTTCGGTTGGGTTATATTTTTTAATGGAAACAATGATATTATCGTTGTTGTAAACTGTTTTAGCCTCAGATGTAAAATAACCCTGCGCAGGTTGTGCAAAAGCTGTAGTAGTAAAAATCAACTTGGTTAAAGCAAATAAAAACAGTTGTTGTAATCTCATATATTAGTATTGAAAATTAAAAATAGGTAATTGTATTGTAATGGCAAGAGAACTCCGGGAGCCGCAGGTATTTCAATGAAATGACCTGGTGTTAGGCTCTTTGCCTTTGTTGGTATGGCGCTAAGCTAAGTGCAAAAGTGTACCAGCAAGTTGCCCGAAGCCCACTGCAACCAAGCCCGGCAAAGCCTTATATTTGTTTTGACATTAAATTACAAATTAAGACCTTCGAAAAATGATTGAAATTGAATTTGAAGATCCAATCATCGATAAATGCGAATGTTGCGGAAAAGATATGGTGAGATTAACAAGGTTTGTTAGTCAGGATGGAGATGCATTTGCAGTGTACTTCGCAAAATTTACAAGGAATCATGATGACAGAGTATTGTATGGGTTAATTAGTTTAGGTGAGTGGGGGGAAGGCTCATTGCCTGAAAACAGGACGGCATTTCCCTTTAAAATCTGGGTTAATGCGGACAACTACCAGGTAGGCCTAACTAATAAAGAAGAATCGCCATGGAGTAATGAAGAATATCTTGGAAAAATTCTTGACAGAAAAGAAGCTCTAATTCATCCCTGGATTAAAGATGTGTTTCATGTAACAGACCATATGGTAAGAGACGATAAGGAAATAGTAGAATATTTTAAATAATGCACTTCTACTGGCGCCGGTGTTTTTCCGAAGGAAGCTCACTGGTGGCTATTAGTCTTAGCGTTCCTGGGCGAAGTCGAAGGGCAACCGCAGCATACACTTTGAGAAAATAATATACCAACAACTAACTCAGCCCGAAGTCCACTTCGGCAAAACCAACAAAGCGCAGGTGAACATGATCTCATCAACATTACAAAATGAAATAGAGGAAGCAATTCCTGGCTTGCTTGAGTTAGCAAGAGAAGTAACCTGGAATAAAATTTCAGGCCATTGCAAATTTATTGTATCAGAAATAAAGAACAGCGAGGGTAACTTTCATGAACAAAGAAGGAAGAGAAAAAAAGAGAACGATTTAAAAATTCCTCTTACACTTCAGGAACTAATGCCAGCACTTCAGCAGTTGTATGAAAATTTTTACGACATCAATCTTTACATCTACAGGGTAACAAAAAATCTCACTATTATTGATATTCGTTACTATCCCAAATCTTCACTCGAGCTGGAATACAGGCAGCAGGTAGCGAATAACAAACCAATGTTACACTGTAAAGTAACAATACCTGCCTGGGTGAGTGATAAAAAAAATAAGTTTGATATTAACTGGGAGCATAAAGAATGGCTGATACACTGGAAATTGTATTGGGAAAGACAAAAACTAAAAAGACAAAAACGGTAGAATAAGATTTTTTTCTCCCTGGACGGTGTCTTCACCGGCCGGAACACTTCACTGGTCCCCTTCACTGGCACCAGCGTTCTTCCGAAGGAAGCTCACTGGTGTCTATTAGTCTTAGCGTTCCTGAGCGAAGTCGAAGGGCAACCGCAGCATACACTTTAAGAAAATAACATAGCCCTATCAATAAGCCAGGGATGTTGCCAGTGCATCCGCTACTTTACTCATTTCTGTTTCCTGGGCTTTGTTGCAAATAACTGTAAGCTGTATAAGTCCATTGGTAACATCAGGTAACGGATTTTTAAGCTGGGTTAAAGTGGCATAGTTTAATTCTGTATTTGTTATTACTATTTTATTATTGGTAAAGTATTTTATTTTTTTGTAAATATGGTCGCCCGATTTTACATCGGGTAGTATAGTACGTACATGTGGGTCTGGTGAAAATTTTTGTTTATCCAGCGCCATAAATTTAGTAAGGTCTTTATCGGGGTATTGGTTCAGGGTAATTTCTATCCGGCTGTAGATATCCCCGGTTTTACGCAGCGTAATCTTTTTCAAGGAAGAATCTCTTACATACCAACCGGCAGGTATAGTATATTTCATATTGGCATTAAATACTGTTTTTTCCTGGGCAGATATTTTTGTTGCGATTATAGCAACGCTAATAAATAGCAATAATTTTTTCATAGTTGGTAAATCGATTTAAGTTATTGAGATACAGTACAGATAATCCATTTTTCTGTCTTCGTAACCACCCACTGGCTCAGCCATACAGGGCAGTTAATACAACATAACGTAATTGCTGCAAATTTATTTTTCTCCCCGGTCGGTGTCTTCACCGACCGGAATCTCCGCCACCGCCTGATTTTCAACCAACGGCGTATACCTCGCCGTTGATGGTATGTCGCTTAGCCAATGTGCGCATGCCTGCCAACAACGTAGCCCGAAGCCCACTGCAAACCCAACCAGTTGAAGCCTTATATTTGTAACAGTACTGTAATGTGTAACCCTGGCATTGCAGGGAAACAAATTTTAATCCCATATAATTTCTTTATTAAAACATTGGCTTATGAAACCTTTGCTGTTAATGCTATTATGCCTTGGGGGTATCATTTATGTGCATGGGCAGGTAGTGGTAGAATTTAACAAACCCAAAAAAAGAAGCAACGCTATTGTAACGGTGCAGGTTAACGGCACTTCTGCAAATGACTCTGCATTACTGTCTTCCCTGCAGCGAAATATTGATGCTGCTAAGGTTATGGGTAAAGGCGTTAAAAAAGGAAAATATATTGTAGTAGTAAAGTATATTATTTCTAAGGATGGTTCCATATCTGATATCACATGTGATAACGACCCGGGATATGGCCTGTGCCAGGAAGTGATCAGGGTTATGAAAAAAACTAAAACCTGGACACCGGCTGCACAAAACGGACGAACTGTACATGACTATCGCCACTGAGCCTGTTGAACAGGCAACAGATATTTTCTCTCTTATTGAAAGATAATAAAGGAAACCCTGTCGTATAAAACACCATTTTTTCAGGTAAAATATTCCCCTTCCCGCCGTTAAAAGTGTGTGTATCTATGCAACCTTTTTGCTGGCGCTGCGTCTTAAAATCGCTATGAAATTTTATCTACACAATACTGTCTTACTCACCAAAATACTACCCGGTTCATTGTAATCATCTATCGCTCATCCTTCGCTGCAAAGCCTGCCCAGAGCCTACGTAAAGCCTGTGCAACCCCATGCTTTAGTCAGTATTCTTCTGAAGAAAGCTTACCGGTGGGTACTAGTCTTTCCTCCCTGGTCGGTGTCTTCACCCACCGGAACCCTCACCTTCATCATTGTTTCAACCCACTGGCGCCAGTGTTCTTCCGCAGGAAGCTCACTGGTGTCTGCTAGTCTTAGCGGTTTGCAACCGCAGCATACACTTTGAGAAAATAATATGCCAACAACACAGCCCGTACCCACTACAACAAAGTAAGTGAAACCTTATATTTGTTACAGCCTTATACTTGCTTCACGATGGCGTTTAGTGGTATAATGGAGGCGGGTAAAAGGTAAAAGAAAATGAATATGGAGAAAACGCTTACAGCTAAAAATGACAGCAAATCATTTTTATTTATTTTTTTAATTTCCTTGATTCCAATAGTTGGAATGATCTATTCGTTAATCAGAAATCCTGGTCACGAATTGGTAGAGTTAAAAAAAAATCCGGGGTTTTACTGATCATCTTAATCGTGATCTCCCTGAGCCTGTTCTTTGGGTTTAAATATTTTGATAAAAGAATCAAATTAATAATAAATAAAAAAGGTGTTTGGATATTTAAAGCAGGACAAATTGAATGGGAAAATATTCGTGCCATTTTCTATCAGGAAAGAAAGGGCAGGTACACGTCAGTTTTTTTTAAAATATTTTTAAGAAATACTGAAACTGAAATCAGTTTACAAATAAATACTTTGAATAAGTCTGAAAAAGATATTACAAATGCAATTGAATTTTATTGCAAAAATTATCCAATATACTTTTTGGAACGACAAATTATTTGAATTTTTCATTTGCCATTATTGGTATGTCGTGCAGTCAAGTGCGTAAGCCAACTCAGCCCGAAACCCACTATAGTAAGACCGACAAAGGGAAAATATTTTTATTAATGCGATCATAAATTTGACAAATAATGAATGACAATAAATTTCCCGGAGAGATAAAAGATCTTTTTTATTCAATTTACAATAATGATCAGGCTAACTTGAAGCTTGTAGCCGTTGAGCTTCAAAACAGGGGATTGGGTTATATGGAAATATTAATGCTTACTGTCAAAGAATTACAGATCGGTCTGGGCGAGGCAATAACGTTGTTGGAAATACCTGACTATACAGGATAAAATAAGTAACAATTCAAAGTAAGAAGTTCTCCTCCCTGGTCGGTGTCTTCACCGACCGGAACTCTTCACCTTTAATCAACAACCTGTCCAAAAAATCATTGTGCCAATATTACTTCGGCGTGTCCCAACCCCAAAAATCAAACTTCACATCATGGTCAGCAATATAAATTTTAATGGTATAGTCCATGGCATTGTTCTTAAAAGCATCCTGCATGCCGCTCAGCAATAAAGTCACATGTATTTTGCCAAGGCCGGGCGGCAGTGTTTTGTAAACGGGAGATAAGCTCCAGGTGATAAGCCAGTTTACCGGGTTTTTGCTGATGGGATCTTTTGCAACACCAACGGCTAAAAAATCATTGCCGGTACTGTCTTTAAATACCTGCTTAAGCTGGCTGTACAGCGAGACAAAAAGTGTACGCACTTTCTCACTATCGCTGCCTGCTTTTACATAAGCTTCATAAAACCATTCGTTTGTTTTTTTGGTACGTTTAATAGCAGTTCTTAAAAAGCCATCCACTTTATAGGGGGTGGCATAATATACCTGCGACATATAATCAACAGAATCTTTACCTGTAAATAATTGCAGTTGGCTGCAGGAAGTGATGAGCTTTTTTAATACGGGCCAGTTTAAGGTTATTGTGCCCGTAGCGGTATCTGCTTTTATCGGTGTCTGGCTGTTCATAACAACAGCAGGCTTGGGTACATAATCCGGGTCTTTCTGAAAGTTCATCATCACCGGAAAATTATTGTCATATTCAATCCTGATCTTCCATCCGCCATAGGCATAATCAAGTGTATTAGGTGATGAGGGCCATATTTTTACCGGTGCACCAAGTTTTGTTTCGCATGCGTTCCTGCTCATAGCCCAGTTTAACTGCAACGGTAATAGTTTACGGTAATAACCATACCGTTGTTCCGATTGAAATCTTTTTTGTCCGTTGAGTAATTGTACCTGCGCTATTTTTTTATCACTGCTGTAATCATAATCTAAGTAAACAGTAAAATCATTATTCCAGTATTCGGTGGTAAAACCTTCCTGTTGGCGAAACTGCTGGCAAAACTGGTCGGAGAGGGGTTTGCCAATGAGATCCAGTAAACGGTCGCCCTGTATAATGTTTTGAGAAAACGAATAGTAGTGGCATAACAGCGGGACGAATAACAGGCCAATAATTTTTTTCATCTTGAAAAATTAATGGAGAAAGTTATAAAGAGTATGCTGTAATAAAATACCCGGCTTTGGGTATTTCTCTTTCCTGGTCGGTGTTTTCGCCGGCCGGAACCTTCACCTTCATCATTGTTTCAACCAATACCATATCTCTTCACTAAAATAATAAACAAACAAAAATAAAGGCCGTTACATAACGGCCTTTATTAATTGGCGGGCATCGCTTTTTTAATGTGCAATTATTGCACCTAACACGATACCCACTATTCCTCCCACTACCATACCCTTACCAAATGCTTTTGATTGTTGTTGTCTGCCCTGTTCAACTTCTCTTATTCTGCGGTCTCTTTCATACCGGTTAAGTGAACGGTCATTCCTGTATTCATTTATCCGTTGATCATATTGATGATTCATCCGGTCAAATTCAGCCTGCCGGTTGCGGTCATCATTACGGCCATAGTTTTTATTATAGTCGTTATCATGCCATTGATGCTGATCGTTATACCTGTTATCGCCATCATCCCGTTTGTTATAGTTGTCATTCCTGCTTTGTGCCGATGCGGCAGAAAGGGATAGTGATGCTATTATTATTACCAGTAACTTTTTCATGGTTTAAATTTTAATGGTTTAAAAATTGGTTTACAGGCGAGGTGTTATTAATGCGAACCATGTCCGTATACTTTATCTCTGCCTTGCTGTTTGCTTTTTGCATAATCATATTCCACCTGGTTGATCTCTTTTTGCTTTTGCATTTGTAAAAACTGAATTTGCTTTCCTTTTTCTCTGCCGCTTAAACGCCTGTTGAATTTTACCGCATCAATTTTTCTGTCAAATTCCCTGTCGATCTTTTCCAGTTTTGCCATTTTTTCTTTGTAGGAAAAATAGCTGTCGTTGTAGTCAACGTTTTTGCCTTTCTCAAATGCATCGTGATCATCACGATCGTTGTTCATTTTTTTATTGTCATTCCAGGGAATATCTTTTTGGTTGTGCGATTGTGCCGAAGCGAAACTGATGGTACCGGCTGCAACTAACAGCATTGTAATAATCTTTTTCATAATTGTAATTTTTAAAAGTGATTCAATGTATATAAGATGGTTTATGGAGCCCCATGTTTAAAATGAGTACTGCTATTACGTCGCAGGATATAGGGCTTTCGTCGCAGGGTTGGGATATAGCGGTGATAAGGGTTGATTTTTTACCAAAAAGCTGTTCTTTTTTGATGACGCAGATTTTCTGCTCCCGGCTTTGCCACCAGGTGGTTTTTAGCCAATGGTGTAAAAAACAAAAGGAGTAATGTATATTTGAAAAGTTACTACAACCTATTACTACAGGTACCGGGTATTGTTTTACAGTGTAATACTTTTTGTTTTGCCTGTAGCTTTGATTCCGCTATTATTGTAATGATAAATAAAAACAATGACACATAAAGCAGCAGCAATGCTCAATTACACCATTGCAATTGTACTTTTAACATGGGCCTTCTTTGCACTTAAAAAGAAAATAGCAGAACAGCCGGATAAAAAACTAAACGGCTTTTCATGGAAAACACTCCGCATATTTATTTATGCAGGGATAGCATCATTTGTACTTTTGATGATTGCTGTTTTAGCCGGATTGGAGTAGTCTCAAAAAAATATTTTTATTTTAACTGAACCTTAAATATGGAAGACATAGAAAAACATTTCTCGGATGAAACCCGGCAACTCATTGGCGCATCCAGGGAAATAGCGTTGCAAACAGGTTTTGATTATATTTCCTCCATTCATTTTATGTTAGCAGATTGTGCAGCCGGTTTAACCGGCTCCTTTAATAACTTTTTTGATGATCAATCTGTTTTGAAAAAATTAAAAGAAAGTTACAGGGTAAAAAAAATATGGGGTTCCGGAAAAAAGCAGGATGTGGTTCCATTAAGTGCCGAATTAGCAAAGGCGATAAGGAGATCACTTAGTCTTTATTTACATTATGGAGCAAATGCAATCCGTCCTGCACATATTTTTTTAGCAGCTATACAGGATAATGAAAGTGAAATAGCTAAGTATTTTGCCGGAGTGCCTTATTGCGATATGAAAATGATGGCTTATTATTCCGCGATAGGCGAACTAAAGGAGAGTGAAGTGCCTAAAGAGAAAGAAAATGATTTTGGGGCATTACAATACGATAAAATACAACTTGAATTCAAGTCTGTAAGTGAATCTGCTACTCAACAACATACTGTAGCTATTATTTTAGGTACTTTAACCGATAAACGCAAATTACCCATTGTGGCGTTACGTAAAGAATTGCAACATTTTTATGAAGTGGTGGAGAAAATAGTTTTAGACAGACCCAAAGTGCATAATATATTATATTCAACTATTACAGCTACTCAATATCATGTGGAGGAAGTACATATTAATAAACTGCTGCATGATGTGTTTCATGCAAAAATTGTAATTGGCAATGGGGTGCAACAATTTATATTAGATGCCCGCCCTTCAGACGCATTAACTCTTGCTCTCATTGCAAAGGCGCCTATTTATACCAGTGCTGCTGTATTAGGGGCAGCCGGTATCGAAATGGACTGATCCTGGCCCTGCATAAGGATAACCGACAGTATTTAGAAAGTAAGTCACTGTTATTCCTGGTGGAAGCCTTACCAAAACTCAATCAGGTTTTGACAGGGTATAACATATTTATCTTACAACAATCAGTCTACCATTTAAAAAAAGTATTAAACATACCAATATAAGTTTCCGATTGCATACCGCTTGTAGCCATTAATGCGGCCACAGCAGGAGATTTAGTAGTAGCAGACTGTTGCTGCAAACTTAAATGGGAAGGTTTAAAATAAGTAACGGTATAGATGCCGAATAATTGGGCGCCCAGAAATTTAAAAGGCGCTTCAGAAACAGTGAGGCCGGTAAAACTACCGGCAGGTAATTTATCACTTACATATTGTTTGCATTGTTCTTTTCCGGTAGCAGTAAATAGTGCAATTATAACGGCCAGTAACAAAGCATAGCCAAGGTAGCTGAACAACTTTTTCATTTGTGTTGGTTTAAGGTAGCATAAATGTAATGCTTCTTTTCAATCTCTGCAATCCTTGCACTAAGCAATTTATTACTGGCGGTAAATGATTATGGTGGTATGTAAAAAACAAACGCCTGTTATCATAACAGGCGTTTACAAAAACTATTTAAAATTTTTATTGTGTAGCAGTAGCAGGGCTTATAACAGTTGCTATCTCTGTAATAACATTGGCAGGAAAGCCACCTTTTTTAGCATGCTCTCTTATCAGCTCTTCACTTTCGGCCCTGTACACACAAAATATTTTGTTGCCGGTAACATAGCTTTGCAGCCATTCAATTTTTGGCCCCATATCCTTCAGTACCGAACATGACTTTTGTGAAATGCCTTTTAATTGTTCAGGCGTTAATTTACCAGCATCAGGGATGTCCCTTTCAATGAGATAGGTTTTCATTGTTGTTGTGTTTTTAGTGGTTGATGAATTTGTTACAGGATTGTTTTGCGCCACTGCGGCATAGGCAGTAAAAAACATAATGCTTAATAGTAAGGCAAATTTTTTAGTGTTCAGTTTCATACAATTTGTTTTAGGTGAGAAGATGCTCAAAGATACTTTCACCAACAGGCCAAAGGCTGTAACAAATCATTCAATAAATGGTACAGCACCTGCAACAAATCGTTCAATCAATGGTAAAATTCAACCAGCTATAATAGTATTAATGCAACAGCTCAAGGTAAGCCATGGGTAGCAGGCCGTATTTCTTTTTAAAACATTTGGTAAAATAGGAGGGGCTCGAAAATCCGGATTCGAATGTTATTTGTGAAATACTGTAATGTTTTTTATTCATCAGTTCTTTTGCTTTTTCAAGCCGGTAGTCTTTTAAAAATAAATTAGGCGACAGGCCGGTAAGGGAGATCGTTTTCCTGTATAATTGAGAATTACTCATGGCCATAGATTGGCAATAGTTGCTGATATCAAACCCGGTATCACACCAGTTTTTTTCCAGTATGTTATGTAATGACTGCAGTAAATTTTCGTCTTGTGTTGATAAAGTGAAAAAATTATTACTCCCTTTTTGAAAATGATCTTTTAAAACCAGTTGCTTTACAGTGCTGCTGAGCGCCACCTGCATAGTGCCGGCAATAGCACAAAGGTTTTGTGCAAACTGTAAGGTATCACCAAATAGCTGGTTGCTTTTTTCAACAGGTTCACCTGCATTAATACCAATTCTCAAATCCAGTTCATTGGCACCTGCGGCTTTTACAGCATCCAGTATTGCCAACGCACAGGAAACAGCTGCACTGGCAGAAGTAAAGGAAATAATAAATCCTGCGCCTCCATGCTCTGCTTCGCTGCCACCAAAATGTTGTAGTTTTTGCCGTATTATTTTATTGTGGTTGTGTAGTAGTTCTTCAGTTTTTGCAGCCCCTGATTTATATTTTAATAAAAGAGGGTCGGCTGTTTTTGTAACCAGCAAGATGCGGAAAGAAGGGTCACTAAAAACTTTTAATCCTTCATTAGTAGTCTCGGCATTTACAGGGTCATATATTCTTCCTAAAAAAGATTCTACCAATGTACTTTTTACTTCAATGATCTTGCTGGGAATAAGGCCATGTGCCTGGGAATGCAGTTCTTCCACCGCTTCTTTATTGGGAGCATCAATAAGGCAGAAAACACTTTCACGTTCTTCATCTATCCAGTAGGTCATGCATTTGCATTGGTGCTCTTCCTGGTGCGCCAGGTCCATTGTATGAGCCTGGGCCACATCCCTGGCTTTTACACCCGGTATAATATGTACATCCATGTAAATAGGCATAAGGAGTATGCATTAGCTGAAAATGAAGTTAATGTTTTTTTAGTATTACTGAAGTACCTGAACAGGGATAGTTATTAACTTTCAGGCATAAAAAAGCCGCTCTAAAATTTTACTTTTAAAACGGCTGCCTGGTGATTGGTCTAAAGTTTTATGGTATTAAAATGTATGTGCTATTTGATAATTTTCTTGCTTTCAACAGTTACGCCGTTTACTACCAGGCGGGCAATGTATATGCCTGGTGTAAGTGTAACAAGGCCATCTACATTTAAAATATTGATTCCCTTATTAATGGCGAATTGTTTACTTATTACAGCCTTGCCTGCAATATTGGCAATGTGTATTTCTGCTGTTCCTTTATTATCACTGTTAAACTGTACAGTAATTTTTTCTGTAAAAGGATTAGGAGTAGTCCTCATTTTTTCAACCGGCGTTGTTTGCAAATGAACATAGGTTAAATTACTGTAGCTTACTTTTCCTGAAGCATCCGTTTGTTTGATCCGGTAATACAGGTATTGTTGATTGGTAAATTCCGGTGCTATATCAGTGGCCTGGTAGGCACTCAGGTTTTCTTGTGCTGATTTTTCTATTACTGTATTCACAGGTACAAAACTGCTACCATCAAACGAACGTTCTATGGTAAAAGAATTATCATCTGTCTTTTCATTGGTTTGCCAGTTCAATACAATGTTATTATTAGTACCGGTTGCACTTAGTGATAAGTATTGTACCGGCAGTACTACTACATTAGGTATAACAATCGGTTTGAAATAAATACAGCTATACCTGTCTTGTACCGTGAAGCTTGGATCAGTTACACTGCCTATTCTTACTTCGCCTATTTTACTTTTGTTTACATATTTGTAATTGATGTTAGATACGTAGGCCGAAGTATCAATACCAGGAAAATTTACAATAGTGCTGGTAGCTTTTAGTAAACCACTCTGATTAGCTAAGGTAAGCGTGGTGGCATTGGATACCCCGTAAGTTGAAAAATCATTAGCTGCAACCATCTCTCTTACATGTACAGCATCACCATCAACATCAATGGCTGATAAGGTAAAACAAATAAAAACATGAGACGAACCATCAGTTGTTTTAACAAAATCTATTGCAAAACTAACGTAGGATTCTATAGCTCCCTGGGTTAAAGGTGTTTTTACTACCGGTTGCCATGCATCGCTGTAGCCATAAGTATTATCATCAATACTGGTAAGTGTGGCACCACCAGCTTTGCCGGTTACTTTTACAATGGCATCTACGCCGCTTATTACCGAAGGGAATTTGTAAATAGAACCAACCTGGTTGGGTAACCCTGAAATTAATACGGGGTTTTTAAACTTCATTCCTGGTGCAACACACTGGGCACTGGCTGTATTAAAAAGAGAAGAAAAAGTGGCAATAGTAAAAAATACTATGCATAAGAATGTAGAATTAGTTTTCATTTTCTTGTGGGTTTGGTACGTTAATAATTGGTAATTCTACAGTAGGGCAGTTTTGGTTTCAGTCAAAACCGGGTGCTGTATCAGGAGGTTGGACGGATCTTGAATGTTGATATAACCGAGGTAATGGTCATCATCAAATTCAACACAAACATAATATGCGTTTTCGGAAAACGCAAGCTTTTGAGGCAGTAATTTTACGGTTTCAAAAGTAAAACTACCTATATCGCTGATTTGTAGATACTTATTATCGAAAAAAAAATACTACGCAATCCCTTGCCTGGCTTGATATTGCGCCGATATAGGTTCTTTTTTAACCATGAGATGCTTTTTATAACATCAGGTAGCTTCAATAACCAGCCTGGTGATGCGGTTGTAATAATTGAACAGGCGTAAGCCGATCGGCCTGCCATATTATATCGGTTTATGGGCTATATTTATATATCAGTAACGATGAAAACAATTGCACTAATAACGCTTAGCCTGGCAGCTCATTTTTGTGCACTTTGCCAGTTTCCTGCTGTCATTCCCAATTATACAGCAGTTGATGCTGCAGACCTGCAGCCCATTGATTCCTTTATAAAAAAACAAACCTGTGTTTTAGCGTATAAAGAGGAAGGAGGATTTTGTCACGATTGCCCTACGTATAGTTACAAAATAATTTCTTACAATAACAGGCAATGGTCTTCCTGCACTTTCAGTAATTATAGCATCCGGGGCACTTTTAATAAAAAAACAAAGGTAGTGGTAACTGATACTGTCCGCACCGGAACATGGTACAAGGCAAAATTTAAATTGCATCACCGGGAGGTGCAACAATTATTTGATAGCTTAACAGCTATTCACTTCTGGTCTTTACATAATGATTCACTTAATCAGATAAGAAAAATTATCAGGAGAATTTATAACGGCGATACAGCTTATATCAATGCCGGCGTTATTGATGATATGAATTACAGGTTTGATATTGTTTTTAAAAATAAACGCAGGATGATCCGGTCTTATGCACCTGAGTATTTTGTATCATTATTTCCCGATATGACAGATAGAAAAATTTTTCTGCAGGCCCGGGAAATATTTTTACGCTGGTGGGATAAGTATGGTAAATAATAATGCGCAATTCTCTTTCAATAAATGATTTTTCTATTTGTATAACTTTAAACTATGAAATATATACTGTTCTTCATGTTACTGGGTGCCGGCTCTTCAGCCATGGCTCAGCAAATACTTATTCCATATCGGGTGGGTAATTTATATGGATTAAGTAATGAAGATGGTAAAATGATTGTAGCACCGGAATATGATTACCTGGAATGGCTGCAGGAGGGATGGTTTAGAACCGGTAAAAAAGTAGTGCTGAATGATACTATTGAAACCTCTCCTAAACATTTTTTTATCCGTAACGAAACCATTACAGTAACCGGGCTGATACACCAGGGCAAAGTGATACTTAAAGATGAGCCTTACCGGAATTATGAAATCATACTGGACAGATGTATTGTAGCAAAATCGGATGAAAGAAGCAGGAGCTATACCAAAGAACAATTTAAGCGCCTGCAAACAAAGGAAAGATTTTACAGCTTGTTTGATATCAATGGAAATAATGTGTTCCCGGCTGATTTTACCCGTATAGAAAAAATGGATACAACCGGTAAAAGCAGCCTCCGTAAAAACAGGGCTCGTTATATCCTGTTTATGGCCAATCATTTTGAAAAAACAAAAACTGTGTTTGTATTCGATATGGATAAACAGATTATCAGTGATTGGCTGGTGAAGGATGCGTATACAATAAAACCATTCCTGCCTGACAATGCACAAAATGGTATTGCCTTTGAAATTACCGACAGGAATGCTGTTGTTAGTACCAAACTGATAAGTCACAGTTCCGGCAAATTTATTATCTCAGCTCCGGATGTTGGTAATTCTTCAGGTAAGCATAAGCGATATGGAAATGGTAACGAAAGCGATGTGGTTCCTGAACGGGTTATAGAGTCTTATTCTACTTTCAATGGTGATGAAACAAAAGTACCGGACATTGATCCTCCTTTGCCTGTAAAAGAAAGAACATTTCCTGTTGTCACACGTCACCAATTGATAAAAGACTCCGTTTATTATTTTGTTGAAAGTACTAAGAGTAAGGTTATGGTATTGCCGGCAGATGCAAAAGTTTTTTTTCAAAATCAGCATAGCAATATCCAGTACGGTCCGTTAATGTTTAAGCAGGAAAAATTTGGATTGATAAAAGATGGGGAATTTGGCCCGGCTATCTATGATTCATTGATTTATTTCGGCCAGAAATTTATTGCCTGGCAAACGGTCAATGGTAAATCACAATCTGGTGTGATAGAACCCGATGGCAAAGTGTTTATTCCATTGATATATGATTCCATCTGTGCAGGCATACGTTTTTTGGATACCAAAAATATGAGCATGACCACAACAACTGATGATTATCGTTTTGTTTTCAGGGAAGCTGATTCAAAATACAATTATAATAAACCGTACCCTTACAGCCGCCAGCACGATGCCATGCTTACCGTGTATCAAAACGGTAAATGTGGTGTGATAAGCATGTTAGGTCAAACGCTTATTCCGATAGAATATGAAATGGTAGCCCGTAATAATATACAAAGTAGTCATCCAAGGGAAGATGAATTTATTATACTCAAAAAAAATGGCCGCTACGGAATTGGCGATTTTAGTTATAACCGTAATCTTAAAACGAATGAATTTCAGCAAATCATTACGCCGGTATTTTTATTTACACCTTGTTTTTATTATCCCGATTACTATAATTATAAAGGCTATAAATTAATTGGTTTATACGATGACCATTTTAAATTTAAAGGGTATAGCAATGAAAAAGGCAGGTATTATTTTTTGGATAAGAATACTGCCCTTTAGTATGGATTTTGGTATAAACATAATTAAGGTATTTATTTATGGCACAGGAAATTGAAAGAAAGTATTTAGTAGATCACACAAAGTGGGGGAAACTTGAAAAACCTGCCGGAGATGTATACCGGCAAGGTTATTTATTAACGGATCCCCAAAAAACTATACGGATAAGACTGACAGCAAATCATGCTTACCTTACTATTAAAGGGCTTTCAGTTGGAGCAACAAGACCCGAATACGAATATGAAATTCCACAAGAGGATGCTAAAGAATTATTAGATAAGTTTGCCGTTACAGAATTATCAAAAACAAGGTATAAAATAATCCACCGGCATAAAACCTGGGAAGTTGATGAGTTTGCAGGTAGCAATGCAGGGCTTATTGTTGCAGAAATAGAATTAACCAGTGAAGACGGATCCTTTGATATTCCTGAATGGGTAACAGGTGAGGTTACTGGTGACGAAAAATATTATAATTCTAATTTAACTATTCGTCCTTATAAAAATTGGGATATGTAAAAAAAGGTAAAAGTGCATCCTTGTTTTTTAATTAATTATTCCACTAAACCAGTCACTATACCATGAAAAAAATACTCCTTTTTATTATTGCAGGCATTGGCATACTCCAACTCTCCGCTCAAAAAAAACTACAAGCCTTAAACCCCACCCGGCTGGGCATTTTTAAAAACGGCACCTGCTTTGTAAAAAGAGAAGGGTTGGTAAATGTTACCGAAAAAAGTTTTTATATCAAAGCACCTGATAAAGTATTGATGGGCACTTACTGGGTATTTGTAGGTAAAGAGGCGACGCTTCAATCCATTGTGGTAAAAACAGATACTTTTAAAACCAGCCACACAGCCCACGCAATCGGGGAATTTTTAGAGGCCAATGTAGGACAAAATATCACGCTGTATGGTAATGCACAAAATACAGAGTTGCGTAAACTGAGCGGTAAATTACTGGAGTACGATGCAGCTTCTGCAACAATGAAAATAGCAATTGCAAATGGTAAAACAGTTATAGCCGGAGTTGCAGGTTTTGATTGGATGGAAACAGCAGGCAATCCTCAGAACACTATTTTAAGAGATAGTATTATTCCCATTGCAAAAGTAAAACTGAATAAGCAGGCTGATAATATAGTCGTTTCAACCATCAGTTTAGAAAAAGGCGTGCAATGGTTTCCCTCTTATTTGTTTACAGTTGTAAATGATAAAGAAGCCAGGCTGGAAATGAAAGCCACTATTGTAAATGGCGAAACAGAATACAGCAATATGCCGGTTGATATTATTATTGGTAATCCCGAAATGTTTTACGGGCAAAGGCTCGACCCTGCCTGCATAGAATACCTGAACGAAAGTTTACTGGGCAGCCGCTACGATAATAATGGCCTTTCTAATACATTAAATACAGTTAATATCAGTACACAAGCCGTTGGTAATGTTTATAACTGGGCTGGCAATGACAATGATGCCGATGATCCCGGTAAAGCAGGCCAGAAACTGGAAGACCTGTATTACTACCAGTTAGGTGTAATTGATCTGGAGAAAAATGCCCGGGTAATTGTTCCGGTAATGACTGCTGCAATTTCATACTCAGAAATTTATACAGCCAGCCTGCCTTTACACAGTACTATGCTGGAAGGTGCTAACTCCATACAAACCTATCATAGCTTTTTGGTAAACAATAATACCAGTGCCCCATTAACCAGCGGTGCTGTTTTAGTGATGAATGCCGCAGGACAGCCCCTGGCACAGGCACAACTTAATTACACACCGGTAAAAGGCAGTTCAGAAATGCAATTGTCCAAGGCAATAGATGTTCAGGTAAAAAATGAGGAAGAAGAAAGTGGCCGTGAAAAAAGTACCGTCAAAAAAAATGCTACAGAGTATTATGAAAAAGTTACGCATAACGGGGTTATTAATATTATGAACTATAAAGACAAAAAAATAACCATCAGGATAAATAAAACAATTGACGGCATATTTGTTAAGGCTGATAATAACGGTAAAAGCCGCAAAATAAAATCAGAAGATGATGATGATACCATATCTCAATTATACTGGCAGGTAGAAGTGGCCCCCGGCGCTAAAATGAAATTGCAGTACACTTATTATAACCTGGATTAGTATTTTAGCAATTGATGATAAACTTAAAAATTAATGTGAAAAAATTTAACTCAGTAACATTTATCATTGCTGTATTTATTACCGGCATTTTAACGGCAATAAGTTTTTTTGCCGCTTTTGCTGAAGATGAAGGTACGCTGGGAGGAAATGTGATAGGGGTGATACTGGCCAGGCTATTCTATATTTTTCGTTTCCCTACGCACACCTTGTTTGGGATAATATTTTCCGGTAGTGGTAGTTTATTAGTGTTGGGGCTTTTTATTAATTGTTTATTTTACGGGCTGATTATTGAAAGGATAGGTTCTTTATTAACTGACAAATAAACAGTATAGCAAATGATGAAGAAAATAATGGCTCTTCCGTTATTGTTATTGGTGTTACAGTGTTTTGCACAAAAAGATACTTCAATAATACAATTTGTGAATCCTTCATCGGTTGCAGCAGCAAAAGGGTATTCCCAGGCGGCAGTGATAGATCTTGGTAATAGTAAGATGATTATCATTTCGGGGCAGATAGCACTGGACAGTGCCGGTAATTTAATTGGCAAAGCAGATATTGCAAAACAAACCGAACAGGTGTTTTTGAATATTAAAAACATTGTAGCCAGCCAGGGAGGCACAATGAAAAATGTAGTAAAGATCGGGATCTACATGCTGGATGTATCGCAGGTACAGGCAGTAAGGGAAGTGAGAAATAAATTTATCAATTCTGAAAATCCACCCGCCAGTACTTTGGTACAGGTAAGTAAATTAGTAAGAGATGATCTGTTGATTGAGATTGAAGCCACTGCCATAATTCCAAAAAAATAAATACGTTTTCTTTAAAATAAAATGAAAACAAAAATGAAACAACTATTCATTGCATTGCTTTTATTAACTACTATAACTGTAACTGCCCAGGTGCCTGCATTGCCCACCACAAAGGAAGAATTTGTAAGTTCAGAAAAAGATTTTATCGCTGCCGAAAAATGGCTTGAAACCACAGCTATCGGCACAGATACAGACAAAAGAAAACAACTGGATGCCTGGGTTACTGCATGGGTAATCAATAGCCCGACAGTAACGGTAGAGGTCAGGGCTTCAATTTTAAAACTATTTGATAAAAATTCCGAGCTCACTATTTTATTTATGGCAGGATACAGCAGGTATTGCCTTGAAAATAACTACAGCAAAGACGAACTTAAATGTAATGTTGCCGGCATAAGGGCAGCTATAAATTGCTTTAACCTGGGAGGCGATGTAAAAAATAATAAAAATCTTACCAAAGTAATTGAGCAGGAAAAGGAAGGTAAACTGGAAGAATGGGTAGCAGCAGCAATGAAAGATAAAAAGTAATTCCCCATAACCACAATAATAATTAGTATGGAAGAAATTCTGATTCCGTTCAGTAAAAAAAAGTTACGCCTCATTCTTTGTGTGGCGCTGGCATTTGTTGCAGCAGGAATTTTTTGCACTACTTTGCAGGATTCATTGTACTTCAGCGATTTCAATCTTACTGTAACCTATAAACAGTTAGGCTATTTTTTTATCAGTTTCTTTTCTATCGCAGCGATTATATTGGTTTATAAAATGTGGGATAAAAGCCCTAAGCTTATCATCGATAAACTGGGTATCACCGATAAAACAGGTAATACCGAAATTTTCTGGAGAGACATTACAAAACTTTCTGTATTTACAACGCATGGCCAGCGAATGTTGATGATACATGTTACTAATCCGCAGGAATATATCGACAGGCAAACTAAGACCATTAACCGCAAATCCATGTGGGTAAATTATAAAATGCATGGCACCCCGCTAAGCATCAATACCAATACCCTTGATATTTCTACAGATGAACTCATCAAAATTATTAACGAGCGTTGCAATTTTCCTGCTGCGGCGTTATAGGTATTCTTAACATTCCTTTATAATAAAACAGCTCAATAATTTACAGCCTTGTAAATTCTGGCATTTTATTTGGCAATCCTGTTGCGAATCAAACGTAATAACTATGAAAAAGCTTTCAGTTTTTTTCGCATTCATTTTATCCGGTTTTATTTACAATGCACAAGCCCAGGTAAGGGTAAATGTTAATATTAATACGCAGCCTCAATGGGGCCCGGCAGGGTACGATTATGCAGAATATTATTACATGCCCGATATGGATGTGTATTATAGTGTGCCGCAAAGGCAATTTATTTATCTGCAGGGCCGCAACTGGATGTTCTCTGCTTCTTTACCGTCGCAATACCGTGATTATGATCTGTACAGCTGTTATAAAGTAGTGGTGAATGAGCCACGCCCTTACCTGCGCTGTGATGAATACAGGTCAAGGTATGCATCGTACCGTGGCAGAAGAGACCAGGTAATATTGCGTGACAGATGGGAAAGGCACGATAATGGCAATCACTATGGCTGGAGAAACCAGGATAAACATGGTGGCTACGATCGTGGCCGTGGCCACGGACATGGTAAATGGAAAGACAGGGATTAATTGTGGCTGGGGACAATGGTAACGTTCTAAAATAAATCAGCCCGTGAGTTTTTAAAATCACGGGCTGATTTATTTTATTTATTGCTGTAATCTGTAGCAGATTAATCTGCGCCAAGTATTACTATCAATGCATAGATAACACCCGGTAACCAGAAAAGTAATGTAAGTAACAGATCGATCCAGAATTTACTGTTGATCTCGCCCTGGTGAAGGTACACCGCTAATGGTGGTAAAATGATGGCTAATATTACTAATAACAAGGTATTAGTACTGGTTTCTCCACCGCTTTTTTTGGCTGCTTTGTAAGCTTTCAATTCTTTTTTTACATCTTTAAAACGTTCTTTTTTTTCTTTATGGGAAAGACTTTTAAAGTCTGCCATTGCCGATTTTAAAGAAGCAGAATCTGGTAATGCTACCCTTGGGCCTGGTCCGGCAATTTCTCCCGGCGCTACCGCAGCGTAAGCAGGACTAAAAAATAGTGTAAAAGCAAAAAACAAACTTGTGAGTGCGAAAACGGTTTTTTTCATAAAAGTATATTTTGGTTGTTAAAATGCCGAAGGCATAAAGTTATCTGATTCAGTTTAATAGACGTAAAAAAAATATACAGGTTGCATCGGTTGGTGTGTATAAATTGTATTATTGCTTTACCACCTCTATGCTTGCAGCACCAATCTTCTTATTTTTTTTGGTATTGAATAACTCTATGACCACTCTGCCCGGGTCATTAACACGAACTATAAATTTTCCTTCCGCAATTTGTTTAATGGTGCCTTTTGATATGGTCAATTGCAGGTCTTCAGGTTTTACTTTTTCAGCGGTCACGGTTATAATATTATCAGTTGCTGCAAAAAGCAGGTGCGGTACTTTAGTGGTGATATCAAAAGTTTCATCAATTACTGCAAAAGTTATTGGTTGCCTTCTGTAAGCATTTACAACCCTGCCGTTTTGCTGAGCAGGAATCCATTTTCCTGATTTTTCTATTACACGAATCACCTCGTCTTCTATACCATAACCTAATTTTGTTTCAGCTTTTATATCGGTAAGGGTACCATCTTTACTTACAATAAATTTTACTACAGTTGTATAATAACCTGCCGGGGCACCATTTTTTTCCGGTACATCAGCTTTCAGGTTTTTCATCAGGTATTTTTTCCAGCCATCCAAACCGCCGGGAAATGCAGCTTCCTGCTCTACACGGCTAAATATTTTGTCATCGGAATCGCCGTTATCAGCCGGGGGTGGCGGGGTATCCTGGGCAAAACTAATGGTGGCACTAAAAAGGGAAACAAAAAGAGTAAATGTTTTTAAAGGGTGCATTGTCTTTATTTTTTTGGAAAGATAAAATATTTTCATTGCGTTAGTATATTAAAAAATGATATTTTTCAATGTACTGCAGCATGGTTGAGTGCAGCTGGCAGACTCAGTGTTCATGGGTATATTATAAACCAATTATTTTTTTTAGTTTAGCGAACCTAAAAACCTGAAATGGAAAAGCAACCATCACCCCATTCACCCGCCTCAATTGCCAGGAATATCGGCATCGGTGTTGTGACACCTGTACTTGCGGCAACTATAATTTATTTTTTGGGATTCAACCGAAATGAAGGTTCTGATTTTAAAAAGAAAAAAGAAGCCACTATAAAAACCTGGACGGCATATGTACAAAACAGGGGGATATTAAGCTCCGTATTTAAAGAATTTGAACATGTAGATACAACTATGGAAATAGAAACTTTGCGTAATAATATTTACCATGAAATAGATATTACCATAGATAATATGGAAAATATAAAAAAGGAGCCTAATGCAGATCAACGGGTGTATTCCACCATCGATATTGTTGAGCAACAGATAAAGGATATGAAACCCATCATGGGTAAAATGATCGACGATATGATTACTTTTTCATCTGCAGAACAAACACCGGAATCTGTTGAAGTATTTCAGCAACAACAAAAGGAGGATGTATCAAGGAAAATGCATGGACTAATGCAGAGAGATTCAATAAGGCTGGCTACTTTTTATGAAGGGCTTAATAAAGATTACAATATCACACTTCCCAAACATTAATCAGCTGCATATTGAAAGCATATATTGCTGTTAGTTTCAACAAAAGACAAAGTGTAAATGATGTGATTGACATTATTACCACAGCGCTGAAACAGTTTTCTGTAGAGTCATTTGTTTTTGCAGATCATTATCATTTTGCTCCGGATGAAGAAACGCAAATGATGCAACAAGCTATGGCTGCTATAGATAACAGCGATATAGTGATCGCCGAAACTTCTCACAAAGCCATTGGCATTGGGGTAGAAGTGGGGTATGCAAAAGCTAAACAGGTGCCTGTAATATATATGCGGCAAAAAAATGCCCCACACTCCACTACAGTTGCAGGCATAAGCGACTTCCATGTTATTTATGCTGATGCCAATGATCTGCAACAACAACTTCACACCTTAATGGTATCGGTATTAAAAAGATAGACAGCCATTTTTATAAGCTGATCTTACCGCCAAAATAAAATAAGTATTAGTTATTGGGCAAGCAGTAATTTTACACCTACAAAAAATAAAAAATGGAAATAGAAATATTCACACTTTGTGATTTTGCACAGGATAATAATTCCAAGCTGACGATTGTTGGCACTTTCGATAGTATCAACGCCAGGCAGTTTCCGGTACAACACCCTGCCTGTGCAGTAGCCTGCAGGTTAAGGTTTGCGGCTAAAGAAGCGGGCGACCACGATTTTAAACTACGCATGACAGATCCTGCAGGTAAGGAAACCATACAGCCTATCCAGGGTAATATCAACATACCACCGCCTGCAAATGGCCAGGTTGTTGCTATTAATTTAGTAGTTAATTTTAACCAGCTGCAGTTTGCCGCGGCCGGCCGCTATGCTTTTGAATTGCATATAGACGGAGAATGGAAGAGCGGGCTTTCTTTGTTCCTTAACCAGGTAATGTAACTTTTAAATACTATCAACGATGAAAGGTAAACAGCACTCTATTGTCCTGCTGTTTGTGTTAAGCATTGGCGCTTGCAAAAACACAAAGATCAGCAGGTCTGCTACGGGTGAGCCGGTTGCTGCTGAAACAATTCGGTTACCTGCTCCGTTTGCCACACCTTCAGTAAGAAATGTACCTAAAGTCATTGGCTGGCCCCAGGGTAAAACACCCATTGCACCGGAGGGTTTTGCAGTTACAAAATTTGCCGAAGGACTGGATAATCCCCGCTGGATATACGTAGCACCTAATGGAGATATTTTTATTGCAATGGCCAATACCATCAGCGATGGGTTTACCAAAACAGCCAGCGACAAAAAGCCTGGCAAAAGCAGTAACACTATTTTATTATTAAGGGATAAAGACGGAGATGGAATACCCGAAGTAAAAAATGTCTTTTTAAAGGGCTTGAACCGTCCGCTGGGTATGCTGATACTGAATGGTAAATTTTATGTTGGCAATACGAATGGTTTATGGATGTATCCTTATGAAGAGGGGCAAACCGAAATGACTGCGGAAGGTACTAAGATTTTAGACCTGCCAGCCGGCGGTTATAATAATCACTGGACAAGAAATGTAATTGCTAATGCAGCCGGTACCAAACTCTATGTAAGTGTGGGTTCGGGTAGCAATGTTGCAGAACACGGTATTGATAATGAAAAAAGAAGGGCCAATATCCTGGAAATAAATCCCGATGGAAGCGGAGAAAGAATTTATGCCAGCGGTTTGCGTAACCCTGTTGGTATGGATTGGGCAACGGGAACTAATACATTATGGACGGCCGTAAATGAAAGAGATAACCTTGGAGATGACCTGGTACCGGATTATGCCACCAGCGTAAAAGAGAATGGATTTTACGGATGGCCCTATGCTTATTATGGCAAAAATGCCGACCCAAGAATGAATGGCGAAAGAATGGATTTGGTAAATACTACCATTACTCCGGATGTGTCAATGGGTTCACACACAGCATCTTTAGGGTTAGTATTTAATAAAAAAGATTATTTAACAACGCCCTATTTTGGCGGTATGTTTGTGGGGCAACACGGTTCCTGGAACAGGAGTTTACTTTCGGGTTATAAAGTGGTATTTGTGCCTTTTAGCAATGGTAAACCTTCGGGGCCGGTGCAGGATTTTTTAACCGGCTTTATAACAAGCCAGGGGAGTAATGATGTTTATGGCAGGCCGGTTGGTGTTGCCTTTACAAACGA
This sequence comes from Ferruginibacter sp. SUN106, assembly GCF_050611765.1. Taxonomy (NCBI): domain Bacteria; kingdom Pseudomonadati; phylum Bacteroidota; class Chitinophagia; order Chitinophagales; family Chitinophagaceae; genus Ferruginibacter; species Ferruginibacter sp. SUN106. The sequence continues at coordinate 496,352 of NZ_JBODJC010000004.1, forward strand.
TGGGGCCTTACTTGTGGCTGATGATGCCGGTAAAACTATCTGGCGGGTTATCAAAAAATAAACTGCATTGTTGCAGTTTTTAAGAATAGCTAAATCCCTTTCTGTAGCCACTTTAGCAGGTCTATATTCATAAACAAGCTTTTATAAAAATCAGGCGTATAATGTACAGGTAGTTTTACTAAAAAAACAACCTAGTTTCACGCAGCCCTTCTATAGCAATAAGCTTTAATTTTACATTGAATTTATTTCTAATCCAAACTCATTTTTATGAAAAACAAACTTCTACTACTTTTAGTAACTGTGCTTTTCCTGGTATCTTGTTCACGTTCGATAACTATGCAGCAAGCGGCAAACAGTAGTTACAGGAGTTCAAGAACTGTAAGATAAAAGTTACAACTACGGTTACGGATCTCTAAGAGGTCAGCTAAAAATCGTTGCACTAATTCATTTATTTGAGTTGGTATTACCATTCTTTATACAAGCCAATCTTATCATTGTAAATCAACTCAGCTTTTGATTGAAATATTAAATGTAATTTAATTGAAGTAAAGTATTGTATTTAATTAATAAACAATTGATTAAATTGTTTTAAAAAAATTACACATACTGTATTTTTAGCCTTTTCTACCTGAATTTTTTTGTGAAGTAAATTCTTGTTTTCGTTAAATTAATCCGGAAGATATTCCCGGGTACCATCAGTTAGCATCTGATTCAAAATAGAAAACTGCTGTAGCCGGGCAAATCGCTCAGCATTTTTCACCCATATTAAAAATTATTTTCGGCCTCTTCGGCAACCTGAATTTCCTTGCCTGGAATTTTTTTATGAACCAATAACCATCTTAATAATTCACACGTCTTACTATCAGGCAGTGGCCTCATTTACTTACAATGCAATATCTTTATAAAACCGAGACAGATATAAGGATTAAATATGTTCAAGCGCTTGCGGTATATTTTTTTAGCTGTTGTATTTATGATGCATCATCGTGTCCATGCCCAAGAGCCAGGTAATGACCAGGATACTTTTTTCCTGGCAAAGAAAAAAGGGTTACTGGGGCGGCTGGGCAAAAGCATATCCACTTACACTCCGGATGAACCTCCTCAGAAAATAGAAAACCAATATTTGAGATATAAGGGCAAGATCATCCGTTCGGTAAAGATGATACGCCTGGGTTTTGAATGTAGTATTTATGATACCTGCGATATCAAAAATAATTTTGGCATCAGGATGGCCAATGCATTTCACAAAAATTCAAGAGAGAAGGTAATAGAACATAATTTATTTTTCAGGCAGGGTGGCCGTTTTTATCCTTACCTGGTGGCCGATAATGAAAGGTATTTACGTGATCTTTCTTACATACAGGATGCAAGGATTGTGGTGGATTTTGCAGAAGGTTCTGCAGATTCTGTTGATGTGGTGGTGCTGACAAAAGACATTTTTTCTTTGGGAGGAAAAGTAAAAATAGATACCCGTACACGGGGGCGGTTGGAATTGCAGGACGAAAACATCGGGGGCAGTGCTACACGTATACTGGTAAGTGGGTTATATGATGAAGCAAGGAGTCCGCACCAGGCTTTTAATGCAGAGCTTACCAAACGCAATATTGGCGGATCTTTTATAGACTGGACGCTTGGGTATAACAGCTTTGCCCCCTCATTCAGCAGTGGCAGAAGGGAGGAAAGTAATTTCTTCACACGATGGGAAAAGCCACTGGTAACACCTTACATTCCCAGTACCGGCGCATTAGAAGCCGGTTATTACAGCACTAACAATGCTTATGTTAATGATTCTTTGTACCAATCTGATTTCCGGTACACCTACTATAATATAGATGGGTGGCTGGGCTATAGCCTGGATAGTAAACGCAGGTTATATGCCAACAAGGAAATAAGGGTGCATAAGTTTGCCGCCTTACGTGCATTTAACCAGCATTTTTTTAACCTGCCTACCAGGTACAAAACCGAGTTTGATTACCGCTATACCAATTTCATTGGCGTGCTGGGTTCTATCGATGTATTTAAACAGAGTTTTTATAAAACCAACTTTATCTATGGTTTTGGCAGAAATGAAGATGTACCGGAAGGATTCAGCGTGTCTTTAACCGGTGGCTGGTTAAAAAAACAACAGCTTAAAAGGCCTTATGGCGGCATTGATTTTAATTTGACCAACTTTAAAAAGAGGGGGCTGTACAGTAATTTCACACTCAGCGGTGGCGGCTTTTTTTATCGCCGGCGTTTTGAAGACATGACTTTTCTATTTAACATAGAACACTTTACCCGGTTAAAAAAACTGAACAGCAAATGGTACCAGCGTACGTTTATTACTTCTGGTATTACGGCGCAGGTAAACCCGGTGTTAAATGCACCACTGTTTATCAACAGCAGTTATGCGTTGCCCTATTTTAACCCCGAGAATATTAATTCAGACCTGCGTGGTACAATAAAACTGGAATCGGTGTATTATAACACCAATAAAATACTGGGCTTCAGGCTGGCGCCATTTGTATTCACCGATCTAAGTTTGCTTAAACCCGTAAAAGAAAATTTAAATAAAAGTGATCTGTACACTGCTGTAGGTGGAGGTATCCGCACCCGTAACGAAAACCTGGTATTTGGTACCATCGAATTGAAAGGCTATTATTTCCCCCGTACTAATGCCGATATGAGGGTGTGGAAAGTGGAGCTGAGTACCAATATCCGTTTTAAGTATAACAGCACTTTTATCAGGCGCCCGGGTTTTGTAAATGTTAATTAAAAATAGTACCGGGCATAAAAAAACACCCGCCACCAGGCAGATGTTTTTTGTATAAATAAGTTGGAGAAATTACATCAGGTCTAAAGCCTTTGCAAAAAAGGTAACATTAAAAGGAAGCACCATTGAACAATAAGCACCTATTGGTGAATACAATACTGCAAAAAATCCTGCTACAGAAAGTAAAAATAGTATCCAGTAAAGTCCGGTATTCTTTTTGGTTGTTTCCATTTCTAATTATTTTTTGCAAATATAAGGCAGAAGAATAGATGCTGTAACATTTACACAAAAAAAACTGGTAGTTTATACACTTATTGTAACGTTTTGTTCATTTTTTAATGTGTATTTTTTACATTTTGCTATAAAGGTTTTATATTGCCCCCTGATTAAGACCTTGTTTGCTAATGACTATACATTTTTACTTACGGTTTTCCACACACTTTGGCCAGTCGATTTTCATTAGTGGCAATAATGATGTGCTGGGCAATAATGATTTTTCCAAAGCTTTTCCCATTCAATACCTTAATAACGAACTCTGGCATGGCAGTATCAATATCGATACGGTTAAGGAGTTGAACACCATTCAGTATAAATATATTTTAAGAGAAGAAGGCAAGGAAGAAACAGTAGAATTTGGAGATGACAGGATTGCAGAACTCGATAATGTACAGGCTGAGGAACTGGTATTTTTTGATACCTGGAACTATTCCGGCGAAATAGAAAATGTGTACTTTACCCAGGCATTCCAGGATGTTTTATTAAAAACGCCTGCTGCCGTTGCAAAAATTACCGCAAAATCTCCTAAAGCCTATACCCATGAATTCAGGGTTAAAGCGCCTATTTTAAGTGAGGATGAAGCCATTTGTATTACTGGCGGTGCCACTGTTTTAAATAATTGGTCTACCGAAAAACCTGTACTGCTCACCAAAAATAAAACCTGGTGGAAAGTAAGGTTGAACCTGGGTAAGGAAACTTTTCCGGTAGCTTATAAGTACGGCATCTACAATGTAAAAAACAAAAAGTTCAAGGCATTTGAAAATGGTAATAACAGAACCGTATCCGGCGATGCAGCAAAGAAAAAGATCACTATCAACCACGATGGTTTTATTAACGCAGCTTATACACCCTGGAAAGGTGCCGGTGTGGCTATTCCTGTTTTTAGTTTGCGTAGCAAAAACAGTTTTGGTACCGGAGAATTTGCCGATATAAAATTATTGGTGGATTGGGCAAAGAAAACAGGCTTAAAACTCATACAGGTTTTACCGCTTAATGACACCACAGCTACGCATACCTGGAAAGATTCTTATCCTTATGCAGCCATCTCTGCATTTGCGTTGCATCCGCTGTTTTTAAATTTAGAGAAAACAGCAGGTGCATCACAAGCCACATTCATTAAATCGCTGAAGAAAAAACAACAGCAATTAAATGCGTTGGAGGAGATGGATTATGATAGTGTGATCAAATTCAAACTGTCTGCCATCAAAGAAATTTACACGGCTAAAAAAGATATTTTTAAAGACGATACGGCATACTTTGAATTCTTTGAGCTCAATCGCCATTGGCTGGTACCGTATGCTGCATTTTGTTTTTTAAGAGATAAATACAACACTTCTGATTTCAGCAGCTGGAAGACCAATAGTGTGTATGATGAGAATGCGATCCAGCGTTTGGTGAGCCCTTCACAAAAACACTATGATGATATTGCGGTGCATTATTTTACACAATATCATTTGCATTTACAATTAACAGAAGCTACTGCTTACGCACATAAAAACGGCATTGCAGTAAAAGGCGATATTCCTATTGGTATTTACAGAAATAGTGTGGATGCATGGATGGCACCGAAGCTTTACAATATGGATGCGCAGGCAGGTGCACCTCCGGACGATTTTGCTATTAAAGGACAGAACTGGGGATTTCCTACCTACAACTGGAAGGCCATGCAGGAAGATGATTTTACCTGGTGGCGGCAGCGCTTTGAGCAGATGAGTAATTACTTTGATGCTTTCCGTATCGATCATATTTTGGGCTTCTTCCGCATATGGAGTATTCCTTTAACTGCCGTGGAAGGTATTATGGGCAGATTTGAACCTGCTATTCCCATTCACATTAATGAATTGTTTGAAAGAAATATTTCCTACGAATGGCACCGCTATTGCAAACCTTATATTACCGAAGGAGTATTGTACGAATTGTTTGGCGAAGAAGTAAATTATGTAAAGGAACATTTTTTAGATCATTACGAATTAAAAGAAACCTTTAATACACAACGAAAAGTAGAGCATTATTTTGCTGCCAATAATGACAGTGATAATAAAATAAAGCAGGGCCTTTTCGACCTGATCAGTAATGTCATCTTGTTTGAAGAAGAAGGAACGCAGGGGCAAAAATTCCATTTTCGTATTGGTATGGAGCAAACTTCATCTTTTAGAGATTTAGACGGCCACTCGCAATATGAATTGAAAGAATTATTTGTGAATTATTTTTTCCGCAGGCAGGATGATTTTTGGGAGAAGGAAGCTATGCATAAATTACCTGGGTTAAAACGCAGCACCAATATGTTGATCTGTGGCGAAGACCTTGGTATGGTGCCGCATTGTGTACCCGATGTAATGAAACAACTTGGGATCTTAAGTTTGGAAATTCAGCGGATGCCTAAGAAAAGTACCAGTGAATTTTTCCATCCTAATGATGCGCCATACATGAGTGTGGTTACGCCAAGTACGCACGACATGAGTACCATACGTGGCTGGTGGCAGGAAGACAGGATTAAAACACAACGTTTTTACAATACCATAATGGGGCGCTATGGCGAAGCACCGTATTTCTGCGAGCCATGGGTGAATAAAGAAATTGTAACCGAACATTTATATTGTCCTGCTATGTGGAGCATTTTTCAACTGCAGGACTGGCTGGGCATCAGCGAAAAACTAAGGCGGCAAAACCCGGATGACGAACGCATCAACATTCCCGCTAATCCTAATCATTACTGGAGATACCGCATGCACATTAATCTTGAAGACCTGTTGAAAGAAGATGAATTTAATGAGGAAGTGAAGGGTTATGTGATGTCGAGTGGCAGGTAATAAACAGTCAATAAAAAAATCTCCCCTGGCCGGTGTCCTCACCGACCAACAATACTTATAGAAATGTTAATGTTGCCTGTTGCACTCCATTTGCATACTATTCACCATATCGGTACGTTGTAGCTGCATTCCCTGCAAAATCATTTACTAACATTATCCATTGTTATGAGTATCACCAAAACGATCCTGGTTAGCTTTCTTATTATTTGCTGTTCAGTTATTACTAATGCACAGACAGGTTCAGCCGGCAAAGACTCTGCACTACTCAAATTGAATTTTACCACATTTGAAGGTGAGAAGATCATAACTAAAGTGCATTTTGAAAATACCGCTACTCATAAAATCATCAATTTTAAAACGGATCAAAACGGGGTGGCTGCATGTTTGCTACGTATTGGCGAAAATTTTGCTATTACTATTGATAACTCCGAAGATTCCTATGAATATACAATTCCTGATGCGGATGGAGAAGCATTGAACTTTACTTTTAAATATCACCTGCAGGAAAAAATTATTCCATCCGGCGTTATAAGATTATTTAATAAAAAAGATCTAAAAGATATCAGTATCAAAACAAACAATAATTCAACGCAGGTACTCAGGATAACTAACGATACGGTGCATTTTTCTGTAAATGGAAATGAGCAATACCTGGTTCAATCTTCGGGAGTTACTATAAAAAATAACACTATAAAAATCAGGAACGCCGAAGACGCCGTATTAAATTATATACTTTACTTCAGTGATGATACGCATGCAGAACTGATTGCTATTGATAGTTTTAAATCAGTGATCAATGTAGTGTATAAAAATCTGTATGATAAACCTGTAGTGGGGGATACTATTGTGGTGAAGGGGAAAAAAATGGCTGAGCATAAGATCAGGACTTCGGCCAATGGCAGCGCCATAGTAATATTGCCTGCTGATGATCAATATACCATATCATTAAAATACTTTCCCAATGTGTATGATATCAATATCGAAAAAGAGAACCACCTTATTCTTGCCAACGATCTTATTTTAAATTACCCCAGTGTAAAAGAATTTGAAAAACAGAAAAAAGAAGAAGCAGCTTTTATAGCCCGGAGAGATTCAATTTATAAAGCAGTAGAGAAGATTAAAGAATTGAAATTGGAGAGTTTAATACCAAAAGTTACCTACGATGTGGAACTTGCAGCAAAAGAATTAAAAAAAGATCCTAAGTTTTTTGAAAAAGAACAGAATGTGGTATGTGCTGTTTTAAACCGGAACAAATGGCCATCCCGTATGATTGTAACAGATGTTACAGGAAGTATGTATCCATATATGCAGCAGATCGCTTTGTGGCATACGCTGGAAATGATGGATAAGTCGTCTTCAGACTATGTATTCTTTAATGATGGCGATAATAAACCTGATAACCTGAAAGTAATTGGAAAAACAGGTGGTATTTATAGTTGTTTAAAAAACTTGCCTGACTCTGTAATAAAAACAATGTACACCGCAATGGAAAAAGGGAGCGGAGGCGATGCTCCCGAAAATGATATTGAGGCTTTATTGAAAAGTATAGAATTAAAATCACCAGATGCTACTGTTATTTTGATAGCCGATAATTTAAGTCCGGTAAAAGATATGGCCTTGCTATACGATGTTAAAGTGCCGGTAAGAGTAGTGCTTTGTGGTACAGGTATGGGCTGGGTAAATACCGATTATATTGAATTGGCCTACAGAACAGGCGGCAGCATACATACTATTGAACAGGATATTTTTAATCTTACTGATTTGCACGATAACGATACCATTAAAATAGCGGGTACAATCTATAAATTTTCCGGAGGCCGTTTCTTTCCGTTATCAACACGGTTGTAACCAATTCATTTCAATAGTGAGATTCATTTTTTATTCTATCTTCATTGTTTCTTAAATAACGCAGTTTTCTGTAAGTGCTGTGTATTAATAAACTCATGAAAGTAAATTACAAAACATACAATCTCCCGTTCACTCACCCCTTCACAATTTCTAAAGGAACCAAAACACACCAACCCACATTAATTGTGGAATTAGAGTTTATGGGCATCAGGGGGTATGGCGAAGCACCCGCCATCAGTTATTATAATATTCCGGTGGAAAAAATGGTGGAAGACCTGGAGAGCAAGAGAATATTTGTAGAGAAATATGCTTTTAACGAACCGGAAAGATACTGGCATTATTTGCACCATCTTTTTCCTGCTAATTCATTTTTAGTTTGTGCATTGGATATGGCAGGCTGGGATCTGTATGGCAAATTAAAACGCCAACCATTACATGCATTGTGGAATTTAGATATTACCAAAAGTCCCGTTACTGATTTTACCATTGGCATTGACAGCATCGATAATATGGTAGCCAAGATGAAAGAAAAACCCTGGCCCATTTATAAAATAAAAGTAGGGGTAGAAAATGATATTGAAATGGTGGCAGCATTGCGAAAACATACGGATGCTGTTTTAAGAGTAGATGCCAATGCAGGCTGGACATTGGAACAGGCATTGGAAAAAATTCCGTTGTTAAAAGCATTAGGTGTAGAGATGGTGGAACAACCTTTGGCAAAAGATAATTGGGAAGGTATGAAAGTACTGTATGAAAAATCTTCTTTACCATTATATGCAGATGAAGCTTGTGTATTTGAAAGCGATGTGGAAAAATGTCACCGGCATTTTCATGGTATCAATATCAAACTTACCAAGTGTAGTGGCATCACACCTGCAAGGCGCATGATCGCAAAGGCCCGTGAACTGAATATGGAAGTAATGATAGGCTGTATGAATGAAAGCAGTATTGGTACAGCTGCCATTGCACAGCTGGCACCATTGTTAGATAAAGTGGATATGGATGGACCATTGTTATTAAGTGAAGATATTGCAACAGGCGTGGGATTTGATTTTGGAAAAATTATGTATAACGAAATGCCGGGTTTAGGTATAACAATTTTGTAAACGTACTACATGGTCTGACGCCCCCGTCTGACCATGTAGTACGTTTGTACTAAAAAAATTTTACATGACCGAAGAAAACGAATCGTCAGAATTAGTAGTAAAGCCCGGAGAAACAGCATTTAAAAAAACATCTTTATCCAGAACACTGGTAAGCCTGGCATTATTTATTGCCATCGATTACTGGATTTTTAAAAGCTGGTTTTCGGTATTGTTATTGGTGACGGTAATTTTTATTCATGAGCTGGGGCATTTTATTGCCATGAAATTTTTTGGCTATAAAGGCGTGAACATGACTTTTGTTCCTTTTGTCGGCGCTTATGTTTCGGGCACAGCTTCTAATCTTTCCAGGAAAAATAAACTGATCGTTTTATTGGCTGGGCCTTTGCCCGGTATTGTGATCGGCATTATTCTTTTATACCTGCACCAGGGCAATTACGAACACCTTTATTTTCAACTGGCGATGCCTTTTTTATTGCTGAACGTATTTAACCTGTTACCCGTTTTTCCATTGGACGGCGGCCAGTTCTTTCAAACTTTATTCTTCAATGGCAGCAGAATAATACAATTGCTTTTTTTGTATTTATCCTGTGGCGCTTTGGTGTACCTCTTCTTTAAATTAAATAATGCTTGGGGATTGTTGCTGATTGCAGTGCTTGTTTTACTCCGCATAGGCCAGGTTAACCAGGTACACAAAGTGCGTAAACAATTAGATGAAGAAGGTGTTGATTATGCCTGCTCCTACGATGACCTTACTGATGCTGAATACTGGCAGATCAGGAACGTGGTGATCAGTAACAGCAGGGTGCTGAGCAGCAAATTTTCAACAGAAGAACAATCGGCTGATGAGCAAATGATCATTAAGCATATCGAAAGTGTATTAGTGCCGGCTTACGAGGATGACCTTACCAGTGGCAGCAGGATTGCCTTTCTGCTGGTATGGATCATTGCATTTACCCTGCCCATATTGCAATGGCTGCAGTATAAGGGCTACCTGTAGAAATTTTATTTGGAGATATAAACATTCCGTCTTTACTTTGTGCTAACAATGCAACAAATCGTTCACATACACCATCATCATACATTACTCAACGGGTAAGCGTGCTGATTTGTATGTAACTACACATAATTTTAATCAAGGGCTTACTGAAAAGTGAGCCCTTTTTTATTTAGCCACGGATTACACGAATTTACACGGATGAATACAAAAGTAAATTCGGGCAAAAAAATTCGTGTAATTAGTGTATTTAATTCGTGTAATAAAAAACAAATAATGTTAAAGATCGCAATTCAAAAATCGGGGCGTTTGTATGAAGATTCCATCAAACTTTTAAAGGAGTGTGGTATTCAATTAAACAATGGCAACAAGCAATTAAAAACAATAGCCGAAAATTTTCCGCTGGAAGTTTATTTTTTAAGGGATGACGATATTCCGCAGTATGTGTATGATGGCGTGGCTGATATTGGCATTGTAGGAGAGAATGTATTGCTGGAAAAAAATAAGGATATTGATTTAGTCTATCGTTTAGGTTTTGGTAAATGCAGGTTGAGCATTGCTGTACCTAAAACCATGCAATACAGATCCATAACAGATCTGAACGGATTAAAGATTGCTACCACTTACTCTACTATCCTGCAAAAATATTTAGCGGAGAAAAAAATTCCTGCAGAGATACATGAGATCAGCGGATCGGTAGAGATAGCGCCTGGTATTGGATTGGCTGATGCTATTTGTGACCTGGTGAGCAGTGGCAGTACTTTATTTACCAATGGATTGAAAGAAGTAGAAGTGATCTTAAAATCAGAAGCAGTATTAACAGCCAACAAAAATCTTTCTGAAGAAAATAAAAATATTTTAGAAAAATTATTGCTGCGTATCAATGCTGTAAAAACCGCCAAGAATAATAAGTACATTATTTTAAATGCGCCTAATCATCAATTACAAAATATAGAAAATGTTTTGCCGGGTATGAAAAGTCCTACAGTAACTCCATTGGCTACGGAGGGCTGGAGCAGTGTGCAGAGTGTGGTGAATGAAAATGATTTTTGGGAAGTGATAGAAAAATTAAAACAATTTGAAGCGGAAGGAATTTTGGTGATACCGATAGAGAAGATGATTGTGTAATCACATGCCCCTATCCTCTAAAGGGGGAAATGGAGAAGATTGAAAAGAAGATTATGTGATATAGCTTTAGCTCCATAGGAGCGAAAGTTTGGTAGAAGAATAAAAAAGTAATATTCATCAAAGCTCCGTAGGAGCGACATTTTTAAAATGGAAGTTTATATAAATCCAGAAAAGAATACATGGCAGCAATTGTTGCAGCGCCCGGTTTTTGATACTTCTTCATTGGAAGAAAAAGTAAAAATTATTTTACAAGATGTAAAACTGAATGGCGATACTGCCGTAAAAAAATATGCCGCACAATTTGATGGCGTGGAATTGAATGAGTTAAAAGTTAGTGCAAAGGAAATTGAGGAGGCCATTGCATCTGTTGATGATAATTTAAAAGCTGCGATAGCGATTGCGAAAAATAACATCACCAAATTTCATGAAGTACAAAAAGAAACGGTTACAAAAATTGAAACGGTAAACGGTGTGGTTTGCTGGAGAAAAGCGGTGGCTATTGAAAAAGTAGGGTTGTATATTCCGGGAGGAACAGCGCCATTATTTTCTACTTTACTGATGTTGGGTATTCCTGCAACAATAGCAGGCTGTAAAGAAATTGTAGTGTGTACACCTTCCGATAAAAACGGAAAAGTGAATGCGGTGGTTTTATATGTAGCACAATTGATCGGCATAAAAAATATTTATAAAATTGGTGGTGTGCAGGCAATTGGTGCCATGGCTTACGGTACAGTTGTTGTTCCGAAAGTGTATAAGATATTTGGCCCGGGTAATCAGTATGTAACCTGTGCCAAACAATTGGTAAATGCAAGCGGCATTGCCATTGATATGCCTGCGGGGCCGAGTGAAGTGGCTGTATATGCAGATGCAAGCAGCAATGCCACATTTGTTGCAGCCGATTTATTAAGCCAGGCCGAACATGGTGCAGACAGCCAGGTGGTTTTAGTAGCCAGCACCGCTTCAATAGTTACTGCTGTTGAGAGCGAATTAAAAAAACAGGTAGCTGTTCTGTCAAGAAATACTATTGCAGAAAAAGCTTTAGCCAACAGCAGGTTTATTGTAATGGAAAATGTGGATGCCGCATTTGAATTATTAAATGAATATGCTCCGGAGCATTTGATCATTGCATCGGATAATGCTTTGCAATTATCTGAAAAAGTAATCAATGCAGGAAGTGTTTTCATCGGGCATTATTCTCCTGAAAGTGCAGGGGATTATGCTTCAGGTACCAATCATACGCTGCCTACCAATGGTTATGCAAAAGCTTATAGTGGCGTATCGTTAGACAGTTTTGTAAAGAAGATCACTTTTCAACAATTGAATGCAGCCGGCATACAAAACATTGGCAATGCAGTAGAAGTAATGGCTGCTGCAGAAGGATTGGATGCACATAAAAATGCAGTGACCATTCGTTTAAAAGAAATAAACAAATCATAATGCAATTTGAATTACATAAACTGATACGGGATAATATTAAAGTGCTCAAACCTTACTCTTCGGCAAGGCATGAGTTTACAGGTAAAGCATCAGTATTTTTAGATGCGAATGAAAATGCCTACGGCTCGCCGGTGGCAGAAAATTACAACCGCTATCCCGATCCCCTGCAATGGCAATTAAAATTTCAATTGGCAAGAATAAAAGGCGTGCCGGCCGAGAATATTTTTATTGGTAATGGCAGCGATGAAGTGATTGACCTGGCCTATCGTATTTTTTGTGAGCCACGAAAAGATAATGTGATCATTTGTCCGCCTACCTACGGCATGTACCAGGTAAGCGCCAACATTAATGATGTGGCGATAAAAAAAGTTAACCTCACGAGAGATTTTGAACTGGATGTGGAAGGTATTATGAATGCGACAGACAATCACACTAAATTATTATTCATCTGTTCGCCCAATAATCCAACAGGTAATAATATGAACCGCACTGATGTGGAAGTGTTGCTGAATAATTTCCCCGGCATTATTATCATTGATGAAGCGTATATCAATTTCTCTAAACAAAAAACATTTATACAGGAGTTAACGGAGTATCCTAACTTAATTGTTATGCAAACTTTGTCTAAAGCCTGGGGCCTTGCAGCATTACGACTAGGGTTGTGTTTTGCATCCATGGATATCATTGATATTTTTAACAAGGTAAAGCCGCCTTATAATATTAATGAAGCATCGCAACAGATCGCTTTGGATGCTTTGCAGGAAACGGTGATGGTAAATAAATGGATCAGGGAGGTGGTGCATCAGAAAGAAGAACTGGCTGCGGCATTGGTTAGATTGCCTTTTGTAAAAAAAGTATATCCAACAGATGCTAATTTTATTTTAGTAAAAGTAAATGATGCCGACACACTTTACCAATACCTGGCCGATAATGAAATTGTAGTGCGTAACAGGAATAAAGAAGTATTATGCGAAAATTGTCTTAGAATAACAGTCGGAACGCCGGAAGAAAATAAAAATCTATTATCTACTTTAAAAAAATACCAAGGGTGAAAAAAATATTATTTATCGATAGGGACGGCACGTTGATTAAAGAAGCACCACCAACCTATCAATTGGACTCATTTTTAAAACTGGAATTTTACCCGGATATGTTTTTGTACATGCGTAAAATTGCAACAGAATTAAATTACGAATTGGTAATGGTGACCAACCAGGATGGATTAGGTACTGCTGGTTTTCCTGAAGATACATTCTGGCCGGTACATAACCTGGTAATGACCAGTTTGGCAAATGAAGCTATTCATTTCAGTGAGATTTGTATAGACAGAACTTTTCCTGAAGAGCATGCCCCTACACGTAAGCCCGCCACAGGTATGCTGACAAAATATTTGAATAACACGGAGTATGATATTGCGAATTCATTTGTTATCGGTGATAGAATTACAGACATGGAATTAGCAAAAAATCTGGGCTGCAAAGGATTCTGGTTAAATACAGATACCAATCTTGGCGCATCGGAAATAAAAGATACCATCGCTGAATTAAAGAGAGACGTGATCGTTTTAGAAACACCCGATTGGTCGGACATTTATGAATATTTAAAATTACCGCCGAGGAAAATTGTTCACCAGCGTAATACCAACGAAACTAAAATAACAGTAGCAGTAAATTTAGATGGCACTGGTAAATCAACAATTGAAACCGGCTTAGCGTTCTTTGACCACATGCTGGAACAAATTGCGAGGCATGGTAATATTGACCTGGATATCCAGTGCAAAGGGGATTTGCATATTGATGAACATCATAGTATTGAAGATACGGGCATTGCTTTAGGCGAAGCCATTGCAAAGGCTTTAGGTGATAAAAGAGGGATTGAACGTTATGGTTTTTTACTACCCATGGATGATTGCTTAGCCCAGGTAGCGATTGATTTTGGTGGAAGGAACTGGATTGTTTGGGATGCTGAATTTAAAAGAGAAAAAATAGGAGAGATGCCCACAGAAATGTTCTTTCATTTTTTCAAATCATTCAGCGATGCATCAAAAAGTAATTTGAACATAAAAGCAGCAGGGGAAAATGAACACCATAAAATTGAATCTATTTTTAAAGCATTTGCAAAGGCCATAAAGATGGCAGCGAAAAGAGATATCAATAACAATGCGCTGCCATCAACAAAAGGAATGCTATAATTTGCCTGGCATTTATACCAGGGAATAAAATAGTTTAATGTTTCCGGGCTTTAGCCCATAATAAACAAGAAATGAGCGACATCGCAATTATAAAGTATAACGCCGGTAATGTACAAAGTGTGCAGTATGCTTTGCATCGGATAGGAGTCGGATCTGTTGTTACAGATGACGAAGCTGTTATCCGCAATGCATCAAAAGTAATTTTTCCTGGTGTGGGCCATGCCAATGCTGCAATGGAATATTTAAGAGCAAGGGAGTTGGATAAAGTGATCACATCTTTACAGCAACCGGTATTGGGAATTTGTTTGGGTTTGCAACTGTTATGCAATCATTCCCAGGAAGGTGATACCCAATGTATGGGCATATTTGATACAGAAGTGAAACTATTTGAATCAAAGGAGTTAAAGATACCACAGATAGGGTGGAATACTATTTATGATTATCAATCTGTTTTATTTAAAGGATTACAAGAAGAAGCTTTTGCTTACACTGTACATAGCTATTATGCGGCATTGTGTAATGAAACGGTAGCAAAAACAGATTATAGTTTACCTTACAGTGCAGCACTGCAAAAAAATAATTTTTATGCAGTGCAGTTTCATCCTGAAAAATCAGGAAAGGTTGGCGAAATTATTTTACAAAACTTCATACATCTGCCATGATTATTATTCCTGCTATTGACCTCATCGACGGAAAATGTGTACGCCTTACTAAAGGCGATTATGCACAGCAGAAAATATACAACGAAAATCCTGTTGAAGTAGCAAAACAATTTGAAGCCGCAGGAATACAGCGGTTGCACATCGTGGACCTGGACGGTGCAAAAGCAGGAAAGATCATCAATTTAAAAGTATTGGAAAATATTGCTTCGGCAACAAGCCTGGTAATTGATTTTGGGGGAGGGGTAAAAAATATTACCGACGTTGGAAATATTTTTAATGCAGGTGCGGCGATGGTTACGGTAGGCAGCATTGCAGTAAAGCATCCTGAATTATTAGAAGAGTGGCTGATGGAATTTAGCGCCGAACATTTTTTAGTAGGTGCAGATGTGCTGGATGAAAAAATAAAGATCAGCGGCTGGCTGGAAGATGGCGGCATTAATATTTTTAATTTTATCGGGCAGATGATTAGCCTGGGTACCACCAATATTTTTTGCACCGATATTTCAAAAGATGGTGTGATGCAAGGGCCATCAATAGATCTTTATAAAAAAATCATGATAGAACATCCTGAGATAAATTTAATTGCCAGTGGTGGTGTAAGTAATATTGATGACGTAAAAGAATTAAAAGCCATCGGATGTAAAGGTGCAATAATAGGCAAAGCTATTTACGAAGGACTGATCACACTGGAGGAATTATCCATTATTAATTATTAAATTATTCATTATTGCTAACTAAGCGTATTATCCCCTGCCTGGATATTAAAGATGGCAGAACCGTTAAGGGTATCAATTTTGAAAGTATTCGTGATGCAGGCGACCCGGTTGAACTGGCTATTATTTATTCTGAACAGGGAGCAGATGAATTGGTTTTTTTAGACATTACTGCCACTGTTGAAAAAAGAAAAACCCTGGTGGAATTAGTAAAGAGAATTGCAGCGAATATTAATATTCCCTTTACCGTGGGTGGAGGCATCAGCACTGTGGAAGATGTGGCGTTGTTATTGCAAAATGGTGCAGATAAAATTTCTGTGAATACAGCAGCATATAAAAATCCGCAGTTAATAAAAGAATTAAGCAATGCCTTTGGTAGCCAATGTGTGGTATTGGCAATCGACACAAAAAAAGAAGCAGATGGCGAATGGTATGTGTATTTAAATGGTGGCAGAACAAAAACTGACACCAAAACTATTGATTGGGCAAAGCAGGCCGTGAGTTTGGGTGCAGGAGAAATTTTATTGACGAGTATGAATAATGATGGCACTAAAAATGGTTTCGCCTTAGATATTACGGCAACTTTATCCAATGTATTGCCTGTACCGGTAATTGCAAGCGGTGGCGCAGGAACAATGGAGCATTTTAAAGAAGTATTTGAAAATGCCAATGCAGACGCAGCACTGGCGGCAAGTATTTTTCATTATAAAGAAATTGAAATACCCGATCTGAAAAAATATTTACAACCATTTGTTCAGATAAGGATTTAAATTAAAAGAAATGATATTTATTTTAGCTTTACTCTCTATGGGGCTCTTTATTTATTTCAAAAACAGACAAGATAACAGGAAGATTGAAAGACAAAACCGCCTTGATGAAAAAAGAGAAAAGTTAATAGCAATGCTGAAAGAAAAAAATATAACAGAAGATGAAAATTGATTTTGAAAAATACACCGATGGTCTTGTTCCTGCAATCATACAAGATGATACAACCGGTAAAGTGCTGATGCTGGGCTTTATGAATGAAGCCGCAGTTGCTAAAACACAAGAATCTCAAAAAGTAACTTTCTTCAGCAGAAGTAAAAACAGGTTATGGACAAAAGGGGAAGAGAGTGGTAATTTTTTATTATTGAAAGATATCAGGGTTGATTGTGATAATGATACTTTGCTCATTAAAGCAACGCCGCAAGGACCTACTTGTCATACCGGTGCCGATACCTGCTGGAATGAAAAAAACGACAGCGATAATTTTCTCCTGCAATTGGAACAAATTATTGCTGACAGAAAAAATAATCCATCAGACAAATCCTACACCAGTTCTTTATTTGCAAAAGGGATCAATAAAATTGCTCAGAAAGTAGGAGAAGAGGCGGTGGAAATTGTGATTGAAGCTAAAGATGATAATAAGGATTTATTTTTAGGAGAAGCTGCCGATCTTTTATTTCATTATTTGATTTTATTGCAGGCTAAAGATTTTTCATTGCAGGATGTAATTGAAGTGCTGAAGCAAAGGCATTCGGCTGCTGTTAAATAAAATTCCTGCACCGGCACAGCATTTATTCGTATTCAATAATTTCCTAAATTTGGATAACCAAAAAATAACTCATGAAAACTAGGCTGTTTATTCCGGCATGCTGTATTATTTTACTAAGTGCTTGTAACAAAGCTGATAAATGCCCCGACTCTATGAAACTCGAGGTAACCAATACTACACCAACAGTAGGCGAACCTTTCACCATCACTGCACCAAAAGAATCTGATAATACAGTTTTCCATTGGTCTGGCCCCGGCCAATACGGCAGCAATTACTCTAACAAAATTGAAATTACCTCTGCAAAATATTCCAACAGGGGTTGGTATTATTGCGCCAAGAGTAACAGCAATTGTAATACTACTGTGTACGATAGTGTTTTTATCGACGTTAAATTAAAGCAGGAAACACCACCCTGCACGCTCACCAATAATTATATCTCCTGTTCAAATATTCCCAGCGTAACCTTAACTTCCATTACTGAAGGATTTGACCCCACATTTAATGGTACAGCAGTTTATGGCAGTGGTTCCTTTGGCTATCCTTCTTTCAGGGTTTTGTTTAATTCTTATAATGGCAACGTAGAACCTATTGACGGTACCTATAATACCACCAGCACTTTAACATTCGATGTCACCCAGGAGTACAATGATGTATCAGTAAGTTTTTTATACAGTAATATCTTTTATCATTGCAGGCCCGATCAGAAATTGTATGTAACCCATGTAAATGGGAAAATACAGGTTTCATTTTGTAATATGATCTTTTCATCTGGTTCTGCCACCACCACCACCTGTTCAGGTAAAATGACAAAACAATGAGACGGCTAAAAAAGATATTTAAAATATTTTTCATCAGCTTATTAGTGCTGATTGCCATTGCATTTGCAGCCCCTTATTTATTTAAAAGCCAGATAGTGGCATTTGTAAAAAAAGAGATCAACAATAACCTGACTGCAAAAGTTGATTTTAAAGATGTAGATATTTCTTTCTTCCGCCATTTTCCAAAAGTAGCTGTGGGTTTGGATAAGTTACAGGTAATTGGCACGGGCAGTTTTGCAGAAGATACTTTATTATCTGCAGAGCGAATTGATGCCGCCGTAAATATCATGAGCATCATTAAAGGGAAGAACATGACCATCTATTCTGTTTTTGCAGAGTCCCCCCGTATACATGCTATCGTAAATAAAGAAGGTGCTGCCAATTGGGATATTATGAAGCCGGATAGTACAGCAACAAAAGAAGGCGAAGAAAAACCGTTTTCATTGCAGTTGAATAATTACGAGATCAGCAATGCTTACATCAGTTATAAAGATGAACCCGGTGCCATGAGCAGTGAGATATTGAACCTGAACCACAGCGGCAGTGGCGATTTTACTTCAGATAAATTTACTTTAAAGACTGTCACAAAAGCTGATGCCGTTACCTTTACTTATGGTGGTATCCCGTTTTTAGCCAATGCAAAAACTACGGTTGATGCAAATGTGGAAATTGACAATAAACAAAACACCTACACCTACAATACCGATAATATTGCTGTGAATGATTTAAAGGTCAGCAGCAATGGCGTTATCAAAAACCTGAATGATAAGGGCTATGATATGGATATTAAATTCAAAGCGCCATCTACTGATTTTAAAAATATTTTGTCATTGATTCCTGCGGTATATAAAAACGATTTTGATAAAATTAAAACCAGTGGTAACGCCATCTTCAGCGGTTTTGTAAAAGGCGTTTATAATGATGTTACCATGCCTGCTTATCATGTGGATATGGAAGTAAAGAACGGTTTCTTTCAATATGCCGACCTGCCAAAGCCGGTACAAAATATAAATTTTAAAGCCCAGGTAGATAATAAGGATGGCCAAACGGACAACACTGTTGTGAATATAGAAAATGGGCATATTGAAATGGATAAAGAGCCATTCGATTTCAGGTTGCTGGTAAAAAATCCAATCAGCAATATGTTTGTAGATGCTGCTGCAAAAGGAAAACTTGATCTGAGTAAAGTAGCACAGTATGTAAAACTGGAAAAAGATACTAAACTGGCTGGTTTGCTGAATGCTGATGTAAGCGTAAAAGGAAATGTAAGTGATATTGAAAAACAGCAGTATGAAAAATTCAGTGCGGCTGGTACTGTAGCACTGAATGATTTTTTATACGTCGCTAAAGATTATCCTACCGGTGTAAAAATAAATTCGCTGTTAACTTCTTTTACACCAAAGCAAATTGACATCAGTAATTTAAACGGACAGTATATGTCCACCAACTTTAACGGTACCGGGCAAATTAATAACCTGCTGAATTATTTATTTCAGAATAAGCCATTACAAGCCAGTTTAAATGTAAATGCCGATAAATTAAATCTTAACGATTGGATGGGTACATCTGCCGATACCACCACAACAGGCCCTGCAGCTGCACCATTTGCTGTGCCTGCAAATTTAAATATCACACTGCAGACGAAAGTTGATAAAGTGCATTACGATAAAACTGATATCGATAATCTTGCTGGTACACTTTTAATAAACAACGAAACTGTTTTTATTAAAGATGTAAAGGGTAATGCATTGGATGGAACGCTGGGTGTAAACGGACAGTACTCCACTCTGCAAAGCAAAACAAAACCTGATATTGCTTTGGATTATGCAGTTACCGGTGTGGATGTGCAAAAAACATTTTACGCTTTTAATACGGTGCAAAAATTAATGCCCATCGGAAAATTTATTGCGGGTAAACTCACTTCGCAAATGACCGTGAAAGGAAAACTGGGTGATAATATGATGCCCGATATGAATAGCCTTACCGGCAATGGTAATTTATTATTGATACAAGGTTTCCTCAGCAAGTTTGCGCCATTGGATAAAATTGCCAGCACATTAAACGTAAAAGCACTGGAACAAATTTCTTTAAAGGATGTAAAAAATTATTTTGAATTCTCTAATGGTAAAGTGCTGATCAAACCATTTGCTTTTAAAGTTTCGGGAATTGATATGGAGATTGGCGGCTTGCAGGGTTTTGATCAATCGTTGGATTTTATTGTGAACATGAAACTACCCCGTGCATTAATGGGTACGCAAGGCAATCAGCTGGTGAATAATTTAGTTACACAAATTAATAGTAAAGGTGTTCCTGTGCAGGTTGGCGAAACGGTAAACCTGAATTTAAAACTGGGCGGCTTTATAAAATCACCCACTGTAAAGACGGATCTGAAACAAGGGGCAGCCAATCTTGCCGACCAGATGAAACAACAGGTAACGGATTTTGCCAAAGCAAAAATCGACAGTACCAAACTGGCGGTTACCAATGCCGTAAAGGATACCGTAAAATCATTAAAGAACCAGGCACTGAATGCTGCCAAAGATGAATTGGCTAAACAATTGGGCGGCGATAAAAATGCTGCTGCCGATTCCACCAAAACAAAACCTAATGCCAAAGAATCTTTAAAAGGATTGATGAATGGTTTGTTGAAAAAGAAGGTGAAGGACACTACGACGAAGCAATAATTTTGCCGGTATATTTTTTAGCCGGAGTGAGCCACCCTTTTGGGGTGACCCACTCCTTACAACATTTTCTTCGGGTGAGTCACCCCAAAAGGGTGGCTTACCCGGTGTGCATTACAATAGTAGTTTATTAATTGCTCTTTACTTTAGTACCTGCTAAAAATACTTCCATGCTGCCTTTATTAGCCGCATCGGCAATCCATTCATTTACCAATTCACTGTTGATGGGTTCATAAATATCCATTGGTAATTCTTTTACCGGTACCAGCATCAGGTAATGCGGCTCTACATATTCAGGATGATGATCGAGTGTAAAGCCCTGCACCTGTAAATATTTGTACCCCTTTTCTTCTAAACTGTGTATCGCTTCGGCTGTAAGTGCCCTGTGATAGAGAAAGTTGTTTTTAATTTCGTTTGTCATAGTTGCTGTTTATGTAATAACAAACTATGGTTAATAAAGTTCATGTTTTTTTTGCAACGGACATTTGTTCATTGATCGGGCTGCATTGTCGATAGTCTATCCCGATTTTTCGGGACTCCGTTCAACAGTAAAGCATTGGGGAACTTTTATTGAAGCGTAAATGAAAAAAAATATTCTATAGTAGTTGCTAAAGAAAACAATTTGTTATTTGGTATTGCTTGGCGCAGATGTCATTTGTTCTATTAAATCTTCCTTTTTTTTGCCAACCATCAACAAAATATTTTTTTTGATTTCTTCATCGTTTTCAGTGTTGGCGAGTTGCTTTAATAATTCATCTGCTTTTGTTTGTTGTCCAAGCATAATCAGCGTTACTGCTTTATTACTTGCCAGCATTAAATAATCCTTGTTTATACTATGCATAGTATCCAGAACGGCGTCGCAAATTTGTAATGATTTCTGGAAATATTTTTTTGATGAAATAGTGTCTTTTATTTTTTCATAAAATACGCCGCCTGTTAAATAAAGATCGTGTGCCTTTGGGCTTATTCTGATGGTGTTGTTTATAGCATTAATAGCTTTGTTGTATTGTTTCAAACTGTTAAGAAACATCAGTTTGTCATAATAGCATGTAAAGCAATTGCTGTTAATATCAGTGGCGCTATCAAGAAATAAAAGCGCTTTTTTGCAACTGTCAGCATTATCAATATATTGAACCAGGGGTATTATTTTGTTATGCAACTTACCAGCCTCGGCTACAATTTCATGCTTTGCTGAATTTAATTTGCAAGATAAAAATCCGATTGATATAAGAAACAGTGTAAATTTAGTAGCTTTCATAAAAGCAGTTAATTAGTATAAATATACAAACTCCGGATTACAGAGATAGGAATAGCTATTTTAATTGCTATAATCTACGCTTCAATAAAAGTTCAATAAAGGTATGCCGTACAAGTGAGTGACACAACGATGTTGATAGCATTCCAAATGCCCGTCTTCACAAAAAGAAATGATCATTTATTAACTGCCTGCAATTCTTCAATCATTGCCGGATTACTCTTCCGGTATTTTCCAAAAGGTAATTTTAACAGATGCAGGTATTTTCTTTTATCCGGTTCATCCATAAAGGTATCCACACCAAAAATAATTTTAGAAGGGTGGAGGCGTTTGAATGTGCCGAAGAGATGGTCCCAGATGCTTAATACATCGCCGTAATTGCAATCGGTATAAGGTTGTGCATAGTGATGGTGTACCTGGTGAATATTAGGGGTAATGAAAAGTATGCCGGCAACTTTATCTACTTTTTCGGGCAGGCGGTAATTAACATGGGCAAATACATTGCTGGCAATCTGAATAATTTGTCGCAATACCAACGCCCAGAAAACAGTGCCGCTCATAAAAACCCATAGCAATGTAAAACTGTTGCGGATAAAATTTTCACCCGGGTGCTCCCGCAACGAAGTGGAAGTATCTAAATGCAGGTCGCTGTGGTGCACCACATGAAACATCCAGAAACGTTTTATTTTATGCATCACCACGTGATAAATGTATTCGCCAAAATCGAGAAAGATAAAAGTGGCAATAAAAAGCCAGAGTTCATTTTTTAAGAACGGGATGTGGTAGAAAAAACCAAAATGATGCCTGGCTGTCCATTGCATGGTGGCAGCAAATGTAATGCCCACCAGTACCTGCAATGGAAAATTACTGAAGATGAAACCGGCATTTACAATGGCGTGTTTCCATTTTTTATAATTTACATTCAGGCCCGCCAGTAACTCAATATTCCAGCAGAGCAGCAGCATACCGGTGATGAGAAAAAACTGTGCTTCCGACGACGAGTACACTAAAAAATGAATAAGGTGGTGCATATGTGGTTTTAAACTTTATTAAATGTCATGGTTTCGCCAAAGAGGCTTACCAGCCAGTAGCCCCTTACTTTTAACTGGTGGTTTTTATTGATCCATACTTTCGAACTCCATTCTTTTCCCGACTTGCTATCATAAATCACACCATCCACCCATTCGTCGTCGTCTTCATCATAAGTAAGTCCGCTTAATACTTCCATACCCACAATTTTCCTGGTGCGTAATGCCGCCTTAGGATTTTTTTCATCCAGCCTGGTATTCCAGGGTTTGTTTTTATCGTCACTATCATCAAACCAAATTACTTTAGCTTTAAACTGCGTGCCATCTTTATACACTTCCACTTTAAGGTTATTGTCTTCACTCATCCATTGGCCTACAATGGCATCAGGGTTTTTCTGTGCATAACTGCTGAATGAGCAGAGTATTGCAATAAAAAAGTAAATGATTTTTTGTTTCATTATAGCGGTTACCTTATTTATCTCAACGACAAAGAGACAAATTACATGCGCAGGCCGTGGTTAAACAACTGTTAATCAGGAAAACATTGGGAGAAATAAGGGCAATAAAAAAGAGCCCCGGAAAAACAGGGGCTCTTTTTCTATAGAAATTTTACAAATTATTCTACCATAAAAGTAACTTTATTATCGCCCCATAATAGTGTTACCAGGCCATTTTTATCAATAGCAAAACTCATTTTTTCTGCAAAGGGCGATGCTTTAGATACGGTAGCAGGAATTCTCAAGGCATCATCAGCTTCCTTGTAAGTAAAAGCTCCCCATTGTTTCCAGGTCTTATTAAAAATAATGGTCCATGTTTCAGTACCGGAAAGGCTGAACAAGCCATATTTTCCGGCGGGTAATTCTTTGCCATTAATTTTTAATGCTTTAGTGGTTTCAAAAACAGTGGCTTCATTAGCACCGGTGCGCCATACTTCTCCCGCTTTAGGTTCAAGGTCTTTACCAATGGTTCTCCCTTTTACAGAAGGCTGGCTGTAATCGATACTTACTACAGCACCCGATGCAAGTGTTTGTGTTACCAATGCAGGAGGGCTGGGGCGTTTGCTTTTATCTCCTCCTCCCTGTGCCTGTGTGTTACTGCTGATTGCCAGGCCGGTTAACAGCAATGCAAATGTGGCTATCTTTTTCATGTGTAAAGTTTTTAAGTGAAATGCAATTTAAACTTTTTAGGTTGATTGAAGCTTACCGTTGCTGTATATTTTGCAAGAATATAATAAACAAATTGGTTAGAGAAATGTTTATCGGGCATGTAATAATAGTTTGGGCTGTGGGTTCATCAGCTTGTGGAAGAATGAAAACCTGTGGCTAGATAAGGTAAAAAATATTGTGCAAGGATAATACTGCTGCTGATACTCTTTTGTATTGCTTTGTAATAGTATTTCCAATTCTGCTTCTACGTACTTATAGTATTTTTGGTACGCAATTATGCAAGCTACAATATGATCGTGTGAAGTGGTTGTGTTTACATCGGTTCGCTTGTTGCAGAATTCCTTACTGGTATTACTGGCACGGGTGAAATAAATATCATCCATGTGGCATTGTCCGCTACTATAGTATTGGTAAAATTCTTTATGCCTGGCGTAAAATTTTTCCACCCTCTTCAGTTCATGCATCCAATAAGCAACAAGTGCGTTGGTATCGTTTGAAGGTTTAAATAAAATAGCCTGGTAGTGAAGGGTGTAATATTCTATTGCACCTGTAAATAATGGTTTTATATTTTTAAAGAAGTATATCTCTTCTGTTTCATTACTGAATAAATGAGTTTCTAAACATTTTTTTATTTTACTCCAGTACCGGATCACAATATTAAAGCAGCCTTCTATCATGGAGGTTTCACATTTGCAATGCATCAATAACCCGTTGATGTCCTCCTGCATTTGTGTATAGAGTTGCGTTGAACCATTGTTCATGAGTTTTGGATTTTGTATTGGCAAATAATTTTATCAGCTGTATGTGCAGCTATGTAACTGCACATACAGTTGATGATGGCATTTTAATATGCAGATAATGCTATTGCTTTAAAACTTTTTGCCGCCAGGTATGTTCGCCAGCTGTTACGGTGATGATATAAATTCCGGCAGCGCAATGCGGAGGTAAGGTAAACTGCCACCTGTTACCTGTATAAGATAGCTGCTGCTGACTTATTTTTTTACCATAAACATTAGTGATGGTGGCCGTAACCGTGGCATAACTCTCCGCTAAAGAAACCCACAACTGGTCTGTAAAAGGATTGGGATAAATTACAATGGGGTAAGAGGTTTTGGATTTAATTTTTATAATGGGTGTATACGTAACAAATTTTGATGCGGTATCAACATACCTGATCCTGTAGTAACCGATTTCACTTGATAAGGATGCAGCCAGGTAAGAATATTGTATTGTGTTAGTATATTTTCCTGCGGCAAGCGAATGTATCGTTTGAAATTGTATTCCATCGGTTGATGATTCGATATAAAATAAACTGTTGGCTGTGTTATTATTTTCCATTTGCCAATACAACATATTACCTGCAGGGTATTGCGTGGCAGAAAAGGACAAAAAATTATTTGATAATACCTGTATCATATTGCAACCGGTACAACCCCTGAAAATATCTGCTGTTCCCCACGAAGGTTTGCAACCAAAAGGCCTGCAGGAAGAATCGGTACGGTGTGTGGGGCCAAGGCAAAGATGGATGTAGGGATTAACCGTGGTAAGTGTATCCCATAGCTGAGAAAATTCTGATACCGATACACAGGCAAATGCTTCGGGGGCAAAATAACTGTTCTTTACTTTATTATACAGTACAGTCATTACTGTTTCACTTCCTTTGCCAAGGCATACACTGTTTACAGCAGACTGCGGATCGGTGATGATGCCATGAAAATAAGCTTTGCCTTTATTTACAAACCAGGAATTAGCATTGTTGATAACAAAGTACTGGTTGTTCATTTTAAAAGTTGCACTACGTGTGGCATTGATAACCACATTGGGTTTTGCAGCTGTTGTCCAACCATTTTCTAAAGACAGATTTCTTTGAATTTCCAGAGTGCCATAGTTGTACAAATAACTATTCCCTTTCAGCGGTAGCCCCGAACCTATACCACTGCCAATTACGAACCTGCCACCGGCCTGCACAAAAATTTTACCGGAGTCCATGTAAAATTTATCAATGGTAAGGTTGCCGCAAACAATTAAAGTGCCGCCATTCAATCTTAAAGAATTAAAAGTTGTTACAGGGCCATAGTACCATTTGGTAATACCGGCATTTAATGTTTCACCATCTGTTGCTAAAGGTTCGGTATTGGTACAACTTGCCGTGGGAGCGGTTAAACATTGACCGTGTAAAGGTGTAGCTGTTATCACTGCTAAAATAAGCAGCACAAAAAAGAAAATGAAAAGGGCTTTCATAAATTGATTTTTTTAAGGATATTGAATTTATATATTGGATAATAGAAAAACAGTTCTGTTAAATCCCTTTTCACTGGTGCTGCCTGACACAATTGTTAATGACAATCATAACCACAAAAAACTCTGGTAAACTATTTATTGCAAACCGGCATTTGCACCCTATCCTTTTATCAGCAGTTGCAAAGTAAACCTACACACTTGGCCAGTAAAAATGTAATGAAGTTGCAGCAGTTGAAATAATTACTGCATTAGTTGTATAAAATTGAACACGAACAAAAAGAAGATAATTATTCTCCCAGCCATTTTTTAAAATTGGCAATACGTTCACGGCTAACGATCATTTCTTTATCTACAGCAGGCAATAAATTTATTTTGTAACGGTTGCCAGGATAAGAATAAATAACAGCAATAGAATTGATGGAAATAATATACGACCTGTTGATACGAAAGAAAAATTGCGGATCAAGAATAGTTTCCAGCTCATCCATTCTGTATTCAATTAAAAATTTCCGGTTATCAAAAGTTTTAAAAAAGATGAACCGGTTGTCGGAGAAAAAATACGCAATTTCTTCTACTGCAACTGACAATAACTTTTGTTGGTAGGTTACTAAAAACCTTTTTTTTATGGCTTGTTGTAATACGGGTAGCGTTGCCATTTGTTCCCGTTTATTTACGGTTTTAGCTGTACCAGGTTGTTCCTTTTGAAGGGAAGGAGTATCGGAATTTTCTTTGAGTAAATATTTTTGCAGGTACTTAAGGTTAGTTATTCTGAAGGCAAGATATACAAGATGATTTTTTCCGGCTGTAATGATCAGTTTAGCTTCAATAGAATTTTGGGTGTCACTTAGCAATTGCTTATTTACTAACACCAGGTCGGGGATAGGTGGTGTGTTTATTCTGGTTTGTAATGCATCTACATCATTTACCACAGCAAGTATATTAATGCTGCTATCAATAGCATGCAGCACCCGCATTAATTTTTTGATCACCTGCTTTTCCGGCTCTACAATTATTACTTTCATAACCCCTGGAAATATTTCTTTTATTGCAAGTTCATTTTTTAGCCCTGTAGTTTCAAGGGTAAGCAGAATGAACTGAAAGAAATACTGGATGAGTTGCCTGAAGCAGCAGCGGAATTTATTGTACTTAGGGTTTTGTTAATTTTTTCCTGCAGCTGTTGCAATAGTCATTGCCACTTTTGTCTAAAGTCATCATGTCTCCATTTTTTTTCGACATGATGCATTTATCATCGGCGCAGTGCGGTAAGCCAAGATTGTGACCGATTTCATGAATGATTACATTTCTCATTCTATGGGTATAAAAAGTATGGTTACCGGTTCTGAATTTAATATCAGAAATGATGCAGGCATTGCCGGGCTGGTAGCTGAATCCTAATAAATTTTTATCATAGTAAGCTATAGGTTTAGCTTCTATCATAGTAAAAATGGGTTGATGTGTAAGGCCTATGATTTCAGTAAGTGTATCATTCTGTAGTTTTGATAACAACATAAGTATCGAGTCTCCTGAGTATTGCTGAATTACCTTGTTGAAGAAATTACCGGGTATACTTTTCTGTTGAAGGAGAACAACGGGGGTATTATAAAAAACAGACAGTTCGTTTATTATACTGTCTGTTTCAGCTTTTGAAAAACTATCGAGCGGTACTAGTCCGAATACCTGTTGCGGATTATTTAAAGATAAGCCGATTGGCTTATTGCAACTGGCGGAAAGCAATACAAGAGATAAAAATATGATTGCAAGAATTTTCATAGTAGCATTTGTGAACGCTATAATAAATTCCGGGAAATATTAATTCCCCAGCAATTTATTTTTCTGCGCCACATATTCTTCATTTGTAATAGCGCCTTTCTGCAACAGGTCGAATAGTTTATGCAATTCATCAGCAATCATTTGTTGCGATGCGCCTGATGTTGCCGGCCTTTGCGCCGCAATAGCCTGCGCCAGTTGTGTTGCCTGGCTGCTGATCTGTATGCGTTTGTATTCTTCCTGTGCGTGGGTGATAGTGTCTTTTAATAATTTTGGATGATGGATCCATTGGTATTTGGTTTCGCCTAATTCAGCGGCAGTTTGTATATCCACATCACCATAACCAAAAATTCTGCCCCATACAGTCTGATCGTATTCTACATTATTAATTTTATCCAGCGGACTTTCTTTTGAATAGCGGGTAAAATAACCACTTTCATCCACCACTCTCATATTAGTAACAGCCCACAGGTTGTACTTCCAGTTGATGTATTCCAATGCCGGGTAAATAGCCGCCAGTAAAATAATTACAAAGCCAACACCGGTAGGCATCCACCATAAGATTGCAATGGTAAGTACAAGCCATGCAAACATCGGCAGCACTAATTTTATCCAGTGTTTGCGGATGATGAGCAATAATTTTTCGTCTGTTTTTAATTTCGTCCTCATGATTGTTAGATTTTTTTAGAACACGGATAAGAGAGATCAGACGGGTAAAGGATATTTTAAAAGTACAATTTTTTTCAGCACCTTATAATAAATCTCTGTTAATCCGTTTCATCTGTATTATCCGTGTTCATTTCTTACCAGATAGTCACCCTTAAATTATCTGCCCTGTACATTTTATCTCCCGGCTTAATACCAAAGGCTTCATAAAACTCAGCAATATTTACTACGGGCCCATTCACTCTTTCTTTTGCAGGAGCATGCACATCCGTCATTACCTGGTTGGCAAGGCGCTCTTTTTTTTCCTGGTACATCCAGCCATAGGCATAACCTAAAAAATATCGTTGAATGGGTGTGAGGCCGCCGATCAATTTACCTTCTTTATATTCTTTTGTTTTTTTATAGGCATCAAGTCCTAACAACATGCCACCAAGGTCGGCAATATTTTCTCCCTGTGTAGCTTCACCATTAATGTGTAAAGTATCCACCGGCATAAATTCGTTGAATTGATTGATGATGGCTTTTGCCCTTGTTTTAAATTCTTCACCATCGGCTGTTGTCCACCAATCGGTTAAATTGCCTTTTGCATCATACTGTCTTCCCTGGTCATCAAAGCCATGTGTAATTTCGTGGCCGATGGTACTTGCACCAGCATAACCATATACAAAGGCATCATCTAATTCATCATCCTTCATACCCGGCACCGCAAATATGCCGGCAGGTAAAACAATTTCATTATTGCTGGGATTATAATATGCATTGTAGGTTTGAGGTGTCATATCCCATTCTGTTCTGTCAACAGGTTTGCCTAATTTATTCATACTGTAAAAATGCCAGAAGGTACTTGCGGCCATCATATTTTTAAAGTAGGAACCCGGGATGATGTTCAAGGAACTAAAGTCTTTCCATTTATCGGGATAGCCAACTTTTTCGCTCACCTTGCTCAATTTATCTAATGCCTTTGTTTTTGTTTCGGCACTCATCCACGATAATTTTTTTATGCGGTCAACATAAGCTTCTCTTATAGCTTCCACCAGATTGCTGTACCGTGCTTTTGCTTTTTCATTAAAATATTCCTTTGCAAAAAGTTGTCCCAGTAATTCACCCATTGCACCTTCTTCAGCATCCAATACTCTTTTCCATCTTGGCCTTGGTTCTTTGGCGCCGGTTAATGCCCTGCGGTAATTAAAAGCATTCATGTAAGTGGTGTTATCTAAAAAACCTGCAGCGGATTGTATCACATGAAATTTTAAATAGTTCTTCCACACGGCAATAGAAGTGCTTTGTATTTCATGGCTCAGTGCTTTATAAAATTCAGGTTGGCCTATTACAATAGAATCAGCAATGATATTGGCTTTGATACCAACAGCTGTGGCATATTTATTCCAGTTAATAGCCGGGCAATCTGCTGCTAAAGAACCAAAGGTCATTTTATTATAATTGGCATAAGGGTCACGCAGGTCTTCCAGTTTGCGGCTGGCGATAGCTAACCTGGTTTCCAGTTCAAAAATTTCTTTCATGCTTTTTTCAGCAACAGCTTTGTTCATGCCCAATTGCTGCAATGTTAGTGTAACATAGTTTTTATACGCTTCCCTTACTTTCGCCGTTCTCTCATCTGTTTTAAAATAATATTCCCTGTTAGGTAAGCCCAGCCCGCCCTGGTCTAAGCGATATACCATTGCATCACTGTTCTTATCATCCTGTGCTACGTACTGGCTGAAGAAACAATTGACACCAGCTATATGCAAGCCCGCTGCCACTGCAGTAAGATCTGCCGGTGATGTAATGGCATCAATGGTTTTGAAAGTTGTTTTTAATACCGATAAGCCGGCTTTATTGATAGCCACAGTATCCATTGCTGCTTTCCAGAAATCGCCGATCTTTTGCGAAGTGCTGCCATGGGTTTGGGTTGATTGTGCAGCGCTGTAGTTGATCGCTTTTATACGGCTGTAAATTTCTTCCTGCACCAGGTTGCCAATGCCCCAGCCACTTTCGCTGGATGGTATAGGTGTTTTATTGATCCACCCACCATTGGCATATAAAAAGAAATCGGTGCCGGGTGCAACCGAATGATCAATATTAGCGGCTAAAAAATCCGGCTTCTTTTGTGCCGACGCAAAAAGGCCTGTGAATACAAAACTTAACAGTATTACTTTTCTCATGTTTGAAATTTATATTTAAAAGTAAACAATGATTTTGTGCTGCAATAATATTTTTGCCGGATGGATACACTAAGGGCATATTGTGTATTTTTACGTTTTATATATTGATATGACACCAGAACGCAACGAACGACTCTCTTCTGTATTAAATAAACGCCAGCCCGATCTTACTGTGGTATTGGAAAATGTTTTTGATCCGCATAATATCAGCGCTGTAATGCGTACCGCAGATGCTGTGGGCATACAGGATATTTTTATTTTGAACAATAAGATTCCACCACACCGTAAATGGGGTGCTAAAAGCAGTTCAAGTGCAGCTAAATGGTTAACGGTACATCAATACACCGATGCGGATGAATGTTTTGCCGAATTAAGAAAACGCTACAAAAAAATCTACACCACTCATTTAAGCAGTGATGCCGTAGGCCTGCACGAATTAAATTTAACCGAACCGGTGGCATTGGTCTTTGGTAACGAACACAGTGGTGTAAGTGAAGAGATCATTGCGATGGCCGATGGGAATTTTATCATTCCACAGGTGGGCATCATTAAATCATTAAACATTTCTGTGGCATGTGCAGTTACATTGTACGAAGCCTATCGGCAGAAAAATAATGCCGGGCATTACGATGCGATTAAACTGGAAGGAGAAAGACTGGAAGGGTTGAGAACAGAATGGGGGTTTATGGAGGAGGAATGATCTTACCCGAACACTAACAGAGAAGAATTTATCGGAAAAAATAAATTTGCGAATATGATCCTGTAATCATTTAATCTTCTAAATCCCAGTTCAGACAAATTCCAATAACTTTATCGCATCAAAACCTCCATTATGAAGAAATTACTGTTTCCTCTCTTTTTAGGAATCCTATGTACTGCCGCTGCACAAAACAAAAAACCGCTCGACCATACCGTGTATGATAACTGGAAAAGTATTGGCGAACGCATGATCAGCAATGATGGCAAATTTGTAGTGTACACGGTTAACCCACAGGAAGGCGATGGCGAACTGGTAATACAAAATCCGGCTACCAAATATAAAAAAATAATTCCCCGTGGTTACAGTGCTGTACTTACCGAAGACAGTAAATACCTGGTGTTTAAAATAAAACCATTTTTCCAGGATACCAGGCAGGCAAAAATTAAAAAGAAAACCGGCGATGACCTGCCCAAAGATTCTCTAGGTATTATAGAACTGGGTCAAGACAGTGTATTGAAGATCGCTAAAATAAAATCTTACAAAACACCCGAGAAAGGCAGCGGCTGGATGGCGTATTTGTTGGAAAAAACAGAAACACCTGCACCTAAAGTAAAAGCATTGCCCGACTCTGCCACACAATTAAAAAATATGTTGCAGATGGCCGATAGTTTAGTGAAGGTTGCTGACAGCATTCGTAACAAAACCAAAGAAGCGCAAACGAAAGGCATTGCAGTATTAACACCTGCTAAAAAAGAAAACAAACCCACGCCACCAAAAGCAGAAGCGGAAAAAGTTGAAGAAGGCACCGATTTAGTATTGAGAAATTTGAGCACCGGCACCGATAAAAAATTTAAACTGGTAACAGAATATTTCTTCAGCAAAAAGGCCAATACTTTAATTGTAGAAACTTCTGCAAAAAATAACGACAGTATTACAAAGCCAACAGTATTGTGGGTTGACCTTACTACTGGCAAGACAGATACTATCATGAAAAAATTCAATGATGCAAAAAATTATGCCTTAAATGAAGAGGGCAATCAACTGGCTTTTGTGGCAGAGCGTGACAGTGTGGCCAAAGCACTCACTAAATTTTATAAACTTTATTATTACTTTAAAGGTGCAGATAGCGCTACCATCATTGCAGAAAAAAATACTGTGGGTATGAAAGTGGGCACTACAGTAAGTGAAAATGCCAATTTGATTTTTAGTAAAGATGCTAAAAAATTATTCTTTGGTACTGCACCAATTAAAGCACCCAAAGATACCACGCTGGTAGATTTTGAACTGGCACGTTTAGATGTATGGCATTACAATGATGATTATTTACAACCACAACAACTAAAACAACTGGATGGAGAATTAAGGCGCAGCTACACAGCTGTGATCAACCTCGGCCATAACCAGGTAATACAACTGGGCGCCGAAGATGCCGAAAGAATAACCCTGGTAAACGAAGGTAATGCGGATTGGGTTTTGGCAGAAAGCAATAAAGGCAACAGGGTAGAAGGGCAGTGGACAGGCCGTACCAAAACATCAGCTTATGTGATCAGTACAAAAGACGGTAGTAAAAAATTAGTACTGGCTAATGCACTTGCCAACTTTGATGCTTCGCCTGCAGGTAAGTATGTGTACTGGTATGATAATGTGAAGAAAAATTATTTTACTTATGATGTAACTACCGGCGTTACCAAAAATGCCACCGAAAAAATTAAAGTGCCTTTGTATGAAGAAGATAATGATGTACCGGATTATCCTGCGCCTTATGGTGTAATGGGCTGGCAGGAAGGCGATAGCGCTTTATATGTTTACGATCAGTTTGATGTTTGGAAAATTTCTACTTGCAATAATGTTATGCCAAATGTACTGTTTAATCAATTTGGACGTACTGCAAAATCAGTATTACGTTATGTAAAAACTGACAGAGAAGAACTTTTTTTTAAAGATAAACAATCTTGGATATTCAGGGTATTTGACAAAAAGACAAAGTATTCCGGAATTGTTGATGGTTGCAATGGCTGCAATTCTCTATTTCTCCCTCCTGCAAATAAAGATGGAGTCGGGTTTACGCACCCCACATATTTTAATAGCATAATAAAGGCTCAGAATGCATATTCTTTTATATGCACTATGGAAAGCTATACTAAGTCAACTAATCTTTGTTATCACAATACTACTGAGATCAATAGGGAATGGATGCCATTATCCGATATCAATCCTCAGCAAGCGGACTACAACTGGGGTACTGCCGAATTATTTAAATGGAAAACCTATAACGGTAAAGAAAGCGAAGGCATTATTTACAAGCCCGAAAACTTTGATCCTAAAAAGAAGTACCCGATGATCAGTTATTTTTACGAAAAACTGAGCGATGGTTTGTATGGGTATATTCCACCTTCGCCTACGCCAAGCCGTTTGAACATATCTTTTTTTGTAAGCCGTGGTTATGTGGTGTTTGCACCTGATATTTCTTATACCACCGGTCACCCCGGCAACGATGCATATAATTATATTGTAAGTGGTGTAAGGGCAATTGTAAAACTGGGTTATGTAGATAGTACCAAACTGGGGTTACAGGGACAAAGCTGGGGTGGTTATCAAACCGCCATCCTTATTACCAAAACAAAATTGTTTGCAGCCGCATGGGCAGGCGCACCCGTTGCCAACATGACGAGTGCCTATGGCGGCATACGCTGGGGCAGTGGCCTCAACCGCCAGTTCCAGTACGAAAAAACACAGAGCCGCATTGGTGCTACTTTGTGGGAAAAACAAAATCTGTATTTAGAAAACTCACCGCTGTTTCATTTACCCAACGTAACCACACCATTGGTAATTATGAGCAACGACGCTGATGATGCCGTGCCATGGTACCAGGGTATTGAAATGTTTACCGCCATGCGCCGCCTTAATAAACCGGTATGGTTACTGGTGTACAATAACGAAGCCCATAATTTAATTGAAAGAAAAAACCGTAAAGACATTCAGATAAGGGAACAGCAATTTTTTGATTGGAAACTGAAAGGAGAGAAGCCCGCCAAATGGTTAACCGAAGGTGTGCCTGCTACACAAAAGGGTATTGATTGGGGATTGAAAGTGGAGTAGTTGCGGAGAGAAGTCAAGTTTTAAAAACTTGACTTCTCTTTTACCCCCGTGGCAGGTGAAGACACCGGCCACAAAATTCATCATATCATGAAACCAGGCTCAATCCCTCATGCGCCAGTTCCATTGTTTCCACTGCAGCTTCATTGCCATCCGATTTCATATCGGTAACTGTCATCTTACAAGGAAAAGCATTGGTAAGGGCCCAGCTCATAGCAGTGCCTCCTTTTTCATCCAATACAGAAATGGTTATTGCCTGCCTTTCAAAGGTATTCATTACAACCAGGTCGTACATTTTCTTTAAGACTTTATCATCTTTAAAAATACCTTTCTTAAGTGTAACGTTGCCGTACTTTTTTAAGCCTGGCATTTTTACAGTGGAAAAAACTTTGCTGCTGCCCGAGCGGTATTCTATTGCCTGTGTTTCTGCATTTAATCCCGTCACTTCCTGGAACATAATTTCTGTATTTCCAATAGTTACCAAAAATGAAAATTTTACCAGCGGCCAGGTAGTTTGCGATTGTGATTTACCGTCATCTGCCATAAAAAAAGTTTAAGATTAATGTATGATTTTCGTTACAGAAAAGCTGTAGTAAGAAAAAATAAGAGAAGGCTTTAATCCAATAACGTACTATAAATATAAACTATGTTGTTAACTTTATTTAATTAAAAATTACTTAACCGGGCAACAATGCATTTGATCGATACCGCTCATGTCTTCCGGTTTCATAAAAGCCTGACTGAAAAATATGGCGTTGGCACTACAGGTGCCTTAGGGTGGAAGAAGCCGGAAGGGCAACAGGCAAGGTTTAAAATTTTATCCGGTATTGCCAATCTTGATGATTGTACCGTATTAGATGCCGGTTGCGGCCATGGTGATCTGTATGCATTTCTCTGCAATATTTATCCCGGGGTGCAGTACTCAGGTATAGAACAAATACCTGCTCTTTTAGAAGTAGCCTTTTCCCGGTACGGCCATTTACATAATGCCAGGTTTTTTCAAGGCGACTTTGAAAATCCTTCATTACCTGCTGCCGATTATATACTGGCTTGCGGTGCATTAAGCTATCGCAATAGCGATAATTTATTTGTATTTAAAACAATTGAAAAATTATTTGCATCATGCAAAACAGGTTTGGGATTTAATCTTTTAAGTAAAACTGATTTTGCTGAAGGATTGCTTGTTGCTTACGATCCGGATTATATCAAAGCTTATTGTTGTACACTAACAGATAAAGTGATATTGATCAAAGATTATTACGAAGATGATTTTACCGTTTTTATGTATCATTAAAATGTGTTTACTTTCCTTCCGTGTCCGGTGTCTTTACCGAACACAATGCCGGGTATTTGTAAAAGAAGTATAATGAAAATGCCCCTCGTAACAGCGATGTCAATTTTGTATGCTCCGGGCTGATTTAATATGCCCGTACTTTCAAAGGATAAAATAAAAGTGCATTACTTTTATAATCATTACATACCTTAGTTTATAAAAGCCATAACCCTTCCTAATGATAAAATACATTTTACCCCTCTTGCTTATTTCCTGCCTTACAGTTAGTAGTTGCAGCAGTAAGCAAAAACAATTTGTAACCACACTTACTATCGATGATTCTATTACAACTAACGTACAAATTGATACTGTAGTGTTGGTACTAAAAAAACGTCTGGAAATGGCAAAGTTTAAAGATGTTATCGTTACTGCCAATTATAAGGAACACCTGCTAACAATACAATCAGCCGCTTTAGATAAAGACTGGATAAAAACCAACCTGCTTAAAAAAGGCGCATTAATATTTTACGAATGTTATTCCATTACTGAACTGGCAGATATTATGAATGAAGCAGATAAAATGGCGGCACAAAAAATTGCCGGTAATAAAACAGATACCTCAAGCCATCCTTTGTTAAGTGCATTTTATAGTTATGCTCAGCAATATACCATTGGCAATACATCACGTTTCCCTTCCTATATCGGAGAAGTAACAAAACAAAATATTCCCCGGCTGAAAAAATATTTTGAGCTTTCCAAAGAATTATTTCCGGCAGATGCTGCCCTGGTTTTTAAAGAAGAAAATACGACAACAGAAAATGCACCGCCATTGAGTGAAGTGTATGTTGTAAAAGAAAATGATACAAAATTTTTTGCCAGCAACTATATTAAAAAGGCATCGGCAAAAGCTGATGGTAAATATAATTCAGTAGAAATGTCTTTTGACGCCTATGGCACCTATGCGTGGAAAAGAATGACCGAAAGAAATATCAATAAAGCAATAGCAATGGTAATGGATGGTAAAGTGTTAACCGTACCGACAGTTATCAATACCATTGAAGGTGGTAACAGTATTATTAGCGGTGTTTTAAAAAAACAGGAGGCACATGATTTTGCCGATCTGTTAAGCTCAGGTTACCTCCCTGTGAATTGTAGTTTAAAAGAAATGCATGAACTAGAGCCTGCAGAATAGATTACACAAAACAAAAACGTTTTACATTTATAAAAAAATACACTACCACTATGGCAGAAAGAAAAAACTTTAACACACCCAAAGTATTGCGGACCAATATGGCATTTCCGCAGGCGGTAATTGCAGGTGATTTTATTTTTGTTTCAGGAACCACAGGTATTGATACAGCAACTGGCACCATTGCTGAAAATGATTTTGAAGCACAGGCTTTGCAGGCATTTAAAAATGTGCAGACCATTATTGAGGAAGCCGGCAGCAGTGTTGATAAAATTGTAAGAACCACTATTTATATGGTTGCCGGTTGTGACAGTGATTTTAAAATGATCAATAAAGTGTACAGCAATTTCTTTGGAGAACAGGCACCGGCACGCAGTGCACCGCAGGTAATGCCATTTCCCGGCAACATATTGGTTTCGGTAGAGTGTATTGCAATGGTGTAAATAAATAACCAGGAGTTGAAAACGATTGCTGTAAATATTTCGCTTGCTTTTTTTGTGTTGCTTACTTGTTGCAGTACTACAAAAGTGTTGGCACAAACAAACAATTGCAATTACGGAGATCCCGTTATCAGAATAGATTTTGGTACGGCTGAGGATAGTAAGGACTACAATCTTTCCAATGTAAAAAATTACAGAAAAGCAAAAGGAGGCTGTCCTGATGATGGTTATTATAGTTTTGTATCCTATACCAGTGATTGTTTTGGTGGCAGGTGGCATAACCTTTTAAATGATCATACTGCAGGCGATGTAAATGGGAAAATGATGGTGGTAAATGCTTCTGAAAAACCTGGTTATTTTTTTGTTTTAAAAATTACAGGGCTCAAGCCCGGCACTACTTATCAGCTTTCAAGCTGGTTTGCCAATATTTGCAGGTATGGTACCGGTTGTTATCCTACACCGCCGGTAATTGCCATTGGTATTTTTGCCAACGAAAAAATGCTCACCAGTTTTGAAACCGGTAAGATATTGATGACCAACGAACCGGTATGGCTAAAATATGCCGGCGAATTTACTATGCCGGCAACAGCAGATGCTGTTACGATACAAATGAAAGACATGACTGCCGGCGGCTGCGGAAATGATTTTGCAATGGATGATATTTTTATAAGTGAATGTACAGTACCACAACCTGAAGTAATACAAAAAGAAAAACCAAAGCCGGAGATTATTGTAACAAAGCCTGTTGAAAAAAATATTCCTGCTCCGGAAAAAATAGAAACCAACAGGCAACCGCAAAAACCGGTGGAACAAATTCCGGAAACCAAAACTCCTGTTACACCGGCAGTTGTTCAAAAAAAAATTATAGTTCCTGTACCTAAAGTAATTGAAACCAGGGCCAACCCCGTTGTACAACAAATAAAGACCGAAGCTGCTGAATTAATTATTGAGTTATATGATAATGGAGAAATAGATGGCGATACAGTAAGTATTTACCATAATAATGAACTGGTGGTAAACCATGCAGGTATTTCTGCAAAACCTGTTACTTTTAAAATAAAAGTAGATAAACAACAACCTCATCACGAACTGATAATGGTAGCGGATAATTTAGGCACTATTCCTCCCAACACCTCTCTCATGATTATTACTGCCGGAAAGAAACGCTACGAAATTTTTATTTCATCGTCGGAACAAAAAAATGCGAAAGTGGTGATTGATTTACAGGAGTAAGCAAAGTTGTTAAATTATTATTGCATCACTTTAACAAAAATAAATTTGGCTTATTACGAAATATTCGTAGATTTACGAAAATTTCGTAGAAATGGAAAAATTAACACATGTTGAAGAAGAAGTAATGCAGGCCATCTGGCGCACCGGCGAAGCCAATGTAAAAGCTTTTATGGAAAACCTCGGTGAACCTACTCCTTATACCACAGTAGCCTCCATTGTAAAAAATTTAGAACGCAAGGGATACATCAGCAGCAGGCTGGTGGGTAATGCGTACCTGTACAAACCTGCAGTAAGCGAAGCAGACTATAAAAAGAAATTCATGGGTAATGTGGTAAAAGAATATTTCGATAATTCATATAAAGAGATGGTGAATTTTTTTGTGGAGCAGAAAAAATTATCTGCCAAAGAACTGAAAGAGATTATTAACATGATTGAGAAAGGGAACAAATAACCTGTAAAACTATTGGTATGCATTTTTTATCAGACTATATTTTAAAACTTTCTGTAAGCCTTGCAGTAGTGTTTTTATTTTACTATTTTATTTTGCGTAAGCTTACTTTTTATAACCATAACCGCTGGTACCTGCTTGGTTATACCATACTTTCTTTTTTTATTCCATTCATTAATATTGCTGCTGTATTGCAAAAAAATAACTGGCATAGCAGTGAGATCATTAACTGGGTACCAACGATCAATAACAATATAGTAACCGGTTTACCTGTAACGCATTTGGCTATATGGGGCATAAAAGAAATTGTATTACTGATAATTGTTGCTGGCATGCTGGTAATGCTCACCCGTTTGTTATTGCAGGTTTTTTCTTTTAAAAAAATGTTGCGTAAAGCAGAACCGGTTACCACTGATGGAATGAACCTGTACCAGGTAAACGATAACATCATTCCATTTTCTTTTGGCAATGCAATTTTTATTAACCGCCATTTACATACCGAGGAAGAATTACAGGAGATCATTCATCATGAATTTGTACATGTAAAACAAAGGCATAGTATTGATATCATCTGGAGCGAACTGCTTTGCATTGCCTGCTGGTACAATCCTTTTGTGTGGTTACTGAAAAGATCGATACGCCAGAACCTGGAGTTTATTGCCGATGGCAAAGTGCTGGAGAACGGTATCAACAAAAAAGAATATCAATACCTGTTGCTGAAAGTGATAGGTAACAATCAATATAGTATAGCCACTCAGTTTAATTTTTCTTCACTTAAAAAAAGAATAGCCATGATGAACAAAACAAAAAGTGCCAAACGGCAGTTGATACGACTGTTGTTTTTATTACCTGCCACTGCTGTTTTGCTGCTTGCATTCCGTAGTAAATGGAATGCAGCAGCCAAAGCAACTACTACTGATAAAACAGTTGCCGTAGCGGGCCTTGTAGTAGATGCCAAAACTCTACAACCTTTAGCGGATGCCGGTATTTACTGTAAGGAAAAAAATATTTCCATCCGCACCGATGCAAAAGGATATTATCTTTTGCAATTGCCTTTCGAAAACAAAGAACTTGAGTTTACATTGCAAATTACAAAGGAAGGCTACCAGCCTTTTCAACAAACAGAACATTGGGGTAATTTTACACAGGATTATATTTATAACCGCTACAGTAAATCAATAGAACATTTTGGTTTATCCAAAAGTTCTGATAAAGGATTTTCGTGGTTAGGAGGTGCTTCGGGTATAGAAGACCTGGAATATGCAGCAGTTGCTGCTAAACTTTCAGAAGTTTATAAATGGAATACTGCTTACGGCGAAAAAATGAATCTCAGGGATACATTTCCCAAACGTAAGCAACCTAACAGTAAGGGATATCTTATAAATATTGCCGACAAAAAAGGTAATGCTACGGTGGTGATAAAAGACAAAGCAGGTACAGAAGTAAAAAGAGTTTTATTGAGTGAATGGAACGAAAACGCTGAAAAATACGAGAGTATTTACGGCGAGCTGCCGCCACCCCCTCCGCCACCAACCCCACCGGCTGCCCCGCTTGCTCCACCAACACCAGATATGCCTGGCCTCCTTGCACCACCAGCGCCAGACATGCCTGCGCCACCTCCACCACCGGCAGCTGTTGGTATACAAGCTGCACCTGCTGTAGCACCTGTGCCACCTGCGGCACCAGGAATACAAGTTACACCAGCATTAGCACCACCACCTCCGCCAGCCGCACCACCAGCGCCTCCTGCACCACCAAAATTACCTGCCAACGTAAAACGTTTAGATATTGATAATAATAAAGCCACGATATGGTTAAAGAACGGGCAAAAAGAAACTTACGATCTTAATAATGCTGAACAGAAAGAAAAGTTTGAGAAAAAATATGGCGAGATAACTAAACCACCAACACCACCTGATGCAACTGTTATCCCCGGAAAAAATAATCCTACTGTATATAGCGGTGAGATTAAAATAATGAACAGTAACAAGCTGCTTATTCTCGATGGAAAAGAACTGGCATCAAATAATACAAGGTTAACAGGAAAGTTTAATATGCTTACTTTAACCAAACATGCAGCAGCAAAAAAATACGGCCCTAAAGGCGAAAATGGTGCCATTGAAATTACTACCGTGCAGTAGATAGCCTCATTTAGATATAAAAAAGCAGCCTGTTTATTTTAAGCAGGCTGCTTTTTTTATGTACTACAATTACCCATCTGTTATTTAATCGGTATATAAGTTATTATGTATTTGATAATATAATGTGCAGTTATTATTTCCGGGAGATACTAACTCGTTATTAATTGCGTTTGCAATGCAAGTTACTGTCCCGATTTTATTAGCATTCAAATCCTCTATCATGAATAAACCTGTACTTTATGTATTGCTGTTGCTGCTATTTTTTACAACAAACAGTTTCGGGCAAAACGGAAATACAAACAAGCCTGAGCAATTCCATAATTCCCCTTCTGTGATCGACTGCTCTGAATCTTCTTTAAACAGTATTTTTAATACTGCTGCCGGGCAAACTATCAATCTTTCTTTTCCGGGTAATTTTTCGTTTTCAGGAAATGTAACCAGTAACCTGGTAAAATATAATAACCTGCAAACTGCGGTAATCCAATCTGCGGCCCTTGACAATACTATTTTTAGTGTCTCTAAAATAAAAAATAAAGACAACAGCATTACCTACCTGGGCCGTATCATCAATACCAGATATTTTGACGGCTATGAATTACAAAGAAATACTGCGGGTAATTATCAATTGATAAAAATTGAAACCGGCCGTTTAATGCAGGATTGTAAACAACTATAAAGTACCGTTGACTATTTGATTCTCTAAATCCAGGAACTATGAAAAATATTTTTACATTATTTCTATTCGTAACAAGCTTATTATTTTGTAATAAAGTTTTAAGTGTTCCTAAACTGAATAGTTTACCCGGCGCTGTATCCACTATCTTTCTTGATTTTGACGGCCATTTTGTACAGAGTACCTTATGGAATAACGGCACCGCATTTTATTGTAACCCTTCGGGAATGTCCGATGTACAGATCACAGAATCATTTAATCGTGTGGCAGAAGATTATCGCCCGTTCAATATCAATATCACTACAGATTCTGCAGTGTTTGAAAGTATGCCGCTAAATAAACGG
Organism: Ferruginibacter sp. SUN106; assembly: GCF_050611765.1. Lineage (NCBI taxonomy): Bacteria > Pseudomonadati > Bacteroidota > Chitinophagia > Chitinophagales > Chitinophagaceae > Ferruginibacter > Ferruginibacter sp. SUN106. The sequence goes on from NZ_JBODJC010000004.1 coordinate 539,124, forward strand.
ATCAGGATAATTATTACTCCAACAAGTGCCTGGAGCCCAGGTGTAGGCGGCGTATCCTGGATTGGTTCTTTTAACTGGGGTGATGATACACCGGCATTTGTTTTTTGCGACAGGCTTGGGCCAAATAGCCCTAAAATGGTAGGAGAGTGTTGTTCTCACGAAAGCGGACACACGATAGGATTATCGCATCAGTCAAAATACGGCACCGACTGCAATACACCAATTGAAACTTACAATAGCGGTAATGGAAGCGGTGAAACGGGTTGGGCACCAATTATGGGTAACAGTTACAACAGGAATATGAGTAACTGGAATAACGGGCCTACTCCTTATGGATGTACTACATTGCAGGATAATCTTTCTATAATCACCACTATGAATGGTTTTGGTTACAGGGCAGACGATTATGCTGATACCTTAAATGCAAATACATTTGCTTTAAACGGATCTGCATTTACTGCAAATGGCATTATTAGTACTGATGCAGACAAAGATGCGTTTAAGTTTACAATGGCACAAAATTCAGCTTTTCATTTAACGGCTGTTCCTTTTAATGTTGGCGCTGATTATGTTGGCGCTAACCTGGATATAAAGATAGAACTCTACAATGCTGCCGCTGCTTTAATCGCTACCTATGATCCGGCATCAATGAGCGTTACTATTGATACGGTATTAAATGCAGGCACTTATTTTCTTAAAATAGACGGTACGGGAAATATAAATATCGGGGAATATGGAAGTCTTGGTTCATATACTTTAAATGGTTTTACAGGAATTTTACCAATTCGTGATGTAAGCCTGAATGGAAAAGCAGAGCATAATAATCACCGCCTTAACTGGCGTATTATAACAGATGAGCCGGTTAAAAGTATTGGTATTGAAACCTCTGATGATGGTATCCACTTCAATGAGTTAACAAGTACCGCAACTGCAACAACACAATTTTTATACCAGCCGGTTAAAAGCAATATTATCTATTACAGGATAAAAGTTACTTCGGTGCTTGATCAGATCATGTACTCTAACACTATTGCATTAAAATCATTTGCAAATACTATTTTTACTGTATCTGCAATTGTTCAAAATGAGGTCAGCATCAATGCTACTGAAAATTATCAATACCGTTTGCTGGATATTAACGGCAGGGTTGTAATGGCTGGTAGCGGATCAGGTGGTGTTAATAAAATTAATATTTCAAATCAACCCGGCGGTATGTATATGGTACAGCTTTTCAATAACGGACAACAACAAACCAATAAAATATTTAAACAGTAAGAAGCAGGTAGTAATGGTGGGTAATTGTAAATAACAATTATTCTTCCATCCACTGCATGCCGGTCTTTTTAATATCAGTGGCAATATTATCAATGAAATTAAACTGGTCGGCTATAGGTTTAAATTCAGTCAGTATTTTTTGCGTATCACTTTGTAATATACCTTGCTGTAATTCTTTACGCCTTGCCTGCAATAAATGTTGCAATTGCTGCTGAATGATGTTGTGCGGTAAGGTTTCAGGAGCCACCGCTTCTCCTGGCATTTCGCCGATGATCTTTTCTGCATCTTCCAAACGTGCTGTGGTATTGTTGATCAGCGGTATAAAATCCGGCGATGCAAATTTAGCCGACAATGGTTTTACATAATACGAAAGCGTGGCAATATGCGAAGTAAGCATATGATTAAGCACTACAAACTGGTGCAATCTGGTACTGTTTTTCTGTTTGCTTTTAGGTTCCGATAACATACGGGTGAATGCATCCGAAAGGTTGGCCAATGCAACAAATGCATCTTTGCGGCTCACTTTATACAAGGTATTATCTGCCGGGTTGCCGGTAAAAGCAGCTGCTATAGCGGTGAAATATTTTTTATTGCTGCGGATGGCATCCAGCATGTAACTACTCACCTGTTCCTGTTCCCAGGCAGGTAATAAAATAAGGTTCGCTAAAAAAGCAATCACAGATGCTATGGCAGTATCAGTTACACGATCAATAATAATAGTTTGAAAATTAGCATTACTCAGCAAGTGAAAAAGCAGCAATATATACGGCGTCATAAAAATAACGCTGATCATATAATTGGTACGTAGTAAACTGTAAGTGCCGATCATTAATACCAGCATGATAATAAACAGCACCTGGTTATCATGAATAAAATATAATAACAACATACCAACCGCAGCTCCAAGAATAGTGCCCACTAATCTTTCATAATTTCTTTTTTTAGTAAGACTATAAGCTGGTTTTAAAATTACAATGATGGTGAGTAATATCCAGTAACTATGCCCCACGGGCAACAATAACGAAACAATATAACCCACCAGTGTGGCAATACTTACTCTTAATGCATGACGGAAATTATTTGATGCAAAGGATAGGTTATCCCGCAATACTTTCCAGTCGATAGCCTGGTGAGAAATGAATTTATCAAGGTCTACAGGCCTGGCCATTTTTTTAGTAAGCTCTTTATCGTACGCTGTGTATAAATGCAAAGTATGTATGCGGCCTGCAATATCACTGATGCTGTTAAGGATATGCCGCATGCTGATGAAACTGTCTACATTTTCTGCGGTACGGTTAGCATCCCTGAAGGTATTGAAGTATTCCGTTGTGGTGCTGATATGTGCAGCCAGTAGTCCTGTATCTTCAGACTCTCTTCCGCTTTTTACTGCAATACCAATTTCGTCCAGTTCATTCGCCAGTTCCAGTATCAGTTGCCGGTATTGTTCCAGTATATCATTATCATTAAAAGCATCATGCAGTGCTTTATAATCATGATAGGAAGTCATGGTTCTTTCAAACAGGTCAACAATGTCTGTGAACATCATCAGCAATGTTCTGCCCGTAGTGGTGGATTCTTTAATTACATCACGGCTTTTAAATAATAGTTCTCTTACCAGGTTTTGTTCGGTATGCAACACGATTTGTTGCTCCATCATTTGCTGGTAAGTTTTTTCATAGTCAACTTCCTTTTCGTAAAATGCCGCTCTTACACGCAGGTAATCCGCGGTAGCCATAATGCAATCGCCTAATGCCTGTTGCGCCAGTTTGTATGGGCGAAAACTATACAGCAACAAACTCAGCAAAGTATACCATACTGCGCCGGCCAGTATATAGCCTGCATTTATCACTAGGTTCCATCCTGTAAGATGGTCGCTGATATTAAGCACTATCATCAGCAATGCAGAAACGCCAATGGAATTTGCCCTTGCACCATATACAGCAATCATAGAAAAAGAAAAACAGGCCACTACAATTAATACACCAAGCAGCAAATGATAAGGCGCCACCAAACCCGTAAGCAATGCCATCAGTGTATTGATAACGATACAGGCCAGCATACCATTCTTACGATGGTGTATAGGCCCGGGTGTATCTGTAATGCTCACACTCATGGCACCTAACGATACCACCACACCAACAGCTAATAAATTAAAATGATTGAGGACAATTGCAGGTAAAACGATACCGGCAGTAATGCGAACGCCATCGCTCAGGTAATGGCTGCTGATAAAACTTTTATATTCTTTGATGTAATCCATTGGTCAGATGACGGTTTGCAATGGCAAAGATACTATGCTAAATGAAAGCGCCGGCACTTTACTGCATACCATCCATCGTCCAGTGAAAATTTTTTTGTAAGGCGGGCAATTTTCTCCAGTTAATGGCCTTGCCAATTAATTTGATCGGTTTGTCATTAGTAAGATATTCCAGCGTTAAAATACTGTCAGCGGTTTGGTAAGTATAGGAGAGAACTGTTTGTTTAAACTCGTAGTCAGTAATAGTTAATGTGGTATCTGCTTTGTCGTAACTGAGTTTGTAATCCTTCATAATATCTCCCTGGTCCTGGAAGATAATATAACTGCCACGATGAATGAAAAAACGTTTTACCGGAGACAGAGACGAAGCAAGCGTATCTTTTCCCTCAATGATATTTCTTACTTCATAAGCACCATGCAGGTAAGGTCTCGGTGTTTTATCGCCATTAAAATTTCCTGCCATTACAAAAGGATAAAAAACTTCCAGCACAATAAGGCCAATGGCTAACCATTGTAAAAATGCAATAGCAAATGTTTTTTTGAATACTGTTGTTTGCCCGGTTGCAGGTAATGCAGTAATGTTTTTTTGCAACAGCAATTGATAAAGCCTCTTACCAAAAGGATGCAAAAGATAGATATCCAGGAATAATAAAAACGAGGAATACAATTTAACAGAAATATCAAAGCTGAAATTTACCGCTACTACATTTACCAATATGCCTGATGATAATAGTAAACCGATTAATCTTGTTCGTTTAATTAAAATTAAAACTCCGCCCAGTATTTCCAATGATCCAAGAAAAATATTATAAGTGTAAGAAGTGCCCATAGTACTCCAGTACAAAATATCTTTTTGTAGTTGCCCCATTGGAGTGTATAAAGTATTAGGCTCTGGAGTATAGAATTGATTTTTAAAGATTTTATCTGCACCGTATTTTAACAACTGTAATGCCAGGTAATAAATAAAGAGCTGGTATAAAATGCGGAATATTTTCTCACTGTACAATTGCCATTTTTTTATACTACTCAGTATTAAAACTATAATAACAGCTACTGCAAAAAGTATCAGCAACAATATGTACATCGAAATACTGTCGGAATAAATTGTTGTGTTGGAAAGAGCTTTTCCAAAAAGAACTTTAGCTGTAATACCGATCAGTTTACCAAAAATAAAATCAGTAACCTGTAATTGAAGTGTTGTAATATTAAATGGAAAAGGAATAAAGAGTACGCCAAGCAATGTAAAAAGGGCAGCTACGCTTTTAGTTATACTGCCCTTCATGCAACAGTTAATTGATCAGCAATGCCATCACTTTTTTTATTACGGTAACCGGCATATTTCCACGATAACCAGCCGCCAAGCAAGGCCAGTAAAAAAATACCGGCAAGTGCTTTTACCATTTGCATATCAAAAGGAGAATTGTCGTTATTGTTTGTTATAACAGGGGTGATATTATTTTCTTTCGGTTTTTTATTGGTATTATCAACAGGTTTAGTAACTGTCTTTTCTTTTACGGTTTTCTTCTTATTGTCATACCCTACAAACACTGCATTGTTAATAGGGTAATCGTAACGGCCGGTCTTTTTCAAAACTGTCTTAATGCTGTCTAATGCATGTTTTTTTGAAAACAAAGGATCATTAAAGAGTGAATCTTTATAGCTTCTGATAAATTTTGCAGAATCTTTAGGTTCATTAAACCGGCGGTTATAAAACCTGTACACGATTACGGAAACTTCTTCGGAAACATAAATAACACTATCCAGGCGATAAGTTTTTATACTTGATGGGAGCCCAAAATTTGATTCTTCATTACTGAATAAACCATGCTCCAAAGCAATACTGAAATTATTCATATTGCCACTATGGCTTTTAAAAGCAATGGCCTTTGTTTGTGCAAAAGAAGAAGTAGTGAGTATACTCAGCAGCACAATAAAAATTAGTTTCATGACTGGTAAAGTTTTGGAACGCTTTAAAGATAATTATTTTTTCTCCGGGTTCAGCCATAGCACAATGTTAAAATTCAGGTATTTTGTTTAGATCATACATTAAACGGATGTAAACTTTTACTTAATTTTAAAATACTACAAACTATACATCATGGAAAATGCTTCTCATCCAACATTTGGTAATGGCAAGATCTGTTATATCGAATTACCCTCAAAAGACATCAATGAATCCGCTACTTTTTACCACCAGGTTTTTAACTGGCAGATAAGGAAAAATGATGATGGTACTGCTTCGTTTGATGATGCCGTTACGGAAGTAAGCGGTACCTGGAGAACAGACAGGAAGCCGGTAAACGAATTGGGCATCATGATCCATATTATGGTGTATGATATCGATGCAACTATTGCGCTCATCAATGAAAATGGCGGAGAAATAATACAGCCGGTTGATAAGGCAGCTCGTGAAATAACAGCCAGCTTCAGCGATCCCACAGGAAACGTATTGGGCTTGTACCAGCATGGTGGCAGGTAATTTTTAACCATAATAATACCTGCTGATTAGTTGTAATTATTACCTTTTTTATTTTATCTTACTGTTCCTTATCAATATCCCACACATTAAACTACTAAACTTATAATTGCCATGAAGAAATTAATGCTCTTCTCCTGTATTGCTGTTTTTATTGTATTGAGTGCAACAGCGCAAATTGATGCCGGTTTATTTCGTTACCCGGACGTATCAAAAACACAGATCGTTTTTTCTTATGGCAATGATATCTGGATCATGCCCAAAGAGGGTGGCACTGCCGAAAAATTAAGTTCACCTGCAGGCGTGGAGATCTATCCTAAATTTTCGCCTGATGGTAATGCTATTGCCTTTACCGGTAATTACGATGGCAATAAAGATGTGTATGTGATTCCAGCTAAAGGCGGCGTGCCGGCACGATTAACAGCACATGGTTTTCCCGACAGAGTAGTAGACTGGACACCCGATGGCAAAAGAGTTCTATTTGCTTCAGGGCGTGAAAGTGGCAGAGACCGCTTCAATCAGTTTTATACAGTAGCAGCTAATGGCGGCCCTGCAGAAAAATTACCTTTTGCTTATGCGGAACTTGGTTCTTATTCTCCTGATGGCAAACAAATGGCGCTTACTTTTATCACACAATCTAACCGCAACTGGAAACGCTATCGTGGCGGATGGAAAGCGGGTATTCATATTTTTAATTTTGCCAGCAATACCTCACAGAATATTTCCGCTGCCGAAGTTGCAGGAAACGAATTTCCGATGTGGCATGCTGATGATATTTATTTTATTTCAGATCGTGGAGCAGAATTAAGAATGAATTTGTGGAAGTATTCAGTTAGCAGTAAAAAATTTGAACAGCTTACCAATTTTAAAGATTATGATATTCATTTTCCTTCTGCAGGACCTGATGATATTGTATTTGAACAGGCAGGAAAATTGTTTCTTTTTTCTTTTGCCACACAACAGGCAAAAACTATTGCTGTAAATGTGGTAACAGATAAAGCAGCATTAAAATCTAAATCTGTTTCCGTTGCAGGTTTTGTACAGCATGTTGATATCAGCCCCGATGGTAACAGGGTTTTGGTAGAGGCAAGAGGAGATATTTTTTCTGTACCTGCTGAAAATGGTTTTGTAAAAAACATTACCCATTCCACCGATGCCAATGAACGTTATCCTTCATGGTCGCCCGATGGAAAAACAATTGCTTACTGGAGTGATCAGTCAGGAGAAAATGAATTGTGGTTAGCACAACCTGGCAAAGATGAGGCGCCCAAAAAAGTAACCAGTTATAACGTTGGGTTCAGGTATAATTTATCATGGTCGCCCAATAGTAAAAAACTAATTTTTATTGACCAGGCTATGAAAATAAAAATCTTTGATGTGGCAACCGGCAGTACAACAGATGTTGACCAGGCATTGCGTTTTATGCATGGTGGCTGCGAAGGTTTTAAAGGAAGCTGGTCGCCGGACAGCCGTTGGTTTACTTACACCCGTGATCTTAATAATTATCACAATGCAGTGTACATCTATGATACGCAGAATAAAAAAACGCAACAGGTTACTGATGGCTTTTACAATTGCGGCAATGCGGTGTTTGATACTGAAGGGAAATATTTATACCTCACCACCAATCAATCTTATTCGCCTTATTACAGCGATATTGATAATTCATTTATTTATGGTAATTCCACACAAATCGCAGTTATTACTTTAAAGAAAGCTACAGCCTCTTTATTGTATGCAAAAAATGATACGGTAGCATATAAAGCAGATGAAATGCCTGCAGAAAAAAAGAAAGATACTGCTGCAAAGAAACCTGCAGCCAATACAGTAGAAATAGATTTTGATGGAATACAAAAAAGAATGGTGATGCTGCCGCTGGCGGCAGGTAATTATGGCAACCTCAGTTCTGTAAAAGGGAAGATAGTGTACATGAAGTATCCTAACATGGGTAGTGGCGATGATGCTAAAGCGGCCATTAAATTTTTTGATATTGAAGGCAGAGAAGAAAAAAATATTTTGGACAATGCGGATGGTTATATCCTCTGTGCTAATACCGATAAATTGCTGGCTATGCGTGGCAATGCAATGGCAGTGATAAAACCACAGGAAGGACAAAAATTCGACAAGCCTTTACGGTTGAATGAAATGGAAATGACAGTAGACCCGATGGCAGAATGGAAAGAATTATTTACCGATGCATGGCGTATGGAACGGGATTATTTTTATGATCCTAATATGCATGGCGTAAACTGGAATTTGGTAAAGGAACGTTATTTAAAAATGATTGAAGGGGCATTGACACGTGAAGAAGTGAATTTTATCATAGGAGAAATGATCGGTGAATTAAATGCATCGCACACTTACAAAGGCGGTGGTGATGAAGAAAGAGAAACCAATAAAAGCGTAGGTTATCTTGGTGTAGATTGGCAGGCCGCAGGAAATTATTATAAAGTAAAAACGATCATACGTGGTGCGGCATGGGATGTTAAAGAACGTTCACCATTAGATGAACCGGGTATCGATATCAAGGAAGGTAGTTATATACTGGCAGTAAACGGCAAGCCCATTACCACAGACCAGGAACCGTATGCTTTCTTCCAGGGTTTAGCCAAAAAAACGGTTGAACTAACGTATAACAGTAGCCCAAATTTTAACGGTGCCAAAACTGCAGTGGTACAAACGATGGATAATGAATACAACCTTCGTTATTTAGCATGGGTGGAAGCTAACCGCAAACGTGTGGATGAAGCAACTAATGGCGAAGCCGGTTATATTTATGTACCAAGCACTGGCACTGATGGGCAGGAAGAACTTACACGACAGTTTAACGCACAATGGGATAAAAAAGCATTGGTGATTGATGAACGCTTTAATAGCGGCGGACAAATTCCTGATCGTTTTATAGAAATGCTTAACCGTACACCGTTGGCATATTGGGCTACACGTGATGGCGCTGCATGGCCATGGCCGCCTTACGCACACTTCGGGCCTAAGGTAATGCTCATTAATGGCTGGAGTGGTTCCGGTGGTGATGCCTTTCCTGATTATTTTAGAAAGAAAGGTTTAGGCCCGTTGATTGGTGCAAGAACATGGGGCGGACTGATCGGTATCAGCGGTATGCCTTCTTTAGTTGATGGAGGAAGTATTACAGCACCATCTTTCAGGATGTATAACCAGGATGGTACCTGGTTTAAAGAAGGGCACGGTGTTGATCCGGATATTGCTGTTGATGAAGACCTGGGTTTGATGAGCAAGGGTACCGATCCGCAACTGGAACGTGCCATCACTGAAATAAAAGCAGCTTTAAAAAACAAAGGCTACAGTGCGCCCAAACAACCGGCCTACGAAAAAAGAAATTGATTATAAAACATGAGTGATCATATACGTTTAAGGATAGTCTTTGCCATGTTGTTTGTTGCCACTGCATTTTCTTTAAATGCACAAACAATACTTGTAAAAACAATCTATTTTAAACCCGGTAGCTTTTCTATTGACAAAAAATATTTTCCCATGCTTGATCATGTTGCAAGGCAACTCGGTTCTGATTCAATGGGCTTTTTAAAAGTTTTTGGTTTTGCCGATACTAAGGGAAAAGAAGATGATAATGATGAACTTTCGTCTGAAAGAGCAAATGCGGTATATGATTATTTAGCCAACCATGCAGTATTCGACACTACACGTGTATATGTCGGTTGGATAGGGGAGTCTGCAGATGCATACGATCTGCATTTTCCGCAGGCTCATATACAACAACGCTGTGTGGATATTTACATCCAGTTCTGGCGTAAAAAAGAATGACTGTTATACAAAACCTGCTAATTATTAATTATTACTAAGCATAAATCTGTAGCATGAAATATTTAAAATACATTCCTGTTTTTTTATTGTGTATGGCTTTTGCATACCCGAAAGATACCGATTGCAAAAAACTATTTACCGGTAAATGGAAATATAAAAATATCGATCCGAAGAATTTATTTGTAGTGCGAACATTGCAAAAACAAAGGGAATATGTAGATAGCGGTAAACATTTTTACGAATTTAAGATACATTGGATTGATAAATGCAGTTACCATTTAATTTACGTGGGCACTACCAGTGCTCATCCGGCATCAATAAAAGCAGGAGATTCTTTATTAGTGGAAATATTAAATATAGATAAAACAAAAATGACATACAGAACTACCGTAAGCAATGGTGCACAGGATAATGATGAAATGGAAAAAATGCGATGATAAATTTTATTTTTTATAACTAATCAGGAAAAATTGAGCTTGCATGAAAAGTAAAAGTAATAATGTATTCTTTGCAGCTATACTATTTTTTGTTTTGCTCTCCTGCAATTCACATAATAACACAGGATACAAAAACTGGTCGGTATATGGCGGTAATAAAGAAAACAACCGCTACTCAGCATTAACACAAATTGATACCAATAATGTTACGCAACTACAGGTGGCCTGGCAATACCATGCCGGAGATGCTGATAAGATGACACAGCTGCAGGTGAACCCGGTTATTATAGATAATATGCTGTATGGTGTTTCTCCTAAATTAAAACTCTTTGCATTGGATGCCGTCACCGGAAAAGAAAAATGGGTATTTAATCCTGCAGATGATATTAATAAAGATGTAAAAGGTGCCGGGTATTTTATGATGAATGTATGCCGTGGGGTAACCTATTATTCAGGAGGAGAAAACGATAAACGTATTTTTTATGCTGCAGGGCCCAGTCTTTTTTGTGTTGATGCAGTAACAGGTAAGGCAATAACTTCTTTTGGCAATAATGGAAAAATAGATCTGCACAATGATCTTGGTGTAAATGCAAATGATCTCTATGTGTCTTGTACCACTCCCGGAATTATTTATAAAGATGAAATTATTATTGGTTGCCGTGTAGCAGAGGAAATGCCTGCAGCACCGGGGCATATAAGAGCATACGATGTGCATACAGGTAAATTGCGCTGGATATTCCATACTATTCCGCAGCCTGGTGAAGCAGGTTTTGAAACCTGGGAAAATAAGGAGGCTTATAAACATGTAGGCGGTGCCAATTCCTGGGGAGGCTTTAGCCTGGATGAAGAACGAGGTATTGTATTTGCACCATTGGGTTCTGCCGTATATGATTTTTACGGTGGCAAAAGATTGGGGCAAAACTTATATGCCAATTCATTAGTGGCGTTAGATGCGGTAACGGGTAAACGCATCTGGCATTTTCAAACAGTGCATCACGATATATGGGATCGTGACCTGCCAACGGCACCTTCATTGGTTACCATTACAAAAGATGGTAAAAAGATTGATGCAGTAGCACAACCTACCAAGAGTGGTTTTATTTTTATTTTTGACAGGGTAACTGGCCAGCCTGTTTTTCCAATTGAAGAAAGAAATGTACCTGTTGTATCGGAACTCATTGGCGAAAAACCAAATCCTACACAACCATTCCCTACTTTACCTGCACCCTTTGTACGACAATCTTTAACAGAAAAAGATTTGAATACACTCGTGCCTGATTCTTCTTACCAGGATATTAAAAAAAGATTATCGGGTTATTCAACCGGTGTGATGTTTAATCCGCCTACAAAACGGGGCACTGTAATTTTTCCGGGCTATGATGGAGGTGCAGAATGGAGCGGTCCTGCGGTAGATCCGGCAACAGGCATTATGTATGTTAATGCCAACGAAATGCCATGGATACTCACCATGGTGGATATTAAAGACAAACCATTAACAGCTGAAAACAACCTGCTGGCAGGGCAACGTTTGTATACTTCCAAATGTATGGCTTGTCATGGTACCGAAAAGCAGGGGAGTGGTAATTATCCGCCCTTAACTGATGCCTCCAAAAAATATACTGAAGAACAGTTTACGCAATTGATTAGTACAGGCAGAAGAATGATGCCGGCTTTTAATCAGCTTGCAACAAGCGAAAAGAAAGCGCTGGCTGTATTTATACTGGACATTAAAAGTGAACAAAATAAAAAATTTATTGCACCACTAATACCCGATGATGGATGGAATAAAATGCCTTACAGCGGCACAGGCTATAATAAATTTTTAACTAAAGAAGGATATCCTGCTGTGCTACCACCATGGGGTACACTAAATGCTATTAACTTAAATACCGGGCAGTTGGTTTGGAAAGATACATTGGGTGATTACCCGGAATTAAAAGCAAAAGGGTTACACACCGGTACAGAAAATTACGGCGGCCCCGCTGTAACTGCAGGCGGACTGGTTTTTATTGCAGCCACCAGCGATGCTAAAATGAGGGCATTTAATAAACGAACCGGTACATTATTGTGGGAGTTTCCGTTGCCGGCTTGTGGCTTTGCCACGCCTGCTGTTTACGAAGTAAATGGTAAACAATTTTTAGTGATTGCCTGCGGCGGCGGAAAACTCGGAAAACCTTCGGCAGACGTGTATGTTGCGTTTGGATTGCCGGATAAAAAATAAACGTATAACTTAGCAGCAATAAATCCGTACCTCATCAGCTTATGAACATTTCATTAAAATTCAGCGCCAGGTATTTTATTTTAGCCATACTGTTATTGGTAACGGAAATACTGATTGCAGTATACGTTCATGATGCAATTATACGGCCTTATATCGGCGACCTGCTGGTTGTTATTCTTATTTATTGCACCGTAAAAGCATTTATAAATTCCCCGGTTTTAAAAACGGCTATTGCTGTACTGTTGTTTTCTTTTTTAATTGAAACACTGCAATATTTTAAAATTGTGGAAGTATTAGGCCTGCAGCATTCAAAACTGGCGAGAGTTATTATCGGTACTTCATTTGAATGGGTTGATATAGCCGCATATATAGCCGGGGTGTTGGTTGTACTGTTTGCAGAAAAACTGGCAGGAAATCTAAAATAACCGGTCAATCATAAATCATATTAAATTTTATTGTGTAAATTGAATGCAATTCGCATCTTCATCAATAAACTGTTTTATGAAAAAAAATATTCTACTACTCTTCTCCTGTCTTTCCTTTGTTTTAGGTTTTGCCCAATCAGAAAAAGCTAAGGCCCTGGTAAATGAAGGCATTGTATTGCACGATAAAGGCGAGTACGACAATGCCATAAAAAAATATGATGCTGCCATTGCAGAAGATGCAAATTATATAGATGCGTATTATGAAAAAACATTTTCCCTGTACTCCATGAAAAAATATGACGAGTGCATCGAACTTTCCAAACAAGTCATTAAACAATTTCCTGATAATCCGCTGTTAAAAGCAGTGTATGTGCAGTATGGTAGTTCATTGGATGACCAGGGGAAATCAGCAGATGCTATTAAAATTTATAACGAAGGGTTGAAAAAATTCCCGGGATACTTTCTGTTGAATTTTAATAAGGGCATCACTTACAGTATCATGAATGATGCTGACAAAGCCTATGAAAGTTACCAGGAGGCCCTGGTATCAAATCCATTTCATGCGTCGAGTTATTACCGTGTGGGTGAATTATTAAAATCAACCAATCATATTCCGGCAATGATGGCCTGTATTATGCAACTGATTGTTGAGCCTGAAACAGACAGGGCTGCTACCAGCTTTGCTACTTTAAAAGAACTGATGTTTGGCAGCGTAAAAAAGACAGGCGATAACAGCATTACCATTACCATGGACGCCGGAATGCTGGATACAAAAAAATCAAAAAAGAAACCAGATAATTTCGGTATGCAGGAAATGATCTTTAATATGTCTGCAGCATTGGACAAAGATTCTGTAATGAATACCATTACTAAAACTGAAATTGAAAAATTTGACCTGAGATTGCAGTTATTGATCAGTAGTTTGAATGATAATGAAAAAGGGTTTTTCAGCGAACGGTATGTACCTTTCTTTAAAAGCATGAAAGAAAATAAATACACCATGATCGTAAGCCGGTTGGTATTTGCCCATACAGGGGAAGAGCGAAATAAAATATGGCTTACCGCTAACACCGGTAAAACCGACGAATTTTACGATTGGCTGAAAGCTTATAAATGGCCTGCGAAATAACGGAATTTTTTTGTGGCAGGTGAATGTACTATACCAGTCATAATAATCAACCACACTCATTGGTTTTCTTCTATACATTTGTATTAATTGCAGTGGTACTGGTTTCAGCTTTATTTAAAAATATACAAGATGAAAAATTTATCCCGCCGTTCTTTTTTACAAAATGTAAGTATGGGTGCAGGTGGTGTTGCTGTGGCAGCATCATTGCCATCTTTTATGATGCCTCCTGCAAATGATGCAGGCAAAAAATTAAATATTGCTATTTGCGGTTTGGGGCGCTACGGCAATTACCTGGCCGAAGGCATAGCTGTTTCTCAATATTGTAAAGTAGCAGGCATAATAACCGGCACACCAGCTAAAGCAGCTGAATGGAAAACAAAATATAATATCCCCGAAAAAAATATTTACAACTACCAGAATTTTGATGAGATAAAAAATAATAAAGACATTGATTTAGTGTATGTGGTATTGCCCAACGCTATGCATAAAGAATATACCATCCGTGCTGCAAAAGCAGGCAAGCATGTGATTGTAGAAAAACCCATGGCGATTACACCTGCCGATTGCAGGGAAATGATTGATGCCTGTAAAACTGCAGGCGTGCAATTAGCAGTGGGGTACCGGTTGCATTACGAACCGTATAATTTAGAAATGAAAAGATTGGGGCAGGAAAAGGTTTTCGGGCAGGTGCGTTTAATTGAAGCATCGCTTGGTTATAAAACCAGTGACCCAACAGAATGGCGGTTGAATAAAGCATTGGCAGGCGGTGGCCCTTTAATGAACGTAGGTATTTATTGTGTGCAAAGCAGCCGTTATGTAACAGGCGAAGAACCGATTTCGGTAACTGCACAGTTTGGCCCTATCACCGATAAAAAATTATTTGCCGAAGTAGAAGCATCCATTGCATGGCAACTGGAATTTCCCGGTGGCGCTTTCAGTAATTGCACCAGCACTTATAATTGCGGTATCGACAGATTTTTTGCATCCGCAGATGAAGGTACTTTTGAACTGAGTCCTGGTATTAGTTACGGCCCTTTCAAAGGCAAGACAAGTAAGGCTGAATTGAATTTTCCGGAGATCAACCAGCAGGCTGCACAATGCGATGGCATTGCAAAAATAATATTAGACAATAAACAATTGCCCGAACACATCAATGGCGAAGAAGGTTTTAAAGACATGAAAGTATTGCAGGCTATTTATGAAGCGGCAAGAACGGGGAAGAAAATTTCGTTGGTGTAAATTGCTTCTTATTATATAAAAAAATTATCGCCGGATTAATAATAGCAGATACTTTTAGTGCAAGTTAAATTTTCAGGTAGTCTGTTTTCTTGCCCGCCATTTGGTTAGTACATAATTGCCTGGCAGCCATATAACCAACGCTGTTAAAAAACAAAAAACAATATCAATACACAAGTTCCAAAAGTTTATCTCCGATGGGTTGGGTGGGCAGGGGTCGCACATGCCACTGAATTTTTGGTAAAACGTTACAGGAAAACCATAAGTATCATTGCCATCAAATGGCGTTTCAATTGTAGCAGCAGCCATCGTGGAAACTACAAAAACAATAATCGTTAATGCCAATATGGTGAAATATTTTTTCATTATTGTGCCTGATTTATATTTCCTTTTACTTCATCATCACTTTTTACTGTAAATTTTACTGCCGGTTTATTCTTCACCAGGTAATCAGCAAAAGCATAATAACAACTGCTGGAAACTTTTATATCTAACGCATTGGTACTATCCCAGCGAATATCATTGAAGCAATCAAAATCGTATCTGGAAATATAGAAATTGCCATACTTAGGAATACTGTCGCCTTTATTGATGACTGAAATGTTCAACAGGTTATAATGATAACGTTCAGATGGTTTTATATAGCGATACACCAGCAGTTCAGATAAATTATCGGGTGATGTTTCCCTGGAAATAATTTTTCGCTGGTATGAAGTATCAATCGGATCCCGTTGAATAATTTTAATAGCAATACCATTAACTAAAGTGTCTTTCAATTTTGATTTTCCTTCGCTGATAAAGTCAGAATATTTTTCTTCCACTATAACCGTGTCATTGCCTTTCCAATAGACCTTGTCAAAATCTAAACTGGTTAATGAATAGTGAGCAGCCTTTAACGAATCTGTTTTGTGAAGTACAGCAGTAAGCGAAACACGGCCACCATCCCATGCCCCTTGCTCATAGCGGTAAGTCAATAAATATTTTGAGCTATCAGGACAAAATACTTTTGATAGCTCCGTATATTTTCCCGGTGAGTCGCTACCATTGGTAAGGTCGAGGCATCCGGTGGCAAGCACCAGTAAAGAAGAGTACAATAAAAACAGAAGGCGTTTCATTTTATTAACGGGCATATTTACAATGGTAAAATTTTACAGTATCAAATTTTTCTTCTGCTATCTCTTGTAGTTTTGGTTGTATCAATACATTCACTTGTTGCCAGTATGCTTCATTGTCATTCCAGAAAACAGTATCAACTTTTAATACACTGTGTAAAAGATCACCTTCATACAGATCACCTTCTGCAAACAGATTTTCTTTTAACTGCTCTATGGCAAGTGGTATCAGGTAAGGCAATCCGATTTGTTGCCCGATCATGCTACGAAGGTCTTCAATAGTAAATGTATCTAAAGGCTTTCTTCTTAACTGCAAACATCTTTTTACGAGGCCCGTGGGTGCTTCATCGGGGTCGCCCCAGTTTTTATTTTCTAAGGTTTCCAGTGTTTTTTGTTGCCAGTTGTGGGGGAGGTTCATTTCTTAATATCGGGTAGAGTTTTTTGTATTTTTATATAACTTTTAATAAGGGGTTATTTTTTAGACATTTCATATTGGGAGCATGCCTATTGTAAGTGTGTCCTGAGAAATCTTTCATACTTATTAATTTCATCTTTGTCGTTAATATCAGATTTAGGACTTAAGCCATCCCAATCAATGGTATGTCTTTTTATCAAGTTATTATTGATTGCAAGTGTATCGATTTCTTTCCCAAGCTGAATTACTGTTTTAAATTTATAGCTCCAAATGACCGTATGAATTGTCGGATCTGGCAAATAATATACTACCATAAAGGTTTGTAATTTAAGAGAATCACCATCATGCTGAACATTTGTTCCGCTTGTCGATTCAGAATAGAAATTATTCCCTACTTTATAAATGTATTTATAGTAACGACTTGACTTTATAGTAAATGTCTCATAAACATTAGCAATTGTCAATCTTCGTTCTTTGCTACTTAATTTATCATACCATTTATTACACCGAAAGTATCCGACAACTAGAATAACGATAACTGCAATAAATGGTAGAAATTCTCTTTTTAATTTAGGCATACTTCATAAAGGCTTATAGGCAACGTTCGGGGCTTAGCGAAGTTGGGGTTTTGGAAAACGTTCCCCCGGACGTCTTCTAAATTTACAATTAAAAGTCGATGTTTGATTTAATGTCTGGTGATGTTGTGTCTGCCTGAGCCAATAATGATAATGATAAAATGCTGAAGCTAAATTTGTCCAGCCCCAATTTTGCTAAACCACCTGTTGTATGCGGTTTTTTGGTTACTTGTCTTTTTTTCTATTTATAACTGCTATTGACTTATTATCCATGTTTACGATAATACTATCTCCATTATTAAATTGTCTATTTGCAAGTAAAGCGTTGAGCTCATTGTAGGCACCATCAACATTAACTCTACAGGGATTGGCTGAGTCGCATCTAAACCACATGAAGGCATTGTTTGGGATGTAAAAGGTTTGACTAAACACATTTGGCAGCCCACCAGATATATAAATATTAGCAATAGCCGGTTTATATTGAGTAGACATAAAATTTATATAAAAGCGGGAAGAGTCAATGCTTTGTTGCTTAGAAGTTTGCGAAAATAAATTTTGATAACAAAGTATTACAAAAACTAAGAAATATTTTTTCATATACAGGGATTTCAAGGCTAATTAATCAAAAAAAATTGTGATTGGTCTAGCAAACTGCGTGCAACTATTGTATTTACGCAACTCTTGTTCACTAATCATTTGACAGCTTAATCAAAAATGAACAAATCCTCACCAACACAAAGCTATATTCATTAATTCATCAAAGTAGATAAAAAAATTGGAAATCATCGCAGTAACCCGCTTTAATTTCCAATCAATATCTTGCGCAAAAAATCATAAATCCAACATCACAAATCCAAAATCATTTATATGCTGCGGTGTACATCAAAGTTCTCCAGCTCTTTGCTCACTGCATTTAAGAAGGTACTTCCCAATGCACCATCAATAATTCTATGGTCGTAACTGAGAGAAATGTACATCATATGGCGGATAGCAATACTGTCGCCTTGCGGTGTTTCAATAACCATGGGGCGTTTTTTAATGGCACCTACGGCCATAATGGCTACCTGCGGTTGATTGATGATGGGGGTACCCATAATGCTTCCGAATGTACCTACATTGGTTAAAGTAAAAGTGCCACCGGTGGTATCATCAGGTTTTAATTTGTTGTTACGGGCAGCATTGGCAAGGCCATTCACCTGTTTGGTAAGGCCGGTTAAATTTAACTGGTCGGCATTTTTTATTACCGGTACAATCAGGTTGCCACTGGGCAGGGCAGTAGCCATACCAATGTTAAGGTCTTTTTTAATGATGATCTTATCGCCATCCACACTGCTGCTGAGCATGGGGTATTTTTTAATACACTTTACAATAGCTTCTATAAATAATGGTGTGAAAGTAATTTTTTCGCCTTCTCTTTTTTCAAAATCCTTCTTCACTTTTTCTCTCCACATTACCAGGCCGGTAACATCACATTCTGCAAAGCTGGTTACATGAGCACTGGTATGCTTGCTGTCCGTCATATGCTTGCTGATGAGCTTACGCATGCGGTCCATTTCAATAATTTCTACATTACCGTTATACACAGTGGGTGGTTGAAATGCAGGTTGATCGTTGGTAGCGGGTCGTTGTTGGTTGTTCGTTACTGGTTGGTTGTTGTTTGTTGGCAGAACCGTAACTTCCTGCGAAGGCTGACTTGCAGCTTGTGGCTTGTAGCTTCCACTTCCTCTTCCTGCCACGTACGCTAAAATATCTTTTTTGCTCACCCTGCCTTCCTGGCCCGTACCAGGAATATTTTCCAATTCCGTCATGCTGATACCTTCCTGCTGTGCAATATTCAATACTAAAGGAGAATAGAATTTTATTTTGTTATCACTGCTTTGTCCGTTGCCTGTTGCAGGCATGGTGTTAGCAGGCACAAAGGGAATTTCTTCCACCAGTTTAGCTTCTTCGTATTGCGGCTGTGTTACAGGTGCTGCTGGCTGCGTAGCAGACACTGCTGCATTGGCGCCCACACGTATGGTGGCAATTACGGTACCAATGGGCACCACATCATTTTCATTAAATAAAATGGTTTCAATTACACCTTCGGCAGTAGAGGGAACCTCACTATCCACTTTATCAGTGGCAATGTCTAAAACAGTCTCGTCCTGCTTTACCGTGTCACCGGGTTTTTTGTGCCACTTTAAAATGGTGGCTTCCATAATGCTTTCGCCAAGCTTTGGCATAATTAAATCTACTACACTCATAAAATGGTTTAAGTGTTAACAATCGTTGTTCTGGCAAGGGCAAAAGTAAGCAAAAATGGTTTGCCACGAATGACACAAATTTACACGAATAAAACGCAGGAGAAGTTAGCCACAGATTACACGGATAAAATGGGAGGCAGGGTTGCTGCTAAGCAGCAAGAGTTAGCCACAGATTACACAAATTACACAGAAAAGACGGGGAATATTTTATCCTACTTACACTCCTTCTTATTTTAATAATTCAAAAAGATTAGCCAAAATGTAGAATAATAATTTGTGTAATCTGTGTCATCTGTGGCAAAAGAAAAACGGCTTTAGCCGTTCTCCAGAATAAATTTGCGCAAGAGGTTTAGTGCAGTAACTGCGGTTAATTGTATATTCCTCGCCCTGTCGAAACGGAAAAAGAGTTTTTGAGCAATAATTTTTTCGGCATTGCCGATAGCAACCCAGGCAGTGCCTACAGGTTTTTCGGGCAGGCCACCACCAGGCCCCATAATACCACTCACCGCTATCACGTAATCAGATTTAATATTCTGCAAAGCGCCTTTAGCCATTTCGGTCACCACTTCTTCACTCACTGCACCTTTAGTTAACAGGGTCTGATGATTAACATTGAGCAGGTCTTCTTTGGCGCCATAAGAATAACTCACCACGCTGCCATCATAAAATGCTGATGAACCGGGGATTGAAGTAAGCAGGTGGGCAATATAACCGCCGGTACAACTTTCGGCAGTACACATGGTTTGATTTTTTTGCAAGAGTAATTTGCCTACTACCTGTTCCATGAGTTCATCAATATTGGTAACGAGGTATTCTTTTACTAATGATTGCAGTTGCCCAAATTGTGCATCAATTTCTTTTTCTGTTGCGGCTTTATCAAAACCTGAGGTTGATAAACGCAAACGCACCATGCCGTAATTAGGTAAGTACGCTAACTTAATATGCGATGGTAATGCAGTTTCAAAATTCTGAATGAGGTCTGCTAAAAAACTCTCTCCCACACCGGCAGTTAATAAAGTACGGTGAATAATAACCGGCAGTTCAAATTGTTTTACCAGGGATGGGATCACATCATCTTCCATCATGCCTTTCATTTCATTGGGTACGCCGGGCATGCTTACGTATATTTTTCCTTCTTTGTTAAAAAGCATACCAGGTGCAGTACCTCTTTTATTCTGAATAACGGTACACACATCTGATACTTCGGCCTGCAATAAATTTCTTTCGATCATGGGCCTGTTTAGCCGGGTAAAAATATCGATGACGTTTTGTTTAGCGCCTTCATCAATAATTAATTTGCCGCCAAAATATTTGCACAATAATGGTTTGGTAATATCATCAGCAGTGGGGCCAAGGCCACCGGTGATCAAAATAATATCTGCATGTTTGCTTTCTTCATCTAAGGCGCTCCATATTTCATCCCATACATCGCCTACAGCCAAACGCCTTACAACAGGTATGCCGGCTTTGTTTAATTCCTGTGCCATCCAGGCGCTGTTGGTATCTATCACCTGGCCTATTAAAAGTTCATCGCCAATGGTGATGATGGTTGCTTTGATCATAATTTAAAAAGAAAGATAAAATAAGGGGAATAGTTTATTAAAAAGATACATTTTCATAAATATCTGCAAGAGAAATTTGTTCATCAATCACTGATAATTTTATTTCATCCTGCAAAGAAGTGTAGGTGGTAATTTGCCAACTGCCATTTTCCTGTTTAACACCAACTTCTACTTTTACCAGCTCGTAAGAATTGATCATGATGATTTCTTTTACATTTGCCATCTGCATATAATAAAAGAATTTTCTGCGGTCGTTAGCTTCGGTTGATTTGGAAATAACCTCAAATATTACTGATGGGTTTTTTACCGTATCAAATTTATCTTCAGTCAATTCCGGCTCTCCACATATTATCATTGCATCAGGATAGACATACGCATTGGCCGAAGAAATACTTAACCTAAGGTCGTTTACGAACATTTTGCAATCATTACTTTTTACCTTCGAAGACAGATTGCCAGCCAGGTTCATTACAATTTGATTATGGTTTAATGAAGCACCCTGCATTACCACAAGGTTGCCGTTATAGTATTCGTTTTTATTTTCTGTACTTTCTTCAATTTCCCAATATTCCTGCAAGGAATAAAAATTATATTGTAGCGCAGGCTCCTCTACTTTATTTTCCATGCATCAAATTTAAATCTTTTAGTTTTGACAAATAAATTTATTTGCTCATGAAATGGCTGATGATAACACTGCTGGTTTGCATTTGTTCAAACATACAGGCGCAAAATATTGATGCCCGGTTAACTGCTGCAATTAAAGGCCTTGAAAACGATGCCCAGTTTAAACATGCCATACTAAGCATGTATGTAGTGGACAGCAAAACCGGTAAAGTTATTTTTGACAGGAATGCACAAATTGGTTTGGCACCGGCGAGTTGCCAGAAAGTGGTAACGAGTGTTAGTGCTTTTGAATTGCTGGGGAAGGAGTATAAATACAAAACTGATATTGGGTATAGTGGTAAAATTGTGGACACTTTAATAACAGGCGATATTCATATTGTAGGGTATGGGGATCCAACTTTAGGAAGCTGGCGTTATAACAGTACTACGCCTGAAGGATTTTTTACAGCTATGACACAATTCTTACGTAAAAAAAATATCAGGAGCTTTAAATCCATTGTAGTTGATGATACCAAATGGGGCTCACAAAGTATTCCTGATGGCTGGGTTTGGGAAGATATTGGAAATTATTATGGAGCAGGAGCAAGTTCTTTTAACTGGAATGAAAATCAATACAGCATTATTTTACAATCTGGGCAAAAGGTTGGAGATAAAGTAAAAGTAGTGAGTTCGGATTTAGGCAGGTATCATAAATGGATCAATGAATTAAAAACTGCTGAAAGAGGAACAGGAGATAATGCTTATATTTATTTAGGTAGTAATAGTAAACTGAATGTTTTAAGAGGAACAATTCCTCTATCTGAAAAAACATTTACTATATCCGGTGCCCAGCAAAATGGATTTAATTTATTTGTAAATGATTTTAGAGAAAGAGCTTTAAAAATTAACCTGGATTATTCATTTATTGAAGTCGATGGGGAAACTAACTTCATTTCACACTTGCCCCGGGAAATAGGTTTTGATTCTTTATTATACACATACTATTCTCCAACACTTGATAGCATCAACTACTGGTTTTTAAAAAAGAGTGTGAATTTATATGGCGAAGCTTTTGTAAAAACCATTGCTTACGAAAAAACAAAATCTGGTTCCACCGATACCGGCATTGCCATCATCAAAGATTTCTGGAATAAAAATGGTATAGAAAAATCAGCATTAAATATTATTGATGGCAGCGGACTATCGCCCGCTAACAGGGTTACCACAAATGCATTGGTTACAGTAATGCAATATGCCCAAAAGCAAAAATGGTTTGCTTCTTTTTATTACGATCTGCCGGAGATCAACGGCATTAAAATGAAAGATGGTTATATCAATGGCGTAAGAAGTTATACGGGTTATGTAAAAAGCAGGTCGGGTGAAGAATATACCTTCTCTTTTATCGTCAATAATTTTGATGGAAATCCCGGAACCGTGAGGGAAAAAATGTGGAAGGTACTGGATATTTTAAAGTAGCTTTATCGATACACAATCAACCTAAACTAAAGTATTATGTCAGAACAAAATTTTAAAAATCATTCCCGCTATGTTCCCTTATTTCATTTTGTAGCATTTCCTGCGGCAATATTTCCATTGGTTAGCAGTGTGATACATTTGTTTAAAACCATCGGCGATGGCAGCGGACGCCTGCATGCTGCTGCAATGGTATCATTATCTGTGGCTTTGGTTTTGGCACTCTGGTTTGCAAGGGCATTTGCATTAAAAGCGCAGGACAGGGCTATTCGTGCCGAAGAAAATTTCCGCTATTATATTGCTACCGGAAAAACTTTTGACAGCAGGCTGCGTATGGGCCAGATCATCGCTCTACGTTTTGCAGGTGATAATGAATTTGTAGCACTGGCTAAAAAAGCGGTGGATGAAAACCTTTCTGCCAAACAAATTAAAATGGCCATCACCAACTGGAAGGCCGATAATAACAGGGTGTAATTTTGTGACAGATAAAAATAAACTTTGCTCTTATGAAATCTTTTTTATTATGCTTGCTGATTGGTTGTTCATTGCATGCTGCAGCACAAATAAAATACGAACGCACAGCATTGATAACAGGCGCTTTTTTTGATCCTTATTCTCACACCAGCGATTCTATGGTATTTCCTCGTAACAGGAATAAGCTGAGCTTTGGAGATGAAGTTAATATCGATCTCCAGAGTTTTTTTTCTTTACGCAATGAAAGATTAAGATTATCAGCAGGTGTGGGATTTAGCCAGCGCCACTTTTCGATGAGTAAGTTTAATGCCGGTGATTTTATATTGTTGTTTATACCATTTGCCACTTATAAAGATACCGCTTACCTCACAAAAGTAAGATCTAGCAGCCAATATATTAATGTGCCGCTGGGCTTCGAATATCGCTTATCAAACAGCGATAATCGCACGGTTACTTTATTTGCAGGATTACGATTGATCAATAGTTTTAAAATTGCCGCTACAACAGTTGCCACTCCTGATACAAATTATTTCAGGCCAAACAGTACGCAATTGAGTGCCATCAACAATTCTTATAACAATGATATCAATAGTTACCTGTTGCGTATTGAACCTTATTTAGACATGGATATTCATTTTGCTAAAGGGTATGGAATGCGGCTGGGTTTATTCCCGATTAGTTTTTATGTAACGCCATGGTCAAAAAAAATTACACAAACTGCAACAGCAATTGGTGTAAATTTTTCTTTGTATAAAAAAATAATGGCTAAGAAATAGGTTAGAAATAATGTTTCAATTTTTCTTTAAGTACTTCCGGCATTTCGCAACGCTTCATAGTTTTGGCATCAATAAAAAATAAAGTTACTTCGCCGGTATTCAGTAATTCATCCTGCTCATTATAAATTTCGGCATAAAAAACAATTTTATGATGAGCAGGCATTTCCCTCAACGTGGTTTTAATAGTGATGAGGTCATCATATTTGGCAGGCCTTAAAAAACGGCTGTGTATATCCACTACCGGCATAATAATGCCTAGTGCTTCAATCTCTTTATAGGTATAGCCCAACTGTCGTATGGCTTCTGTACGGCCGATCTCGTAAAACTGTGCATAGTGGCCATAATACACCATGCTCATCTGGTCGGTGAGGGCATAGTGAATGCGTATTTGTGTTTCGGTTACAAACATAATTTTACTTCATTTCTTCAAGATTATCGCCAATTGTATCAACGGCTGTATCTTCCTTAATTTGTCTTACAAGAAATTCTGTTATTGTTTTGGCATATACCAGCATTGTAGTTGCCAGGATGATAGTGATCAGAAATTCAGGGATACTTTCTTTGGGTAAAATAAGATTGGGGCCTTCGTAAGATATTGACTGATTTCTTTCTTTGATGTGTTCGTACAGTTTTATCAATAACTTCGGTAACCTTGTAGTTAAAATATAAGCACCCATGGCTACAAACGTTACATACAATACGTCTTCTTTTTTTAAAACAATTTTAATTTCATTGGAAAAAGATATTCCCGAAGCAATTTTCTGTGCAATAGTTTTTGACCTTCTAATTAAAACTGTTGCCACAGTAATGTAAAAAATAAGGTAGAATAAATTAAGGGTTACAGTATAAAAATCACCCGCCAAAGTCAGGCCCTGTTCAAACCAGCGGTATAAAACCCATAAAAAGTACGGCACTGTTTCTACTGCATTATAACCTACCAGCAATGCGATGATGAGTATGGCTAACTGAATGGGGTCACTATTTTTCATGAATTATTTTTTATTTTCCAATCATACTATCCACACTTACTCTGCCCGGGCCAACCAGGAGTAAAACAATATAGCTGCAAAGAAACAACACTACTTTTTCATTATCTGCAGATATATGCCCATGATCAACCTTAAAAATGATCACACAGGTAACAATGATCAATGGAATAGTTGCAAGGCGTGTAAACAATCCTAAAATTAAAAACAGTGAGCAAAAGAATTCTGCAAAAACCGCCAGTGCCAAACTCAGGGTACTGCCAATGCCCATAAAATTCATAAAATCATTTTTGTAATGGGCAAAATGCATCAGTTTATCATAGCCATGCAGCAGCATTAAAATGCCGGCAGCTAAACGGAGCACTAACATTGCAGTGCTGAAAGCCCCTGCAGAATACTTTGTAGAAAGTAATTTTTTCATTTTCTTTTTTTAGTTTTAAGGTTATCGAATTTTTTAGTTGACAATTTTACAAAATCCTTAACAGCGAAACAAAAATACATTCGTTTAGCATATAACAGTTATCCACTTATTCACAATAAACTTGGAACGGTGTTTGCATAACTGGCATTATAGTTAATTTTACAATTGGCAAAAAGCCTGAATTTACCGACATGATAAAACACAAACTCATCGCCCTGCTACTTACTGCCGGGCTTTATTTTACAGCAGTTGCACAACCCACTAATGCGGTTACCGATTCAGAAAAAAAATATAAAGATGCTAAGGAATTGTTTGTAAAAGAGCAGTTCGCACTGGCTTATCCGCTGTTTAAAGAACTGAAGGAACAGTACCCGGATAACAGCATCAGCAACCATACATATCTTAACGACGATATCAGTTATTTTTATACCGTTTGCGAATTGAAACTGGTGCAACCTGTTGCAGAAGACGAAGCCAAACGCTATATCGATGTGGTGAGCAATGAGCCCCGCAGGCAGCTGATGAGCTATCACCTGGCAAAGTTTTATTTTACAAAAGAAGATTTTAGCAATGCTATAACATATTACGAAAGAGCAGGATTGGATAACCTCAGTAACGAAGAAATTGCCGATGCAAAATTTGAAAGAGCCTACTGCTATTTTAATTTAAAGCAATTTGAAGAAGCCAAACCTTTGTTTGATGAGATACACCAGTTGCCGGGTAATAAATATTATTTTCCTGCAAATTATTATTATGGTTTCATCAGCTATTACGATAAACAATATAACGAAGCTTTAAAATCTTTTAAATTAGTAGAGACGAGAGAAGAATACAAAGGCGTGGTGCCTTATTATATTGCCGAGATCTATTATTTCCAGGGCAAGAAGGAAGAATCATTGCGCTATGGAGAAAGTGTATTGGCCAGGGGAGGCACTTTATATTATGAAAAAGAAATGAAATTGCTGATGGGGCAATTGCATTTTGAGAAAAAGGAATTTGGAAAAGCATTACCGCTTTTGGAATATTATGTAAACAATACTGACAAAGTTGATAAAGAAGTATTGTACGAAGTAAGCTACTGTTACTACCAGGATAATCAATTACAAAAAGCTATAGACGGATTTAAACAATTGAGTAATCAAAAAGATTCGATGGGGCAAAACAGTATGTACCTGCTGGGGGATTGTTATTTAAGAACCGGGCAAAAAGCCAATGCAAGAAACGCTTTTCAGTATTGTGCATATAATAACAGCAACGCAAAGCAACAGGAAGTATCCCGTTTTATTTATGCTAAATTATCTTACGAATTAGGTTACCAGGATATAGCTTTAAATGAACTGAAAAAATTCCTCAACGATTATCCTAATTCAGATTACGAAACAGAAGCCAAAGAATTATTAGTAGGGCTTTTGGCAAACACCAATAATTTTTCTGATGCATTAACCTTGTATGAATCGCTGGGCAAACCAACAGTAGCCATGCAAAAAGTATATCCGAGAATTTTATTTGGTAAAGCTGTGGAATATGTTAACGATCAGCAAATAATAAGGGCCGATGAATTATTGACTAAAGTATTAGCTGATCAATACGCAGGCCCGATACTGCCTTACGCAAATTTCTGGAAAGGAGAAATAGCCTTACGCAACCAGAAATTTGATGAAGCCATTAAATACATGACGGCTTATTTACAGAGCAGTGCACCATCACAGGGTGAAGCAACACCACAGGCGGCCCGGTATAATTTAGGCTATAGCTGGATGAAGAAAGAAAACTACAAACAGGCATTAAATTATTTTGAGCAGGTTACAAAATCAGTAACAGTAACTTCTCCTGCAATGGAACAAGATGCGTATGTACGCAGCGCAGATTGTTATTTTATGAACCGTGATTTTTCAAAAGCCAACGGTATGTATGATAATGTGATCAGCAATGCATTGCCGCAAAGTGATTATGCTTATTTTCAAAAAGCAATGATCGCTGGTGTAAAAAGCTCTGCAGATAAAATTAAAACGCTTAATACACTTACAAGATTATATCCGCAAAGTGGTTTGGTGCCTGATGTTACCATGGAAATAGCTAATACCTATATGGCCGATGAAAAATTCAGGGATGCGATTCCTTACCTGAATAATATTTTAACGATGCCTGATGCAGGGGGATTAAAACCAACGGCTTATTTAAAATTAGGCTTGAGTTATTACAATATCGATAATAATAAAGATGCGCTGACCAATTATCAAACCTTGATTCAGAAATATCCGCAATCACCTGAAGCAGATGAAGCGCTGGATAATATCAAAAGTATTTATGTAGAAGATGGCAAGCCGAATGAATATGTGGAACTGATGCGTAAGAATGGTAAGAACATTTCGGTAAGTGAAGCTGATTCATTAACCTATACTTCAGCGGAATTAAAATACAATGCTAATGATTGCGGCGCCGCAATAACTGGCTTCAATAACTATTTATCGCAATACCCTAACGGTTCTTTTGCTTTGGAAGCAAATTATTTCCGCAGTGAATGTTATAATAAGAATAAGGATTTTCAAAATGCTCTTACAGGGTATAACTACGTAAATGCAAAAGGCCTGAACCGTTATTTTGAGAAAGCAACATTAGAAGCAGCAAGGATCAATTATTTTGAATTGAAGAATTATGCAGAGGCAAAAAGATTCTTTGAATCATTATTGAGTGGTACTGCCAACCAGGATAATATTTTAGAAGCTTTAAGAGGGTTGGTAAGATGTCAGTACCTGTTGAAGGATTATTCTAAGGCGAATGAAACAGCAAAAACATTACTTACTAAAAAAGGTATCAGCACAGATGATAAATCAATTGCCTTTTTAGTATTAGGTAAATCGCAGCAACTGGGTGGTGATTGTGCTGCAGCTATTGCTTCATTTAAATCTTGTGCGGCTATCAACAAGGCAGCATGGGGTGCGGAAGCCAGGTATGAAATTGCCAACTGCCAGTTTACTTCTAATAACCTGGCCGCAGCAGAAAAATCAGCAATGGCTGTAATTAAAGAAACCGGTTCTTACGATTATTGGGTAACTAAATCCTATATTTTACTGGGCGATATTTTCATGCAGCAGAAAGATTATTTCAATGCTAAAGCTACTTACGAAAGTGTGGCTAAAAATTCTGTGATCCCTGAATTGAAAAATGAAGCACAGCAGAAACTGGATAAAGCAACGGAGGAAGAAAAGGCAGGGAGTAAAATAACAGGTAATTAGGAATCGGGTTCGCAACAAAATTAAAAGAAGTTAAAATAATAAGAATGAAAAGGCAAGCAAAAAAATATTTAATGTTTAATGTTCAATGTTCAATATTCAATAGAAGAAAAGGCAAAATGCTTTGTATTACAGGTATATTGTCTATTGCCTGTTGCCTGTTGTCTGTTTCGGTTTCTGCCCAAAAGGACACCACTAAAAAAGGAACTACTATCGATATTACATCGGCATACAAACCGGTATTGCGTAATGCGGTGAAAATAAATTTTTCGGCATCGCATTTAAATGCCGATACAAGCAAACCTAAAATGAATTATACTGTACCGGCACAGAATTTATTTTATTCTTATCAGCCCATTACTTTAAAACCTTTGGCATTACAGCAGGATACTAATCTGAATTTAGGATTAAGAAATTACCTGAAACTTGGTTTTGGTAATTTTTCTACACCTTATGTAAGCGCAGGTTTTAGTTTTGGCGATGGCAAAACAAGTTTATTGAATTTATATGCAGATTATATTTCTTCTAAAGGAAAAATAAAATACCAGGATTATTCTCAGCTGAACCTTAAAGGAACGGGCAGTTATTTTATGGAGAAGAATGAAGCGTATGCCAGTGTGAATATCAGCCAGCATGATACTTACTTATATGGCTACGATCATACTTTATATAATTATAAAAAAGACAGTATCCGCAATCAGTACCAGGATATAACACTAAAGGCAGGCATAAGAAATACCACTGTAGGTGATTTTGGCATTAAGTACAATCCCAATGTGCAGGTAAATATCTTCACTAATAAAAACAGGTTAAGTGAAAGTTCTTTAATTGTAAGTGCGCCAATAGAAAAACAATTTGGTGAAGCGATGTCAATAAAAGTAGAAGGCAAGGCAGACATCACTTCTTACACTACAAAAGATCTTACCAGCAATGTAAAGATCAGCAACAATGTTTTCCAGGTAGCACCGGCATTGGCTTTTGCATCGCCAAGGTTCAGCATTAATGCAGGCATTACACCAACCTGGGATAATGGAAATTTTGTGTGGTTACCGAATGTGTATGCAGAGGCACAGGTGAAAGAAAAAGTTTTCATGATACAGGCAGGCTGGGTAGGAACATACACTAAAAATACTTTCCGTAACCTTTCAGCCATCAATCCTTATTTAAAAACCATTGCATCTCAAACCAACACTAAAGAAATTGAGTATTATGGTGGCATAAAGGCAACCATGGGCAAACACTTTAATTTTAGTGCTAAAGCAGGCTTTATCAGTTATACTAACTTTCCATTGTTTATTAATGATACCGCAACCGATAACAAAGCATTTAAAACAGTATTTGAAGGCAAAGGCAATAACCTGCGTATTCATGGCGACCTGAGTTATATTAACCAGGATAGGTTTACCTTAACCACCGGGCTTACATTAAATGGTTATACCGGCTTTAATAATAATGGTAAAGCATGGAATACCATACCAATGGAGCTGACCAGTTCACTGCGTTGGTGGGCATTTAAACAGGTATTGCTGAAAGGTGATTTTTATATGTTTGGGGGTGGTAATTACATTGCCAAAGGGAATAGCACCAAATCATTTAATGGCGGCACTGATTTAAGTGCAGGAATGGAATTTAAAGTAAATAAAATGTTCAGTGCATGGCTGGATGTGAATAATATCCTCAACAATAAATACGAACGCTGGCATAATTACGAAGTGTATGGACTGAACGTGCTGGGAGGGGTGAGGATTACTTTCTAATGGAAATAAGGAAAAATGTTCAATGTTCAACGCTCAATGTTCAATTTCCAATGAAATACAGCAGTATTTTATTGCTTCAATTTTAAAAAACTGTTGAAAATGTAACGCTATGCATTTTTATTGATTATTGTGCATTGAACATTGAGTATTGATTATTTCTTAACTGCTCAAAATATCCCAGGAAATTCAACTTTTAGCCTCTAAAGCCATCGCTTTGGACATTCGATTTTCCGTCATACCTTTGCACAACCCCAAATGTTATGCACCAGTTAATCGCTTCATATCTTTTTCAAAATAAAACCTGCCCTTTGCCGGGCCTGGGTATTTTATCTGTAGTGGCAGGTAAGGCAGAATCAGATTTTTTAAACACAACAATTAAAGCGCCGCTGCCAAGAATTATTTTTGAGGCCAAAGAAAATGATGCCAGCAATTTGCTGGATTATGTAGCTTCAAAAACTAATAGTACGGTTTTAAATACGATAGATGCATTGGGGCAGTTTTGTAATAACCTTAAAGCGGCAGCCATTAGCAATAAACCTGCAATATTGGATGGAGTAGGTAATTTTTTCACTGATTCTTCAGGCAACATCAATTTTAAATCCAGCCAGTTACCTGCTGTTTTTTTGCAACCGGTAAAAGCAGAACGGGTAATACATCCGCAGGCAGAACACCAGATATTAGTAGGTGATAAAGAAACCACCAATACCGTAATGACGGAATATTTTAACGAAACTCCGGAAAAATCAAGTCGCTGGTGGGTTTGGGCCATTGTGTTAGGAACATTTGCTATACTGGGTTTATTGTATTATTTAACTATGGATAAAACAGCCTCTGCATTCGGAGGAAATACAACCCCTATTCAATAAATGAAAAAGTGGACTAAAATAGTAATGTTCTGTACCTGCTGCCTGGCTTTTATTGGCTGCGACAGGTTAACAAAAGATCTTGCTAAAGAACATTTAAAAGATAAGCAAGCCATTACTTATCTGAATGATACAGTAAGATTGCAATACGTTGAAAATACCGGGGCTGCTTTAAGTTTGGGAGATGACCTGCCTAAGGCGGTAAGTTTTTGGTTACTGAGTATTTTACCTTTAGCAGTATTATTGGGATTGTTTATCTACACTATAAAAAACCTGCAGCAAATGGGCACGATGAAAATATTTTCTATCGCCCTTGTTTTTTCCGGCGGCGTTGGAAATATTATCGACAGAATAGTATTCGACCGGCATGTAACCGATTTCATGAATCTCGGTATTGGCAATATACGCACAGGAATTTTTAATGTGGCTGATATTTGTGTAACTGCAGGTGTTATCGGATTACTCTTGTTTTTTAATGATAAAAGAAATACACCAACTATTACTTCTAACGAACTACCTGCACCATAAAGTCTTTCTTCATGATCCATTATACTAACTGTCCTGTTTGTTCTTCTCAAAATATTGCTCCTGCGTTAACAGCAAAAGATTATACTGTTTCTCAAAAAGAATTTGCTGTATGGCATTGTAATGCCTGTACAGCAAGGTTTACACAGGATGTACCGGAACAAAATGCTATCGGGCCTTATTATCAATCGGATAATTATATTTCTCACAGCGATACAAAAAAAGGTTTCGTTAATACTTTATATCATGCCGTAAGAAAACGTACGCTTGATAAAAAGAAAGCGTTGATCATCGGCCAGGTAGGTATGACAAAAGGAGAGATACTGGACATTGGTTGCGGTACCGGCGCCTTTTTAAATACGATGAAAACGGCAGGCTGGGGCATTACCGGTTTAGAGCCGGATGATACAGCAAGAAAAAAAGCTGCAGAATTGTATAGCATTAATCCGCAATCGCCGGAACAATTATTTCAATTAAAGCCTGCCTCATATCACGCTATCACTATGTGGCATGTGCTGGAACATGTGCACGAGTTACATGCGTACATCAAACAATTAGCTGAGCTGATTACACCGCAGGGAAAGATATTTATTGCAGTACCAAATTATACTTCTAAAGATGCAGATATCTATAAAGAGTTTTGGGCGGCTTATGATGTGCCCAGGCATCTTTATCATTTTTCGCCGGCTTCAATGAAAGTATTGCTTAGCACTTATAATTTGAAACTTACCACTATCAGGCCGATGTGGTATGATAGTTTTTATGTGAGTATGCTCAGTGAACAATATAAAAACGGGAAAGGCAATATCATCAAAGCATTCTGGAACGGATTGATCTCTAACTTAAAAGCAATGGGTGATAAAACAAAATGCAGTTCGGTGATCTACGTTATCAGTAAGTAGTTTAAACAAAGAAGTCAACTTTTTAAAAGTTGACTTCTTTAGTATTGAAAAGCATTTGATTAGTTAAACGAAATCTCAAACATTTTCGGCCAGCGCTTACCGGTAATGTACATTTTTTTAGTAGTGCTATCGTAAGCAATACCATTCAATACATCTGTTCGCTGATCTACAATTTCTTTAGGAAAATATTTTTCTTTAAGATCAGGCAATTCCATTTTACCAACAATTTGCCCGTTTGCCGGATCGATCTTTACAATATCATCAGTTTGCCAAACATTGGCATAAATAAATCCATTGACATATTCTAATTCGTTGATTGAATCAACGGATTTTCCATCTTCTGTTACAGCAATAGTACTTTTTACTTTAAAGGTTTCGGCATCTACAAAATAAAGGTTGGCACTGCCATCGCTGATGATCAGGTCAGTACCATTATTGGTCATGCCCCATCCTTCGTAAGGCCATTGAAATGTTTTGATAGGCTTATCGATATTGTTTTCATCGTAAACATATACGATATGATTCTTCCAGGTAAGCTGGTATATTTTTCCTTTGAATACCTGTATGCCTTCTCCGAATATAGCCGTGTCGGTATAAAAATGTTTCTTTTCTACCTTACCGGTTTTAATGTCTGCGATACGTAAAGTAGATTCCTGTTCCATACCAGTTCCTTCATAGAATTTTCCATTGTAAATTTGCAAGCCTTCGGTGAAGGCGCTGGTATCGTGAGGGTATACATTCACAATATTGTAACTGATCTTTGGTGTTACTTTTGGTACGAGGGCGGGGTCAACAACATCCTGTTTATCTCCACCTCCATTACAGGCTGCAAAAAAAATGATTACCGCCAGGGATAAAATATATTTCATATCTGATTAAATAATATCCGCAAAAGTAACAAACTGCAGCAGATCTGCTGCAGTTTTATTGGTAAAAGATTGTAAAATGCCAGCTATTATTGCGCTGTTTTGGTATACACAATATTTCTTTGCCGTAAGTAATCCAGTATAAAATTAAAACAGCTTTCATTATTGCCTACCAACTCAGGCGGAAAAACACCTTTGGCAGTAAACAATTTATTGATGAGCATATTTAATGCTGCGGTGCAGGTATAGCCTGTAGTGCGGCTCATACTGCTTGTTGCTGTTATGGTATCATACTCGTCATACAGATCGTAATGAATGGTTTTGCCTTCGCCTTTTATCGTTATGGCCATTAGTGTAAACTCCTCTTCGGTTGGCCCCAGTTTCCATTGATCAAAAAGTAAACTGGAAGTAAATTCCAATGGGATAATTTGCTGTCCTTTAAAATTAACAGGGCTTGAATTTAAAAATCCTGCTTTTATTAATCCCTTCATCAGGTCGATATGGCCGGGGTAACGCAGGGTTTTTTCTTTCATGTTGGGAATATGGCTCATCGTAAATAAAATACTCCGCAAGCCATCAGTGTTAAATGATTCCAATGTGCCCACATTATTGAAGTCAATTAATTCAGCATCGCTTAAAGCCGGCTTGGTTACAATATGGCTATTCTCTACATAGCGTGCCGGCCGGGTATATTCTTCCAGCACATCAATGGGAGAGAAGGGGGCTTTGTATTCAAAGGGTTGAATTCTTCTCTTCGGTAAGCCGCCTACCATGCATTCAAAACTGTCAATTTTCATTCTCTCGTTATGGTAACCTAGAATTAAATTACTCATACCCGGTGCCACACCACAATCAACAATTGCGGTTACACTATTTTCTTTGGCCAAAGCATCCAGTTGCAAAGCATCTTCAGGAAAAAAAGAAATGTCCACTACATTTTTTTTGGCGTTGATGATGGCTTCTAAAGTTTTATACCCCATAAAGCCGGGCACAGCGCTGATCACGAAATCAAAACCCTGTAGTAAATTTTTGTAGTTGTCGTAGTCACTCAAATCTGTTTGCACAGTAGTGATCAGTTTGCTTTTTTGTTGTAATAATTGTAATGACTGTTCACTTACATCAAAAGAAGTAACGGAATAATTTTTTACTACATCAATTGCCATGGCACGACCTACCATGCCGGCACCTAATATTGCTATTTGCATAAAATATGTTTTTGTACCTTGAAGCTCCGGCTTCAAGTCTTTTCGTAATGATTGTGTATTTTGAAGCTCTTGCTTCAAGTGTTTTTTGTAACGAAATGAGTAATTCTTTGGAGCGACATTGGCGTCCGCCGCGGCGGATCAACAATTGTATTTCCTGTCATT
Source organism: Ferruginibacter sp. SUN106 (assembly GCF_050611765.1). Classification (NCBI taxonomy): domain Bacteria; kingdom Pseudomonadati; phylum Bacteroidota; class Chitinophagia; order Chitinophagales; family Chitinophagaceae; genus Ferruginibacter; species Ferruginibacter sp. SUN106. The sequence continues at coordinate 574,534 of NZ_JBODJC010000004.1, forward strand.
TTTATTGCAGCGATTGCGACGTTCCATTCATCATAATGGAAATGTAGGCTGAGTGCCTGTAGAAATGTGCGTATGAGTTTTTTGTAAGCAACCTTAATTTACTTTTATAATTCCGGCTGTAAAGTTACACCCGTTTTCCTAAAATCTTTACACTTCTTTCAATGCCATCCAGCAAAGCAATATTTTTTAAATGCCCCCATTCTTCAAAACCCAATGCCATAAAGAGTTGCAGGCTGGGTGTATTGTGGGCAAAGATGAAACCGAGTAAAATATTTATTTCGAATGAGCCGGCATTGTCAATACAATATTGTAATATTTTTTTGCCATAACCTTTTCCTCTTTGTGCCGGATCGAGATAAATGCTGATCTCTGCAGTGCCATCATAAGCCGGCCTTCCGTAAAATGCCTGGAAGCTTACCCAGCCAATGGTATTGCCATTATCATCTTCCACCATCCACAACGGATGTTTATCAGCAGTATGTTCATCAAACCATTGCTGCCTGCTTTCTACCGACACAGGATCGGTATCAGCAGTTACCATGCGGCCTTCAACAGTTGAGTTGTAAATGGCTACGATGGTGACCAGATCATTTTGTATGGCATCTCTGAATTGCATAAATGCAATAATTTATTTTTTCTTACTCACTAATTTTAATTCGCTGATAATATTTTTTGCCCCGGCAAATTTGTCTACAATAAATAATACATAACGGATGTCCACCATTATATTGCGGCAAATATTTTTATCGTAATTAATATCACTCATCGTACCCTCCCAAACCCTGTCAAAATTTAAGCCCACTAAATTACCATAACCATCCAATGCAGGGCTACCGCTATTACCACCTGTAGTGTGATTAGCGGCAATAAAACATACCGGCTGACGACCATTAACACCGTAAGGGCCAAAATCTTTTTTATTGTACAGGTCAATTAATTTTTGTGGCACATCAAATTCATAATCTCCGGGTTTGTATTTTTCCATTACACCATCCAGATAAGTATAGAAATCATATTTAACTGCATCTCTTGCATTGTAACCTTTTACATTGCCATAAGTTAAACGTAAAGTACTGTTGGCATCGGGGTAAAAAACTTTCTTTGTAAACACATCCATCTGTGCCTGCATATAAGTACGTTGCAACTGATTGATGTTTGCCTGTAATTCATTCAGCCCGGGAGATACATTAGCAACATAGGTTTTTAAAATATCTGCATATAGAGCCGCAGCAACATCAGTAGTTACAGATTGCGTACCGCCGGTAGCAATTCCGGTTAATAAATTTTTAAGTTTAACCGGATCTGTCAATACAGTCTGGCTGTAAACGGCTTTTGCCAATGCTGCAAAGGAGTTGCCATTTTCTGCCAGCATTTTTTTCAGTAGTGGAGATACGTTTTCTTCTTTTTGATCTTTCACATACATTTCCATCAACACTTCAAAAAGTTTTTGATCTACTGTAGCATTGTATTCACCAAATAACCCGTCTAGTTTTTCATTTACATCAGTTAATGTTTTTTTGTAGGTAGCATCGTCTTTGCCGGATGCGGTTACAGCAGCAATAGCATTGGTGGCAATTGTAAACAATTCTATTTTGGGAATGATCTCATTATAGTAATCACGGGCATAACCAAAAGGCTCAATGTCTGCATAAGCCTGGTTTAATTTTTTTAACAGGTCAACATAACCGGCATTCATGGCGGGTTGCAATAAAACAATTTTTTCAAAGCCAGCTTCCAGTTCTTGTTTTTTGCCAACAGCATTAGATGCTTTCAAACCGAGTACTTCGCCTTTCCATTTTTTATAGGCATTTTCTATAGTAGCATATTTTGCGGCATACTGAATTTTTATCTGTTCATCTTTACGCATAAAACTATTGAGTACCTGCAATGCTTTTTCACGGATACCAATTTTTGCAGGGTCACTTACAGTCATCGTTTGCGCTACTGCTGCAGAAGGTAAATACTCCATCGTTCTTCCGGGAAAACCAAACACCATAGTAAAATCACCTTCCTTCATACCGTCTAATGAAATGCTTAAACTGCGTTTTGGTTTGTAGGGCACATTATCCGGAGAATAATCTGCAGGCTTATTGTCCTTACCTGCATAAATGCGGAACATACTGAAATCGCCGGTATGTCTTGGCCACATCCAGTTATCGGTATCTTTTCCAAAATTGCCAATAGAAGAAGGTGGCGCACCTACCAGGCGAACATCTTTGTAAGTTTCGGTAATGAAAATAAAATATTTATTGCCATCAAAAAAAGGGCGGATCAAAATATCCTGGTAGCTTTCTTTTTGTACCGTCTTTTTAAATTCATTGATATTTTTATCAATAGTACTTTGTCTTTCTCTTTCGCTCATGCCCGCAGTAACACCATTTAGTATTGGTACTGTTACTTCATTAATACTTATAATGAAAGTAGCAAACAAGCCGGGGTTTTGTAATTCCTGTCCGTTATTGTAAGCCCAAAACCCATCACGGATATAATTGTTTTGTATAGAAGAATGATTTTGTACGGCATCAAAACCGCAATGGTGATTGGTGAGTAGTAAACCTTTATCAGAAATTACTTCGGCAGTACAAAAGCCGCCAAAGCTTACAATCGCATCTTTTAAACTTCCTTTACTGATATTATAAATGTCAGCAGCACTGATCTTCATGCCCATCTTCTTCATTTCTTTTTCATTCAGTGTTGCCAGTAATTGCGGCAACCACATGCCTTCATCGGCAAAACTTTTAGCAACAAAAGAAAGCGTAACAATAAACAGTAGAAAGTATTTTTTCATAAATGCAATTTAAGAAACAAATGTAGGGAAATGTTTGTTGGGGTGGGGCACCTCTTAAAAGGTGACTCACCCCGATTAAAGTGTTGCAGAAAAACAATTACTGTAGCAATTATAAAGGTGAAGTAAAAAGGGTATAGCTACTATTGCAGTTTTTTTATTGTAGCCGGGTGGGTCACCTCTTAAAAGGTGGCTCACCCCGATTAAAGTGCCGCCGAAAAATAAATACTGTAGCAATTATAAAAGTGGAGTAAAAAGGGTATAGCTACTATTGCAGTTTTTTATTATAGCCGGGTGAGTCACCTTTTAAGAGGTGACTCACCCTTGGAGTTATTTACCTTAACCCTTTTAATCCTCTCACTTTCTCCAGATAACTTTCAAACTCTTTTAATCCAAAGCTGCTTAAATTCTGTTCTTTAGTCACCATTGCTTTTTGTGCAGCCAACACACCATAACGGATATCATCAAAACCCTCAATAGTATGAGCATCGGGATCGATAGAGATCAACACATTTTTTTGCAGTGCATAATCAATATGGCGCCAGTCAATATCCAGGCGGCTCGGGTGGGCATTCAGTTCGATAGCCACATGATTGGCAGCGCAGGCATCAATAATTTTTTTATGATCAACAGGATAACCTTTACGGCTTAATAACAATCGTCCCGTCATGTGTCCGAGAATGGTAGTGTAAGGATTTTCAATAGCGTTCAGTAAACGCAGCATCGCTTTCTCTTCACTCATTTTTAAATTGCTGTGTACAGACACTATTACTAAATCAAATGTAGAGAGAATAGTATTGGTATAATCCAGGCTGCCATCATTTAAAATATCGCATTCAATACTTTTAAAAATTTTAAAGCCGGTGATTTTATCATTCAGTTCATTAACGTATTGTTGTTGTGCTGCAATTCTTTCTTCATTTAAACCCTGTGCGTAAAAAGCACTCTTGCTGTGATCACTGATCACCAGGTATTCAAAGCCCTTTTCCTTAGCCGCTTTGGCCATTTCTTCTAAAGTATAACTACCATCACTCCAGTTACTATGGCTGTGAATGATACCTTTGATATCGCCGGGCTGGATAAGATCAGGGATAGTAATTGCTTTTGCCTTTTCAATAATAGCTGCAGTTTCTCTTAAACAAGGAGGAATAAAACTGATTTTCGCCTGCTCAAATATGGCTTTTTCTCCTTTGGAATAATCAATGGAGGGGAATTGCTCTTCAAAAACAGCCGTAAACTCAGCACTACCACTGGTGGCAAAAATGCGTTGTTGAAAGTTTGCTGTACCTGTGTACAACCTTAAACGGAGGCCGTTTAATAATTTATAGAGTAAACTATCGGGCTTTTCTTCTAATAATTCCGGTGGATTAGCACTTACAAACTTTGGTTTTATCAATTCATTGGTACTATTCACCACAAATTCCAGTTCATCTATAATTTCCACCTGCCTTTTAAAAGCGCCGGTAATAAAAACATTTTCTGGTGAGAATAATTTTTCTAAATAAGCAATGATCTGCGGCACTACAGCTTCTACCTGTGGATATAAATAGCTGCCCTGGTTGTGTAAATAATATTCAATTGTTTCAATAATGTTCTGTTGCGTTTTTTCACCAAAGCCTTTGTATAATTTCAAACGGTTTTCCTGGCAGGCATATAATAATTCGCCAATGCTTTCTATTTCCATCTCTTTCCATATGGTATGAATTTTTTTTGGCCCGATGCCTTTTATGTTCAGTAATTCAATAACACCCGGCGGTGTTTTACTGATCATTTCCTGCAATACTTTTAACTCCCCGGTTTCTAATAATTCAATAATTTTTTTTCCTGTTGATTCACCAATACCTTTTATCACCGGAATTTTTTCAACCGGTGTATTACTTAATTGCTCTGTTAAATTTTCAACATGATAGGCCGCAATAGCATAAGTTTTTGCCTTAAAACTATTTTCGCCATGTATGTCCATTAATTTGCTTAAAAGGGAAAAATTTTCCGCTATTTGGTAATTATCCATGTTTCAAAAGTAATAAAATCAAAAATAGGGGAGCCGCTGATTTTTGAAAATCGGGAAAATTCCGGTTATAATTTTTATAACAGGTCACAAAAAATATTGCATCAAGTGAATTGCAGAAAAATAAAAACAACTTGTAAAGCAAAATTTATTTCACCGCAAGTGATTGTAAAAAAATAAAAAATATTTGCATTGCTTGTTTTAACAGAAAGTGAATGAGCAAAAATGGCATCTGCTGTAATGTAGTGTCAGAAAGGGTTTCAAAAGAAAAACCCCGGTAAAATTACCAGGGCTTCCGTATTTTTTTGCTTTAAAAAGCAAAGCTTACTTTTTCTTAGCAGCTTTTTTTGCAGCTTTTTTAGGAGCAGCTTTCTTTGCAGCTTTTTTAGGAGCAGCTTTCTTTGCAGCTTTTTTTGGAGCAGCTTTTTTTGCAGCTTTTTTCTTTGTTGCCATTTTTTTAAATTTAATTGGTTAGTAAATAATACTTAAAAATAGAAATATTTCTTTAACTAACAAAAAAAATTAAATATTTTTTAAGCGGTTGGCTCCACGGCTTGAACAGAAACTATATTTCTGTCACCTTTTGTTTTTCTGAATTCTACTAAACCATCGGTTAATGCAAAGATGGTAAAGTCTCTTCCAACACCAACATTTTTACCAGGATGGTAAGTTGTGCCGCGTTGACGGATAATGATGTTACCTGCTAATGCTGGTTGACCACCATAAATTTTTACACCTAATCTTTTGCTGTGTGAATCTCTGCCGTTTTTTACGGAACCTTCACCTTTTTTATGTGCCATGTTTTTAAGTTTTAAGTTTTAAGTTCTAAGTTTTAAGTTAAAGAGAAAAGTTTTTAAACATACACTCATAACTTATCACCTATAACTTTCTTTAAGCTATTGCTGTTACTTTAATGTGAGTGTACTGTGTACGATGTCCGTGTTTTTTACGGAAACCTTTTCTTCTTTTCATTTTAAAAGCGATCACTTTATCGCCTTTAATAAGGTCGCTGATAATTTCAGCTTTAACTACAGCTTTTACATCAGCACCGGCAACAATACTGCCATCGCTTTCTGTAAATAATACTTCTGCAAATTCAACCTGGTCTCCGGTTTTACCTGCAATGTGAGGCACATATAAGCTGTCGCCTGCTTTAACTTTAAATTGCTGACCTGCTATTTTTACTACTGCTAACATAAATATCCCAAATTTAGGACGGCAAAGGTAAGGGTTTTAACTGAAAATTGGTACAGCTAAACAGAAAAAATATATCCACCAAAATAGCCTCTTTGGGGACAAAACGGGCTTTACAGCCTGAAAATCAGTGCCCAGCAATTCATTTACCCCTGTAAACAGGTTATCTTCGCAGGCTATTATGCAGTATTTTTTGCGTTTTATACAAATTATTTATAGCCTTTACGCTATTATAGTGTTCACAGGCTTCCTCATATTGATATTTCCGCTGGTGATCATCGCTTCCTTTTTCGGCAAAATTAAAGGGGGCAATTTTATATATAAACTCTGCCATACCTGGGCTGATTTCTTCCTGTTTATGCTGGGCATACGCACACAATATATATATGAGAGCACAATGGACCGCAGTAAGCAATACGTATTTGTGTTTAACCATATTTCTTATGTTGATATTCCGCTGTTAATGAAGGCCATCCGCAAACAACATTTCAGGGTTTTGGGTAAAGCCGAAATGACCAAAATCCCCATTTTCGGGTTTCTATATAAATGTACCGTGGTTTTGGTAGACAGGAATAATGCTCATAACAGGGCTAAAAGTGTACTGCAGTTAAAAAGCGTGATCAAAAAAGGTATATCGATAGTTATTAGTCCCGAGGGCACATTTAATACAACCCACCGGCCGCTGAAAGAGTTTTACGACGGTGCTTTCAGAATTGCCATTGAAACGCAAACGCCCATTAAGCCGGTTTTATTTTTAGATGCCTACGACCGTAATAATTATAAAAGTATTTTTTCTTTTACACCAGGTAAATCAAGAATTGTTTATTTAGATGACATACCGGTTGAAGGATTGACAATTAAAGATGTAAAGGAACTAAAGGACAGGGTGTATAAACTGATGGAAGAAAAACTGATCGGGTATAAGGTGAGTTGGATCAGGAAGGTTGATAGTGTATAGTTCATAGTTCGCACAAGCAATGCAAGTCAATATCTTTGCAAAACAATTTTTGGAAAACAACACCAACATATTATTTACCGAACCATCCTCCGGCCTTTGGGCCGAAGTGATTTTGCCTCTGGCATTGCCACAAACTTATACCTATTCTATTCCTGTTGCATTAGCAGATAAAGTAAAGCCAGGCTGCAGGGCAGAAGTGGAATTGAAAAATAAAAAATATGCAGGGGTAATAAAAACTATACTTGATAAAGAACCGGCGTACAAAACCAAACCGGTAATGAATGTACTGGACGATGAGCCTATCCTGTATCCGCAGCAATTACAACTCTGGCAATGGATGGCACAATACTATATGTGCAGCGAAGGGGAAGTGATGGCGGCGGCATTACCGGCGCATTTTAAACTAAGCAGCGAAACCATTTTATTATTTAATGATGAAGCCGGCGAGGATTTTTCTCACTTAGGGGATGAAGAATTTTTAGTGGCCGAAGCATTATTGATAAAAAAAGAATTGCGTTTATCAGAAGTGCAGCAGATACTGGACATTAACCATGTGTACCCGGTAATAAAAAAACTGATTGAGAAAAAAGTATGTATTGTATGGGAAAGCCTGGATGAAAAGTACAAAGCCAAAAAAGAAAATTATGTGGTTTTAAATCCGGCTTTTAATAATGAAGAAGAGCTGAGTAAAAAATTAAACGACTGGAAAGGAGCTCCCAAGCAAATGGAATTATTGCTGGCCTATTTACATTTGGAAAAATCTACCGGTGATGTTTTACAAACTGATCTATTAAAAAAATCCGGCGCCACTGCGGCCCAACTAAAAGGGTTGACAGATAAAAATATTTTGTGGGTAGAAAAGAGAAGTGTGGACAGAATTAAAACCCTGCCCAGGAATGTGGATGTTGATTTTGAATTCAGCACCGCACAACAGGAAGCCAGCGATGCTGTAGCCAAAAGCTTTGACAAAAAAAATGTTTGCTTACTACATGGTGTTACCGGCAGTGGTAAAACCCAGGTGTATGTAAAACTGATGGAGCAATATTTTAAAGCCGGCCAACAGGTATTGTATTTGTTGCCCGAGATTGCACTTACTGCACAAATTATCCGCCGCCTGCAAAAACATTTTGGCGGCAATATTGCTATCTACCATTCTAAATTTAATGATAACGAAAGAATAGAATTGTGGAATAAAATAAGAACAGGCGAAGTGAAAATGGTATTGGGAGCAAGAAGTGCTTTGTTCCTTCCTTTTAAAAATTTAGGATTGATAATAGTGGATGAAGAACACGATGCTTCTTATAAACAGCAGGATCCCTCGCCAAGATATAATGCAAGAGATGCTGCTATTTATTATGCAGGATTATTTAAGGCGCAGGTTTTATTGGGCAGTGCCACCCCTTCGGTAGAAAGTTATTTTAATGCAGTTAATAATAAATATGCGTTGGTGGAATTGAATGAACGCTTCGGTGGTATCAATCTTCCTTCTATTGAAATTGTGGATGTGCGGCAGGTGGCAAAAAAAGGTAAAGTGATGATCAGTCCGCAACTAAAGGAAGCCATGCAGCAGTCATTGGATGCAGACAGGCAGGTAATTCTTTTTCAAAACAGGAGAGGTTACAATCCTTATTTAATTTGCGGCACTTGCGGCTTTATTCCGCAATGTGAGCATTGTTCTGTTTCATTAACATTGCACAAGCACAGCAATAAACTGCATTGTCATTATTGCGCCAGTCAGTACCCCAAATTAATTACCTGCCCGGCATGTGGTAATAATAACTGGTTAGAGAAAAATTTTGGAACAGAAAAAATAGAAGAACAACTGGAAGAAGACTTTCCTAAAAATAAAATTGCAAGGATGGATGTAGATAGTGTGAGAGGGAAAAAGGCGCATGATAACCTGATACAATTATTTGAACAACATCGCCTGGATATTTTAGTAGGTACACAAATGGTGGTAAAGGGATTGGATTTTGATAAAGTAAGTTTGGTAGGTATTCTGGATGCTGATGGTTTATTAAGTTTTGCCGATTTCAGGGTTAATGAAAGAGCCTTTCAATTAATGGAGCAGGTGAGTGGAAGAGCCGGAAGGAAAAATGCACAGGGGAAGGTGGTTATACAGGCCACGAATGTTAAGCACCCGGTTTTACAATTAGTACAGCAGCATGATTATAAAAAAATGTACGAAAATGAAATTGTAAACCGCAAAGAATTTTTCTATCCGCCTTACAGCCGGATTGTTTTACTAACTTTAAAACATAAGGATAAAACAGTTGTTGCTAATGCGGCAGATAGGCTGGCTGCGTTATTGCGGCAAGATCTTAAAGATTATATTGTTGGCCCGGCGGCACCGGTGATCAACCGCATCCGTAACCAGTATTTAATGGAAATATTAATTAAGTTGCCAAAGGAACATGGTATGAGTATGACCTACAAAAAAGTCATCCGCAATCATATTAATTTATTGGGGGGAGAAAAAAGTTACAAGAGCGTGCATGTGGTAGCGGATGTAGACACAAACTAAATTAATAATGGATAATGAATAATTGATAATGCAGATACAACCCAACATCTCACTAAAAAAATACAATACATTCGGGATAGATGTAGTGGCAAAATATTTTGCTTCCTTTAATTCTACAGACGCATTGGGACAATTATTGCAGTATGATGATGCAAGAGCAGCTACACAAAAAAATCAAATACCAATTCTTATTTTGGGTGGTGGCAGTAATATGTTGTTTACTAAAAATTTTGATGGCATAGTTTTAAAAAATGAGATCAAAGGAATTGAAATTATACGTGAAGATGATAATCATGTTTACATAAAGGCAGGAGCAGGTGAGAACTGGCACCAGTTTGTATTGCACTGCATCAGTAACAATTTAGCCGGCGTGGAAAATCTTTCCCTGATACCTGGTAATGTTGGTGCAAGCCCTATGCAAAACATCGGTGCTTATGGGGTGGAGATAAAAGATGTGTTTCATTCTTTAGAAGCATTTCACCTGAAAGAAAAAAAAATAGTTACGTTTAGTTTAAATGATTGCACTTTTGGGTATAGGGAAAGTGTATTCAAGAAAAAATATAAAAACCAGTTTGTAATTACCAGCGTAACCTACAAGCTGAATAAACAGCCCGTATTCAATACTTCGTATGGTGCTATAGAACAGGAGTTGGAAAAAATGGGCGTGCAGGAATTAAGTATCAAAGCTATTTCTGATGCCGTGATCAATATCCGCTCTTCTAAATTACCTAACCCTGCCGAAATTGGAAATGCGGGAAGTTTTTTTAAAAACCCCGAGATCAGTGGCCCCGAATTTCACAAATTAACACAACTATACCCTTCTATTGTTGGTTATCATCTTCCCAACGGTAATGTTAAGCTGGCTGCAGGCTGGTTAATTGAACAATGCGGTCCGCAAGACGCTGTAAGCTGGAAAGGCTACCGCAATGGTGATGCAGGTTGCCACGCTAAGCAGGCGCTTGTGCTGGTAAATTACGGACATGCAAAAGGCGACGAGATATATGCACTAAGCGAATCGATAATAGAAACAGTGCAGCAAAAGTTTGGAGTGATTTTAGAAAGAGAAGTTAACATTATTTAAAGCTGATCCATAGTATCCGTGGTCGGTGTCTCACCGACCACGGATATTTTATAAGCATAAGGGACTTAATTAAAATCATCCTCATTAAAATCTTCTTCGCTAAAATGCTGGCTGCCTATATTCAGCATACTGCCCATCAGGTCTTTAAATTCAATTTTACCTTCCAATACTTTTTTGCTGATGAGCGAATGCGCTGCAAGGCCATGCAATACAAATTCCATCAGTAAAGCATTCTCTTTCTCATTGGCTGCTTTAAAATATTTTTTTACCAATGCATGCAAGCCATCCACCTTGTACAACAGTTGTACTTTATCTTCATCTTTTGTTTCAAAGAAATTATTTAAAGAATTACCGGCATCAAACCAACGTGTGATGGATTTATAAGGTGTGTCTTCGGGTGTTACGTCTTTACCTCTTTTCTTTTTTAATGTATCCGGATTAGGAAAGTACAAACCAAATTGTGTACGGATCGATTTTTCCAGTAAATTAAAAGCTACCTGGTAAGGGCCTTCCTGTTCGCCTTCATATACCAATTCAATTTTACCAGTGATGGATGGAATGATGCCTATCAGATCGCTCAGCCATACCTGTGTTTCCTTTTCTCCATTAATGATGGCCCTGCGCTCTGCGGCACTCACAGCGTTCTCATAAGCGCTGATGGTAAGCCTGGCGCTCACACCACTTTTTTTATCTACCAGTTCGCTTCCTCTTGCTTCAAAAGCCACTTGTTCAATCAAACGTTTTATTAAATCACTTACTTTCACTCTTTGCGATTGTTCATCACTGATACCGGCCTCCTGCTCGGTAATGGCCAGAGATGTTTCAATGCTTTTTGGATAGTGGGTGAGTATCTGGCTTTCAATACGGTCTTTTAATGGGGTTACTATGCTTCCACGATTGGTATAATCTTCGGGATTGGCAGTAAACACAAACAATACGTCCAGCGGTAAACGCAATTTAAAACCACGTATCTGCAGATCGCCCTCTTCTAAAATATTAAATAGTGATACCTGTATCCTGGCCTGCAGATCAGGTAATTCATTAATAACAAAAATGCTGCGGTTGCTCCTGGGTATAATGCCGTAATGCAGTACGCCTTCATCAGCAAAACTTAATTTAAGGTTAGCTGCTTTTATGGGATCGATATCACCAATAAGATCTGCCACACTTACATCAGGTGTTGCTAATTTTTCGCCATAGCGTTGTGTTTTGTGTAACCATGCAATAGGAGTATCATCTCCTTTTTCTGTAATAAGATCAACTGCATATTTTGAAATAGGCTTTAACGGATCATCATTGATCTCACTGCCGGCAACTACCGGAATGTACTCATCCAGCAGGTCGATCATTTGTCTTGCCATACGTGTCTTGGCCTGCCCACGCAAACCTAAAAACAAAATATTGTGTTGCGATAATAAGGCTCTTTCTGTATCAGGAATTACCGAATCTTCGTAACCTAATATCCCGGGAAAAGGATTTTCTTTTGCTTTGATCTTTGTAATGAGGTTGTCACGGATTTCCTGTTTGATACTTTTTGAAACGTAGCCGCTTTTCTTTAATTCGCCAAGTGTTTTAATGTTGTTCATTTATTTAGTTGTAAAGTTTTTGATACAATTAATTTCAGATTCAGTGATGTCCATTTCTGCATAATGCTTAGCCGGAATTTTAGCCAAAACCATTTTGTCTAAAATGTCGATCGTAGCCTTAAAGCTTGCGCCTTCTTCTTGTTTAATAACGATCATAAGATCTTTTGCAGGAGTGTTTCTCTTCTCGATATTTAATAAGGCCGGCAATAGTTGTGTACTTGTTTTTTTGATGCTGCTGCAATCTGTACCATGATAATAGAATAGGGCATCAGTTGAAGAGACCAGCAGGGTTAGTGTTCTTGCACTTATTACAATAGGTGTTTCAGTTTCAGTTTTTTTGATAGGTGCCGGCCCGTCTGTTGCAATTTTAAACCTGAAAACATCTTTTGCCTTTAAGGCTTCCTTTATTATTTTAAAATCGGGGTATTTAGCTGCTGCGCTGCCTGTTATTATTACCGGTATTGTTTCTTCGCTGAATTTAATCTGATGTACTTTTTCAAAATTGGAAAGTACTGCTATTAATTTTTCTTTGGTAGGAGGATCTATTGGTAAAAGATTTCTATTAATGTCAGTAGAATCGTAACTATAATAAACCTTGCCGGTTGCTTCTAAACGAAATTGAAAAAAAGGATTTTCAATTACTTTGGTAGAAACACTTGCTGGCGAAACCACTACTGGAGATGGTGGAGGGGGAGGTGGCCGTAGGTCTGATAACAAATCAATTACAGAAACATCATTGAAATATTTATTCTCTACAGAGTCGGTGTTACTGATTGTAAATTCAATATTGTTTTTGATTAAAAGAGATTTTACATTCAACACTCTTTCTCCAAGATTACCATCACCGCAATTGCCGCCAAATGGTTTAAATAAAACTTTTTTATTTTCTTTTGTGATATTGTAAAGCAGCTTATTAATAAAAACAGAATCGTTGTTCTTGCCAGCCTGCACGGCTTTTGGATTAAAAGTTTCCCCTTCACAATAAAAAATACTATCGCAGCCAGCGATGTAAATATTCACTGTTTCTTTACCCGAGAGCAGATTTTGCCCGCAGGAATATAATGAACTGAAAAAAATAAAACCTAAAAGTATTTTCATCAAAAGTAAATAGTTTGATTATAGCCCCACATTTGGCACATTTCGATCTTTCCGGGAGAGCAAAGGTTTAATACACCGTCTTTCTTTTCCCGCTTTCAAAATCTTTAAAGATGAATGAGCCCAGTTTATCCAAACCTGCAAAGAAGGCTTTACCATTATTGCATTCGGTAAACTCCTGTACAAATTTTTGCAGGTAAGGATCCGTTGCTATCATAAATGTAGTGATAGGTATTTTTAGTTTTTTACATTGCGTAGCTAAACTCATGCAACGGTTTAAAATTTTTCTGTCTACACCAAAACTGTTTTTATAATAACGGGCACCTACTTTTAAACAGGTAGGCTTACCATCAGTGATCATAAAGATCTGTTTATTAGGATTCCTTCTTCTGCGTAACAGGTCCATAGCCAATTCCAAACCTGCTACGGTGTTAGTATGATATGGCCCCACTTGTAAATACGGCAGGTCTTTTATTTCAATGGTCCAGGCATCATTACCAAATACCACGATATCTAAAGTGTCTTTTGGATATTTTGTTTTGATCAGTTCGCTCAATGCCATCGCTACTTTTTTAGCCGGGGTTATCCTGTCTTCGCCATACAATATCATACTGTGAGAAATATCGATCATCAGTACTGTGGAAGTCTGCGATTTAAAATCGGTTTCCCTTATTTCCAGGTCGTCTTCATGCATTTTAAAACTATCAACACCATGATTGATCTGTGCATTACGTATGGAACTGGTAAAATCAATTTGTTCCATGGTATCGCCAAACTGAAAAGGCCTGGTTTCGGGGTTGATCTCGTCGCCACCACCGGGCTTAAAAGTATTGTGGTTGCCTTGTTTGGTTTTCTTCAGTTTACCAAAAATTTCTTCGAGGCTTTTTTTACGAATGCTTTGTTCTGTCTTTGGAGTGATGTGTATCTCGCCGTTTTCCTTCTTCTCATCGATATAGCCTTTGTCTTTAAGGTCTTCTAAAAAATCGCCGATACCATAATCATTGTTGGTGAGTTTATATTCTTTATCCAGTTCATTCATCCATTGCATGGCTTCATTAAAATCGCCATTGGTATAGGTGAGTAGCTGTAAAAAAAGATCCAGCAATTTCTCAAAAGGAGATTTGCCTTGTTCATTGGGATCATATTTGGAAAAGTGGAAGCCTAACATATAAGTTATAAGTTAAAAGTACAGAGTGTAATGTTCAGGTGTCATGACGGTTTAAAACCGTCTGACACCTGCTATACCTACTAAATTACGAAACATTTGAGTGAAGTGTTTGGTTCATTTGTTAAATAAAAAAAATCCCCCGGAGCATTGCCGGAGGATTGTTATTTCAGTTGATATTTTATTTTTTCTTTTTGGATGTGTCTGCTGCAGCTTTAGCATTTGGTGCTACAGGTTTTACATCAATCGGGGGCGTAATATCACCTGGTGGTGGCATTACAGGCCGTGGATTTTTAATTTGCATCATCATCATTTGCATCTGCTGCACACTCTGCATTTCCTGAACCATATTTTCCTGCTTACCCTCTGGCAGTTCATTTAAATAAGTAGCTGTCTGCTCAAGGTCAGTCTTAACACTCTTATATATTTTAGCGGCCAATACAGTATCATCAGCTTTATAAGCGGCTTGCATCATCAGCAACGAAAAATAATTATGCTGCTGTCCTCTGCTTACCATGCCATAAGGGAAATTTTCGTCCAGCATCATCTTGTCGCATTTATTCAGCATGTTCCTTGCTTTTTCTTTGCCTTCGGGGCCATTATCAGCAAGACTGCTTGCAGCTTGTGCATACGCTAAACGAATGCTGTTGAGATGCCTGCGGTTTTCTTCATCAAAATAAACTCCCATTACATTGGCATTACCAAACTGGAACTTCTTCATCATTTTATCGTATACCCAATCATTATTTACCTGGCTGTTTAAAACAGGTACAAAACGATAAGTCAACCCATCCTGGCGTATATACCTGTCAATACCAATATCGCCTGCCCTTTCTGAAGTAAAATATATAGGGCGTTTCCATTTATTAGCGGCAATAATATTTAAAACTGCAGCGTCATTTTTAAAGATCATGTTCTTAGGTATCTCAAATACAACTTCAGATACCACACTGTCAGTTGCATTAACAGTACCATTTTGTTTTACAAAATTCACATCAACAGGGATAAACACTTTTCTTGAAGGAAAGATGTTGAGAATATCTCCATCAGTACCTTTTTCAACTTTAGTAGGATCATCACTGCCTGCAAAATCTTTCATCATGGTGTAAAGGTCCATGGCCTGGTTGGCTTCTAATTTGTTAGCACCCGATCTTGCTTTATAATCGTTGAGCATGGCAGCATTGTTACCATAAATTCTTTCCGGCGCATAAATAACATCCCTGTTTGAGCCTTCAATCTGGTTAGCAGTCCATATCGGGTCGATAGGGTCACTCTCATTAACTTTATAACGCAGTTCATTAATGTACCAATCGGTACCCAGCAAACTGGAGTTGATTACACGGATATCTCTTCTGATGCCTTCCACTTCCTGTGCATACCAAAGCGGGTAGGTATCATTATCACCAAAAGAAATTACAATAGCATTCTTGTCGCAACTTTCCAGGTAATCAATAGCAAGGTCCCTGGCAAGTGTTTTATGGCTACGGTCATGGTCGTCCCATTCCTGGTTGGCCATTATAACGGGCACGGCTAATGTGCATAAGCCTGCAGCAACATAACCTGCAGTTGCCGGAGCTTTAATAAATTTCCCAAACAGGTCTTTTACATATAAAACACCCAGGCCAATCCATATTGCAAAGGCATAGAAAGAACCTACGAAGGCATAGTCCCTTTCACGTGGCTGGTTACCTGCCTGGTTTAAATAAAATACGATGGCGGCACCTGTTAGTAAAAACAGCAGGCCTACTATAAATGCATCTCTTTTATCTTTTTTAACCTGGTAAACAAAACCCAGCAAGCCTAATATCAGCGGCAATGCATACAGGTTATTATTCGCTTTATTTTTCTTTAAACTGTCGGGCATTGTGTTCTGGTCGCCTAATCTCAACCTGTCCCACAGGCCGATACCGGTTTTCCAGTTACCATCACGTACGTTACCCATGTATACGCCCTGTAAATCGTTTTGTTTACCGGCAAAATTCCACATAAAATAACGCAGGTACATCCAGCCTAACTGGTAGCTGAATGCGAAACCAATATTTTCGGCCATGGTAGGCTTGGCATCTTCTTCAGAACCATTACGCATATATTTTCCGTTTGGCCCTCTTTTAAAAGAACCATTGGCATTTTGATCTAATCCCATCCATCCGGCATAATAATCAGCATGGTTCTGGTCATTGCTCTGGTCCCACATACGTGGAAACAAGTGCATGTCTTCAGCTGCATAAGTATATTCTATCTTTCTGCCATTTTTTTCATACTTGCCGTTGCTCTTAATATAAGTCTCGGTTATTTTACTATCAATCGGGGATGCTGTAAAATCCTGTCCGTATAAAATGGGCCAGTCACCGTATTGTTCACGGCTTAAATAACCTACCAGGTTTACAGGGTTATCAACATTATACATATCAACCGATGGATCAGCATTACTGCGTACCATAGTTGTAAAATAAGAGGAGAAACAACCCAGTACCATAAAGGCCGAGCTCCACAAACCTAATTTTAAGAAATTCCAGTTTTTAGCTTTGGCAATGCGTAAGCCTACATATATTAATACGGCAAGCAATACAAAGAAAAATGCAAAACCCGAAAAGAAAGGCATGCCGAAACTGTTTACAAAAAGAATATCAAAATTACCTGCACCTTTAATGGTCCATTGTATTACCGCTTTTTGTATAAAACCTGTAATAATACAGGCCGTTAAAAATGCCCAGAAAACGCCCCAGTTGGTTACTTTATAACGTTTGTAATAATATACCATCACCACAGCAGGAATAGTTAATATCATCAGTAAATGCACACCTACACCTAACCCTACCAGGTAAAATAATACAATGATCCAGCGGTCGGCCCTGGTAAAATGGCCCCTGATGCCTTGTGCTTCTTCCTCATCAACACTTTGTTCCCATTTAAGGATGGCCCAGAATACAATAGCAGTAAAGAAAGAAGACATAGCGTATACCTCACCTTCCACAGCACTGTACCAGAAAGAATCAGAAAAAGTATAAGCCAAAGCGCCTACCACACCGGCAGCCATTACAGCGAAGATCTTTTCAGAAGTTAATTCGGCGCCGTTTTTAGTAACTATTTTACGGCCAAAATGGGTGATACTCCAAAACAGGAATAATATAGTGAAACCACTTGCCAATGCGCTCATCAGGTTAATACCTGTGGCCGCATGCTGCGGATCGAAAGGAGACATGAATATACGGCCGATAAGCGCAAAAAGCGGTGCCCCCGGCGGATGCGGTATTTGTAATTTATAGGCACTGGATGCAAATTCACCGCAGTCCCAAAGGCTGCCGGTAGCTTCCATCGTCATAATATACACAGCACAAGCAATGATGCAAACCAGCCAGCCGGTAATGTTGTTAATACGTTTAAAACTCATATAGTTATTGGTTATAAGTTGGCAAATATAATATGTTTACCGTTTAGAGTTTTACCGTTAACCAATATTTATAGATTTTCAGTGTTATTTATCCTGGTATTAAGAAGTAACATAGCATAAAAGCAGTTGCCGGCAGCAATACAACATAGCTTTTATACGGAGTAATCCCGGCTTTGCTACGGCTTTACTACGGCTTCGCTACGGCTTTGTTATTGCGTTGATACGGGTTTTATGCCATCCTGTGTGGTTGGTAAATACAAAAAAGCTTTACAGCAGCATTCCTATATGAGAAAGAAGGGTATAACCTTATCTTTGAGTTAATGAAGAAAGCCCTCATTCAATTGCATATAGCTGTTTTTTTAGCGGGCTTTACCGCTATACTGGGTAAATTAATACACCTTAATGAAGGATTATTGGTTTGGTACAGGCTATTAATAACCGTCGTTACACTCTTTGTGATCATGTATTATAAAAAGCAACTGGTAAAGATCTCGCCAACAGATGCATTGAAGTTTTTAGGCGTGGGTGCCATTGTGGCCATACACTGGATTACGTTTTATGGCAGTATCAATTATGCCAATGCATCGCTGGCACTGGTTTGTTTTAGTGCTACGGGCTTTTTTACTTCTTTATTAGAACCGCTGATTTTAAGGAAACGAATTGTAGTTATTGAAGTGTTGCTGGGCTTGCTGACCATTGCAGGTATTTATATCATTTTTGATTTTCACCCGCAGTATAAACTGGGCATTGCGTTAGGAATCATTGCGGCACTGGGCAGTGCATTGTTTCCCATCTTTAATAAAGAATTTACAAAAAGATTTGCCCCCCAAACTATAACATTGTACGAAATGGGCGGCGGCCTTATTGCGGCAACATTGCTGGTACCATTGTATAACCTGGAATTTCCGGCTGCTTATTACTGGCCCACGGCAAGCGACTGGGTATGTTTGCTGGTATTGGGATGGTTTTGCACTGTGCTTAGTTTCAATTTGCAATTGAATGCACTTAAGAAAATATCTGCTTTTACTGCTAATCTTACCTATAATTTAGAACCGGTGTATGGCATCATTATGGCATTTATTTTTTTTAAAGAAAATAAATCACTGCACTACCAGTTTTATATTGGTGTGGGCCTGATATTACTTGCAGTGATATTACAGATGTACCGTGTCTATCATCAAACTAAAAACTACAAAACTCCTGCTTTATAAAGGCTTCAGCGAAAATATTAATGTGGCATAGCCGGAATTTTCTACCTGCTCAATTCTTATTTCGTGTTTGCCATTCAATGAGACGATAGCACTATGGTGTGCATCTTCATCATTCACATATTTTGCAGCATCCCAAAAATCAATTACTAATTTGCCATCGATAAAAACTTTTACCAGGTCGTCGGCTGTTACACCAATCCTGTATTTCCCTTTTTTTACTTCAATAGTGCCGGTAGCAACAGTGGCAAAACTATCTGCAGGTAATTGTTTACCAATAGCGCCCCACCAGGTATAATTTATTTGTTTTGCGTTTTCAGTTTTAACGGGCGTGCTGGTTGTAATAAAATCTTTAAACACTTTATAATCTTTATTGGGATTGTGTGCTGCATCCCAGCTAAACCAATTTACACTCCAGTTTATCGTTGGCTTATAATCTCTGAAAGTAAAAGGGTATGGATTGGTTGCAGTCTGCATTTTACCAAACTGGTCTTTAAATGCAGGGCCGGTGTATTCCATTTCTATCTGTACATCTTCGCCGGTTTTTTGTGCCGTGATTTCTGCAGGAAATATGCCGCTTGTGGTGGTGATGCCTGTTACATCATTGGTGTTTTTTATTTTCCATTTGCCGGCCGGGCCAAGTACATCAAAATGATAAATATTATTGCTGTCAATCTTTTTTAAAAAGAGGATAGGGTAGTGGAAATCGTAAGGGCCCCATTCTGTAATGTGAATGTTTTTGCGGCCGGGCATGAGCTCATCAGGAAATTGGTTTTCAATCTTTAGTTTTTTTAGCTGAGCCTTGTCAATATAAATCATCACGTCATAATTTATTATATCTGTTTCGGCAAAGGTTGGTTTTAAAATGCTGTTACCCAAGCGGTGTATTTTGTTATTCGTAGAATCATGGAAATATGCTTCTTCTTCCTTCTTAAAAAAATTGCCATTAATAAAAATACTATCGGTGTTTTTTATATCCAGATGTTTTTGGGCATTATTAAAACGGTTATTGGTGATATCATAAATTCTACTGCTGGTATTGTTGTACTTAGGAAATCCCCAATCTGATGGTTCTTCTTTTTTAGCCCATAGTTTGATGCTTGTTTTATTGCTGTCAAACCAATTCATCAGGATATTATTATTATGCCCATGTTCAATGGCAATTGCAGTATTGTTATTCTTAAAAATATTATTTAGTACAGTTGAACTAAAGCTATAACCGCCCCAGATTCCATTATCGCATTCCAATATCCTGTTGGTGGATATAATATTTTTGCTGAAGGTTACTTCTACGCCATTAGTAGGGGCGTAGGAAAAATCATTTTTATATAATACGTTGTTGTTGCACCCACCTTCACCGCTATCCATCGTTGTTTGCCCTGCCCACAAAAAAAATCCATCGCCGCCATGTGTTACGCTGTTAAAGGCAAATATGTTTTCATTACATTGTTCAAATACAAGTATACCTGCACTATCCTGCCCACGGTTGTAAATGCCATGACTATACCCACGTACATTAAAATCTAATTTATTATGCAGTATTTTATTGCCGCTGCTGCGGTACATACCTATGCCAATACCGGAGTTAAAAGAAAAATCATTATCGTTGACCATGCCATCATTGCAACGCATCATCATTAATGCACATTGCCCGCCGGTAATGGTATTATGCTGAATAGTGGCATTGCTGCAATCTTTTAAATAGATGCCGGCGCCATAACGAAGCCATTCGTCATTTTCGTTGTGGTGGTAACTCATCCAGTCGCTCACATCTTCGCTAAGCCAGGTGCTTTGCAATTGCTGGCGGTAGTTATAGCTGAAATCGCAGTATTCTATTTTTAAGTTTTTGCAGCCATTAGCTATCAGGGCCACTTTATAGCCGGCTACCCGGGCATTTTTAATGGTGATATTATTGCCCTTTACAAGTATCGCCTGCCCGTAAAATTCGTTGGGATAAATTTTATTGTTGCTGCCCTGAAGCAAGGCATTATTAAAATCCACGGTGATATTATTGCCTTCAATGATAATTACGGGGCTTTTCAGGGAGTCGCCGCCATTGATAAGATACCTGTCTTTTTTTATTTGTACCGAAGTTTTTATGATCATCCCTTTTTGCAGGGTAATTGGTGGTGCAGCCGTAACAGTACTGAAAATGAAGCAGATGGCTATTGTTAGCCCTAAGGTTGGTATCTTTGTGTTCATGGCTTAAAGGTAGATTATTAACAGTTTTGAAGCACTTGTGAGTATTTTTAGGGGTAAAATCAAAAATTAATCCTGTTTAAGTGTCGGAAATCCATTTTAAATCTTACCTTTGCCGTCCAAAAAATTAGTACAATGGCTAGAGTATGTCAGGTTACAGGAAAGAAGCCGATTACCGGAAATAAGGTTTCGCATTCTAACATTAAAACAAAACGCAGGTTTTTACCTAACCTGCAAACCAAGCGTTATTTTCTTGCAGAAGAGGACAAATGGGTTGTTTTAAAAGTATCTTCCGAAGCAATCAGAACCATTAATAAAAATGGTTTGATGAGCGTAGTTAAAGGATTACGTGCTGCTGGAGAAAAAATCTAAACGTCAATCTGTTAATAGTTAATCCGGATAAACGAATTAACCAGTTAACTAATAAACAATACAACAATGGCAAAGAAAGGCAACAGGGTGCAGGTTATTTTAGAATGTACCGAGCATAAAACAAGTGGTAAACCAGGCACAAGCCGTTACATTACTACTAAAAACAAAAAGAACACACCTGAAAGAATGGAGTTGAAGAAATTCAATCCTATCCTTAAGAAAGTTACTGTTCACAAAGAAATTAAATAAAACAAGTTAATTAGTTAATCCGTTAATTAGTTAAAGCGTTTTATACGAATTAACCAGTTAACCAATAAACATACTACAATGGCAAAAGCAGCATCAAAGAACGCTAAGATCAAAGATACCAAAGCGGCAGCAGACGCAAAGAACTGGACTAAAGTGATACGTACTGTACGTAGCCCTAAAACAGGCGCATACACTTTTAAAGAGCAGATCGTTCACAAAGACAAGATCAAAGATTTTTTAGCTAACTAAGATCTTCTTGCGTACAATAAAATATTTTAAAGCTTCCCCATTACCGGGAGGCTTTCTTTATTTAAGTTAGCCCGGATTTTTTGCCACAGATTCACAAAAAATACAAAAAAAGAAATTTGTGTAATCTGTGCAATCTGTGGCAAAACCAAATAAGGCGAAGCCTTAATTTAAAATGCTGTGTGCACAAGAAGCTTTAAATTTACAACGGATAATAATTAATCATCAACATTTATGGGACTCTTTGATAAACTCTTTGGTAAAAAGCAACAGCAGGAAAGTTTAGAGCAGGGATTACAAAAAACCCGGGAAGGCTTTTTTAGTAAAATAACAAAAGCCATTGCTGGTAAAAGCACTGTTGATACCGAAGTACTGGATAACCTGGAAGATGCTTTGGTAAGTGCAGATGTGGGCATTGAAACCACAGTGAAAATTATTGAACAGATTGAAAAGCGTGTGGCAAAAGATAAATACCTCAATACATCGGAACTGAACCGTATTCTTAAAGAAGAAATTCAGAATATTTTAGTTACTGCCCCACAAGATACCAACTACGAAGATTATGAATTACCGGCAGGGCATAAACCTCATATCATTTTAGTAGTAGGGGTAAATGGCGTAGGCAAGACCACTACCATTGGTAAACTGGCGCATAATTTTTCCAAAGCAGGTAAATCAGTATTACTTGGTGCCGCTGATACTTTCAGGGCGGCAGCAGTGGACCAGTTAACTATCTGGAGCGAAAGAACCGGTGTGGATATTGTAAAAAAAGAGATGGGCAGCGATCCTGCATCAGTAGCATTTGATACCGTAAAAAGCGGCGTTGCAAAAAATGTGGATGTGATCATTATAGATACAGCGGGACGTTTGCATAACAAAGCTCATCTGATGGACGAGCTCACTAAAATAAAAAGGGTAATACAAAAGGTTATCCCTGATGCACCACACGAAGTGATGCTGGTGCTGGATGGAAGTACCGGGCAAAATGCATTGGAACAAGCCAAACATTTTACCGCAGCAACTGATGTAACTGCACTTGCTATTACCAAATTAGACGGCACCGCAAAGGGCGGTGTGGTATTAGCCATTGCCAGCCAGTTTAAAATTCCTGTAAAATTTATTGGTGTGGGCGAAAAGGCGCAAGACCTTTTGGTTTTTGATAAACAATTGTTTGTTGATGGCCTTTTCAACCCAGGTGCATAAATCTTTCTTTAAAATTGTGCTTAATTATTTGCATTTGTAAAATGAACGTATTACGTTTGTTTTAGTTTTCTTTGTTTAGAGAACCTACTCTCAGCATTAGTTTAATCTACTATTTTCTCCTGGCAGGATTTAATATCTACAACGGATACAGGTAAAAACACGGGGTTGTTTCTGGAACTAATTTATTATCATGCAACGCAATTTAATTTTTCATTTTTTTTGAAAAGTGGCATCATCAATAGATATACATACATTTTAAATGGTAATGATTATGGCAACTAAAAAAAAGAAGGCAAAGGCAAAAAAAAATGTGACTGTAGTAAAAAATGACAGCACTGTAAAGTCTTTACTAAGAGGAGGAACCCCGGTAGCATCTGCTGATGTTGCAACACCTGTTGCAGGCAAACCCACTACAGTAACAGTAACTTTTACTGCAGGTATAGGCAACCTTACAGCAACATTATTTAAACATTTAACCGGTGCTATAATCGGTCATGATAGTGTAAATACCAGTGGTACTATTATTTTCAATAATGCCAATACGGGAGATGCTATTTCTATTAATGGTGGCTGCACCGGCACTGTGGTAATTAATGTTGATGTGAGTACAGATCCGGCCACACCGGTAAAATTTTCGGCGGGCAATATCAATTTTGGTTTTGATATCCTGTAATCAGTAATTGTAAAAAATATGCAGCAGCTAAAAAAAATATTGGTATCTGTTACATTTATTTTTGTTTGTAATGTATGTTTATGCCAGGAGTTTAAGCCCTTTACACCACTCACCGCCGATTCGCTCGCCACAGGTAATTATAAAGATGTGCTGAGCAGTTTTTTTCAGCTGGCATTTAATAATCTTATCGGCTCCAATAAAGAATTGAAGTTTACATCAAACCCGTTTGCGGTAATGGCAAAAATGAACCCTGCGTTAATGGTGGATACGAATTATTACAAGTACAGAAATTTACGAAAGCTCAACTTCTCTTTTGCAGGAAGGCTTGATACATCTTACCGGTTCAATGGATTTACGTCATCCGTAAATTATGCCATCATTAATAAAAGAGATATTACTGTATCAAGAGCTTTTCTTATATCGGCCTATAATAGCAATGGAGAATTTAACAGGCTTAACGATTCTTTCAATCAGTATATAGCAACTATTGCTGATGCGGATTCAAGAAAGAATGTGAGAAAAATTTATACTTCTGTTTTTACAGATTCCAGTACAGTAAATTTTGATGACCTTGATACAGCTGCACAGCACCTGATCATCAAATTGGCAAAGCAATCCAATGCCACGCATTTTTTAAACCTTATACAACTTAATCCTTCTACTAATATCCGTGCAGCTTCTCAACAAAGTTTCGACAGCCTGAAAAAATTATTTCAAAATAAATTATTGTGGACGGTGGGTATAGCAGATACCACTTACCAGGATCAATTCATGTTTTCTAATATTGTTATTTCTTCCCAGTTATTAAAAGGAGTAATTGACCCTGGCAGAGCCAGTAATGTAGAACTGAATATAAAAACAAATGTAAATTTTGCAGATGATACCGCTACAACCGGCAGGGGTTTAAAACGCAGCATTTTTACTTTTGAACCCGGACTTAACTGGGTATTGAAATCGAAGTTTAACCAGCAATCTTTAGTAGAATTTCAATTCAGCGGTAGCTATAACCATATTTTAAAAGGTATGTATACAAATGAAAAAAAAGACAACCTCACATTTAATGGTACTATAAGGGTCAGGATCATGAATGATATCTGGATACCGCTCGAATTTAAATACGATCCCCGTAACGGAAATGTGCTTGGTTTTATAAACGTGAAAGCAAACTTTAATGCATTATCAAAAACTATGAAAAGCTTATAGGTAAATAATAACATCTAAAATTTGATGTGGTATGCCAACAGACCTAAGCCCACGTATAAAAGCGATTCAAAAAATAATTGGTGTTGCAGCTACAGGTGAATATGATCTTGCAACGATCGATCAATTGGTAAGTATTATGCAGTTGCAGCCGGATGGGAACAGCATGCAGTCAAAAAAAGAAGCTATACAGAAAAAACTGGGTTTCAGCGGTACAAAAATAGATAACATCTTTGGCGTTAATACCACTACAAGGCTGGAGTTTTTTGTAAGTAGTTCTTTGCCTGACCTGCCACCGGGGGCTTCTATGATCGTTTCAAAAAAAGGACTTGATCTTATCATACAAAGCGAAGTTTCTGGCGAGGCAGCTTATAACCTGAAATATAAAAATCCCACCTGGCCTAAAAGTGATAGCGGTGTTACTATTGGTATTGGTTACGACCTGGGTTTTGAAACTGCTGCAGGTATACAAGGCGATTGGGCAAACTTTTTAAGCACCGCAGATATCAATAAACTAAAATCGGTGGCAGGGTTAAAAGGCCTGGATGCAAGAGATGCATTGGCAAATAATGTGGGAGGTGTCAGGTCTGTATCAATACCCTACGAAGCGGCAAAAGAAGTTTTTTATGTAAACTCCATGCCCGGCTATGCAAGATCCACAAAATCTATTTACCCGGGTGTAGCGGTATTGCCTCCCGATGCACAGGCCGCCTTACTTTCGATTGTGTATAACCGTGGGACCAGCTTAAGTGGCAACAGGAGGATGGAAATGAAAAATATTGTTGCACTGGTTAGCAGTGAAGACCTGGAAGGAATTGCTGCTGAAATAAGATCGATGAAACGTTTATGGACAACACCTGATACAAGAGGACTTGTTATCAGAAGAGAAAAAGAAGCGGTACTGGTAGAAAATGCCTCCTTCTTTTTTAATCCCGGTGATATTATAATTGTATAAAAGAAAAACCGGGTTCAGTAACAACACAAGCATGATTATTTAAAAAGCCGCTTCTGTACAGAAGCGGCTTTATTATAACTGAAACAAACAAAATTTTAATTACCTCCCACACCCATTCCGCCACTGCTTTGCTGCGAACGTTTGTTTTCTTCCTCAATAGCTTCCTTACGTTGGCGGGCAGCTTTTACCTGGCTGTTACCAAAGCGGTAGCTGAAGTTTAATTTAAACTGCCTGCTTTCCCAATGTGCCAGTACATCACTGTGTTGACCTGTATAATCCAACGATCCTTTAAAGCGCAACAGTTTAAACATGTCGCTTACAGAAGCTTTAAGGTTACCCATACCTTTAAAAATGGTTTTTTGTATACCACCATCAATACTGTACAGGCCACGAGCCTTAATAGTACCCTGGTAAACTGAAGGAGAATTGTAGAAACCACTTAATTCTGCTTTATACCCTTTACCTAAATTGAAAGAGTTTTGCATAAAGAAACTTACCGCTACCACATCCAGGTTAATCTTACGGTCTCCGCCATCATAATCTGCTTTGTACTTGGAATAAAAACTGTTTAAATTAGCAAAGAAGCTGTACCATTTCTTCTGAAAAGGATAGCTTACATTAAGGCTCACAATATCCTGTGTGGCCAGGTTCTTTTTAGTTATAAAACTTTTTGAACCCAGTGTATCTGGTATTTGCGCAAAAATATCTTTAACATGACTGTAGTTTAAGCCTGTATTCAGCCTGTATTTATAGGTATATGTAAAGCCTACACTATTGGTATACTGAGGCCTTAATTGTGTGTTACCCTTCATGTAAGTATAGTCATTGATCTTAAATTCAAATGGATTCAGATCCTGGTAAACAGGCCTGTCTATACGACGGCTGAAAGTAAAACCAAATTGTTTCATCGGGTTTTTATTGAACGTAATGGCACCACTTGGAAAGAAGTCTAAGTAATTTCTTTTTACAGTAGTATCAAGAGGTACATATACCGGTGTGGTAAATTGAGGTGCTACATTTTTGAACCCGGTTGTTCTTCCTTCTGAAGTAGTATTCTCTGCACGTAAACCAACCTGGATAAAAAATCCTTTGTAAGCCTTATTAAAATTTACATAAGCCGCATTGATATTTTCATTATAGCGGAAACGATTACTGGAAGCTGTATCATATACTTCTGCATTATTGTTGTAGATGTTCCAGCGGGCAAAATCATTATCAGTATTTACAACGCCTATCTTACCTCCATAACCAAGTCTGCCTTTTTTAAAGTTTTGTTCATAGTCGCCTTTTAAGGCAAAAATTCCAATGTCAGTAGGTGATACGGTGCGGTAAATATTGCTGTTCAGCTTTACATTGGTTGAACCATCATAATAATCGTTGGGCTGGTACTGGTGTGTACGTAAATTAAAGAAGCCATAGTCTGCATCCAGGTTCAATTCTGAACCACCTGTAACTGCGTAACGATAATTTAAATTGAAATTGACATTGCTGCGTGTGGTAGCATTGTCACCATTGGCCAGTAATAAACGGCTAAGCGTATTAGTTGGTTTGTAAATGATCTTCATCGGTCCTTCTGTAACAATATCACTGGCAGAAACATTACCGTTAACAACAACACCGAAGGTGCTTTTTTTATTAATGAAAAAATCCACGCCTGTTTTAAAATTATGACCGTATTTATTGTTTTGTGTAATTCTGCTCTTCTGATCAAAAATGGTATCTTTTTGTATCCTGTATATACTGAAGTTGCTTTCATTTAAACCCTGGTTATAGTTGTAATTACCAAACAGGTTCATTTTTTTATTACGGTGGTTAAGTGCTATTCCTCCGTTGTATTTTGCATAAGTGCCAATATTGTATCCTGCATTCACACTACCATTGGTACCAATGGTTTTATCCTTCTTCAATTTAATATTAATGATACCTGCATTACCGGCTGCTTCATATTTGGCAGAAGGGTTTGTGATCAGTTCTATTGACTCGATCTGTGAAGATTGTAATGATTTTAAATACGCAGCAAGGTCTGCCCCCGAAAGCGGGCTTGGCTTGCCATCAATGTAGATCTGCACACCATTTTTACCAGAAAGGGTAACATTGTCGTCCTTATCCACAATAACCCCGGGAGATTTTCGCAGCAATTCCAATGCATCATTGCCCACAGCGTTAATAGTACCTTCTACATTTACGATCATTTTATCTGCCCTTACTTCTACCATTGGTTTTTGACTGGTAACAGTTACAGCCTGCAAGCTTTTTTCGGCAGGTTTTAAAGCGATGGACGGAGCAGTAGCTTTTTCACCATCGGCAACGTCAAAAGCAGGCGTGCCGGCTTTTTGCATGCCAGTGGCGGTAACCCTGATAAAATACTTGCCGGCTTTAATAGAAGGCATTTCGTAAGTACCGCTATTGTTGGTAACAGCAGTTTTTGCCAGGCTGGAGTCCTTGGCATTGTGTAAGGTTACCGTTGCGGCGGCTACACCGTTTCCGGTAGCATCTTTAACCTGGCCGGTAATTGTTGAAGAATTTTGAGCTTTCAGCTGAAAGGCTGAGAATAGGATTACGGCTGCAATAAGCAGTAGTTTCTGTTTCATGGTTATATACTTTAATATTTCGCCGCAAATTTAACTTTTACCTTTTATAAACAAATGGTGATTATTCACGAACTGTTGTTTTTAATGATGAGTGGTTAAAATGAGATTAAAATTTAAGAATCATTGCTGTATTCTCAATAAAAGCATGTAAGAGGAAAAAATTAAATTCCGTCTCTAATAAACCTTCAATCTTCAACTTTCAACTTAAATGTTACCTTTGCCCACATTAATTATGAAGACAAAAACACTAAAGAAAGATAAGGTTAACATTATTACGCTGGGGTGCAGCAAAAATATGGTTGATAGCGAAGTGCTTAGCGGCCAGTTAATTGCCAACGAGATAGATACGGTGCATGAGAGTGCCAAAAAAGACCACAATATTGTAATCATAAACACCTGTGGCTTTATTGAAAAGGCAAAAGAAGAAAGCATTAATACCATATTAGACCAGGTAGAGTTAAAGAAAAAAGGCAAGCTGGATAAAGTGTATGTAACCGGCTGCTTAAGTGAGCGCTACAAAAATAATTTAGAAGACGAAATACCTGAAGTGGATGCCTTTTTTGGCACGATGGAATTGCAGGGCATGCTGAAACAATTTAATGCCGATTACAAAGCAGATCTTATTGGCGAACGCTTATTGTATACGCCTCAGCATTACGCTTATATGAAGATAAGCGAAGGCTGTAACCGCACCTGTTCGTTCTGCGCTATTCCTTTAATGAGAGGGCAGCATGTAAGCCGGTCGATTGAATCTTTAGTGGATGAAGCCAAACGTTTGGTAGATCGTGGAGTAAAAGAAGTAATGTTGATTGCACAGGAACTGACTTACTATGGGTTAGATATTTATAAGAAAAGAGAATTGCCAAAATTATTACATGCACTTGCAGATGTAAAAGGTTTGGAATGGATACGTTTGCATTATGCCTATCCTTCAAAATTTCCATTGGAAATAATTGATGCAATAAAAGAAAGAGAGAATATTTGTAATTACATTGATATGCCATTGCAACATGCTGCCAATAATATGTTGAAAGCAATGAAGCGGCAGATTACAAGAGAAGAAATGGAAGACCTTGTTGGAGCGATAAGAAATAAAATTCCTGATATCTGCTTACGTACAACATTAATAGCAGGCTTTCCTGGTGAGACCAGAGATGATGTGGAAGAATTAAAAATGTTCCTGCAGAAAATGCGTTTCGACAGGGTGGGCATTTTTACTTACAGCCATGAGGAAGGAACCAGTGCACATGATTTAGTTGATGATGTACCTGCAGAAGAAAAAGAAGAAAGAGCACAGGAAATAATGGAAGTGCAACAGGAGATTTCTTTAGAAAAGAACCAGGAGAAAGTAGGCAAAACTTTTAAGGTATTGATTGATAAAAAAGAAGCCGGCCGGTATTTGGGCCGTACTGAATTTGATAGTGTGGAAGTAGATAATGAAGTAATTATAGAAAGCAAAAAGAAATTGATCATCGGCGATTTTGTGAACGTGAAAATAACAAAGGCCTATGATTATGATATTGAAGGAGAAGTGGTGTAGCTATTATTGAAACGCTTGTATTTTGAACTTTGAATTTAAAGTATACAATGAATTTTTCAGCCCGGAATATTCCTTATCAATCAACTGGTTTTTTTAGCAAGCTTGTGAGTGATTATGTTGATCAGTCGCAGCAATTGCAGCCATTTCTTTCTTTTGCGCCAACTTTAACTGGAATAAAAAAAGCTATTGAAGAAAGAAAAAAACATCCTGCCAACAGGAAGGCATTAGTTGATGTGTTGATGAAACAATATGCCACTGTTGAAACATCAGAAAAAGCAAAAGCAAATATTACTGCGCTGCTTTCAGATAATACTTTTACTATTACTACGGCGCATCAGCCTAATATCTTTACCGGCCATTTATATTTTGTGTATAAAATTTTACATGCTGTAAAACTGGCCGAAACATGTAAAAAAGAATTACCCGAAAATAATTTTGTGCCTGTGTATTACATGGGCAGTGAAGACGCTGACCTGGATGAGCTGGGCCATGTATTTGTGAACGGAGAAAAATACGAATGGCAGACCAGTCAAACCGGTGCGGTGGGAAGAATGAAAGTGGATAAGGCATTGATCAGACTGATTGATGGGATTGCAGGACAGGTGTTGATTCATCCATTTGGTGCTGCCATTGTTGATATGATGAAGGCCTGTTATAAGGAAGGCGTAACCATTGAACAGGCTACATTTAAATTGGTAAATGAGCTCTTTAAGGATTATGGTGTGCTGGTGGTGTTGCCCGATGATACAGCATTAAAATCACTTTTCATTCCTGTAGTAGAAAAAGAATTGAACGAAGAATTTTCTCATAAAGCTGTAGCGGCAACTGTTGCAGCATTTCCTGCGGCGTATAAAGTGCAGGCAAGCGGCAGGGAACTGAATTTATTTTATTTAAAAGATGACAGAAGGGACAGGATAGAAGTGGAAGGTGCAAAATATAAAGTGCATGATACCGCAATTGTTTTTACAAAGAATGAGGTATTAGAAGAATTGCATCAGCATCCTGAACGTTTCAGTGCCAACGTAATCCTGCGGCCTGTTTTCCAGGAAATGATATTGCCCAATATTGCCTTCATTGGCGGCGGTGGTGAAATTGCTTACTGGCTGGAACTGAAAAAGGTTTTTGAAGCCGTGCAGGTACCGTACCCGGTTTTAGTACTCCGCAATTCTTTTATGATAGTGGAAAAGGAACAGGTTGTAAAAAGCAAAAATTTAGGTTTTACTATTCCTGACTTATTTAAAGGTGAACTGGAATTGCTGAACAGTTTTGTGAAAAGAGAAAGTGATCTGCAATTAAGTCTTGAAGCAGAAAAGCAATTTTTGCATGAAGCGTACAACAAATTGAAAAATATTTCCGGGGCAGTGGATGTAACACTCGCCAAACACACTGAAGCATTGCAGGTGCAGGCACTTAAAAAAATTGTTGCTTTAGAAAAGAAAATGATGAGGGCAGAAAAGAAAAAATTTGAAGCACAGCAACGCCAGCTGCATAAATTAAAAACAACATTATTCCCCAATAATAATTTACAGGAACGTATTGAAAATCTAACACCATTTTATGCTAAATGGGGAGCTGATTTTATAAGATTGCTTTATGAAAACTCTTTAGGGCTGGAACAGGAATTTGTGATCCTGGAAGAAGTGTAGCCAAATTATTATTTGGTTTCATTTTAACATTATTTAGCAGCTCTTATAAAACCATGGCAACAATTATTTTGTAAATAGGTAAAATAATAAGCTGATGAAAAATTTATTTGCCATTATTGCACTGGTTACATTTTCTTCCTGTGCACAATCTCAAAGTAGCAGTAATTTAAAAATACCCCTTGGGTCAAAAGTGAAGTCGGCCAATGAAGCGATGGCTGTATTTGGCGAGGGCTGCTTCTGGCATGCAGAAATTGTGTTTCAAAGTCTGGCAGGAGTAAGGGATGCCGTATCCGGTTATGCCGGTGGTACAGTGGCTAAGCCTGATTACGAAACAGTTTGCACAGGAAGTACAGGCCATGCGGAAGTGGTGCAGGTGTTTTATGATACTACAAAAATATCCTACGAAACTTTGGTGAAAGCTTTTTTTGCCAGCATGGATCCCACTGAATTAAACAGGCAGGGAAATGATGAGGGAACACAATACCGCTCTGTAGCCTTTTACCAAAATGACAGGGAGAAACAAATTATTGATGCAGAAATCAAAAGGATAACTGATTCAAAAAAATACAGCCACAAAATTGTTACGCAGGTATTGCCTTATAAAACTTTTTATGCGGCAGAAGATTATCACCAGGAATATATTTACCATCATCCTGAAAACGGTTATGTACAAAATGTTTCTATACCGGATTACCTGGAATTCAGAAAAGAATTTAAGGGCAATTTTAAAAAGTAAGTACTATGAAATTTAAAATACTCATTGTACTTACATTTATTGCTTTGGTTGCAATAGCATGTGGAGTTAAAAAATCACCGCAGTCTTATCAAACAAAAAACGACGGTATGTTTGCGCCTGTTGCTGTAATAGAATTATTTACTTCACAAGGCTGTTCCAGTTGCCCGCCTGCAGATGCATTGCTGGCACAAACAATTGCCAGTGCAAAAAAAGACAATAAGAATATTTTTGCTTTATCCTTTCATGTAGATTACTGGAATCGTTTGGGATGGGCCGATCCTTTTAGCAATGCAGCATATTCAGCAAGGCAAAGTAATTATGTAACTGCATTTAAATTAGACGGTGCTTACACACCGCAAATGATCGTAAACGGTAAAGACCAGTTTACAGGTTCTGATAATGATGCTTTATCTAAATCGCTAAGCAATGCATTAAGTATAAATGCCGGGATAAATTTTAAAACCTTAACGGCTACTTGCAAAGACGATAAAACAATTCATTTACAATATGCATTGGAAGGTGAATTAACAGGTAGTGCAATTAATTTTGCTTTAGTTAGCCTGAAAGAAACAACGATTGTAAAACGTGGCGAAAATGGCGGGCATACATTAACCAACGAAAATATTGTGCGTCAATTGATCACCACAAAAGCAGCCGCATCAGGTGAAATTAATTTTGCAGCTTCACCAGTACCTGAAAAAGAAAATATAGCTATGGTAGCTTTTGTACAGCAGGAAAAAAGCCTGAAAATTATTGGTGCAGCAATGGCGAAAATTAATTAAGCAAAAATTATTTATTCCGCTTCATACAAATCTCCCTGCGAAGCCAGTATCTCCCTGTATTTATTAAAGAGTTTGGTTTTAGAAATAAAGCCAATGAATTTTTTATCCTTATCCAATACCGGCAGGTACCAGCTTTGCGTAATATCAAATTGCTCCATCACCGAATGCATATCCTGGTCGTGTAACAAAACAGCGGCAGGTTTTTTCATCATCGATTTTACGGTTATGGTATCAAACAATTCAGGTTGAAATAATTTTTGTTTGATATCATTCAGCTCAATAATGCCGGCAAATTTTTCATTGCGGTCGGTTACTGCAAAAATATTTTTCTCACTGCGTTTGATGATCTCCACCAATTGTTTTAGTTTTTTATCAATGGCAATACTGTCGTAAGTATCCTGCAGCATATCGTCAATCTGAATGGAGGTAAGAATATTTTTTTCTTTTTTCTGGGTGAAGATCTGTCCTTCCAGCGCCAGTTTTTTTGTCTCCATTGAAAACGGCTCATAACTTTTAACAATAAAGAACGAAATGGAAGACACGATCATCAATGGAATAAATAACTCGTAGCCATTGGTAATTTCTGCAATTAAAAATATGGCTGTAAGCGGACAGTACATTACGCCACTTAAAACACCGGCCATACCTACTAAACTAAAATTGCCAATGGGGATTTTAATCCATGGCATACTATTAATGAGTTTAGAAAAAAAGAAGCCCATATAAGCACCACTGAATAAGGAAGGTGCAAAATTACCACCATTACCTCCACTGCCAATGGTGATACCTGCAACAATTGGCTTAAATAAAAAGATAAGTGCGGTAAATGCGATTATACCCCAGTGCTGGCCTAACCTGGTAAATAAAGTGGTGTTATCAGCAAAAGTATTTAAAGACCCATCAGCCACTAATTTAACGCTGCCGTATCCTTCGCCAAACAAAGGGGGTAATACAAAATAAACAGCCAGCAACAACAGTCCACCAATTGCAGCTTTGAAATAACTATTCATTTTCCATTGGTGAATGCGTTTTTCTGTTGCTTTAAATGTCCTGGCATAATATAAAGAAACAAAACCTGCCATTATACCTAACAAAATATAATAGGGCACATTTTTATAATCGAAAGTTTGCTTCAATACAAAATTGAAAAGAAAATTTTCGTGCAGAATTATTTTTGAACATAGCACACCGGCAACAGATGCAATGATCAACGGAATAAAATAACTCACCACAGTTTCTGCCAGTAAAACTTCAATAGCAAAAATCACACCTGCAATGGGCGCATTAAAAACTGCTGCAATACCGGCAGCGGCACCACAGGCAATCAGTAAAGTTCTTTCCTGGTAATTAAGATCGCTGATACGGGAAAGATTAGAACCTGCTGCAGCACCTGTTGCCACAATCGGCGCTTCCAGGCCCACAGAACCTCCAAGGCCAACAGTAATGGAACTGGTGATCACATGCAGGTAAGTATGATTTAATGGAATAAAAGACGACCGCCTTGCAATAGCCTTTAGTACCATTGCAATACCTTTTTCTATCTGCCCTTTAAAAAAATGACGGATAATAAAAACAGTTATGATTAAACCAATAGCTGGAAATAATAAATAGGCAAAACGGGTAACCGGAATTTCTTTTATCCAGTGTTGTAAATAATGTACAATTGTTTTTAATAATACCGCCAGCAAGCCCGAAACAAAACCGGTTAGCGTTGCAATGACCATAATAAACTGCACCCTGCTGAGTTTGGTACGCAACAGGCCAATAACATTAGAATACAATTGCTTGACACTTTTCAATACTGATGGTTTTTATCGCCAGGTATTTTGGAGGGCAAAGATAAGGAGAGTTTTTAGTTTGGAACGAATAGCGTAAGAATCAGAATATTGACTTTAACACATGGCTGTTTTGAAGATACAACTGAAAGTTATAGTCGGGCCTGCTGATCACATCATTATGTTCTTTTTTGCTGTGTATAAAAATAATATGATTTGTTTTGAGGATAGTTGCATTCACATCTTTTTCTTCGGTATGAATAAAAGAAATATTTTTTTCAAGCAGTTCTTTCATCATAGTAGCAGATACAGCATCAGTTCCACCGTTATCAGTATAGATATTGATGAACTGGTGTGCTGTATCAGCTTTTATCCAGCTACTGAATTTATCAACCTGGCTATAAAGCGCATCAAATAAAATGGTTTGTTTAACTTCCACTGCACCATTTTGTAATATATGAGCCATTACTCTGAATGCACCGCTATGGCCTGCCAATACCACATTACCCACTTCAGTTTTTTTAGTAATGATCTTTTCTGTCTTTAATTTATTCAATACATCAGTGAGCAATAGTTTGAAAATAGTCTTTTGTTCCAGTTTGCCACCATAACTATCTGGAGCATCTTTTGTTGTTTCGGGTAATATCAATATAGCATTTCGTTTGGCTGCTATAAATTGTTTTATAATAGCAAACTGTACAGGCACGCTATCAATATTATTTCTCCAGCCATGAAACCAAACGATTATATCCAGGGGGCCTTTCGTTTTTAATCCATACGGCACAATGATCAATACATTGCTGTCGTTGTAATGTTCTGCAGCTGTGTATAGAACATTATCGTAAGTATGCCCTTTTGCCCTTCCGGTGTCCGGGAAAGAAGTATACGAAGAAGTGATGCGGAATATTTTTGGAGTTGTTGTTTGTGCAAAAGATGGTAATGCAAATGCAATTAATAAAATGAGAAATAATCTATACATAAACTTGCAAATTGTTACTCTCAAAGAAAAAACTTTTAAGCGATTACTATTAATTATCCGAAAAAGCTAAATCCAGGATCAAATTTAAAATCATGCCGGGAAATTTTAAGAAATTCATCTTTCAATTCTCCTGATACAAATACCTCACCACCATACTTCCATATTTTTTTTCCGGCACTACTTTTATCTTTAATGTTATCCGGCGAAATCGAATTTTCGATATTTAATTCTATATAATTATGATATTCTGCTTTGAGAACAAAGTCGAATATTTTTATTTTATGAAATGTAACCTCACCAGAAAGCTTACTCAATAAGTGAGAATATTTGTCATCGATTATAGAATAAGTAGGATTAGTTAATATTGCTGCAACAATTCCTTTTTCGTTAACCTGGAAATTTTCATTATCAATGCGCCAGAGACGTATCGAAGGCCAAACTTTACTATGGATATGCCAAATGTTCATTCACAAATTATATCTTAATCAATATACTTTTATTTGATTTACGCTTCAAGTAAAGTTTATCAATGGTATACCCTACAAGAGAGATTATTTTTCTTTTACTAAAAAGAAAAAATAACAGGCCTGGCTCACAACGATGCTGCTATGAAAAAATGCCTATCCAAAAAAGAAAAACAATTTCTGATTCAACTCATCCTAAACCACTAAACCTCTAAACTATCTATCAAACTCATTCCTGAACCCCATGCTCTTCACGTTCTTTACACTTTCCATTACAATATCATCCTGGTATTCTTTATAAGCTTCCAATTTGCCGGCGATAGAAGTATCATGTAAGGCTAAAATTTGTGCCGCCAGTATGCCGGCGTTTTTAGCGCCATTCAATGCAACAGTTGCAACAGGTACGCCATAAGGCATTTGTAAAATAGATAAAACAGAATCCCAGCCATCAATACTGTTGCTGGATTTTACAGGAACACCAATAACAGGCAAAATGGTATTGGCCGCAACCATGCCCGGTAAATGTGCAGCACCACCGGCTCCGCAGATGATTACTTTAATGCCGCGTTCTTTGGCCTGGTGTGCGTATTCCCTCAGGCGCTCAGGGGTGCGGTGTGCAGATACGATGGTTAACTCCGGTTCTACTTCAAACTGGCGCAGCATTTCGGCAGCTCCTTTCATGATATCTAAATCGCTTTCGCTGCCCATTATTATTCCTACAAGTGGATTCATATTTTAAAATTTAAGCAAAGAAAAGGAAAAATTGCAAACGGTTTATTTTAATACACTTTTAATGGTTGTTTAATGCGTTTTTAATAGCGGGCGTGTTTTAATAAATAATCAGATATAAGTTAACTTTTGAATAACCTCTATTTGTATAAACGGCAGGTGTTCAAGCTAAAAACTACCTATATTTGACGTTACATTTTATTCTATAAAGTTTTATAATGCAGCGTTTAAACAGATCAGCAATTCATTTACTCCCCCTGTTTTTTTTAGTGATTATTTTTCCGGCTTGCAAAAGCAAAACTGATGCCGCTAAAACAGCACCTAAAGAAACGCCACCTGTAGTTGTGGATGTGATCATTGGCCAGCCACAACCCATTACCAATGTGGTGGAAGCCAATGGTACTGTAATAGCGCAGGAGTTTGTGGAATTACATCCTGAAGTAAGCGGCAGGCTTACCTATCTGAACTTTGCAGAGGGCAAACCAATTGCTCAAGGTACAGTGATTGCCCGTGTAAACGATGCCGACCTGAGGGCACAGATTGGTAAAAGCAAGGTACAATTGCAACTGGCAGAAAAAACTGTTGAACGATACAAGCCTTTACTGGACATCAACGGTATCAACCAGGCCGATTATGATGCAGTAGTAAACCAGGTAAACGGCTATAAAGCCGATATTGTTTATACACAGGCCTTGATAGACAAGACAGTTATCAGGGCACCTTTCAGTGGTATTGGTGGTCTTAGACAGGTAAGCCCTGGTGCATATGTAACACCTGCAACGGTGATTGCAACATTGCAACAAACAAAACAGGTGAAGATTGATTTCACCTTACCGGAAATGTATAGCAACATTATTAAAACCGGTGCCATGGTGGATGTGGAATTAGATGCTGCCACAAAAGAAAAAAGTAAAGCTTTGATCATAGCAGTGGAACCAGGCGCTAATACTGATACCCGCAATCTAAAAGTAAGAGCAGTATTAAAGGAAGGCAGTTCTAACCCCGGGGCATTTGTAAAAGTATATATCGATGCAGGCAAAAGCAGGTCATCTATTAAAGTGCCTACCAACTGCCTTATTCCCGATGATAAAAATAACCAGGTAGTACTGGTAAAAAATGGCAAAGCGAATTTTGTAAACGTAACAACAGGTATACGGGAAGCCAATACAGTGGAGATCCTTAAAGGAATTGAACCCGGTGATTCCATTGTTGTTACAGGTGTGTTATTTGCAAGGCCTAAAAGTGCATTAAAAGTTAGAAGTGTAAAGAAGCTGGAAGACCTGAATAAAACAGCAGAAGGCAATCAGAGTTTTTGATGTTGCGACATTATTTTTTTCAGCAGGTAGTTAAACAAAAACAGACCCCGTTCAAGGCATGAATATTTCTGAATTTTCTTTAAAGCGCCCGGTATTTGCTACGGTGATGAACCTGATGATCATCCTGTTTGGTGTGGTGGGCTATACTTTTTTAGCGGTAAGAGATTATCCTGCTATTGATCCGGCTATCATTAATGTAAGCACTTCCTACACCGGTGCCAATCCTGACCTGATAGAAAGCCAGATAACAGAACCATTGGAAAAGCAGATCAATGGTATTCCCGGTATTAAAACCATTACTTCATCAAGTAGTTTAGGTAACAGCAATATATCGGTAGAGTTTGAATTAGGTGTAGATCTTGAAGCAGCCGCAAGTGATGTAAGAGATAAAGTAGGGCAGGCCAGCAGAAGTTTACCACAGGATATAGATGCGCCACCCGTAGTTACCAAATCAGATGCCAACAGTGATTTTATTTTGATACTGGCAGTGCAGAGTCGTACCAAAGGTTTACTGGAGTTGAGCGATTATGCAGAGAATGTTTTACAACAACAATTTCAAACTATTAAAGAAGTAAGTTCGGTAAATATATTCGGGCAAAAGAGATATGCCATGCGGATATGGATCGACCCTGATAAAATGAATGCACAGGGTATTACGTTTTCTGATATCCGCACATCACTAAACAATGAAAATATTGATCTGCCCCCGGGAAAAATTTATGGCAACAATACTGAGCTTACTATAAAAACTTTAGGAAGGCTGAGTACTGAAAAAGATTTTCAAAACCTGATCATTAAGGAAGACGCTACGGGCATAGTAAGATTAAGTGACGTGGCCAGGGTAGAGATTGGACCGGAGACATTAGAGCAGGCCTGGAAATATAATGGCGTAAATGCGGTAGGTATTGTATTGATACCACAACCGGGTGCCAACAACATCCAGATAGCAAATGACTTTAATAAGAAACTGGAGACGATAAAAAAAGCCAATAAGTCGGATATTGAAATGAATGTGTTACTGGATAACACTACCAATATCCGCAAATCAATTGCAGAAGTAGAAGAAACATTGATGATCTCATTTGGCCTGGTAGTACTGGTGATATTTTTCTTTTTCAGGGACTGGCTTATTGCTATTCGTCCATTAATAGATATTCCCATTTCATTGGTGGCTACTTTTTTCATTATGTACCTTTCGGGTTTTTCTATTAATATATTAACACTGTTAGGAATTGTATTGGCAACCGGGCTGGTGGTAGATGATGGTATTGTGGTAACGGAGAATATTTTCAGCAAGTTTGAAAAAGGTATGCCCATAAGGCAAGCTGCTGTTGAAGGGAGTAAAGAAATTTTCTTTGCGGTAATTTCCACTTCTATTACTTTGGCGATAGTGTTTTTACCGCTGATATTTTTAGAGGGTTTTACAGGAAGGTTATTCAGGGAGTTTGGTGTAACGTTGGCTGCAGCGGTTTTAATTTCTGCTTTGGTTTCTCTTACCATCACTCCGGTACTAAATGTGGTGCTTAGCCGAAAAACAGCGGGGCATGGAAAATTTTACATGAAAACAGAACCATTCTTTACCGGAATGGAAAACGGCTACAAGCGTTGGCTGGGCGGATTTTTAAAAGTAAAATGGGTGGCGTTGGTAATTCTTGGTGTATGCCTTGCCATGATATTTTTTATTGGCTCTAATTTAAAAAGTGAGATTGCACCTTTAGAAGACAGAAGCAGTATTCGTTTTACGGTTACAGCAGCAGAGGGAACCAGCTATAGTAAAATGCAACAGATTGCGGATAATATCAGCAATTACCTGTATGATTCAGTACCGGAAAGAGCGTTTGTATTTGCACGTACACCGGCGCAGGCCATTAACAGTACACAACCAAGACTGGGGCTTATAAACCCTGATGAAAGAAGCAGAAGCCAGGCGGAAATAGCAAGCGACCTGCAAAAGAAATTAATACGTTTTAATGAAGCCCGTATATCTGCCGTTCAGGAACAAACTATTGCTGTAGGTGCCGGATCAAGAGGTAGTTTGCCTGTGCAATATGTGTTGCAGAACCAGGATTTTGATAAGCTAAAAGAAATAGTGCCTAAATTTCTGGAGGAAGCAAGAAAGGATAAAACATTCGCTTCGGTAGATGTGAATCTTAAATTTAATAAGCCACAGATAGAGCTTACGCTTGACAGGATGAAAGTAAAAGACCTCGGCTTATCATCACAAGATGTAATTAGTGCTTTGCAATCGGCTTTCAGTGGTGGCAGGTTAGCTTACTATATACAAAACGGGTTTCAATACTCTGTAATTGCACAGGTAGACAGAAGCGACCGTTCAGCGCCTGATGATATAACGAAGTTGTATGTACGAAATAATAAAGGGCAACAAATACCTTTAAGCGCTGTTGTTAACGTGGTAGAAAGCAGCAGCCCTGCTACACTGTACCATTACAACAGGTATAAAGCAGCCACCATTTCGGCAGCATTGGCAGATGGTTATACTATTGGCGATGGAGTAAAAGCAATGGATGCTATCAATAAAAAATTATTAGACGAAAGCTTTCAAACCTCTTTAACAGGCCCTTCACGTGACTATGCAGAAAGTTCGTCCAATATAGCATTTGCTTTTGCGCTGGCGCTCATGCTGATCTATTTAATATTAGCTGCACAGTTTGAAAGTTTTATAGATCCTTTGATAATTATTTTTACAGTGCCATTGGCATTTGCAGGTGCCGTATTAAGTTTGTGGCTTTTCGGGCAAACATTAAATATTTTTTCTGAGATCGGTATGATCATGTTGATAGGCTTGGTAACAAAGAATGGTATTTTAATTGTTGAGTTTGCCAATAAAAAAAGAGAAGAAGGACATGATAAGAAAAAAGCTATACTGATGGCTGCGGAACAAAGGTTGCGCCCTATTTTAATGACCAGCCTTGCTACTTCATTGGGAGCTTTGCCTATTGCATTAAGTTTAGGAGCTTCTTCTGCAAGCCGTGTTCCACTGGGTATAGTTGTAGTAGGTGGTATACTTTTTTCTCTGGTCTTAACTTTGTTTATCATACCGGCCATGTACATATTCCTTGCCGGAAAACATAAAGCGGAAACGGGTACTGTACCTGCAACAGCGGCAACAGTAATAACACCGGCACAGGAAGATACTCAAACCAATACTGATATTTAAAGACCAATATGAAACAGGCAGTTATATTTATTGTTTTATTCAGCACAGCTTTTTTTATTAAAGCACAGGGTGTGCTGAAATTACCTGATGCAGTGAATATTTCTTTAAAGAATAGTTTAGATCTGCAACTCTCTAAAAATACTATTGAAGCCGACAGTATTTTCAATAATTATGGTGTTGCCGGCGGGTTGCCCCTGGTTACTGCAAACCTGAGTGATAATGAACAGGTATCTAATATCAACCAGAAATTAAATACCGGAACACAGATTCAACGCAACGGTGCATCAACCAATGCACTGGTTGTTGGTGTTACAGGAAGTATATTATTGTACAATGGAAACAGGGTAGTAGCTACTAAAAGCAGGCTGGTGCAGTTAGAAAAACAAAGCCGTTTGCAACTCAATTCCAGGATACAAAATGTAATGGCTGATGTAATGACAGGATATTATGATATTGTGAGGCAGCAGAGTTACATGAGAACAATTGACCGGTCGATTGATATTGCGCAACAAAAGTTATCTATTGTACAAATACGCCAGAGTGTGGGGCTTGCCAATAATGCCGATCTCTTCCAGGCACAATCAGACCTGAATGCGTTGCTGCAGGCCAAACAATCACAACAGGTTATTGTAGACCAGGCAAAAACAGAATTGCTTCGGCA
Source organism: Ferruginibacter sp. SUN106 (assembly GCF_050611765.1). NCBI lineage: Bacteria > Pseudomonadati > Bacteroidota > Chitinophagia > Chitinophagales > Chitinophagaceae > Ferruginibacter > Ferruginibacter sp. SUN106. Next base: position 617,023 of record NZ_JBODJC010000004.1, read on the forward strand.
ACTTACTTTAAAAGCAGATAGTACTATCGCTATCGAAGACACGATAATTGTTGATAAGTCAATAAACCTGGACGTTATTTTAAACAGCCTGAATAAAAACGCAGATATTCTTGCTGCAGCCGACCAGGTGAAGATCAACGAATTTATTGTAAAGGAAACGGCAGCTTTGCGTTATCCTTCCATACGTGCCACTACGGGATTTAATTTCAGCCGTAACCAGGCAGCAGCAGGACAGGTATTACTGAACCAGAATTATGGCCCTTCAGTTGGTATTAGTATTGGTATTCCTATTTATAACGGTTCTGTATACAGGCGCCAGCAACAGGTAGCTGAATTGAATGTAAAAAATGCAGCCATTGCGAAAGATATTTTAATAAGAGATTACAGTGCACAGGTTGTAAAATCTTACCAGTCTTATGCTTCTGCTTTAAAACAATTACAAACCGAAGAACAGAATTATGATATTTCTTTAAAATTACTGGATGTGGTATTCAAACGGTTCCAGGCAAAAATTGCTACTATCGTAGATCTTAAAAACGCCCAGCAAAGTTTTGAAGAATCGGGTTACCGATTGGTGAATTTAAATTATGCGGCTAAAGCTGCCGAAATAGAATTGAAGCGTTTGGCGAATGTATTGAGTTTGTAATTTGCCCGCAGAAATCGCAGATATCCGCAGAAAAAATGCGGTACTTTATTTACTTATTACTTTCAAAGTCGCCTTAATCCTGTTTGCCTGGTGAATCAATTCCTGTTTTTCTTTACTGAGGATCGTTACATGCCCCATTTTTCTTCCCGGCTTGGTTTCTTTTTTTCCGTAGATATGTACAAACACATTATCTATCTGTAAAATTTCATTTAAACCTTCGTAACAGGCTTCACCGCTAAAGCCTTCTGCACCCAATAAATTCACAATAGCCGCAGGTAAAATATGATCGGTATTGCCTAGTGGATAACCGAGCATGATGCGCCACAACATATCGAACTGACTGCTGTAATTGGCTTCAATGGTGTGATGGCCGCTATTGTGTACTCTTGGTGCGGTTTCGTTGACCAACACATTATTATCAATATCAACGAATAATTCTACGGCAAAAATGCCCGGGCTCTTTAGATCCTTCACCACTTTTAAAGCAATGGCTTCCGCTTTCCATAAAACTTTTTCAGCAAGATCGGCAGGGCTTATCTGGTAGTCGAGCAAATTTAAACGGGTATCAAAAACCATATCTACCGGTGGATACAATGCATTTTCTCCTTTATCATTCACTGCAATAATTACAGCGATCTCTTTTTTTATGGTCACCAGTTTTTCTAGAACGGAGGGGGCATCAAATCCCTTTGAAAAATCAGCTGCTGATCTCATTAATTCCACTCCACGGCCATCATAACCACCCATGCCAATTTTATGTGCGGCTGGTAAAAAATTACTATGTTGTTGTAAGTCACCCTTATTTTTTGTGATCACAAATTCACTGGTAGGAATTTCGTTGTCTTTATAAAACTGTTTTTGTAAAATTTTATTTTTAATGATCTTTAATGCGGAAGGTTTTGGATACACCCTTACACCCTCAGCTTCCAGTTTTTCCAGCGCCTCTTCATTCACGCTTTCTATTTCAATGGTAATAGCATCCAGGCCTTTACCAAAATTATAAACGTCATCAAAGTTTTTGATATCGCCTTTTGTAAAATGATGGCAGAGATGTGCCGCCGGGCAGGTGGCATCGCTTTCCATTACAAATGTTTCAACAGGGTAATTTGCTGCGGCTTGTAACAGCATCCGGCCCAGCTGGCCTCCGCCTAAAATTCCTACTTTTTGCATGCAGCAAATATATAATCAACACGTCGAAGTGGTATAAGTTTCGCTATCTTTGTTTTAAGATATGCAACCGGATTATCCACATAAATTATTTGCTGACAGGCGCAACAACTATTCTTTGCTGATGTTGGCGCTTGCCATGGATTCGGTACTTTAATTTGATTATCTCCCGCAGATTTCGCTGATTACGCTGAAAAAAATCTGTGCTTTCTGCAATATCAGCGGGTAAATTTTTCCTTCATCTCAAATTAAAACAATGCAAACAACAACCATACAACCCCAGGCACCTGTTAGTTTAACCACCGATTTTTTACCCTTGCAGGGAACTGATTATGTAGAATTTTATGTAGGCAATGCCAAGCAGGCGGCACATTTTTATAAAACTGCTTTTGGTTTTCAAAGCCTGGCGTATGCAGGGCCCGAAACCGGGTTGAAGGACAGAGTTAGTTATGTGATACGCCAGAATAAACTCACGTTTGTATTAACCACGCCTTTAAAAACAGGTAATGATATGGCCAATCATATTTACCTGCATGGGGATGGTGTAAAAGTACTGGCATTAAAAGTAGATGATGCTACCAGTGCATGGGAAGAAACTACCAAACGTGGCGGCAGGTCTTATTTGCAACCCACTACCTTAAAAGATGACAATGGGGAAGTGGTGTTAAGCGGTATCCATACCTATGGAGAAACGGTGCATCTTTTTGTAGAAAGAAAAAATTATACCGGCGCTTTTATGCCCGGCTTCAGGGAATGGAAATCGAATTATAATCCTGCATCAACAGGTTTGTTGTATGTAGATCATTGTGTAGGCAATGTGGGGTGGAACCAGATGAACCCCTGGGTGAAATTTTATGAGGATGTGATGGGCTTTAAAAATATTTTAAGTTTTGATGATAATGATATTTCTACCGAATACTCTGCATTAATGAGCAAGGTGATGAGTAATGGCAATGGCTTTGTAAAATTTCCCATCAACGAACCGGCAGAAGGAAAAAAGAAAAGCCAGGTGGAAGAGTATTTAGAATTTTATAATGGAGAAGGGGTGCAACATGTAGCAATTGCCACAAATGATATTGTTGCCACGGTAAGCGAATTGCAAAACCGTGGGGTGGAATTTTTAAGTATACCCGAAAGTTATTATAAAACGGTTTTAGACCGAGTAGGTAAAATTGATGAAGACCTTGCACCATTGCAAAAACTGGGCATATTGATAGACCGGGATGACGAAGGTTATTTATTACAGATCTTCAGTAAACCATTGGAGGACAGGCCTACATTATTCTTCGAGATCATACAGCGTAAAGGAGCCAAAAGCTTTGGCAAAGGCAATTTTAAAGCTTTATTTGAAGCGCTGGAAAGAGAGCAGGATGCAAGGGGGAATTTGTAAATTTCATGGCCAGGCATGGTCTGACGTCCCGTCTGACCATGCCTGGCCATGATCAGACGAGGACGTCAGATCATGGGGAAACCACCTGAGTTTGCAGGGTTTTCCACATTGTGGCTTTTTTTAACAAATAAAGCTTCAATTTTTTTATATTTTTACGTTGTAAGTTTTAACTCCAATTTTTTAAATGAAGCATCTTTTTGTAAAGACCATATTTTTTATCCTGCCCTTTTTCTTCATTGGGGGTACTGCATTTTCTCAAAATTCATTTGTTGATATTCAAAAGAGTTCGGTTAAACTTTCCGGGATATTTTCCGGTATGGAAGACTCTTTAATAAAACAATTTGACGAGAAGAAACTCACCTGGCCGCCACAAGCCATGTACATTCGTTCTTTTAAATACGACAGGCAACTGGAGGTTTGGGTAAAAGGCAATGCTAAAGAACCATTCAAACTTTTTAAGACCTATAAAATTTGTATGCAAAGCGGCACCATGGGGCCTAAGCGTATGGAGGGAGATTACCAGGTTCCTGAAGGTTTTTATTATATCAATGAATTTAATCCCAACAGTAACTATCACCTGGCTCTTGGTTTGAATTATCCTAATGCTTCAGATAAAATCTTAAGTGATTCTGTTCATCCCGGCAATGCCATCTATATTCATGGCAATTGCGTTTCTACCGGTTGTATTCCTATCAGCGATGAGCCAATTGAGGAATTGTATATTATTGCCACGCATGTAAAATCAAGCGGACAGGATTTTATACCGGTGCATGTTTTTCCTGTAAAATACAATGTGAAAAAATCGGCAGAATACCTTGCGCAAACTTTACAAACAAGGCCGGCATTAATTGACTTTGCTACAAAACTTAAAGAAGCTTTCAACTTTTTTGAAGAAAAAAAACAGCTCCCGGTTATTTTGGTGAATAAGAAAGGGGAGTATGTGGTGGATTAAAAATTTAATTCACCAGGACGGGTTAATTTGTAACGTATAATAAGTTCCCTGGTATGAAACTTCCCACAATGCACGGCTTTATTGACCGGCGGATATTAATCAATTTTACTGCTGCCCCCGTAGATGTAGAAAAAATTATACCCTTTCCTTTTCGTCCTAAAATTTATGAGAATAAAGCCATTGTTGGAATCTGCCTGATCAGGCTTAAAAATATCAAACCTAAAGGGCTTCCGGATTTTATTGGTATTTCTTCAGAAAACGGGGCACACAGAATAGCGGTGGAGTGGGATGAAGAAGGGCAGGTTAAAGAAGGTGTTTATATTCCACGTCGGGATACCTCCTCAAGATTCAATACAATTGTTGGCGGCCGTATTTTCCCGGGCAAATATCATTTAGCAAAGTATAATGTGATTGAAAAAGATAAGAACTATCATATTGATTTTACCAGTTCAGACAAAACACAAATTTCTATTGACGCAACTGAAGTAAATACATTTGACCCCAATTCAATTTTTGAAACGCTTGAAAATGCTTCCGGTTTTTTTGAAAAAGGTGCCGTTGGTTATTCTCCCAATGGCAAAAAGTTTGAAGGTTTAAAACTGGAGACTTATAACTGGAAAGTAAAACCCCTTGCAGTAAGCAATGTACAATCAGGCTTTTTTGAAAACGAAACTATTTTTCCAAAAGGCTCAGTTAAATTTGACAATGCATTATTAATGACAAGGCTTGAACATGAATGGCATACTGTTGGTAATAAGTAACCATTTTTCAGGAATGCGTTAAAAGCGTGTTCTCCATTAATGCCTGTACCGTTTCCGTTGTTCTCTGCGTAAGCAAAATTGTTTTCCCTTTAGTTAACTCATCAAATTTTTCTCTGGTATAATGGCGGATGGTAAGTAAGGTTAAATCTTTTTTCACCTGCACATCAAAAATCTCCGAAGCAGCTAATGCCAGCTTTTCAATTTTTTCAGGCTTGTCATCTAAGCAACATAAAATACTTATCGCTCCATTCTGAATAAGGTTGGGGCGAATTTTTATTTGTGCAAACAATTCATACAAACGGCTTACATATTCTTCTCCCACAAAAGAAAAATCTTTAGAGCTTAATTCCAGCAATACCTGTTTATCTTTTACCACAATAACGGGCGGCAGTTGATGCACCGGTTTATTGCTTATGATAGTGCCTGCAAGATCGGGTTGTAAAAAACACCGCACATGTAAGGGAATATTTTTATTCTGTAATGGCTTTATTGTTTTCGGGTGAATAACCTGTGCACCGTAGTAAGCCATTTCAATCACTTCATCATAACTCAGCGCATCTAAAAAAGTAGCTTCCTTAAATTCTTTAGGGTCGGCATTCATTACACCTTCCACATCTTTCCAGATGGTCTGGCTTTCGGCATTCAACAAATTGGCAAAAATAGCAGCACTGTAATCACTTCCTTCTCTGCCCAATGTAGTGCTTTCATTTTCATCGGTGGCACCAATAAATCCCTGTGTGATTACTATATCGTAATCTTTAAAAAGCGGTTCCACAATATGGCTTACTTTATCTTGCGTATAAGCCCAGTCAATAGCCGCATCACGAAAATTATCATCTGTTCTTACAATATCCCTTACATCTATCCATTTATTTTTTACACCGGCTTCGTTAAGGTAATCACTCATCATGGAAGTGCTCATCAATTCGCCACTGCAAACAATCTGGTCGTAATAATAATCATATTCCCTTACCGGTTTATCATGCAATAACCATTCTATCTCTGTAAAAAAATCTTTTAAATGCTCTTCTGCCTGCTGCCAGTGCAAAGTAGTGAGGTATTTAAGCGTATTTAAATGCTGTTCCTTTACCTGTTCAAATAATTGCAGGGCATCATCTTTACGGCCTTCAAAAAAAGCATCTACCACTTTTTCTAACGCATTGGTGGTTTTGCCCATCGCAGAGATGATCACCAATATTTTCTCCCCCTGGTAAGCCTGTAAAATTCTGCCGACATTCTGTATTCTTTCCACGCTGTTGATGCTGGCGCCTCCAAATTTAAAAACCTTCATTTATGGTAGTTGATTAAGTTAATTCTGTAATTTAGCCCTGTTAAACAGATTTGCAAAAATCGTAAATCTTGCTGAATAAACCCATTTGTATTTAACCAACTTTACGCTATTATGATTATTAACCGCAGAGTACAGACACTGGATGAATTTACCATTCAACAGTTACGTGATTTTCCTAAAGCCACAGGTGAGCTGTCGAGTTTATTAAGAGATATCGGGTTGGCTGCAAAAAGAGTGAATGTAGAGGTAAATAAAGCCGGCCTGGTGGACATTTTAGGCGATGCAGGTTCGATGAATGTGCAGGGCGAAGAAGTGAAGAAATTAGACATTTTTGCCAATAACCAGTTTGTAGGTGTATTGCGCCACGGCATCAGTTGCGCCGGTATTGGTAGCGAAGAACTGGATGATGTAGTGATATTTGATGACGAAGTAAGTAATGCCAGTAAATATGTTTGTTTGTTTGATCCGTTGGATGGCAGCAGCAATATTGACGTGAATGTTTCTATTGGTACCATCTTTAGCGTGTACAGGCGTGTAAGCGAATTGGGCAAGCCTGCAACTGAAGCAGATTTTTTACAGCCCGGCGTTAAACAGGTGGCAGCAGGATATATTATTTATGGATCGTCTACCATGATGGTATATGCTACCCGGAGAGGAGTGAATGGATTTACGTTAGACCAATCCATTGGAGAATTTACTTTAAGCCACCCGGATATTAAATGCCCTGACTCGGGCAAGTTTTATTCTGTGAATCACGGTAACTTTTTCCAATACGAAGAAAATGTAAGAAAATATATTAACGAATGCCAGAAGAAAACGAAAGAGAATGGCGGCCCTTATACGCAGCGTTATATCGGTAGCATGGTAGCAGACATTCATCGTAATTTAATTAAAGGTGGTATTTTTATGTACCCTGCAGTACTGGATAAACCCAAAGGTAAATTAAGGGTGATGTACGAATGTAATCCCTGTGCATTTATAATTGAAGTGGCAGGCGGTATTGCTACTAATGGCAAACAAAGAATGCTGGAAGTGCAGCCAACAGGATTGCATCAGCGCACACCTTTTTTTGCAGGTAGTAAATTAATGATGGAAGAACTGGAATCTTTTTTAAAAGGAACTGAATAGTAGCAGCACAATAGTTTATGCTGCAGTATAGTGTTGATAGTATGATAACAATTATTGAATACGACAATAAATACCAACCTGATTTTTACCGGTTGAATATTGTATGGCTGGATAAATATAATCTTACCGAAAGCCACGACCTGGAAATATTAAACGATCCTGAAAATACGATCCTTAATAACGGAGGCTTTATCTGGCTGGCTATAGCAGCGGATAAAATTGTTGGTACCGCAGCAATAATTAAAGAGAGCGAAGGGGTATTTGAATTGGCAAAAATGTCAGTTGACGAAGCTTTCCAGGGCAAAGGCATTAGTAAATTGCTGATTGAAAAATGCATTGAAAAAGCGAAGCAGATAGGTGCAAAAAAACTGGAGCTCTTTTCAAATCACCAATTAACAACTGCTTTAGGGTTGTATGAAAAGTACGGGTTTCAACATGTAACAGTAACCAATTCTCCATTTGAAACAGCAGATGTAAAAATGGAAATGACTTTATAATTTGTAAGTATGAATACAATTATCTCAGTAAAGAATCTTACCAAAAATTATGGCAACTTTCATGCAGTAAAAGGAATTTCCTTTGATGTATATGAAGGAGAAATTTTTGGTTTACTTGGCCCTAATGGCGCAGGTAAATCCACCACGCTGGAAATTATAGAAACGCTAAAAGATAAAACCAGTGGTGAGGTGATGGTGAATGGTTTTAACCTGGATAAATCTCCGGGAGAAATTAAAAAGATCATTGGTGTACAGTTACAAACTTCAGGTTTTTATCCCGGATTGAATTTAATAGAACTGATCAATTTATTTGGCGGTTTGTATAATGAACCGGTAAATGCCATGGAGTTGTTGAAAATGGTAAACCTGGAAGATAAAGCGAAAAATAAATTTAAGGATATGAGTGGCGGGCAAAAGCAGCGTTTTTCTATTGCCACTACACTAATCAATAAACCTAAAATTATTTTCCTGGATGAACCTACAACAGGGCTTGATCCGCAGGCAAGAAGAAATTTGTGGGACCTTATTATTGATATCCGTGCCAAGGGCACCACTGTTATTATCACCACACATTATATGGATGAGGCAGAACAACTTTGCGACCGCATTGCTATTATGGACGAAGGCAAGATCATTTCTTTAGATTCTCCTGATAAAATGATTGATGATTTGGTTGCTACAGGTTTTGAAAGGCCCAAACAGGTTAAGTTAGCAAATCTTGAAGATGTTTTTATTCATCTTACTGGTAAAGAGATGAGGGAAGATTAACGAGTAAAAAAGTATATAAAGTAAATAAGTATATAAAGTAAATTAAAACAAAAAACAAAAAGTTCATGAAGAAGGTATTAGTATTGATGTTAACAATGGGGTTATTTTTTTATGCTGCGGCGCAAACCAAGCCTAAAGTTGCGGCAAAGCCTGCAGTAAAATTGGTTGCAGTAAAAGGCCCGTTTAAAAATTTAGTAGATAGTTTTAGTTATGCTGCAGGGTATAATGTGGCCAATAATATGAAATCGCAAAATATCAACAAGATAAACCCTGTGATAATGCAAATGGCTATTGATGATGTATATAAAGGTAAGAAGCCAATACTGAGCGTAGAGCAAATGGGAGCCTGTATGCAAAAACAAGTGGATGCATTTTCTAAAGAAGCATCTGCCGCAGAAATAGCCAAAGGCGTTACATTTTTAGAAGCCAATAAAAAGAAACCGGGTGTTACTACATTGCCAGACGGGCTGCAGTATGAAGTGATAACAAAGGCACCTGAAACGTCTACACTAAAAGCTACACTGGTTGATACCGTAGTGGTGAATTATGTAGGTACACTTATAGATGGCCGTGAGATTGATAATTCTTACAAGCGTGGACAGCCTGCAGTATTCCCGGTAACAGGTGTTATTAAGGGGTGGATAGAAATTTTACAATTGATGAGGGTAGGAGATAAATGGAGAGTATTTATACCTACGGAATTAGCTTATTATTTAAACCCGAGAGACCCTAATGCTATTCCTCCCGGCGCTGCTTTAATTTTTGAAATGACATTGGAAGGAATTAAACCCGTTGCACCGGCTTCTAATTAATAATAAAAAGTTCTGTTTATAATGAGTGAAGACCTAAGATACCCCATCGGTAAATATGAAGCACAACCATTTTCTGAAAAACAATTACAGGAATGGCTGACCGATATAAAAAACCTGCCACAGCATTTAGAAAATGCCGTGATAAATTTAGATGCTGCACAATTAGACACAGCTTACAGGGAAGGTGGCTGGATGGTGAAGCAGGTGGTGCATCATGTGGCAGACAGTCACATGAATGCTTATACACGTTTTAAATTAGGCCTTACCGAAGATAATCCCACCATCAGGCCTTATGATGAAGTGGCCTGGGCAGAGATGAAAGATTCACTGGAACAACCCATAAATATTTCGCTCACATTATTACATGCCTTACATAGCCGCTGGTATTATTTTCTTAAAGACATTACGGAATCAGAATTGCAGAGAACTGTTTTTCACCCGGAGCATAAAAAAGAAATGACCTTATGGCATTTGCTTGGAATGTACGCATGGCATGGCAGGCATCATGTGGCGCATATCACCAGTTTAAGAGAAAGAATGAAATGGAAATAGTTAAATAGTTAATTGGTTAATTAGTTAATTGGGGTTGCGGCCAGAAGTTAAACTAATTAACTAATAAACCAGTAAACCAATAAACCAATTGACAATCATGCAGTGGAAATTATTAGCCTCAAAATATTTAAGTAAACATATTTATTTTACAGCAAGAGAAGACCGTTGTGAAAGGCCGGATGGACAAATTGTAGATCCTTACTTTGTGGTTGAATTACCGCCCAGTGCCTGTGCCATGGCAGTTACAGAAGATAATGAAGTGGTTTTGGTAAGGCAGTACCGCCATGCAATAGGCGAAACCATTTTAGAGATACCCGGTGGTTTTATTGATGCAGGAGAAGATCATCAAAAAGCTATTGCAAGAGAACTGCTGGAAGAGACTGGTTATGAATTTGCCAGTTATGATTACCTGGGAAAAATTACCGCCAATCCCGGCATGCTGGATAATTATACTTATTTATATTTAGCCAGGGGTGGAAAAAAAATAGCGGAACAAAAGTTAGATCACAATGAAGATATAGACCTGGTGACAATGCCGCTGGAAGATTTCAGAAAAATGTTATTGAATAATGAGATCGTTCAGTCGCTGCACATGGCCTGTGTGTATTATGCTTTTCAGAAAATAGATGCGGGGGCGTGAGTCGTGAATGGTGAATCGTCAATCGTCAATCGTCAATGGTAAATAGTGCAGGACTGTTTAACACAGGTACCTCCAATGATTATCAGATATGTTACAATTATGTTTTCTTTTCTGCGACATCTGCGGGCACATTTACTTCTCCCACTAAAAATACGCTTCCGCAAACGATGATCAGGTCGGTTGCGGAAGCTTTTTCTTTTGCTGCAGCAATGGCATTGTTTACATCATCATAAAAATTTCCATTCAGATTAAATGTTGCAGCTTTGGTTTGTAATTCCTGTGCAGGCATGGCCCTTGGTATATGAGCATTGGTAAAATAATAATCAGCATTAGCTGGCAGCAGCGATAAAACCTTATCCACTTCTTTATCTTTTACCATACCAATTACAAAATGTGTTTTTATCTGTGTGTTGCCTATTGGCAATTGTTTTAAAATCTGCCTGATACCATCTTCGTTATGCGCTACATCTAAAACAATTGCAGGGTTTTCTGCTATTACATCCCACCTGCCATGCAGGCCGGTTATTTTTTTGGTATTGGCTAAAGCAGTTTTTTCTGCTTCATTTTTTATTGTAAAACCTTGCTGCGTTATAATACCTTCGGCGCATAAAACAGTACAAAGATTTTTGGTTTGATAAATACCATTAAGATCAAGTAAAAATTGTTCTGTTATTTTATGCACAGTGTTGGTAACAGCACACTGTAAAGTTTGCACCGTTGATACAATATCCGAAACCATATATTCATCCTGTGCAAAATAAATGGGGGCATTACATGCTGTTGCTTTGGCAAGAAAAATATTTTTTGTTTCAGCAAGGTATTCTCCAATTACAACCGGTACTCCAGGTTTTATGATGCCTGCTTTTTCCATAGCAATTTCTTCCAGTGTATTGCCGAGAATATTCATATGGTCGTAACCGATATTGGTAATTACTGAAAGCAGGGGAGTGATCACATTAGTGCTGTCTAACCTGCCACCCAGGCCGGTTTCAATAATTGCGATATCAACTTTCTCTTTTGCAAAATATTCAAATGCCATGGCTACAGTCAATTCAAAAAAAGACGGCTGAATTTCTTCTGCAATAATTTTAGTATGTTGTACAAATTCAATTACAAATTCCTCGGTGATCATCGCACCGTTTATCTTTATCCTTTCCCTGAAATCTTTTAAGTGAGGCGATGTATATAATCCCGTTTTATAACCTGCCTGTTGCAACATTGCAGCAAGCATATGGCTGGTACTGCCTTTACCATTGGTACCGGCAATATGAATACTTTTAAATTTTGTTTCAGGATTACCTAATGCATCGCAAAGTGCAATAGTATTATGCAGGTCTTTCTTATATGCAGCAGCACCAATGCGGCTGAACATGGGCAGGTGCTGGTAGAGATAATCAATCGTTTGCTGATAATTCATTTAATAACTATAATTCAGCAGCAAATGTAAGTAAAGCGCAATAGCAATACAAATGTTGAATGGAAGTTAAATGAGTTTAATCGAAAGCAAGTTATCATAAAACATGGTACCGGAGAGAGAATAAATGCGATGAAGATTATTGCACTTTAAAATTTAATAGTATTGTTGTAATACCACCATCTGGCGATGGAGGGAATTTTAATGCACTTACTTTTTGCCGTGCTATTGAAAGTATCTTGGCATTTGATGTTGTCGTTCCTCTTGAAACAGTTGAGCTAACAAAAGTTCCTGCGGCATTATACCGGATGTCAACATACACTTTTGCATTCTCATTGAAATCATCTTGAAATCTTAAATCTCCTAAATTATAAGGTCTTACTCCTTTTGTAACACTTGCTCCACCGGTTTTCCCACCGGGGTTATTCCCATAGCTATCAGGTTTTCCATTAGGATGACCTGCATCACCGGTACCTTTGGGGTTATTTCCTTGTGTGTATGTATCATTCCCTTCAGTTGCGTTATTACCAGGGTTAGGATTTCTTACACCATCCGGATAAGTGATTTTTGGTTTTCGTGGTTTAGGTTCAGCTACAACAACAGGCACTGTGTTTGTTACTGGTTTTGTTTTTGTTACAGTTTTAGTTGGTTTTACAACAGGTATCGCATCTGCATCTTTACTGTCGTCGGGCATCTGTTCTTTTACAGGCTCAGGAGCGGCTGCGGCTTGGGTCTGTTTTGGTTCGTTTGCAGGTTCTTCTGCAGGCGATTTTTCTCCTTTGATCAATGGCTGCACTTCACCAAAGCCTTCGCTTAAATTGCCTAAGTTCACTTCAATCAGGTCTTGTGCTATGGGAGCTGGTGGCGGAGGTATGATCCATGTCCAGAAAATAGCCAATAATAAAAAGGCAATAACTATTGCGATAGTATAAAAAAATGCTTTCCTGTTTTTTTCAGACTCAAATGATGCAGACATAGTAATTGTATAGTGCATAGTAAAGATATTCAATTTTCTATAACGATGCAAAACCGTACCAAATTCAATAACTCTTGTTAAAAATTTAACAAAATCATACGGCCGCCACAGATTGCACAGATTACACAAATAAATCCACAGCATTTTTCTTCTGTGGAATTTGTGCAATCTGTGGCAAAAAAAAAGCATGGCGCAAGCCATGCTGTAAAAACTAAAAAGAACTATTTTATTTCAAACGAATAAAGTAACACTTAGTTAGACCATCTCCTCATCATTGAGGCAGTGGTTCTTTGTCTTTTTTGAACATTCCACAAATCTACCACACCAAATGAACGGTTGTTGTTCCCGTCAATTCTTACATCAACAGCAATGGTTTCTTTTGTTTCTTTCAATAGTTCTTTCAGGTCTTTTTTGTTGATAGGGGCACCAATGCCCATGACATCACTCTTCATATTTCTAGTTTTAATTTAAAAAATTATATCCCCTCAAAGTCAGGCGAAAAAGTCTGGTTGGGCGGATTGTTCAGTAGCACACGTTGGTTGTAATAACCAGTAAATAGCGCAGGTTTACCGAATTGCGGCGCAAAGATAGTAAGCTTTATTATGCTTTATAAGTCAATTGTTGGTTCGTAATATTATGCCTAAAGGGTGAAGGTTTTGTTAAAAGCCTTTACTGTATTGAGTTTCAGGGTATTTTTTTTATTACAGCCAAGGCTATTACGGGTTATAATCAGTACAACTTTAAAAGCCGGTTTAACCGGCAATTTATTCATAAAGACAAAAGAAATGTATCAAATCAAGCATCACAGTCCTTTTTTTGTGAGACGAAGATTTACAAAAAATGATTGTAACATTGCGTTGCAAAAAATATAAGCATGAAAACAATCGGCATCATCGGCGGCCTGACCTGGTACTCTACATTGGATTATTACAGGTTGTTGAATGAATTAACCAATAAACGCCTTGGTGGTGCACATGCGGCAAAAATTATTTTAAATTCGGTTGATTTTGCAGAAATAAAAGTGTTAACCGAAGCACAGGATTGGGATGGTATTGCAGTGATCATTTGCAAAGCAGCACAATCGCTAGAGTCAGCAGGTGCTGATTGCATTATGATCGGTGCTAACACCATGCATAAAATTGCTGACGAAATTCAGGCTGCAGTAAACATACCGGTGATACATATTGGAACAGTAACTGCCGCTGCTATAAAAAATACAGGATTAAAAAAAGTGGCTTTGCTGGGTACAAAATATACCATGCAACTTGATTTTTATAAAGCTAAACTGGCTGACAATGGAATAACTACCATTATACCCGGAGAAACCGATATTGCCTTTATCAATAATGCTATCTACAATGAATTTGGATCAGGTATTTTTTTACCTGAAACCAAGGCAGAATATTTACGCATTATTAATGTGCTTATTGAAGAAGGTGCAGAAGGAATTATTTTAGGTTGCACCGAAATTCCGATATTGATAAAACAGCAAGATTGTGCTGCACCGGTTTTTGATACAGCATTAATACATTCAACTGCGGCAGTTGATTTTGCTTTAAGCTGATATTGTTTTACAACCTTTCCAAAGTAAGATAATCTGTACCACTGCCGCCACCGCTTACATCTTCCAAACGTATTTTGATACTTGTTTTTTCAATGATATGCCAGTCTACTTTTAACTTACTTAGCGGCACAGTACTACCAAAATTTAAATACAATTTATTCTGGCTGTCGTCATTGTAAGAAGTCCAGGTACCGTTGGTTACAAAACTACCCAGAATGGCACTGACAGAACCTCCGGTGGTAAATGCAAAAGTATAACCGGTGTAATTGGTTGTTTCATCAGCACCACTATCATTGTAATAAGTTATTTTCCAGGTACCCTGGGTTACCACTGTACTTGTAGGGGTTGTTGTTGAAGATGAAGTGGTAACATCTTTTGAACAGGAAATAAAAGTAGTGGAGAGTAATAATGCAATTATACTAAGGCTTATTATTTTTTTCATAAAATATCTTTTAGTGCTGATACTGTTATGAAATAATGGTGCCAGAATGCTGTTTGCGCTGTTAATTTTTTAATGCACCGCTGTAATGTTCACTTTTTCAATGCCTTTAAGGTGTAATTCAATATGCCTGTCGTGAGCTTTATTAGCATATTCGCTGATTATTTCAAGAATGTCGTAGTCAATAAAGTTACAATCGCTGCCATCAATTGTAAGAACGCTGTATGCCGGAACTTTATCTAATGCCTTTTTAAGATTTACTTTATTTAGAAAAGTGACATTGCTGTTGAGTTTGATATAATATACTTCAGTTTCGTGTTGTTTTGTTTTGGTGATCTTATATTCTGCTTTAAAATTATTGCTGATGATAAAATAAATGGAGAGGAGCAGTCCAATGCTTACGCCAATTAAAAGATCAGTAAAAAGAATCACCACAATGGTAATAATGAACGGAATAAATTGTTTCCAGCCCAGGCTCCACATATTGCGGTAGAGTTTTGGTTTGGTAAGATTATAACCTGTAATTAATAAAATGGCTGCCAACGATGCATAAGGTATTTTATTAAGTAAGAAAGGAATCAGCAATACCGCTAACAATAAAAATAATCCATGTGTAAATGCCGATAATTTTGTCCGGGCACCGGCATCAATATTGGCAGCACCTCTTACTACCACTGCAGTTATGGGAATGGCACCTAACAATCCGCACAACATATTGCCAATACCTTGCGCTACCAACTCACGGTTTACAGGTGTAATTCTGTTATGCTTATCTAATTTATCAATTGCTTCAGTACAGAGCAATGTTTCTAATGTAGCTAAAAGTCCGATGAATAAACCATCTATCCATATCTCTTTATTGCTGAAAATTTTTGAAACGTCGGGAAAGGCAATATTTGAAAAAATGTTTGATGGAATAGTAACTAATTGCGTAGGACGCAAGGTATATACAGAAGTGATCCTGGTAAAAAAGATATTGATGATAATACCAAAGACCACTACTATTAAAGGAGCAGGAATTACTTTTAATTTTTTTGCAAATGGTTGTTGTAATACTACCATTGCAAGTAGCGATAGTATAGCAATGATAATAGCACCTCTTGTAATTTCCTGGTTAAAGTTTTTTATGCTGGCAATAAAATTCTGCGACGAAAATAAATGCATAAAACTGCCCGTCCAGAAATCAGGTTTATCATAACCCAATGCTAATGGAATTTGTTTTGAAATCAATATAATTCCAATGGCCGCCAACATACCTTTGATTACTGATGAGGGAAAATAATTGGCGATCACTCCCAGTTTTAACAAGCCAAGTAATAATTGAAAACACCCTGCAATAATTACTGCCAGCAAAAATATTTTATAATCACCCAATGAAATTATGGATGCTGCCACCAATGTTGTTAAGCCTGCAGCAGGGCCGGATACGCCTAATGAAGCGCCGCTTATCAATGAAACAACCAGGCCGCCAATAATGCCGGAAAGTAATCCTGCATATAATGGTGCACCAGATGCCAATGCAATGCCTAAGCAAAGCGGCAGTGCAACAAAAAAAACAGATAAGCCGGCAGGAAGATCATGTTTAAGCCAGAGCAGGCGATAGTATTTTATTTTTCTTCTCAGGATTGATATGAGTTTTGACCCTAAGATAAAATTTTAATAAAAATATTTTTATGACCAAAATCATTTGGCTGGTATTGGTCATAAACCAGTTTATTTTTTGGGGCACCCATTTACTATGAGCATCGATATAAAAAAAATGGGAGAAGAAGGCTTATTTAATAACTATTGAAGGGTACTGATATTTTTAAGTATTGTAATTTTATCAGCTGCCGATTTTGTTAATGATAATGCAGTTTGAAAATGATGTACTGCTTTAATAGTATTGATATCGGTATACAAATTACCCAACAAAGAATGATACAAATGATTACCTGAAAGATTTAATTTCTCTGCTTCAGCAATAGCTTCATGTTTTCCATTGGCTTTTGAAAGTGCATAGGTTCTGTTTAATGCAGCAATGGGAGAGTACTCTACCTGTAATAATTTGTTATAGAGTTGCAGGATGTTTTCCCATTTTTCAGGCGTATCTTTTTTTTGCGTATGCCAGAAAGCTATGGCGGCTTCCAGGTGGTATTTGGTTAATTGATTACCGGTGGATGCTTTGTTCAGGTAGTATTTTCCTTTATTGATTAGTTCAGTGTTCCAAAGATTTTCATCCTGGTCTTCATACAAAATAATTTCACCCTGGTTATTTATCCTGGCATCAAATCTTGACGCATGAAAACACATTAACGAAAGCAACGCATTGGCAGCGGGTGTATTAGTTTGTTCATTTTCTATAAGCATCAGGTTTAAGCGCATGGCTTCAATGCACAATTCTTTTCTTAAAGTAGTATTTTGCGAAGAGGAATAATAACCTTCGCTGAATAATAAATACAAAGTAGTTAAAACAGTCTCCAGTCTCTGATTGATCGCTGCAGCATCGGGCATTTCAATTTTTACTTTGTCTGCCTGCAGTTTTTCTTTGGCCCGGCTTAACCTTTTGTAGATCGTTTCTTTGTTACTTAAAAATGCATCAGCAATTTCTTCTGCACCAAATCCGCAAAGAATGTTTAAGGATAAACCTATTTGTGCTTCTGCCGAAATGCAGGGATGACAAATAGCAAACATCATCTGCAACTGGCTGTCGGTAATGTTTTGTGCACTAAGATCAATTTCGGGTTCTGTAACACTGTTTTCTTCAGCGGTAATAGCAGTTGTAATTTTTTCAGTGAAAAGTTTGCTCCTTCTTAAAAGGTCAATGGCTTTATTTTTTGAAACTTTATATAACCATGCCGTTGGGTTTTGTGGTAAGCCTTTCAGTCCCCAGGTTTCCGCAGCTAATAAAAAAGTATCACTGGCAATATCTTCTGCGGTGCTCATGTACTCAATACCAAATAATTTACAAAGTACAGCAACGATCTTGCTGTATTCTGTGCGGAACAAATGCGGTATCAATTCTGTTTCGTTCATTATGATAATGCCCCTGTAAATGTACAGAGGCAATGTTATGTGAGGGTTGTCAACCTTAGAGAGCGGTTATAATTTAGAAGATACTTTACGAAGGTTGACAACCCTTCGCATCCCGTTACATTGGTATTATCGCTCTCACTTCCACACTGCCACCAACAAAAAGTATCGGGCAACCTTTAGAAATTTCTGTAGCTTCTGCTAATGAATCAGCTTTGATAATCGTATAACCACCGATCGCTTCTTTTATTTCTACAAAAGGCCCGTTAGTAACAATATTTCCCGGCTTTACAACGGTGCCGTCGGTTTCTAAACGGTTTCCCGCAGTTACCAGTTTATTTTGTGCAGCAATACTGCCAATCCAATCCTGCCATGGTTTCATCATGGCTTGCAATTGTTCGGGCGACATTGGTGGATTATCAGTTGTATTTTCTCTTCTGAAAATTAATAAGAATTCTTTCATAATATTTTTATGTTTTAATTATTTATTGGAATGTAATGCAACAGTATTGCCCTCGGTATCTGTAAAAAAAGCCATGAAGCCGATCTCATCAGTGATCTTTGTCTTTGGCATCAATACTTTTCCTCCTGCTTTGTCAATTTTTGAAAGCACATTGGAAAGATCCGGGTTGCCATTCAGGTAAACTTTGGTGCCATCTGCTCCGGGTTTATGCATCGGCCCTTGCACTAATCCCCCGGACACTGTTCCGTTCATATTTTCATAGGGGAAGAAAGCCATTTTCATACCCATCATTTCCTCCTGGCGCAGTTGAATGTCAAAAATCGTTTCGTAAAATTTTGTTGCACGGCTGATATCAGCTACTGATATTTCAAACCAGTTGAGTGCATTTTCTTTCGCTGTCATGGTTAATGTTTTTAGATGTTTTAAAATCTGTTTTCATTACTATGACGAACGGCATTGCCTTAATTAGACAATTAAAAAAAATATTTTTAAAATAATTGCATCCCCTCAAAATGGTATTTGCCCGAACCAACTTTGAGAATCACATAAAAATCCTCTTTGCCAATAACTGTAATATCTTTTAACGGGGATGGTAATATTACGTCGCCTTCTTTTGCTACGTACGCAGTAGAAGGTACGTATACAGTAGCAGTGGTGTTTGCAGGAATTTCCACGTCCATGCTAATCCTGCCTGCTTCATCTTTCCAGCTGCTGCTTAAAGTGCCATAATAAGTTTGCAAACTTGCTGAAGCATTGGTAAAGCCACCACCAATATGCGGTTGTATTTTGATATGCTTATAGCCAACACCATCTTCATAAGTATCCAGTCCTACCATCACACGGTACATCCAGTCGCCAATAGCGCCGTATGCATAGTGATTGAAAGAATTCATTGAAGGTACCTGGAAACTGCCATCAGGTTTTATGCCATCCCATCTTTCCCAGATGGTGGTAGCCCCCATTTTTACAGGGTACAACCATGAGGGATAAGTTTCCTGTAATAATAGTTTATAGGCAACATCGGTATAACCAAAACGACTGAGCACATGACAGAGATACGGAGTGCCTAAAAATCCTGTGGTTAAATGATTGCCATAACTTTTTACATTCTCTGCAAGTCTTGCTGCTGCATCTTTACGCATAGCTTCCGGCAGCATATCAAAATTTAATGCCAGCACATGTGCAGTTTGTGTGTTGGATAATAATCTTCCGTTTGGAGTAACATATTCTTTTAAAAAAGCTTCTTTTACTTTTTCTACCAGGTTGCTGTAATAAGTTATGTCGGCAGTTTTATCTAATACTTTTGCCGCATTTAATGTTAACTGGGCAGAGTATGCAAAAAAGCATTGTGCAATAAAATATTTATCTGTTACCGCTGAGCGGCCATCATTATCATCAAAGGGGCGATAAAATAACCAATCGCCAAAATGAAAACCCGTATTCCATAAATAATTTTTGCTGGCTTTTTCCATATAGCCCACCCATGCTTTCATGCTGCTGTATTGATCCGTCAACACCTGTTTATCACCATAAGCTAAATACACATTCCATGGAATGATTGTAGCCACATCAGCCCAACCTGTTGAGCCGGCATCTGTTTTACCCAATACATTCGGTATCACAAAAGGCACACTGCCATTGGGTAACTGATCAAATGCCACATCTTTTAACCATTTAGCGAAAAAATTATTTACACCAAAATTAAAAGTGGCGGTACGTGAAAATGCCTGTGCATCACCCGTCCAGCCTAAGCGTTCATCACGTTGCGGACAATCAGTAGGCACATCCAAAAAATTACCTCTTTGTCCCCATTGAATATTATGCTGTAATTGATTTACCAATGCATTGGAAGAAGTGAATGTGCCTGTTGATTTAATATCAGAATATAACGCTACTGCAGTAATATTTTCCGGTGTCAATTCACCGGGAAAACCTTCTACTTTTATGTAACGAAATCCCTGGAAGGTAAAATGCGGTTCAAAAAATTCTTCACCACCACCTTTTAAAATATAAGTGTTTTGTTGTTTGGCCACACGAAGATTCTCTGTATAAAAATTTCCTGCTTTATCCAATACTTCTGTATGAAAGATATTTACTTTATCACCGCTATTACCTTTTACTTTTAATTCCACCCAGCCTACAAGGTTCTGTCCAAAATCAGCCACTAATTCTCCTTTGGGTGTTCTGAAAATTTTAATGGGTTTAAATGTTTCATGCTTTTTAACAGGTTCATTATAGGTGGCCACTAAATGCGCTTTATCGGCGTCACCAATTTTTACGGCTTTCCAGTCGGCATCATTAAAGTTGGTTGCTGACCAACCTGTTTTTTCTTCTCTTGCATCATCTGTTTCGCCATTATAAATTTCCGCATAGCGGATAGCACCGTAAGAAGATTTCCAGCTTTCATCAGAAATTATTGTTTGTGTAGTGCCATCATTGTATTCAATTTCTAACTGCAATAAAATGCCCGTTTTTTTACCATACAGATTTTTATGATCATCCCATGCTAAAAAGCCACGGTACCAACCCATGCCTGCCACAACTCCAATGGCATTAGCGCCATTGTTCAACATGGCTGTTACATCATACACCTGGTATTGCAGGCGGTTGTTATAACACGTCCAGCCCGGGGTTAAATAATAATCACCAATACGTTTGCCATTAATTTGCGCTTCATACATGCCATGTGCTGTAATGTAAGCAGTAGCCGTTTTTATTTTTTTATTCAGCAAAAATGGTTTTCTGAAATATTGTGCCGGACGATTGATACTGTCTTCTGCAAAACCTGACTCTATCCATTTTGCTTTCCAGTCTGATGCATTTAATAAACCCATTTTAAAACTAGCCGTAGTACTCCATGCAGATGCAGCGCCATAATTATCCCACACTTTTACCTGCCAGTTATATTGCTTGCCCGATTGCAACTGGCTTCCTGCATAAGGTATCATAACTGATTGTGCTGATAATACTTTGCCGCTGCTCCATACAACGCTTTTTCCATTCATTACTTTACATTCGTAAGCAGTTTGTACCACATTTCTTTTACTGCTTGCCAATTGCCAGCTCAGTCGGGGAGTGGCAACATCAATGCTCAATGGATTGGAGAGATTTTCTGTGAGCAGGCTGGTTACGCTAACCTGGGCTATTAAAAACTGCAGACTGACAAGCATGCAAACAAATACAGCAAACATTTTTTTCATTGGAAAAGCTTTATAAGAGGTTGAAGAAATTAAGAGGCTTAAAAGTAAGCACTTTTTAATTTATGATGAATGATTTTTGGTTTTAAGTTTACACAAACAGTTCGCCGATGACTACATATTCTTTCTTATTTTTGAAAACAGATAAATAACTATGCAGCCCGATCTATTATTAAGTGCCATTGCCAGACATATCAGCCTTACTGCCGAAGAGCAGCAGCAGCTAATTGCTGTATTGTCATTTAAAAAAGTAAAGAAAAAACAGTTTTTGTACCAGGAAGGTGATATTACAAAGCAGGCTGTATTTGTTATAGCCGGTTGTCTTCGCAGTTATTCCATTGATAAAAATGGGTTTGAACATATCCTGCAATTTGCGCCGCCCGGTTGGTGGATAAGCGACATGCGGAGTATGATCACCCAGGAGCCGGGTACATTGTATATCGATGCCGTGGATGATAGCGAAATAATACTGATACAAAAAAATGACCTGGATAAACTGTATGCAGCCATACCCAAACTGGAACGCTTCTTTAGGATATTGGCTGAAAATTCTTTAGCCACTTACCAGCACCGCCTTATCGATAATCTCAGTCTTTCTGCACTGGAGCGTTATGGCAATTTCTGCAAACGCTATCCATCATTGATAGAAAATCTCCCTCAAAAGCAGGTAGCTGCTTACATTGGCGTTACGCCGGAATTCCTTAGTAAAATGCTGAATAAAGTTCCTGCGAAGAAATAAAACTTAATCTTGATTAAGTTTTTTCCTTAACCTGCATTATTTTTTTTAGTTTATTGCCATTGTACTTTTGTTATTCAAAAAAAGGAAAGTATATGAACAGGACAACAATACTGGTAGTGGGAAAAAATGATTTCTTACATACCGGTAACGAATGGGATGTAGTTACAGTGGCTGATACAGAAACAGCGATTGAAAAATTTCACCAGGTGGATTTTGATGCGGTGGTTTTTAGCAACACTATCCAAGATGATGTAGTAAAGCTGAGTAAATTATTTTTGTTTCAACAACCGGATCTGATCCTCTTGCAAAATAATAACGATGATGTAATTACTGAGCAGATAAAAACTGCCTTGCAAAAAAGAGACGCCACCAGCAAACCTTCATTCTCATTTGTTGATGATGCTCTAAAAACAGCGGCATTACCCATCACTATTCAATAAAAAAATTAAAATAAATTGTATGAAAAAAGTAATCGAAAGAATAATAAAAAGACCTGAACAACCAGGCATGGTGGGAGATGGTTTCAGGGTATATAATTTTATACCTCGTGCTAATATTCCCCAGAGAAGAATAAGCCCGTTTTTAATGCTGGACTTTGGTGCTGAATTTAATTTTACACCAACTGAAAAACTAAGAGGTGTGGATGTGCATCCGCACAAAGGTTTTGAAACCGTGACCATTGCTTACAAAGGCAGTGTGGCACATCATGATAGCGCCGGTAACAGTGGTATCATTAATCCCGGTGATGTGCAATGGATGACTGCGGGTGCTGGTATCTTACATAAAGAATACCACGAAAAAGAATATTCTAAAAAAGGTGGCCCGTTTGAAATGGTACAGTTATGGGTGAATCTTCCTAAAAAAGATAAATCAGTAGCACCGCATTATCAATCTATCACTGCCAGCCAGATGGGTAAAATTGAATTGCCCGGCAACAGTGGTATTGTAAATGTAATTGCAGGAAATTACAACGAAGTAAAAGGCCCTGCAGCAACTTATACACCGGTAAACCTGTTTGATTTTAAATTGAACAAAGATGGTGAAGCAACAGTGACTGTACCGTCAACACATAACACCGCTTTGCTGATAATTAACGGCAGTGTTGAAGTAAATGGTAGCAATGCAGCTGAACACAGTTTTGTTTTGTTTAAAAATGAAGGAGAAGAAATACAGATCAAAGCAAATGAAAATGCAGTAGTGTTATTGTTAAGCGGTGAGCCTATCGATGAACCCATTGCAAGCTACGGTCCGTTTGTAATGAATACACAGGACGAAATATATGAAGCGATAGCAGAATTTCAGAATGGAAAATTTGGAGTGTTAGATTAATTATAATTTTACAAGGAAGTCAAGTTTTTAAAACTTGACTTCCTTATTTTAAAAACTTTAATGATGAAAAAGGCAATTGAACATATTTTAGCCGGAAGAGAAAAACAGATCACGAAAGAAGAAACGGTATTGCAACCTTTGCCACACAAAGATTTCAGGTTTGCCAATCCTTTTATTGTACTGCATCATATGCTGCCGAAAAATATTGAGCCCGGTTCCGCATTGCGTATCAATCCACATCCGCATCGTGGTTTTTCGCCAGTAACATTCACCTTGCAGGGAGAAGGATATCATAAAGACAATGCCGGGCATGATAATGTAGTAAAAGCCGGTGATGTACAATGGATGTTTGCAGGAAAAGGCTTGTTGCATAGCGAAGGCCCTACACAAAATTTTTTAGATAATGGCGGCGTAAGTGAGTTCATACAATTATGGATCAATGCACCGGCAGCTAATAAATTTGATGCACCATCTTATCAATCTGCAACAAAAGAGCAATTGCCAAAAGTGCTGGAACAGGAAGGGGTGAGTTTTCGCCTGGCCAGTGGTGATTATGAAGGTAAAACGGGACCGGTAAAAAGTTTAACTCCGGTAATTTCAATAATAGGAGAAATAGAAAAAGGCAAAAGAGTTCAGTTTGCTGCAACACCAGGCTACTGGACATTGCTGTATGTAGTTAATGGCCGCATTAATGTAAACATGGAAACTGTTACTGAGCATAACTTAATTGTATTTGAAAAAGAAAATGATGAGATAATTGTTTGTGCAGAAGAAAGTGCACAATTATTATTTTTGTCTGCCGAAGTTATTGACGAGCCAGTTGCAGCAAAAGATAATTTTGTAATGAACACCGCAGCAGAAATTGAACAGGCCATGGATGATTACAGGAATGGAAAATTCGGTACATTGAGTTACTAATTAAAAAAATAATTATGAAAGATGAATTTGTAAATCTTCCGCTTGTAAAAAATGAACACCTCAAACAATTTGAGATGATGGTGGATGACTATAAAGCAAAAATTGTGTATTCAGAAAATCATTTTACTATCAGCCTGCTGCATACCGAAGTGCCACCTGCATTGGAAGGCAAAGGTGTTGCCATTGCCATTATTGAAAAAACACTGGCTTACCTGGAAAAAAATCATTTCAGGTTAATACCACTTTGCCCGTTTGTGGTGGCGTACATTAAAAGGCATCCGGAATGGAAAATGATCTTAGATGAAAGCGTAAGAGATAAATTTTAAAAATACTGCAATGCAATACAAATTAGAAAAGCCGGTGCATGGCACTATCGGTACAAAAAAATATCAATGCAATATTGAATGGCGTAATGGTAAATTTATTGCCGATGAACCTGTTAAAAGCGGCGGTGAAGATACCGGCCCCGATCCATTTACATTATTATTGTCTTCATTGGCTTCCTGCACGTTGGTAACCCTGCGCATGTATATTGAACGCAAGGGCTGGGATATTCCTTCCATTGCTGTAAACACCAATTTGTTTCAATCCAAACAGGGAGAAGAACTGCTGACCTTTATAGATCGTGATATCAGTTTCCCGGATGCTGAAGTAAGTGCAGAGCAGAAAAATCGTTTAGCAGAAATTGCACAGGCTTGCCCTGTTTCAAAAATACTGGAAGGCAATACTAAAGTGCGTACTTATGTGTATCATGAAGAAGAGGTAGATAAGAAAATAAAATACGCTAATGATGATATCACGGTAGTATGGAAACCCGAATTGTGCAAACACTCCGGCCGCTGTGTAACGCAATTACCGCAGGTATTCGATTTAAAAGCGCATCCATGGATCAATGCAAAAGGTGCCGATACACAAACGATAATTGAACAGGTGAATAAATGCCCTACAGGAGCGCTTTCGATAAAAAATAATAATGATCCAGTATTTTAATGTTCAGCAATTGAATTGGTTTCAATGGTATTGATTAATGCAGTAATCAATTCTTTTATTGCAACAAGTGTAGCCTCATCTTTAATGATATAATCTTTGCCGATTTTTGTAGCTGCAAATTGAATGAGCAATTGCAATTGTGCTACATTTTCCGCCTCAATAGTTTGTAATGTTTCCAATAAAGCGGAATGACCTGCTCTTCCATCTGTGGAAGCTGTTATTAATGCGGTTGGTTTATGAGAAAATTCATTGGTAGAGACTGTCCAGTCAATAGCATTTTTTAAAGAACCCGGAACACCGTGAGCATATTCAGGGGTACAAATGATCACCCCATCAGCATGCCGTAGTCTCTCTCTGAATAGGATTACTTCAGGAATAGCTTTGTCTGTATCATCAGGATTAAAATGTGGCAATGCTGCAATGCCTTCAAATATTTTCATTTCAATAGCATCTTCAAATAAAAGTTCAATAGCCTTCAATAAATTAAAATTGGTAGAATTCTGGCGGGTACTTCCCGAAATGGCTAATATCTTTTTCCTTGCGGCCATGTAAAAATTGCTTTTGGTATGGTTTTTAATATATTATTGTGGTTGTAAAAATACTGGAATTTGTTGCAGGAATATGTAAACAACTATTCCGGAGTATTAACCATATGTTAGCATATTAACCGATAATTTTGTCGTCTAAGTCTTAAAATCTGAATATGAAAAAATTTACTTTCGTTTTATTGGCTGTTGCAGCCGTTTCTTTTGTTAATGCACAAGGCATTTTAGGTAAGATAAAAAAAGCTACTTCTAAAGATAGTAGCGGAAATATCTTGTCCGGTCTTGGAAAATCCACCAGCGGATCAGGATTGAGCAATGATGATATCATCAACGGTTTAAAAGAAGCATTGACCATTGGTACCGACAGTGCTTCAAAAAGATTACACAAAACAGATGCATTTTTTACCAATGCAGCCATAAAAATTTTAATGCCACCGGAAGCACAAAAAGTAGAATCTACTTTGCGCAAAGCCGGTTTAGGTTCTTTGGCAGATAAAGCCATTTTATCAATGAACAGGGCAGCGGAAGATGCAGCAGGCGGAATTTCTACCATTTTTATTGATGCGGTAAAACAAATGACCGTTACTGACGGATTGAAAATATTAAAAGGAGGTGATTTTGCAGCCACTGATTATTTAAAAGCCAACACCACAGCAAAGCTTACAGAAAAAATGCGGCCTGTTATTGAAGCTTCATTAGCAAAAGTAAATGCTACTACGTATTGGAAAGACGCCTTTACAGCGTACAATAAAATTCCACTCACCAAGAGCCAGGTTAATCCTGATCTTAGTGCTTATGTTACCGAAAAAGCAATGGCAGGTATTTTTTATTCTATAGGGCAGGAGGAGCAGAAGATAAGAAAAGACCCGGCGGCACAGGTAACTTCATTACTGAAAAAAGTTTTTGGAAAATAAGCGCATAGTTTTTAATCATTATAATTTAGAAAGCCGGAACGATTGTTCTGGCTTTTTTGTTGCACCTGCAGGTGGATAACTTACTATTGCAAAAACTGTTTATTTTGTTTAAATTTATAGCAGGTCTTTATTCTTCATCTAAAACAAGCTATATGAATTATCTCCATCGCCTTGAGCTTTGGGGTGAAAATCATCACTCCAAATGGCTTGATATTGTACGGGTATCACTCGGTGCTTTCCTCTGTTTTAAAGGGATCAGTTTTTTGGTAAACATGAGTACGCTTATTGGTTTGCTGGGAAGTGGGAATATGAATTCCGGTTCTTTTGCATTGGTATTAATCGGGCAGTTTATTGTGATCGCTCATTTGCTGGGTGGCTTTTTTATTTTGATAGGATTACATACCCGGCTGGCATGTCTCTCACAAATGCCGATACTTATCGGTGCTGTTATTTTATTGCGTTTTTCCGGCAATGATAATATTCCTTCAGGGGAATTGATGTTGTCTGTTGTAGTATTGGCTTTATTAATAGTTTTTTTGGTCATGGGTAATGGCCCATGGTCTTATGATAAAATGTTCAAGGAAGAGAAACGGCACTAGGTTTGTAAATATTAGTTTACACCGGTTGCGGTTTTAAATAAAACACTTGTGCTGCCCAGGCAACGCAAGTGTTTTTATTTTAAGAAAAACTCAATTCCTGGTATTAAGAGAAAACATTTAATGCTACATGATCTACATAAAACACAGGGGCATTTTAATTGAATATTGTATGTTGAGCATTGAGTATTGAGCATTTTTTAAACTCATCCACGATAAAGAAAATACCATTCCCTATTTCAATTTATACCTCCATCCTGCATACAGCATCCTTCCTGTTACCGGCCCCCAAACCAATGATGCATCAAAGTATTGCCCGAAAGGTTGATTGGCTGCAACAATTACATTGTGCTGAAAATAATTGGTAAGATTTTCTGCGCCGATATAAAAATCCATCGGATGTTTTTTACCTGTAGTTTTGCTGATCTGTGCATTCATCAAAATAAAATCAGGAGAATATTCATCTCTCTGGTATTGCAAAGGATTAGATGATGTATTCGGAATTCTTTTTTTACCATTGAAGTTAATCGTGTAATCAAATTTCCATCCTTCAACAGCATAAGCAAGATTGGCGAAAGCCCTGTTAGCTGCAATTAAAGGCCGTTGCAATAGTTTACTACTGTAAGTTGTCTTTACATCAAAATAACGATACGCTAATCTCAGGTCTAACTTTTTTATAGGTTCAATATTTACCTCTGCCTGGAAACTATTGGAATACGATTTGCCCTGCAAATCATAAAACTTCACTTCCGCAGGATTTTCTAAATCTACTACTACCTGGTTAGTAAAATCATTCCTGAAAAAATCAAGGCTTAATAATCCGTCACGCTGAAAGAGTTTAAATTTCTGATCTACACTGATACCTTTGTTCCAGGCAACTTCTGCATTTAAGCCATAGGCCTTTCCAGCAGCAGCATTCATAATATTCACTTGCCGTGAGCTTACCAATACACTGGTGTTCTCTGCAAAAATATTAGCAGTACGTTGCCCACGGCCGGCACTTGCACGTATGGTAGTACCCTTTACTGGCTCGTACCGCATATGTAATCGTGGTGTTGCAAAAAAGCCATAGAGATTATTATGATCGCCTCTTATTCCTGCTATCAGACTGAATTTTTCGTTTGGCGTAAAAGTGTATTCAAAAAAAGTGCCGGGCACATTTTCTGTGCGTTTATAATTCACTGCTTTCAAATCTTCATTGTAACGATCAGATAAAAAACTTAAACCTGTTCTGAATTTATGTTTGGTATTATTAATGATAGATTGATAAATTAAATTGGCATAAAAATTTTCTTGTTTAGCATTGTATGTGGTTAAGCCAAAATAAGAATCCTGCTGATGATCAATGGCAGATAATTGCAAACCGATGCTTTTGTATTTCTTCTCCGGAAAAACGTAGCCGATTTTTGCAAATGCCTCATAACGTTGGGTGTTGATACCAAGGCCATATTTATTGGTAGTGTTCTTATCAATTGCAGGATCATAGCCTACTTCGCCACCGGTTCTTTTATCAGTTAGTATTTTTACACCAAACTGGGTGAGAAATCCTTTGCCATTATCATACTTCCAGCGATTGATCAGGTTGAATTGATTGCCGGTGGGCAGATCTCTGAAACCATCTTTATTAAAATCTAATTTCTTGTTAGATAAAAAATCATCGTGCAGTAATAACCCGGTTGACCATTTGCCGCTGATCTTTTGTGAAAGATTTAAATTGAGGTCTGTTTTGCCAACATCATTCACATAAACATTAGCAAATAATTTTTCACTGTTCTCCGGTTTTTTTAATTCTACATTTATTTGCCCGGCAATACTTTCATAACCATTGGCAACAGAGCCTATACCTTTAGTGAGTTGTATCGATTCCACCCATGGCCCGGCAATTGAATTTAAACCTAAGGGAGTTGCAAGACCTCTTGGGCCTGGTAAATTTTCTACAGTTAGCTGTGTATAGTTTCCACTCAATCCCAGTAATTGAATTTGTTTAGAACCTGTTACCGCATCATTATAGGAAACATCCACCGACGGATTGGTTTCAAAACTTTCGCTCAGATTACAACAAGCCGCTTTAAATAATTCTTTATCCGTCATTATTTGTGTGCGGATAGGATTTGCAGCGGCTAAATAAGTAGACCGTTGTTTAGAAAGTACCGTTACTTCTTTCAGTTGTTTGTTAGCGGCTAAAATAATTTTCAATTCATTCATATCAACAACACTGATAGTATCGGGCTGGTAACCGGCATAACTGATCAATAACCTGCTGCCGCTACCATCATGAGGAATCAAAAAAATACCTGTGCTGTCTGTTGATACACCTTGTTTGGAATGTAACCAGATTACACTGGCACCGGGCAAAGGCGTGAACTCTCCTTTTTTTGTGGTCTCTAATACCACACCTTTTACAACATGTGTGTTTGTTTTAGTTTCCGGAACTACAGCTTCAGTTTTAACAGGGTGCTGTTCTATCGCAGAATCTTTAGGATACATTTTTATAGTATCTGTACCGGCTTGATGAATCATTGTTTCCATTTCCCTGTAATGACAGCAGGAAGGAAGCTCTTTATAAACATTGTCTTTCGCTTTTTTATTTTCAAGGTCGTGGCCAACTGCAACAATGCGGTTTTCTATTTTGTCTAATGAAATTTGCGAAGGATTATACGTGAGGCTTAATATTTTGCTATCAACATCCCAGTTCGCTTTTTTTACACCCCTGCCTTTTACCACGCCTTCAATACGGGCTTTGCATTGCTCACAGGCACCGAATACTTTAAAGCTTACGCTGGTGTCTTTTGTAATGGGTTTATTATTTTGTGCATTTGATATACCCGCAGAAAAAAACAGCAGTAATATCAAAAAATATAGTTTCGTTTTCATTGTCATAAAATTTAAATCATAAAACCAGTTTGCAACAAATTTTGTTTGCTGCAAACTGGTTACTTAATTAACCTCTTTTGGTTTTTACCTTTGTCTTTGTTTCAGAAAGATCCATTCCGCATTTAGTGCATTTGCCCGGCTTGTCACTGGTTACTTCAGGATGCATGGGGCAGGAATAAGATTTCATCACTTCCATTTTCATGTGTTCCTTTTTTGATTTGGTAAGATCCATACCACATTTGGTGCATTTGCCAGGTTTATCGCTGGTTACTTCAGGGTGCATAGAGCAACAATATTTTGCTTTTACAGACATAGTGGTGTCCGCTTTATGCATTTTGTTTTTTTGAGCAAACATTGTAAGTGATGCCATTACAGCAATTACAATTAAGGTTACTTTTTTCATTTTGATTTGATTTTATGATGACGAAATATTTTCAATTAAATAATAGTATACCAGTTATTGCCGGATACTTCATTAATATAAGTTGTAATAAAAATTAAGAGAATGCTGTACAATAAACAGCTATGCATACAGTACTATAAGAGCCTGTTGCTAAAGAGGAGATTAAATCAAATACGGTAAGTGCAGTTGAGGATATAAACAGGAACACCATTAAGCTTAGGTGGCGGAGCATTACTTGCATTGGCAACAACCACGGGTTCGTTTGCCGGTGCTTTTACTTCTAATAAGGGAGTTGCTACATGAAGATCAGAAAAATGTTTAACAAAAGCAGTAATGCCATCAGCTGCAAAATGGCTGTCTTTTACTTTGAGGCTTTTGAATTGTGTTTTGCAGCAGCCTTTCATGCCATCGGAATTACTGCATTTTTCTTTGGCTTCCTGCACCAATGTTATGTTGGTGGACTTTAGTTTACCGCAACAATAAAACTGCCTTATCCCGATACCTAATGTAGTGAGGGAGTAGATGGTAATAAGGAATATGGCGGTAATTTTTTTCATTTGCTATTGCAAAGGTACACACTTTATAATACTTTGTTTTTATAAATAGGTTAAAATTTCTATGATTTTTGTCAGGTGGCTCCTGGCCAACAGTTATATCTTCTCAAAGTATTTGCCGGTAAATTTATACATGATGAATTTACTGGTTACTTTACCTGCTTCAATAACTACGGGTATTTTTAATATTTTTTTTACTTTATCATAATATACCAGTTGTAAAGGCCTTTCATTATGGCCTTCCAGCAAAAAGAAATTGAATTCGAAGCCCAGTTCATTTTTAAGGCCCGTTTTTGTCTTAATGATTTGTACAGAATCGTTTAGTGAATTATTTTCAATAGTGAATGCGTTAATTGCCTGGTAGCAGTCTTTTGAAGAAAATGTTGCCAGGCTTACTCCAAGGTAATAAGTTTTGTTGACTGCTTTTACAGTATGAATTGCGGAATATGATGCACCAAAATCTCCTTCCTCATAGATATAATCGGGTGCTTTTGAAAATACTTTATTATTGCTTTTATACTGGTATACCACGTCAAAATCATGTGCCGTTCCTCCCATAAAAGTATTCCAGGAATAAATTCTGAATAGCCCATCATCAGAAGTGGCGATGTTTACGCCTTCTTTCTGCAATGCCTTAAATGGATAAGTAATAGTAGAAGGATTTGCTGCAGTGTATTTCAACAGTTTGGCCAGGAAGATTTCGTTTACTGCGGCGATCGAATCACTAGAATGCACTTTATCGCTGCTCTCATAGTGTTCCAGCCAATAATCAATTTTCTTAAATGTGGTTAATAAGTTTTGTTCAATTGTTTTTTCATTTTGGGCATCTGCCTGCAGGATATTGAAAAATAAAATAAGTGCTACAATTTTTTTCATTTGTTTAGCCTAATATTTTTGAAATAAAATCAGAATGTAAACTGATCTTCATAAATGCAGCCAACCCCAAAATAAAACCCAACAAACTTACAGTGCCTGAAAAATACAAGAGCCATCTTTTTTGTGTAAGGGAAGTAATGCCAAACATGGCGATGGAGATAGTTAACAGCGCTTCCGTCATATCAAACTGGTCGTCGAAAAGATTGATATCGTCGTATTGTTTTTGAAAACCTTCGGCTTCAGTTTTTATTGTTTCTTTTTCTTTTTCGTAGCGTACTATTTCATCTTCGTATTTCTTTATCTGCACATCCGATCCTGCTGCATGCTGTTCTTTAAGCAATCCTACTGTATTTTCAGCAATCGCTTGTTTGGTGCTTTTAGCCTGGTAATACGACCATGCATCAATCCCATGCGCCTGTGCCTGCGACATGGATTGGACGATGTTGCCGTCTTTAACATTACAAAGCGCCATAAAAGTGGCAGTTAATGCTACAAATAACGCCACCCTGGAATTAATATTACTTTTGCCGGCTTGCTCAAGCGGCTCCTGGATTGTTTCTGCAATGTCCGACATATTTTAAATGAGTTTACAATTGTTGTTTGTACATTAAAGATCACACATGGTTTTCCGAAGTTAAACAGAATTATTTTATTCATATTCGTTTATATAAGCATACTGTGGCTGACAGGTGACCTTTAACAACTGCTTAATAGCCCAATGTGTGAATCATGCAAGAAAATATGAAAGTTATGTAACAAATAACCAGCCTTTAGTGCTCATCTTTACATGCTGGCAACAAAATTAAAACCGGTTGTAAAACCGCAATATATAAGTCTGCCTACTGAGCACACAAGCACACCACCTGCCGCAACACGGCACACAAAATTATTTCCAACTCCCGTATAAAGACTTCTGTTGATTTCAGATCTGCAGTTTTTAATTTTTATCTCTTTACACTTAAAAAAAAATTATGAAAAAGTTTTTACTATCGGCGGTTGTTATCGCATCCGGGCTTGCTGCTACTGCACAATCCCCAACAGTTGTTACTACGGTAACTAATTGTAGTGTTTTCCGGAATTTTAATCTTAGCGATGAGGGTTTTAGTTCCCCCAGTATTTACTCCGACGGCAACGATGTTTCGTTTTCCTGGAATGCGGGTGCAGGTGCAGAAATTGAAAGCAGCGGACTTGTAGGACGCAGCGGGAGTCTTATTTCTCCTGTATACGTTCAAAGTGAACCCGGGCATGTTACATTAGGGTTTAAATATACTGTTCCTGTAAATACCCAATACAGGGTAAGGGTGATATCGGCAGTAAGCACTTCTCCGCTGGAGATATTGGCTACCACTGCAAACGGCCCGGTCTACACCAGCCTGGCAGGCACTTCAGGAAATGTTTGTATAGCATTGGCAGATGCAGATCTTGAAGTTGGTCACCTGATTCGCTTTGAATTTACTTTCAGGGCTATTACACCTGGCAATATCACATTTGATGATCTGGCACTTTCTGTAGCAGGCGGTCCGTTACCGGTAACTTTTGAAGGATTTGTAGCAAGAAAGAATACTGATGAATCGATTAAGTTATTGTGGAATGTGGGCGAAGAAGTAAATGTAAAAGGATATTATGTAGAAAGCAGTACCGATGGTATCAATTTTACCAATGCTACTTATGTAACTGCAACAGGAAAATCAATTTATAGTTTTGATTACCCGGGTAAAACGGTGCAAACATTGTTTTTCAGAGTAAAAAATGTTGACTTTGATGGCAGAAGCAAATATTCTGCTACAATAAAAGTTTACAGCAAAACACAGGCAACTGCACAAATACAAATTTATCCAATGCCTGCAAGAGAACAGGTGACTATTCAACATAACAAAGCAACCGAAAATACGGTGATCACAATATTGAGCCCCGAAGGAAAAATATTGCAACGTAAAGCAGTTGTTGCCAGTACACTTCAAACGCAACTTAATATCAGCGGCCTTGCTGCCGGAATATATTTTGTTAAGTATGATGACGGTACAGGAAATACACAAAGCGTAAAGCTGATCAAAAATTAAAATGGTTCTGATGTATAATGCTAACGGCTGCTGCAAAGCGGCCGTTTGCTTTTTTAAAGATCGGGTGAAGGTGTGTGTAGTACAACCAGTGTAGTTTATTTTTTTGTGGTTGGCTTTGTATTTTTCTTTGCTCTTTTTACAGGAGAAACAGACTTGGTAATGGTTGTACCTTCCACAATTTGTTTAGGGTCTTTTACTTTTGCCAACGCATTTACATAAGCTTCGTTCAATAATTTTTTCATGTAAACTTTTGGAAATTCTTTTTTATTTTTTACAAGGATATACCGGTATTGGTTGCCGTTACCAATGAGTTTTTTTTCAGGGTCGGATAACTGGCTGCCAAAGTAAAATCCAAAATGAATATTCTTACTCGTTCGCCCAACAGCAATAGTACAAAACGTATGTCCTAACCGGTCGGTTACCGACCAGCCAAAAGCTACCGCATTATAGTTATCATAGATCAGTTCATTAGCCTTAGGATATAAATTCCAGACAAATTCCCTTAGCCAAAGTACCGTTTCTGTAATGTCTTCATCAAAAACAGTGAGAAATTTAAGCAGGTCTTTTGTGTGATCTTTACCCATGATTTAATTTAAAACCGGTTGAAGAAGCAGAGAGAATTACCATTCCAACTTGTAAAATAGTGATTTATTTTATTATTGTTGCATTATCAGCAAGGGATGGTAATAGTTGTTCTGCAGCCTTTACCAAGGCTGCTTTCCATTATAAGATTGCCATCAAAAGATTCTACCCTGTTCATAATATTGGAAATGCCGATGCCATTTCTTTTACTGCTGATATCAAATCCTTTGCCGTCATCGGCAACAATTACCGTAAGCAGTTTATTCCTGCCGGCTTTTATTGATATTGTTATGCATTGGGCTTCTGCATATTTAATGGTATTATTAACTAATTCCTGCAATATCCTGTACACATTTAATTTAAGGTCGTCGCTAAGTAATGGCTTAGGTACAGCGTAAATAAAATCAGTTTTTATTATCGTAGTATGATTAAAGTTTATCAAAAGACCACGGGCCAGATTTTCCAGGTCTATATTTTTTATCGGGCTCACCAGGTTACGGCACAGGGAACGGATCTCTTCAATAGCGCTGGTCAATAATTCTACAGGGTATTGGATCAATTCTTTTACTGTTGCATTTTTATGGCCAGCCGATGTAAGAAATAGTTTGGTGCCTGCAAGTATCTGGTTAATATTGTCGTGCAGTTCTTTCCCAATATAATTTCGTTCCTTCTCCTGTCCTTGCAATATAGCCAGGGTTATTTTCTTTTGTTCTTCCATGCTGCTTTTTAGCCTGGCCTGCTCCAGCAGCCGTAATTCAGAGATATCAACATGCATTACCACAGCGCCTGCATATTCTTTTTCCAACAACGGAGATACCACCATTCTGAACCATCTTTCTTTTTGCGGCGAATGGCAAGGGTACTCGTATACAAACTCTTTTATTTTATTTGCAAGTACAGCTTTTAATCCATCCGCCACTTTATTGCCATCCGCTTTTTCATTACCGGCTGCGTTTTCTGCAATGGCAATGTAATTATTCCCTATACCATGATTTATGCCTGCAAACTGGTTCTCATCAGCAAATTTTTTCCAGGAATCATTTACATCAACAATTACACCTTCTTCATTCAGCAATGCAATATTAGCCGGCAGGGTATTCAGTATCACCGACATTCTTTGCGCTAATGCCTGTTTTTCTCCAAAGCTTTTTCTTAATTGTTCTTCCGCTTTTATGCGTTCTGTTATATCTCTCGAAAAGCAAGCAGTTCCAATTACATTGCTGCCTTCGTAAATAGGATTGAATGAAATTTCTGACCAGAAATCGTACGGTGTATCACTATACTCAATTTCTTTAAAGGTGGCTCCTGCAAACGCACGTTCATAGTAAGTTTTATAGCGCTTAATGGTATCCGGAGGAAATTCTTCGTTAAGTAATTTAAAACCTTTTGTGATCTTATGGCCAGCTGCAGCTGCAATCATATCGTTGAAAGCGTGGTTTGAAGTAATTAGATTAAATTCTCTGTCAACACTCCAAACCATATCACCTGTATTGTTGATCATAGCATGGAGGTTACTATGATCAAATTCTTTTTGTTGTTCGGCTATTTTTTCTACGGTAATATCACGTCCTGAAATACAAATACCAACGGTTTGATTATTTTCCTTAACAGGATTAAAAATATAATTGATCCATATTGTTTCACCATTTGTCCTGTTGTAACAGCGGTCGTATTGAATGGTTTCGCCATTGATCACTTTTGAAAATACAGCAATAAAAAAATCTTTCCTGGATTCTTCTATGTAATCAAATAAACTGGTACCGGTTTCTATTTCCTGCTGAAGGTTAAGCAAAATATTTTCAACTACCCTGTTATTAAAGGCTTTGATTATGCCATTTGCATCGGCCAGTATAAATCCTTCCGCTGCATTGTCAAAAATGGCTTTCAGGTTTTCTTCAGACTTAATTAATTTTTCTTCGCTCTCCACACGTGCTGTAATATCCCGGGAATTAAATACAATTGCTTTTACATTTTTATCGTTTAGCAGGTTAATAGCAACGCCTTCCATCCATTGGTAATGGCCATCTTTATGCATGTTACGGAACTTGCCATATACCGGCTTGCCCGGATTTGCTTTTACATCTTCTAATAATGTAGTAGCTTTTTCAATGTCATCGGGGTGTATATTTTTGGCTCCGCTGAATCCTGTAATTTCTTCATCTTCCCAACCAGTGATCCTTGTTGCAGAAGGACTGCGATACACTACAGTAAAAGTATCATCGAGCAAAACAATAAGATCATTATTATTTTCGATTAATGCCCTGAAACGTTTTTCACTTACGATAAGTTTTTCTTCTGCTTCAATTCGTTCGGTAACATTGCGAAAGTTAAACACAATGGCGTTTACATATTTATCCTGTAATAAATTTATAAGCACACCCTCTACCCACATATAATGCCCTTGCTTATGCCACATGCGAAATTTACAAGTAGTTGCTTTGCGTGGGTTAGCCATTACATCCTGTACAATTGCAGCAGCCATTGGCCGGTCTTCTTCATATATATTCCTGGTAGCATCCACACCCAGCATATCTTCGTTCGTCCAGCCGGTAATTCTTGCTGCAGCAGGGCTGCGGTATACAAGTTGGAATGAGCCATCCATCAACGTAATGATATCATCGCTGTTTTCAATCAATGCACGGTAGAGTTTTTCACTGGCCATTAATTTTTCTTCTGCTTCAATTCGTTCTGTTACATCACGAAAGTTAAATACTATTGCATCTACATATTTATCGTGTAATAAATTAACTACCATTCCTTCAACCCATAAATAATGCCCTTCTTTATGCAGGTTACGAAATTTACAGTTAACAGGTTTACCGGGGTTGGCCATTAGCTCTTTTACAATTGCTGCAGCATATTCCCTGTCGTCCGGATGAATATTTTTTGTACCATCCAGGCCCGTCATGTCTTCATCCGTCCAGCCTGTAATACGGCTTGCAGACGGACTCCGGTAAATAACTTTAAACGATTTGTCCATCAGCGAAATGATATCATTGTTGTTTTCAATTAATGCACGAAAACGTTTTTCGCTGGCCATTAATTTTTCTTCAGCTTTATTTCGTTCAGTAATATCATTGGCAAGAATAATTCTTGCTGCTACTCCTTCAAAAATAATATCATGTACAATAATTTCTACCTGTATAATACTGCCATCTTTTTTCTTATGGTTCCAGATACCTTTATTGTAATTGTTAGCTGTTATTGCGTTGGAATGGTCGGAATGTATGAACACGTTTTTATCTGCATCAGGCCTTATATCCAAAGCCGTCATCGAAAGAAATTCTTCACGGCTGTAACCATAGTGCAGTACAGCCATTTCATTCACATCCAGAAATTTAAATGCTTCCAGGTCCATTACCCACATCGGCATAGGATTATTGGCAAAAAGATTACGGTATTGCTTTTCGCTTCTTTTGATTGCTTCAGTGCGTTCTGCAATTTTACTCTCCAGTTCCTTATTTAAATCACTCAGCGCTTTTTCTGCTTTTTTACGATCGGAAATATTCCTTACCAGTATAAGATTGCCGGATTCATTGCCTTCGGCATCTTTTAATTTTGATGCTGTAACAATTACACTTATGGGGCTTCCGGACCTGGCATGATAAATCAATTCTCCCTGCCAGATACCTTTCTCAGCAATAGTTGCAATTACTTGTTCCCTGGGTTGGTAGAGGTAAATGGTTTTTAAAACATCCACGGTTGTCTTTCCAATCACTTCCTCACTTTTCCAACCGAATAATTTTTCTGCGGCATCATTCCATCGGGTGATACAAAAATTGTTGTCGGAAGAAATTACAGGATCCTGGATATTGTTGGTAATGCTGGCTAAAAAACGAAGGCGGTCTTCATTTTTTCTTTTTTCTGTTATGTCTTTGGTAACTTTCGCATAGCCATAGTGTTTACCATTGCTATCAATGAGTGCAGTATAAACAATGTTGGCATAAAATAATGATCCGTCTATACGTTTACGCCAACCTTCTGTTTCAAAATGTCCGTTTTGCAAAGCTGATTGCAAATTATTTTTCGGAATGCCATTGGCAATGTCTTCATCGGTATAAAATATATCGAGAGGCTTGCCCATGATCTCTGCAGCAGTATATCCTTTGATATATTCTGCACCGCTGTTCCAGCTGGTTACGCAACCCTTTTTATCTAACATAAAAATGGCATAGTCTTTCACACAGTTAACCAGTAACTGAAAATCACGTTTATTCTTCTTCAGTTGGTTGCTGGCAATACGGCTTGCAGTTACATCCTGCACCTTATGAATGATGTAGCAAACTTCATGTTGCTCATTAAAAACCGGGGTGTTCAGCGGGCTCCAGTGCCGTTCTTCAAATACACCATCAGGGCGGCAGATATCATATTTCTGATCTGCCATGGCATGGGGCTTTTTGTGTTGGAGTACATAGTTTAATGATGCCCTTAAGTTAAAAACACCATCAGCATTGGGGTCGCCAGGATTATTGGGAAAGGCGTCAAATATATTGCGGCCAATGATAGCCTCTCTTGTTTTTAAAGAAGCCTCAACGTAAAGATCACTTACAGCAGCAATAGTAAAATCCGGGGTCAGGATAAGAAACAGCCCGGGCAACTGCTCAAATAAAATTTTAAAATTATCCGCCGGTATTGAAAACATGCGCTGGTTTGATAAGGAGTTAAGGTAGTATCAATTATAA
This sequence comes from Ferruginibacter sp. SUN106, assembly GCF_050611765.1. Classification (NCBI taxonomy): domain Bacteria; kingdom Pseudomonadati; phylum Bacteroidota; class Chitinophagia; order Chitinophagales; family Chitinophagaceae; genus Ferruginibacter; species Ferruginibacter sp. SUN106. Next base: position 656,754 of record NZ_JBODJC010000004.1, read on the forward strand.
CGTTCAACACTGTTGTATTTGATATATCCCGAAACTATGTCATATTTAACCACAGACTTGTAGTATAAACTCTATATATGCGATAGTATAATAAAGCATACTAATGTAATAACCTTAATCTGAAGTAATACTATTTAATCATCATCAGCGCACCCATTGTGGTTATACCATCTATAAAATTTCCAATGCGGATGTTTTCATTTTCGGCGTGCTGGTTATTATCATGATTAGCAATGGGGATGGTAATGGTTTTGGTATGCAGGTATTGTTCAAATAAATATAAAGGCAGGCTGCCACCCATGGTAGGTTGTAAAACTATTTGCTCCTGCGAAATGCTTTTTACGGCACTAATTACTTTTTTAATAATGGGCAGATCCATTGCAGTACGCTGTGCATTATATCCATCTGCACCGGGAACAACTTTAATGAGTTTGGGATATTTTTTTCTTTCTTCATCAGTAGGTTCATGATCGGTTACATAGTACCCCTGGGTTTTAATATGTTCAATCACTTTCTGTTGCTGCCTTTTCCAATCGTTACCCAATACCAGTCGGAGATCGATAACGGCTGTTGCAAACGTAGGTATCTGGTTAGATGATTGTTTGCCTACATTGCCGCTTTGAATGCCATTGATATTTAGAGAAGGCAGGTTGATCGCTTCATTTAAACTGGTGCCTTTCATTTCGGTATTGATGATACCTAATTCATTTTTCATTTGTGCATCTACAGAAGGTACTTCACTTAACGCTTTTTTTCTATTGCACTTAATGGTATTACATCATCATAAAAACCTTTGACGGTAACCCTGCCATCGTCATTTTTCATAGAAGATAATAACTTCACCAGCATCATAGCAGGGTTAGGTGCCCAGTTGCCGTAATGCCCGCTGTGCAACGGCCGTTTGGATGCGTACACTGTAAGATCGAGATGGGTATCACCACGTACCCCAAATACAATTTGTTTTTTCCCTGATTGATGTATTGGCCCGTCACAAATGATCCATAGGTCAGATTGCAATAAGGATTGGTATTTTTCTAAGATCTCATTTAAATGAACTGAGCCGGCTTCTTCTTCGCCTTCAAAGAAAAATTTAATATTGCAGTTGGGTGTTAACCCGCTTTTTTTAATCGCATCATAAGCATTTAAAATGGCCGCTACACCGGCTTTATCGTCCGAAGCGCTTCTGGCATATATTCTCCAGTCGTTATTATAATTACCATCTGCAGGAAAAGAAATATTACTGCCGCTTTTATCTATTGCACCGGTAAATAGTTTTGGGATAAAAGGAGAAAGCGATTTATCCCACTGTGCAGCATTAACGGGCTGTCCATCATAATGTGCATAAAAGATCAGTGTTTGCGTAGCGCCGGGCACCATCACTTCGCCAAATATAGCTGGTGGCACATTTGCTGTATTGGCATTTAAGAATTGTACTTTTTCAATGCCTCTTTTGGCCATCATCGCCATAATAAAAGCGGCAGTTTTATGCTGGCCTGCTGTATCAGCAGCTACATTCGGTATGGTTAAAAAATCGGTGAACTCATTGATGATAGCTCCTTTATTTTGTTGAGAATAATTATTGATAGCTGCTATAACAGCTGGTTGAGCTGTAATGATTTGATGGATTAGTAAAGCAGAAAAAAGCAGGAAGCTGTATTTTTTCATGAGATCAGTTTAAGGAAAAGTATACAATCATTGCTGCTAAGGTATACAATTCATTTAAAGTAAAGCAACAGGAGCTTTGTAAGTGCTATCTTTTTTCTTTAGCGAAAGTTCTTGTGCCACTATATAAGTAAATAATTCTGTGGTTGAACCTGTAATCTGTTACTGTTAATTTAAGCTCAGCAGTAACCGTTGTTTTTGTGAAGGAGATGATCCTGATAGTACCTTTTATTTTTATACCATCTTTTTTCCAGTTCCAGGCAGAGCGCTGGCTCCAGTTACATTGTATAACGTTGGAATCTTTATTTACATCGATTGGTTTTAATTGCTTTGCCCGCAGTGTGTCTTTAATGTTTATGGTGAGAACAAGACCGTATTCTTCATCAATCGAATTAGGTAGATCGTACCACACTTCCTGCTCCAATATAAAACCCGTATCAGGCAACAGCGTATTCCGTTCAGTAAAATTGATTTTATTTTTCAGCTGTAGCACTTTTGTTGTTTGGGCAAAACAATTGCCTATACAAAAAATAAGCAGCGATGCAATGGTTGCTTTCAAATTCATAGACTGCATTTAGAATTAGTAGTATTCGTACTTATCATACTGAAAAGCCTGTGCTCTTTTTAAATAAAAAATGTCGGTAATTAACTGGTCTAAATTATCAACAATATAATTTAGCTCCCTGGTTTCTTCTGCGAAATTTTTACCCTTACTGTCGTAATTTAAGGAGGTTTCGTCATTTATTATTTGGCGCAGTAAGCTGATATAGAGTTTTTTTTCTTTGGCAATATCATAGGTTTTAGATTGGCTGCTTTCGTGGGCAATAAATGTATGCAGGGAGAATTCTGCATAAGCCAGTATCCTGTATTGCTGGTGCCCGAAGTATGTGCCGCCATCCTGGATGTGTTGATAAAGCGCATTGATATTGGTATAGATGTCGATCAGTTTTTTTCGGCGTGCCGCATATTTTTCAATGCCCTGTTGTTGTTTAAGAAAATAAGCATACAGCATGTAATAAGTATCTTTCCCTGCTTCACTGCTGAATCCTTCTTTATTGCTGGTGGAATAATACATCAGGTCTGGATCTGTAACATAATCCATATGATCGATGTGGAGTAATTCAGGATGCTGATCTATCAACTGGTTGAATTCTTCCTTGCTGTATTGTAAGCTGTCATCATTTTCAGTTACAATAAGTAAACTATCTTTTGTAGTATAGTATTTTGAATAATCAGGTTTTATTGCAGCGCTGCTTTTGGCAATAGTATCAGCAGGTGCACTTTTATCATTTAAGTTTGCATGATTGCTGCAACCGCTGACAGTTGCAATAAACAAATAACACAGGGCTTTTAAAAATCTGGACATTTGTATAAAAATAAATAAAAAAAGAATTCAGGGTTATATCACAGTAACTATGCTACTCAATAAAATTTTGAATAGTTACTGTTCCGTTTTTACAATACAGCAATAAGTAAGTACTGCTTACACCTTTCATTTTCCATTCTGCCGGAATAGTCGTGTGTTTGTTCTGCAACACTGTAGGTATAGTGAACAGGGCTTTTATTATTATCGAAATAAGGTTGACAGGAATTACCGGGTGCTGCAACTGCAGAGTCCTGGGCATGAACAGTAACTCCAATATAAACTGCCAGTATGATAAAGAGCAATGATCTGATTAATTGCCTTGATATTTAATAAAGTTATTGTGTGATTCGTATGGAAAGGTTTGCCCACGGTACCCGCTGATTTTTTTTATTATAGCCTTCAATGTCAACGGTGATAATGGTACCGGGGCCGGTTCTTTTAAAATATTCCCTTGCCTGGTTATTTATTGAGTCGCCTTTTATAGATAGCATAGTGACGTCACTAATCCCTTCCGATCCAAAATATAATATTACTGATTTAATAGTTAACCAGGGAAAGTTTGCCGTTACCTTACCTGCTTTAAATAATTGTTGTTTGCTTATTTTTAATATGGAATCAGAGCAGCCGATATTTTCAACGCAAAGCCTGAAATCCTTAATTGTAAGTTGGGCATGGCTTAATTTGGGAAGAAATAAAAGCAGGATTATGATGGTGTAGTATGTTTTCATTTGCAGAGATATGTAAGATAAAAAACAATCTGCAAATAAACCATGCATTTTTTCTAATAAAAGGTTAAAGCCATTATTATCAATTCTGTCTATAACTATATAAAATTTATAGATAAGTCTTATGTAAAGAATATTGTAAGTTTGAGCTATAAACATCATAAATCTATAAGAATGGAACATAACACATCCCCCGACACGCCAGCATTAGACGTAAACAAAGAAAGCATGGCAAAGTGCCCGTTCAGCGGCGGCTCGTTAAAACAAACCGCCGGCAGTGGTACCAGAAACCGTGACTGGTGGCCTAATCAATTAAAGTTGAACATCCTTCGTCAAAACTCTTCCTTATCAGATCCGATGGGAGCATCGTTCGACTATGCAACTGAATTTAAAACAGTTGACCTGGATGCATTGAAGAAAGAAATTTATGAACTGATGACCACCTCACAGGATTGGTGGCCTGCAGACTATGGTCATTATGGCCCTTTCTTTATCCGCATGGCATGGCATAGCGCAGGTACCTACCGCATACAGGATGGCCGTGGTGGAGGTGGTGCCGGTATGCAGCGTTTTGCACCTTTGAACAGCTGGCCTGATAACGCAAATCTTGATAAGGCCCGTTTACTATTATGGCCCATTAAAAAGAAATACGGCAGAAAAATTTCATGGGCAGATCTGATGATACTTGCCGGCAATTGCGCTCTTGAATCAATGGGCTTTAAAACTTTTGGTTTTGGAGGTGGCCGTGCAGATGTGTGGGAACCGGCAGAAGATGTGTACTGGGGTTCGGAAAAAGAATGGCTAGGAGGAGACAAGCGTTACAGCGGTGACCGTGACCTGGAAAATCCGTTGGCTGCGGTACAAATGGGTTTAATTTATGTAAATCCTGAAGGTCCTAACGGTAAGCCTGACCCGCTTGCTGCTGCACGTGATATCCGTGAAACTTTTGGCCGCATGGCTATGAATGATGAAGAAACGGTTGCGTTGATAGCAGGTGGGCACTCCTTTGGGAAAACCCATGGTGCTGCTGATCCGGGAAAATATGTTGCCGCAGAACCTGCCGGTGCAACTATTGAAGAGCAAGGCCTGGGCTGGAAAAATACCTATTGCAGTGGCAGCGGCGGCGATACCATCACCAGTGGTTTGGAAGGAGCCTGGACAACCACTCCGACAAAATGGAGCAATAACTTTTTTGAAAACTTATTTGGCTACGAATGGGAATTGACGAAGAGCCCTGCAGGTGCACAGCAATGGAAACCTAAAGATAACGCAGGTGCCGGCTTAGTACCCGATGCACACGATGCATCAAAACGTCATGCGCCATTTATGCTTACCACAGATCTGGCATTAAGAACAGACCCGGCGTATGAAAAAATTTCAAGACGCTTCTTCGAAAATCCTGATCAGTTTGCGGATGCCTTTGCCCGTGCATGGTTTAAATTAACGCATCGTGATATGGGCCCACGTACACGCTACCTGGGTAAAGAAGTACCTGCAGAAGAACTGATCTGGCAGGATCCTGTTCCGGCTGTTACACACCCATTGATTAACGATACCGATGTTGCAGCATTAAAAGGTAAAATACTGGCAAGCGGATTATCTGTATCTGAATTAGTAGCTACTGCATGGGCATCAGCTTCCACCTTCCGTGGTTCTGATAAACGTGGTGGTGCTAATGGGGCACGCATTCGCCTGGCGCCGCAGAAATACTGGGAAGTAAATAATCCTGCTCAGCTGAGTAAAGTGTTGGCGGCTTTAGAGAGTATCCAAAAAGAATTCAATGCTGCTTCTGCCACTACAAAAGTCTCATTGGCCGATCTGATTGTTTTAGCTGGCGGTGCAGGTGTTGAGCAGGCTGCAAAAAATGCAGGCTATACAATAACTGTTCCTTTCACTGCAGGAAGAACAGATGCCACACAGGAACAAACGGATGTGGAATCATTCGCCGTACTGGAACCTGTTGCTGATGGTTTCCGAAATTATTTAAATGCTAAACATACTGCTTCTGCAGAAGAATTGCTGATTGATAAGGCACAACTGTTAACCTTAACCGCACCTGAGTTAACCGTGCTGGTTGGTGGTATGCGTGTGCTGAACACTAATTATGGCCAATCTCAACATGGTGTATTCACTACACAAGCAGGTGCATTGACCAACGACTTTTTTGTGAACCTGATTGATTTCGGCACCACCTGGAAAGCAGCCTCTAAAGATGTGTTTGAAGGCAGCGATCGTAAAACAGGCGCAGTAAAATGGACTGCAACAAGAGTTGATCTGATCTTCGGTTCTAACTCAGAGTTGCGTGCCCTTGCTGAAGTATATGCCTGCGAAGATGCCAAAGAAAAATTTGTACATGATTTTGTTGCCGCATGGACTAAAGTAATGAACCTGGATCGTTTTGATCTGGCTTAACGAATACATCCTGTGATAGTTTAAAAGGTAGCCTGTTTACACGGCTACCTTTTTTTAATTGCTGATCTATCTAACCCCAAAAAATAATTTCATCCTGTTCAGTTAATGCGCTTCACCATAAATAAAACTAAAGTCGGTTCTTGCAGGCGCAGCCGGGAATGTAGCTACATAATGACAACCCATGCAACTGGAGCTAATACCTTTTGCAAAAGGCTGGTACAATGAATCAGTATAATAAGGCTGATCGATATTTAAATGGAAACCACCATAAGAAGCCGGGTGAGGCCCCTGCACATAAGTTTCCTGAACAGAATTGGCCAGGAATGACGGCGTCATTGTTTCGGCAAATAACCATTGAGTGCTTACTAATTTATAATTAGCCCAAACTGATCCCTTTAATAAAGATTGAAAATAGAGATTGATACTATCTGCAAAAGGATCTTCCACCGCATTTACTCTTTTTACCTGTGTAGGTTTGTTGATGGGGCTGCCATCAGGATTTAACTCTTTATAATTGCTGCCCGGTATGGGTAAATTCGGCGTACAGGTATCACAGTTAGCATTGTAAAAAGATTTGGTTAAATTATCAACCTGTTCAAAAGTAGACCATACCCAGTTGCGTTGTAATGCAGTTTTGTGTGCTATGTGTAAGCCTACCAATCCAAGCGTAACCGGGTTTTCGCCGGGGCTGGGGTCGCCAGAATCATCATTATACACAATGGCTTTTATCTTATAAAACTTATTCGTGTCATCGCCTTTACCCAATACTTTCCATGCTGCTTTAAATTCCATGGCACCATTGGCTCCGTATGCAGAAGGGCCGGCAGGCATAGTGATGGTAGTGCTATCTGCAGCATATTTATTCTGCCCCGCTATATTCCATAAATTGTTTTTAGTAATAAAATTGTATTCATCATAATTCATACGCACTTCGTAGCGGGCAAATCTTCCGTTCTGATCTACCAATGGGCCACCAACAGCCTGGTCAAGCGCATGCGGCGATTTTGAGATGCGATGTACAAAGCGATACACTCCTGTTTTGCGTGCCAGGTCCTGTACTTTTTGCGGAAGATGTGTAAGACTGGTAACAGCATTATTATTAGAACACCATGGGCTTGGCGCATCCGGTGATGCAACAAAAACCTGGTCGGAAGAAAGATAGGTTTCCCAAACCACCGGGCCTTTGCCGGTAAGAATGGTGCTGCCATTGCTGGTATCGGGCCCGCAGGTAGTAATATTGGCAGGCCAGTTCATGGCAATAAAACTTTGCCATGAAAATGTATCCGCAACTTTTTGTGATTGGGCTACAATGTCCATAGGCAATACAGCAAATTTATTACTGATACCGTTGGCGGTTGCATCCATAGTTGTTGTTGGTGAAGAACATCCGGAATTAGTAAAGAGCAGGTTGGCAAATACAATTATTGCTGCAATACCCAGCACTATAATTTTATTTTTCATTGGTAGTTTAATTTAAGGCGTGTAATTTTTAAAATTTTACACTGACAAAATATAAAACCAATGATGCATTTTTACCCGTAGAAATACTGGTTTTTAAAGTAGGGTGCAAATGACCTAATGTAGAACATGTAAAAAAATAAAGGCAGTAAAGCGGTTAATCGCAAAGAAGAAAAACTTGTTCAGGATTTTGATAGCGCATTGTATAAAGGATAAATCTTGATTTTCTTGATCTGACTTGACGTGAACATTCAATGATAGTTTTGAAAGATGACTTGGAGACGAGCTATCTTTTTTAATTGAGAATTGATTGGTTTATTTTAAGCGAAAACTTATTGTTTTTTGTACAGTTCGTTTTGTACGCCGTAAAAGTCAATTATTATCTTTTGTTTCCAAATCATTCTCTGTCAATTCGTAATTAAGCTTTCTATTTCTAAAAAAACTTTCAAGAGCATTCCATGTTTTGTCATCTAGTTCATCTGAAAGTTTTATGTCCTTTGATGTAATAAAGTGCCGACAGCCGAAGCAAATGTCAAAGTAAGAGCATTTGCCATTTTTGAATATTAGTATTCCATGATGAGGCATAAAACAACTAATGTCCCGGATAATGCTATCATTATTAGGAGTGATTATTATTGCAGCAATTGAATCAATTTCTTTTTTGTCAAGCTGATAATGCTCTTTTACGATTTTATAGTTCACCTTGTTTTTTCAACTAGTTGATAGGAGCCAATTCTTTCATTTGTCTTGTCGTCAACGATTGGAATATTCGTTGTCAAATGACTTACAATAATTACGGAGTCAGCAATTACAAATTTTTGGTAAACTTTATTATTTAGATTTTGTCCAAACCCGCTTGAGAAAAAAGTGGTAAGAAATACTGTTATAAAAATATGTCTTGTCATGTTATTGTTAGAACAAGAGGTCGAATTTATGGCGTAAAACAATTGTATTGGCGCAACTTCTTACATAAACCTAAACTGATTATCAATATAAATTTATCCAAGACCCAATTGTAATACTGCAATATAACTAAAATTGTCATGACTGTTTATCTCTCTCCGACACCCCAAAAAAATAAAATCTATCTTTGGATTCTATCAGCCGAGTTATCGTGGCGTTTGAAGTCGCTAAGGAAAGGCATGTTAGGTAAAGGTTTCTTCATTGAAAGAATTGCAAAAATCTGAAATCAGCTTCATATTTCTTTCACTGTCGTTCCAGTTAGTTTCTGTAATTAATTGTTTGATATGTGTTCTGACAAAATATTCCAATTCATTTGCAGTTTTGATTGCAAATGTTCCTGGGTCGGGCTCGAAGCTGTAATACCACTCGCTTAATATTTCAAGTATGCAATTTCTAACAAGTTCATGTGGACTTGATATTAAAAGTCTTGTAACCAATGGCAGCACTTCCGTAATTACCGGATAATAAGTTCCTGCATGGTTATTACCAACCGCAAATAAAACGTCGTTATAAATATTCCATTTTTCATCCTCATTTCTCAGATTGACGAGATTCGTTAGACTTAAAACAACATTATCGGGCCTGTAATATTCTGGTTCATTGAATTGGCTCCAATTTATATGGTTAATCTTTCCAATAAATTCCGCTTCGCTTATTTGTGAAAAAGTCATTGAGATTTCTTAAGTAATCAGTTGTTAAAAGGCTTGCACCTGACATTTGTATTTATGGAACTTCTTGCATAAAGACAAACCGGTTATCGATATAAATTTATTCAAGAGTTCATCGCATTATTGCAATATAATTAAAATTGTTATGCCTGTTTATCTCCAACTAATCCCAAAAAAATAAAATCTATCTTTGCGTTCTATCAGCCGGGTTATCGTGGTGCTTAAAGGCGCCAAGGAAAGTCCGGACAGCAAAGGGCAACACACCGGTTAATGGCCGGTCTTGTTGTGGAGGGTGGCAACACCAGCCATAGCGGAAGAAAGTGCCACAGAAAATTACCACCTCAACTTGTTGAGGCCAGGGTGAAAACGTGAGGTAAGAGCTCACGGATTTTTGCAGTAATGCATTAATCGGGTAAACCTTGTGTGCTGTAATGCCACGTATATCAGCGTTGAGGGCGGCTCGTCCGATGTTACGCAAGTAACTACGTTGAAGGGTAGGCAGCAAGATTGTAACAGTAATGTTGCAGCCAGATAAATGATAACCATTCCGAGTGATCGGGATACAGAATCCGGCTTATAGGCTGATAGATTTTTAAATTATTAATGGCTCCGTTTTTCTGGAGCCTTTTTATTAATAACTTTTTATTTTTGGAACATCAAATATGGTCTTTGATGTAGCAGGCTTTTTTATACAATCCACCATTGCATTTATTATTTGTTTTATAGTAACAGTATCTAAATGAATCGCAGCTTGTTTTTTTGAAGGAATGAATTTTAAAATAAAGAAAACAGGTTTTAATAACAATGGCCACCAATGGCCCGGGCCTAAAACATACCATGGCCTTATGAATGATGAAATAAAATTTTGTTGCAATAGTAATGTTTCTCCTTCGGCACGTACTTCCTGGAAGTCTTTCATTATTCTGGTTGGATACATGGATACGCTTAAGTAAACAAAATGTTGAATGCCTGCAACAGTTGCTGCTTTTGCAGCTTGCTGTACAGATACCAGGTCAATCTTTTTAAATTGCTCTTTTTTAGCAGGAGAGGGGTGCGCTACTCCAATAAGATGTACCAATATTGTTGCCGGTGCAATATTATTTTGATAACTCGTTGCATCTAGTGCATTGCCAAAAACTATTTCGCAGCCGGGTGGTAATTTAGTTTCTGATCCTTTTCTTACCAATGCTTTAATATGAAAATTACCTTCCTGTTGCAGGGCTTTAATTAACCTGGTACCGATATAACCTGTGCCGCCGGTAATAAAAACAGTTTGCATGGTTGCAGTGTTTACAATTTTCCTTCATTCACATCTTTAATAAAACTGATAAGGCCGGGAAAATAATTTTTCTGGTCATCATACATATCCATGTGGCTGCCGTTGGGGCACAATAAAAACCTGCCGTGCTGCACCTGGGTACTCATCCATTTCATATGTTCCGGATCCATGGTATCAAATTTTCCACCAATAGTAAGTGTAGGTACTTTTATTTGCGGCAATTGTTTTTTTACATCCCAGTTAATTAAATTACCACCAATGCCAAATTCGCTTGGACCCTGCATGGTAACATATAAGGAGTGGTTCATTTTTGCAAAAGAACGGTTCACCGGTTCAGGCCATTGATCAATGGGTATGCGGCAAATATGTTTGGCATAAAAATTCGGCATCAGCAATTCCATGTATTTAGGATTTTCAAAATCTCCTTTCTTTTCTATCTGCCTGATGGTATCTAAAATTTTCTGATCAAACTGCGGGGCTAAAACTTCCTGCGCATATTTACCATAGTCGGGGCAGCTGCTCATCATATTGCTGATGATAAGGCCTTTTAAATTATCCTGGTATTTTAATGCATACTGCATGGCTAATATACCGCCCCAGCTATGGCCGAGTAAATAAAAATTATCTTTTGTAAGATGCAATGCCTTGCGTACCTGTTCTACTTCTTCAACAAATCTTGCAAGATCCCACATGCTGGTATCTTTTGGATTATCAGATAAGCCGCAACCCAATTGATCGTAATAAATAAATTCAATGTCTTGTTGCGGAAAAAAACTTTCAAAGCATTCGAAATATTCATGTGTGGCACCGGGACCGCCATTTAATAACAATAGTTTTATCTTAGGATTGTTGCCTACACTTTTTGTCCAGATATTAAATTTCCCTTTGGGTGTTTCTATCGGGATAATTTTTATGCCGCCGGTTTGTACTTCGTTAAACAGACTATCATTTACTGCGGCAGCTGTTGCCACATTTTCTTTTTCGTTAGCATGGCAGGAAAATAATAGTATAATGGAGATGAAGGCAAAATGTATATTTCTCATAATGAAAGTTTAGTAAGTAAATTAAAAAATATTATTGAGAACGGAGTTTTTATTACACAAAGATTCGCAGAGATTTTCACGGAGGAACACAAAGCCTTTGTGTAACTCAGTGTTACCTCTGAGCATCTCCGTGGCATATCTACCCGAGGTCTTTAAAAATAGTTTCCTTTATTTCCGGCCATTCTTCTGCAATAAAACTAAAGTACATGGTATCTCTTACCAATCCATCTTCGTTAATGCTGTGGCGGCGTAAAGTGCCTTCCTGTACTGCCCCAATCTTACGCATTGCTTTTTGCGATCTTAAATTAAGGTGGCTGGTCTTTAATTCAATACGGTTGAGTTGCAATTGTTCAAAACCATAGGAGAGGAGTAGAAATTTACAATGCTTGTTGAAGCCTTTGCCATGGAGACTGGGATCAAGCCAGGTCCAGCCGATCTCTATTCTTTTGTTAGGAAAATCGATATTGCCATAACGGGTGCAGCCAACGTATTGCCCTGTTTGTTTGTTAAAATAAGCAAAGGGATAAGCTTTTTTATTTTTCTTCTCCAGCAAAGCGGTATCAAAATACCTTTTATAATCCGCTTCCGAATTTACTTTTGCGCCTGTAAACTCCCACAACATTTTATGCATGGCCACAGGAAGCAACAAGTCATAATGCTTTTCTTCTAATGGCTCAAGCCTTACTAGTGCATCTTCTAAAATAATGGGCGTATCAAAAAATGTATCGTAATTCATAAAATACTTTTCCGTTTGTTAGAATTTAAAAAGCACACAAGTTTGTTTTTAGGTAGCCACAGATTACGCAAATTGCACAGAAAGAAAAGAAAGTAATTTGTGTAATCTGTGGCAGCTTTTAAAAATTATTTTTTATTAATGTGGCTACAATTTTGTCGATCGGCAAAGTCATCGATGCCTCAGAAAATTTTTCCCAATCTACAAAGCGGAAGGTTTCCGTTTCACCGGTTTCTTTATATACTCTCATTTGTTGTTCATCAAAATCAAATGGCGAATCTCTCAGTGGCGCTTTTATATCTTCTAATGCTTTTGCAAAATAATAAATAGAGATGATCTGCTTTTTATTATCAAAGGCGCTCATCTGGTAAAAATCTGTAGTGTAAATATGATCGCCGATAGCAACATTCAATTGCATCTCTTCCATAAATTCTCTTTTCAGGCAATCTCTTGTGCCTTCCCCAAACTCTAATCCACCGCCTGGTAATTTAGTGATATACATGCCACGGATCAATTCATCACTTACCAAAACCTGTCTGCGGTCGTTAATTAAAATGCCATATACCCTGATAGAAAACATAATTATTTTTTAAAACGCTTTAAATAATTCCACATTACAAAACCAAGAATAACAACAGATAAAATTACGGGCACCCAAAATGCATAATGAGTGTCTTTGTAGGGGATAGGCACATTCATACCGTAAATGCTTGCAATTAAAACCGGCACACTTAAAAATATAGTAAGCGTGGTAAGCCGCTTTAGCACTTCGTTCTGATTATTGCTGATAATGCTTGCAAAGGCATCCAGTGAAGAGCTTAAAATCGTGGTATAAGTGTTTGCTGTTTCCAATGCCTGTGATGTTTCTACTACCAGGTCATCTAAAAAATCTTTTTCATCATCGGTCAGTTGCAATACATTGGTACGGGCCAGTTTCATCATCAGCAATTCGTTGCTGCGTAAAGCGGTAATAAAATACACCAAGCTTTTTTGAATACGCATCAGTTGCAGTAATTCCTGGTTACGGTTGGCATCGTATAATTTTTGTTCCAACACATTTCGGCGCTGGTTAATTTCTTTAAGGTATTCCTGGAAGTTGGTGGTAATCTTTTCAAATATTTTCAGCACCATCATATTTCTTTTATCAGGATGACGGTTTTGAAAGCTATTCAGGAATTTTTTTATCGCTTCATTCTCAAATGAATTTACAGTTACTATCTGGTTATGCGTTAAAATAATACAGATTGGGATGGTAATATAAAAGGCATCACTTTCGTTGAAAGAATTATTTTCAGTAGGCGTTTTAATAACGATCAGTTTTACATTGTCGTCAATTTCATAACGGCTGCGTTCATCAATATCTAAAGAATCTTTTAAAAAGTCAATAGGGATATCTAGGCTTTCGCTGAGTTCTGTAAATTCTTCCTGCTTTAGCGGTGGCAGCACATTTACCCATGAACCAATTTCGGGCTTATCCGTTTCGATGGTCTGGTGTTCGATGATTTTAAAATACTGGATCATATATTAAGCTGCTGTTCTTTATGAAATGATATTCAGATGATGCGGTGTATGCAATGCAATAAAAAAATACATTTATACTTCTGTTTCTCCCTTAAAAACAAATTCAGCTGGCCCGCAAAGCCAGATATTTTCAAAGTGCTCTTCATCTGTTTTTTCAAACTCCACACTTAAATGCCCGCCGGGTGTTTGTACTTCCACACGGTTAAAACCTTTTTCGTTGTGGGCACTCATTAATGCAGCTGCTGTAACGCCGGTGCCGCAACTCATGGTCTCGTCCTCCACACCACGTTCGTACGTGCGCACAAAAATGCCATCTTCATCAACAGACTCTACAAAATTCACATTAATGCCTTGTTCTTTAAACTCTTTGCTGTAGCGTATTTCACGGCCTGTTTCAACTACGTCAATATCCTTTACGTTATTGGCAAACTTTACAAAATGTGGTGAGCCGGTATTTAAAACAGCGTAGGTAGAATGTTCATCTACCTCGGTAACATCTTTCATTTTTAATCTTACTGTCTGGCCATTGTCAATTGCAATATCTGCAAAATGTTCTCCATCTGTAGCTATAAAATGATAGGTGTTTTTATGTATGCCCATATGGTAAGCAAACTTCACTAAACACCTGCCCCCATTACCACACATGCTGCTTTCGTTGCCATCAGCATTAAAATATACCATTTCAAAATCGTAGCCTTCTTTTTTTGTAAGCAACATTAAACCATCGGCGCCAATGCCAAAGCGGCGATCGCAAAGATGTTTAATTTGTTTTACTGAAAGGCCATCGTATTTATTATCCCTGTTATCGAGAATAACAAAATCATTTCCTGTTCCCTGGTATTTATAAAATTCTATTTTCATGTGTTATATTTATTGGTTTTAGCCACTTAGCATTCGCCTGATAGCATTTCATCGGATTGTAGCTTCTTTCTACGGCTCATTTCATGATACTATAAATTACTTGATATGATAGCCAGAGATTTTTGAATTAAATTTTCTACCGTTGCTGCACCATCTTTACTGAATTCTTTTGAAATGCGGTTGGCCACAATTGCACTGATAGAAAGACAATGATGGCCTAATGTATTACCCAATCCGTAAATAGCTGATGTTTCCATTTCAAAGTTGGTGATTCGGTGTTGACCGAAATTAAAAGCCGTTAGGTTATCGATCAACGCAGGGTTAGCTAAACCTAAACGCAATACTCTTCCCTGTGGGCCATAAAACCCGGGACAGGTAACTGTAATGCCATGATGAAAACCATCTACAAAATGTTTTATCAGCGATGCACTGGCACTGGCAATGCAGGGGTGAGCAAAATTATTATGCAACTGCGTTTGTGTTACAAAAGATTGCACTAATTGTTTTTCTTCTTCATTATTATCCAGCCTGTAAAAATTCAACAGGTTATCAATACCCAGGCCATGTGTACTCACCACAAAACTGTCTACCGGAATATTCATTTGTAAAGATCCTGAAGTACCTACTCTTATTATATTCAGTTGCGTTAAGTTTTCTTTAATAGTTCTGGTAGCAAAATCAATATTTACCAGGGCATCCAGTTCATTCAATACAATATCAATATTATCGGTGCCAATACCTGTGCTTACAACAGTTAATCTTTTTTTATTAAGATAACCGGTATGGGTTACAAATTCACGATGCTGGTTTTTTACTTCTACCGAATCAAAATGTTTGCTTACTTCACTCACCCTGTCGGGGTCGCCAACAGTAATAATGGTAGGGGCAATTTCTTCGGGCCGGCAGTCCAGGTGGTAGATGGCACCACGGCTGTTAATAATAAGTTCGGATGCTGGTATAGTGCTCATAATATTTTTTTAAAAACAGATTTACAAGGGAGAATAATTTTGCCTAAAAATACCCTATTTTTGCAACACTAAAAAAGGTCCTTTGTCCGCCGCGGCGGATAGGCAAAGCTCTAAAAAGCTTTTAAGTATATAAAAACAATTAAAAGGTCCTTTGGCCGAGTGGCTAGGCAAAGCTCTGCAAAAGCTTCTACAGCGGTTCGAATCCGCTAGGGACCTCACCAATCGCCCCGGTATTTACGGGGCGATTTTTAATTCAGCAATATATGAATGCAAAAATATTATCCTGGTTTGGCATGGCTGCCTGTGTGATACTCATCATTTCCTGCTTTTTACCCTGGGGCTATTATGCCGATCCGCAGATTACCAATGAAGCTGAAAGAACTTTTACCGGCTTTTTTTCTTTTAAAGGGCAGTATGGTAAACCCGGTTATGCCCTGGTTTTATTTGCAGCTATAATTTTAGCCTTTATGATACTGCCCAAAGTGTGGGCCAAAAGAACCAATCTTTTTTTAAGCGCTTTTACCCTGGCCTATGGCATCAAAACCTATATACTTTTTACTTCCTGCTATAATGCTTATTGCCCCGAGAAGAAAGCAGGGATATTTATCATGTTGTTTGCAACAATAGTAATGTTAATTGCCAGCGTATTTCCTAATATGAAAATTTCGGAAAGTAACGTTGAGAAAAGTGCAACATGATCTGACGCCCCCGTCTGATCATGTTGAGCAACAAAAAATCAATTTCGTTTTACTTCTTTACCCCAGGCATCTTTTAAAGTAACCGTTCTGTTGAATACCAGTTTTTCTTTGGTGGAATCTTTGTCTAAACAAAAATATCCTTTACGTAAAAATTGGTAACGGCTGTCTGGTGTAGCAGTTGCCAGGGAAGGTTCTATATAAGCGTTGTTGATCACCTGTAAAGAATCAGGATTGATATTATCTTTAAAATCTCCTTCTTCTGCAGCAGGGTTTTCTGCCTTAAACAGGCGATCGTATAATCTTATTTCGGCATTGATAGCTTGTGCTGCACTTACCCAATGTATGGTGCCTTTAACGCTGATGCCACTGCTGTCACCACCACTTTTACTTTCAGGTATGTATGTGCATTGAATTTCAGTTACGTTTCCTGCTTCATCTTTTGTAAAGCCCTCGCATTTTACAATGTAGGCGCTCTTTAATCTTACCAATGCGCCGGGAGCTAAACGAAACCATTTCTTAGCGGGTACTTCCATAAAATCTTCCCTTTCTACCCACAACTCTTTGCTGAAAGGAACGGTACGGCTGCCCATACTTTCTTCTGGTCCGTTTTCACTGATCAGCTCTTCCGTTTTACCATCTTCATAATTGGTGATGATGAGTTTTACAGGATCTAAAACGGCCATTACTCTCAGGGAAGTTTTATTCAATTCTTCACGTAAACAAAATTCCAGTAAACTGATATCAATTAAATTTTCTCTTTTAGCTACACCTATCTTATCACAAAAATTGCGGATACTTTCCGGTGTGTATCCTTTTCTTCTAAAGCCGCTAAGTGTAGGCATACGGGGGTCGTCCCAGCCACTTACATAACCTTCATTAACCAGTTGTAATAATTTTCTTTTACTCATTACGGTGTAGGTCATGTTTAACCTTGCAAACTCGTATTGATGAGATGGGAAGATGTTTAATTTTTCAATACACCAATCGTATAACTCACGGTGTGGTATAAACTCTAATGTACAAATGCTATGAGTGATGTTTTCGATGCTGTCGCTTTGGCCGTGTGCAAAATCGTACATCGGGTAAATGCACCATTTGTCGCCTGTGCGGTGGTGATGTGCATGTTTAATGCGGTAAATGATAGGGTCTCTCATCAGCATATTCACATGCCCCATGTCAATCTTTGCACGCAATACTTTTTCACCATCTTTATATTTGCCTTCTTTCATGGCAGTAAATAAAGCCAGGTTCTCCTCAATACTCCTGCTCCTGAAAGGACTGTTTTTACCAGGCTCAGTTGGCGAGCCTTTTAAAATGGCCATTTCTTCTGCAGAAATGTCATCTACATAAGCCAGGTCTTTTTTGATCAGCTCTATCGCAAATGCATACAGCTGATCAAAATAATCAGAAGCGTAAAATTCATTAGCCCAGTTAAACCCAAGCCAACGGATATCATCTTTAATACTTTCTACATATTCAGTGTCTTCGGTAACGGGATTGGTATCATCAAAACGCAGGTTGGTTTTTCCTCCATATTTTAAACCCAAGCCAAAATTCAGGCAAATAGATTTTGCATGGCCGATATGTAAATAGCCATTAGGCTCCGGTGGAAAACGGGTAAGTATAGTTTTGTATTTACCGCTTTCAAGATCGGCTTCAATTATTTCTTCAATAAAATTTAAACTCTTTTCTTCACTCATCTTTTTTATTTGAATAGCAAATTTAAGGAAACAAGATTTATAATTGATTGTGTGTTATTACTGTTTGGCTTTCATTTCCTGCAGCAGCTCAATAATTTTATCCAGTTTGTCAGATTCAATTTTATTTAATTGACGTTGCAAACATTCGATCTCTTCTTTTGCATCCAGGTTAGTTTTATAGTCATCCTCTGCCTGAACACGGTCTCTTTTTGATTGCCTGTTTTGCGCCATCATAATTATGGGAGCCGCATAAGCAGCCTGTGTAGAAAAGATAAGATTGAGTAAAATAAAAGGGTACACATCCCAGTGTTTTACAAAGCCTATCACATTCAGCGTCATCCAGCATACTACAAAAATACTTTGCCAGATAATGAATTTCCACGACCCCATACCATTGGCTACGGCATCAGAAATTTTTTCCCCTACAGTGAGCGCTTCTACATGCTTATCATGCCAGGTTTTTTTTGCCATAATTTAGTTTTTTAAAATGAAAAGTATACGGTATAAAAAAACCTTTTTATCATCGCACTGTGGGAATAATAAAAAGGTCTTGCTTAATACGAAGCTATTGTTTACGCTCTCCCCATTCTTTTTAAATGTTGCGTATGAGAAACCAATGCATGCCTCATTTTACGGAACTCAATATATTTTACACCGTACTCCTGGCAGGTTTGCTTAATAATTTTGCTGATCTCAGGATAGTGTACGTGAGAAATCTTAGGAAACAAATGATGTTCAATCTGGAAATTTAAACCACCCACCAACCAGCAGATCAACTTGTTTTTAGTAGCAAAATTTGCAGTGGTCTGTATCTGGTGTATAGCCCATTCGTTTTCAATTTTATTAATATCTGCATCGGGAATGGGGAAAGCAGTTTCTTCAACAGTATGCGCTAATTGAAATACTACGCTTAAGATCAACCCGGCAAACATAGCGATGATGAGGAAGCCTAATAACCATTGCAAAAAGCCCAAACGATAAATGGGTAATGCAATCATCATAAAAGCATATCCGGCTTTTGCTATCCAGAATGCAAAATGCTCGAATGTGCTCATTTTCTTAATAGGCACAGTACCCACCTTCTTTTTAAAATATTTGGTATAGTCGGTTGCAAAAACCCAGATGATCAACAATAAAGTATACAGGAACCAAACATAAATATGCTGGTAGCGGTGGATCTTATATTTTTTTTGCGTTTCGCACATTCTCAGCATCGGTTTAATTTCAATATCATCATCCACACCGTCAATATTGGTGTAAGTGTGGTGAATAATGTTGTGTTTATTATTCCACATGATAGCACTTGCTCCCAATGCGTTCACTGAAAATGCTGCGATCTTATTCCAGAATTTACTGTTGCTGAAACTGCCGTGGCCACCATCGTGCATTACATTAAATCCAATGGCTGCTGTTAATCCTCCCATTAAAAAACACTCCAGTATGGCAACCCATGTTGGCGGTGTGAAAAATACCACATGAATATAAAGAAAAACATAAGAAGCCCAGAAAAGTATGGCTTTAAAATATAAACTGAAATTTCCGGTAGCGGGCTTTTGTGCTTTTGTAAAATACTCATTCACTCTTCTCTTTAATTCCTGGTGAAAGGTAGATCCGGCTACGTTTAAGAATTTAGGGGTTGCCATATAATATTGTATTTAAGTATTGTTTTTTACAAGGGCATCAAAATTATTGAAGCCGATCATTTTTTCTGAAATAAAACCCTCGGCATATTTTACGCCGATCATCTTGCCAAACCATTTATGCCTGTATACCACACTATCTAAAAAATCGGGTGTGGAGATATAAGTCTGCGGTTCGTTACTTTCCGTATTATGAAACTGTGTTCCGTAGGCTTTTATAGCCTCTACCTTTTGTTCAAATACAGCCGTAATGTCAATTACAAAATCAGGTTGCAAAAATTTATCCTGGATATAGTTGAACACATATTTCGGACGCCATGCTTCCTGTGCTATCCCGTCTTTTGTAGTTTCAATTTTTTTAAGGCCCGAAAGAAAAGCGGCTTCTGCAACCAATCTTGCTGATCGTCCATGATCGGGGTGCCTGTCTGAAGGAGCATTACACAATATAATCTCCGGCTGATAAGTACGTAATGTGGTAATTATTTTACGTTGGTGAGCTTCATTGTTTTCAAAAAAACCATCAGCCATCGTTAAATTTTCTCTTACATCCACCCCTAAGATCGTTGCTGCTGCTGCTGCTTCCAGCCTTCTTGTTTCTGCGGTACCCCTGGTACCTAATTCGCCTTGCGTCAAGTCGATTATGCCTGTCTTTTTACCATTCAGTTTTTCAACCAGTAATACACCTGCACAACTCAGTTCTACGTCATCGGGATGAACACCAAAGGCCAGTAAGTCTAACTTCATTCTTGGATCAAAATTTCTGGCTGCAAGGTACGTTATTTTAAGCAGGTTTCCCGTAGTAGAATAAGGTAATCTGTTGTAGTAAAGCCAAATTGTGCAGTTATTAACAGTAAAAGAGGTAAAGTGAGTAAAATTCGTGAGGGGTGAGGCGTGAATCGTCAATGGTGGAACGGCAACTGTGAATTAAGAGTTACATATGGAACTTTATGATTTTGGCCAAGGCCCGATAGCATAAAGCTTCTATGCCGGTTATCGATTTAAATATTTCACTTTACGGTTATCCATGTTTATAATAACGCTATCGCCACAATTAAAAGTCTGTTTGATCACAAAGCCAACCGGGATGCAATCAATTGTCAGGTAAAGTGATTTTGTAGATTCACATTTGAATGGGTAAAAACTATTAAAGGGTACTGATAGTGAAGTAGAAAAAACATTATTGTCTTTATAACCTGAAATGTAAATAGTACAAACTTGAGATGCTTTGGCTGTATCAGACTGGATTTTTGCATAAAAAAATTGGCAAAATCCACTTCTCGGGATAATGGTAGTAAGTAAGACCAGTAAAATGACATATAAAAATTTCATTTCCCTTTAAACTTTTAAGTTTGATAAGACTGTGATAATGGCATACAACATAATAGCTTAATAAGGCTAATTGGAATTGAAAAGGGCTACTTCACGATTCACCATTGACGATTGACGTTTCACCACTCACGACCCATAGCCATACATCCGCCTTACTTCCAGCACAATCTTTTCAATAGTAGCATCTTCGCCTGTAGCATCATAAGGCTGCTTTAAATTACTATCAAAGAAAAAGGCAACAGTTTGATAAAAACGTGCAGTAAACCCACCTTTATAATCTTTGATGATCTCGTAACAGTTGTTGCCGGTTTCCCGGTTGATCAGCTTCATCAGCACTTTGCCCTGGTACACCGATAAATTGGTAAGCGGATCGGTGAATTCTTTTTTTAATTCTTTTTCCCTGGATTTGATATATTCTTTACGGGCAGATTTATCGGTAATATTAGTGAGTTTCAGATTGATGTCGTTTAACACAGCGCCGGCTCGTTTAGCATAGGGGTAAGTAACATATACTGCATTTCTCAACCTGGTCCATTGGGCGTTTTTATTTGCCTGGTCGCCTTTTAAAAAGCCTACTACCGAAACGTCGTATAAGGTTTTTGCTTCGATAGTATCGCCATTGTAAATAACAGCTCCCACCACAAGCGTATCATTAGAAACTGTTTGTGCAATTAAAGTATTATTCCTCATTGTAAAAAACACAATGAAAAGGAGTACTACAACTTTAACCGGTATGGCGATCTTTTGAATTTGCATTGAGACTGAAATTACTAAGCATCTCTTAAAGTAATACGGATAAGATGCTTAAAGTAACCCTAAAGTTTATTAATGAGGCATATTTTTAATGAAAATGTTACACTATCAGCTTTAAAAAGCTGCTTTTTACCCCTGCTGGTAACTTTTCAGCAGGGCTGCAATAGCTTGTACTTCTTTGCCATCCACTATTACAGTGGTAAGATCTTCTTCCATCCCTGCTACCACAAAATCCATGGTGGTGGCTTCAAAAATTCTGGCAGAAGTATGAAACTCAGTTGCGCCGGTGATGGCTGCTACTTCAATGACATTGGAAGACCGCAGACCGCTGCCCGGCATAATAACGATTCTTCCATTGGCTTGTTGCACCAGCCGGGCAATTAATGGTGCTCCATCAAGGCAGTTGGGTACCAGTCCGCTGGTTAAAATTCTTTCGCAGCCGGTTTCTATTACATCTTCCAATGCTTTAAAAGGATCATTTACCCTGTCGAAAGCCCTTTGAAAAGTAACACCCGTGGGATAGGCCAGTGTTACTAATTGTTTACTTCTTTCCTTATCCACCGAACCATCTTTGTTTAACATGCCTATCACCACACCATCGCAACCAAGCTGTTTACACATTTGCACATCAGATTTCATGATCTCAAATTCGGCATCACTATAAAAAAAATCACCGCCACGTGGGCGGATCATGCAATACAATTCTATATTTAATGCAGCTCTTGCCGCTTTAATAAAACCATAAGAAGGGGTGGTGCCGCCATCGCCGGGGTTATCGCATAATTCTATACGTGTGGCGCCAGAAGCCTGTGCTATGCTGCAGCTTTCTATGGTAAAGGCAATTATTTCCAGGTTAAAATTCATGAAGAAATATTCAATGCTCAATGTTCAATATTCAAGTTTCAATAAAATGCAGCACTTACTTATATGAACATGGAGTATTTTTAAATGAGAAATTTTGATTGATGGATTTGGTTTTCATTGCCACTTTTTACACTGAACACAAATCCTTTTTGAATAGCATAAGCACCGTATTGCCCTTTTTTATTCAATGCTAAAAATCCTACCTGTAAAGTCTTTGCTTTGGCCGGATCTCTTTTTACAATTCTTTCCACCGCTTTTTTGCAAGCCATTTCGGGAGATAATCCCTGGCGCATAAATTCTACTACTAAATGTGTTCCGCAAATACGTATCACTTCTTCGCCGGTACCGCTGCTGGTAGCAGCGCCCACTTCATTGTCTACAAATAGGCCTGCGCCGATAATAGGAGAGTCTCCCACACGGCCATGCAATTTAAAAGCCATGCCACTGGTGGTAACTGCCCCGCTTAAATTGCTGTTGGCATCCATCGCTACCAATCCCATCGTATCATGATTAGGCGTACCATCATCAAAAAAATTGGGCGCAAAAGGGCCGTTGCCTTGTTTTCTTTCGATATTGATGACAGGTTTGTATTCACTATGTTTTAACCAGTCGGCGTAAGCTTTTTTAGCATCTTCCGAAAGTTCACCGCTTTCCAAAGGAAACCCGTTTTCAACTGCAAATTGCTGGGCGCCAGCACCTACTAAAATTACATGTGGTGTGTTTTCCATTACTTTACGGGCAACAGAAACAGGATGCTTTATTCTTTCGATACCTGCAACAGCACCGCAGTTGGCGTGTTCATCCATAATGCAACTGTCTAAAGTTACAATACCATCCCTGTCGGGGTAACCACCTAAGCCAACACAACAGTTGATCAGGTCTTCAATCTGCCTGGCACCGGCTTCCACAGCATCTAATGCACGGCCATTGGCAGATAATATTTTCCAGGCTTCGGCATTTACTGCCATGCCGCTATCCCAGGTAGAAACCACAATAGGTTTTGTCGTACTCTCCAAACCGTTAGCCAGCGATTTTTTTGCGGCAAGCAGGGGTGCGGTTAATGCGGAAAGGTGTAAAAATTTTCTTCTGTTGATCATCAGTATAATATATTCCTTAAAAGTGAGGTGAATTAATATTCGTCATTCAATGCAAAGATCTGTTTTCTTGTTTTCCATTTTCCTTTCGTAAAATCGGGTATGTTTTGTAAAGTGCCGCCTTCCAGTATTGATTTTTCGCTGAGCGGCGTTATACTGTACCAGGTGGCATAATCATACACATCCAAAGGGAAATCAGCGCCGCGTTTAATACATTCAATAAAAGCATGGTCAACAAAAAAGTCCATACCACCATGGCCGGCACCTTCAGCCTGGGCGCCATATTTTTTCCATAACGGGTGATCATTATCAGCTAACCATTTTTCAGTACCATCCCATTTATGACTGTGGTTCATTTGTTTTTGAAAATAGATAAAACCCTGGTTCTTGCCACCACTTCCATAATCCTGCCACAAACCTTCGGTGCCCTGCACACGAAAACCTAAATTGTAAGGGCGTGGAGAAGAAACATCATGCGTTAATAAAATAGTTTCGCCATTGGCACATTGCAATTGTGTATTTACAATATCACCACATTTAAAATTTACTTTGGCATTGGGATGATCCGGCCCGCCTTTCGGATGCTCTACAATATATTTATGCAAACCTCTTGCTTTAGATGCAATAGAAGATAGTTTAGTTAAACGGTTGCCTTTATTAATATCCATCATTACCGCAATGGGGCCAAGCCCGTGTGTAGGATATAATTCTCCATTACGTGTTCTGTTATGTTCTGTTCTCCATTGTGCTTCGCTGTAGGCATTTTTACCAAACTCCACACCACTGTCATAAGCGGTTACACCATCATTAAATAATACGCCACGAAGGTCATGTTCGTAACCACCTTGCCCGTGTAATAATTCTCCAAACATGCCCTGCCGCACCATGTTTAATACTGCCATTACATCACGGCGGTAACAAACATTTTCCATCATCATCAAAGGCACTTTTGTTTTTTCCGAAGTGTTTACTACATCCCAGCACTCCTGTAATTTAATGGCACCACAAACTTCCACACCGGCAATCTTTCCTGCATTCATAGCATCAATAGCTTGTATGCTGTGCCATTGCCATGGGCTGCAGATCATCACCGCATCTACATCATCACGTTTCAATAAATTTTTATAATCGGTGTCGCCGTTTTTATATATCGCCGGTTCGGGACGGTTGTATTGTTTAAACACTTTTAATGCTTCGTCAATACTACGTTGCTGCGGATCGGCAATGGCAGTGATCTCCACATCTTCTCTTTGTAAAAAATTACCCATATGCTCGTGCGAACGAAAGCCGGTACCAATGATACCCATGCGGACTTTGTCTTTTTTTACATTACTGAATGCTTTTATGGAATTGTTGAGTGTAAGTGCTGCTCCTGTAAGGGCAGAGGCTTTGATGAAATTTCTTCTGTTGAAATTTGCTGGCATGTGCAATCTTTTAAGAATTATAAATGATAAATTATTTGTGCATGGATAATTTACGGATCATATCGGTGGAAATACTTTCGGCATATGTACCAAAGGCACTGGTGATGCTGCCTTTTACTGTGCCATCTTTTGATTCAACGGCATACACCACATCCTCGTCATCGGGATTGGTATCGCCTTCAAAACGATAGACTTCCACAATTTCAAATTCGTGAGGATTTAATACGGTTTCATTTTTAGAACAGACGATCTTATCGAATGCAATATTAAAATCTATTTCATAGCCACGGGCTTTTAAATCTTTTAATGCGTCTGTTAAAGTATCGTAGGAATGCATGGTTGTTTTTTTAATAAAGTTAGGGAAACTTTCTATATGGGTGATGAGGGGTCTGACGGTTTAGAACCGTCTGACCCCTTATAACCCGATAAATAAATTATAACTACCAATGTTATTGATGCAGTAATTAAAAATGTGGCTAATCCTCCAAAATTATACCATAATAATCCGCATATACTGCTTGCCAATAATGCGGCAATACTTTGAAAGCCGGTATAGGTACCAATAGCAGTGGCCGTTTCATTCTTATCCACTATATTACTGATCCATGCTTTTGAAATACCTTCTGTTGCGGCGGCATACAAACCATATAACGCAAACAGTATAACAAAAATGATGATATTGTTGTTGAAAGCAAAGCCTGCGTATACTATTGCAAAAATAAATAATCCAAAAAGAAATACTTTTTTCAATCCTAATTTGTCGGCAATAATGCCTGCAGGATAAGCCAGCAAAGCATAAATAAAATTGTAAAAAATGTATACGCCAATAACAGCAGTATCATTCAACCCGCTTTCTTTCATTTTTAATAATAAGAAAACATCGCTGCTGTTGAATAGGGCAAAAAGCAATAAACCGGTAACCAGTTTTTTGTATTGGGGAGAACTGTTTTTCCAATAGCTGATAAAACTGAAAATGCCTGGTTGTTTAGTGTTTAGTCCTTCGACTTCGCTCAGGATGAGTTTAGGGTTTAGTTTTTCCGCTTCGTCAGGAAGGAGTTTAGGTTTTTCTTTTATAAGTAAAGTGCAAACAATAGCCAATACGCCGGGGCCGAATGCAATTACAAAAAGTGTTTTATAATCATGGGGATGAAAATATAAATAGCCCAATGTAATGGCAGGGCCGAATACAGCGCCCAAGGTATCCATGCTGCGGTGAAAACCAAAAACGGTGGCTTTCGTTTCTTTAGTGGCTTCATCGCTCAATAAAGCATCTCTTGCGCCGGTTCTGATGCCTTTGCCCAGGCGGTCGAGCGTTCTTGCAAAAAAGATCCATAGCGGGTAAACAAATATGGCCATTAATGGTTTACTTATAGCACTTAATCCGTAACCTAATTGTACAAAGGGAAGACGTTTGCCTTTGGTATCACTGAGTTTTCCAAAATAAGGTTTGCTTAATCCGGCAACGGCTTCGGCAATACCTTCCAAAACGCCAATGAATATTACAGTAAAACCAATTTGTTTTAAGAACAAGGGCATTACAGGGTAAAGCATTTCACTGGCTACATCGGTGAACATGCTCACCAAAGAAAGTATCCAGATCGTTTTGGTAATAATGCGTTTTTCAGAATGATTTTGAAGCTGCAATGAGGATGCTTTTTTTCGAATGTAGCAATTTGTTGGTACATTGCAGGATATTTCGCCGGTTTGCCACACTTAATCCTGGTATTTTCAGGAGCGGCACAGAAACACAAAAAGAATTACGGCAAATCTACGCTTCGATAAAAGTTCCCCAATGGTATGCCGTTGAAAGGATTGCGATGCAACGATGATGCCATGAAAATATAAAGCTGGTATCCAAAAAAAAGACCAGGAAAAAGAAAAATAATTATGAGTAAAACAGAAAAATCATCCAGAAGTTCATCGCAGGTAAAAGTGGTAAAGGGAGCGCTGGATATTTCACGAAGCGGTATTGGCTTTGTGGCAGTAGAAGGAATGGATAAAGATGTATTGGTAAGGCCGAATGATTTTAACCGTGCTTTTCATGGCGATACGGTAAAAGTACAGATTGCTAAACACACTATGCCCGGCAAACGCATTGAAGGAAAGATCACCGAAGTAGTGGAGAGAAAACAAACAGAATTCATTGGTAATTTGCAAGTGAGTAAAGCGTTTGCTTTTTTTACTGCTGATACTGAAAAGCCAATGCCTGATTTTTTTATCCCGATAGAAAAATTAAATGGTGCTGTTGAAGGCGACAGGGTAGTGGTTAAATTAACCAAATGGAATAAAGATGATAAAAAACCTGAAGGTGAAGTGGTAACAGTCATTAAGGCAGAAGACATGAATGATTTTGCCATGAAAGAATTACTGATCGACGCTGGCTTTCCTATTGGATTTGATGACGCCGTGATGAAAGAAGCGATGGAGCTTTCTGAAAACATTACCCGTATAGAATTAGTAAAAAGAAAAGATTGCAGGGATATTTTAACTTTCACTATTGACCCGGTGGACGCAAAAGATTTTGATGATGCTATCTCGATAAGAAATTTAGATAATGGCAATTATGAAATTGGTGTACACATTGCTGACGTGAGCCATTTTGTAAAGCCTGGCTCTTTGCTGGATAAGATTGCTTACGAAAGAGCTACCAGTGTGTATTTGCCAGACAGGGTAAATCCGATGTTACCCGAAAGGATCTCCAATGAATTGTGTTCATTGCGTCCGCATGAGGACAAATATACTTTCTCTGCTATTTTCCAGATCAATAACAGGGCGGAAATAAAACATAGCTGGATCGGCAGAACGGTTATTCACAGTAATCACCGTTTTAGTTATGAAGAAGTGCAGGAGATCATTGAGAAAAAAGATGGTCTGCATTATAAGCCCATCATGTTGCTGAACGACCTGGCACAAAAATTCCGCAGGGAAAGATTCCGGAAAGGCGCTATCAATTTCTCTTCGCAGGAAGTGCGTTTTCAACTGGATGAAAAAGGAAAACCTATTGGCATTGTGGTGAAAGAAAGTAAAGACGCTCATAAATTAATTGAAGAATTTATGTTGCTGGCCAACAGAACAGTGGCGGAGTATATTGCAAAAATAAAGATCAATAAACAGCCGGTACCGTTTCCTTACCGCATACACGATACGCCGGATGATGAAAAATTAAAACCATTTGTAGCATTCGCCAAAAAATTTGGTTACTCTTTTGATATGCATGATGAAGCTGCCGTTGCGGCATCATTTAATAAAATGCTTAAAGATGTAAACGGTAAACCTGAACAACATGTTTTGGAGCAATTAGGTATCCGCACTATGGCAAAAGCTGTGTACACTTCTGAAAATATCGGCCATTATGGTTTGGGCTTTGAACATTACTGTCATTTTACTTCACCCATACGCCGCTACCCGGATGTGATGGTGCATAGAATTTTACAGGAATGCCTGGATAAGAACCTGAAGCTGGATAAGAAGATGGAAGAGAAATGTAAACATTGCAGCGAAAGAGAACGCAAGGCGATGGAAACAGAAAGAGCAGGCAATAAATACAAGCAGGTGGAATTTATGCAACAATACTTAGGTGAAGATTTTGAAGGCATCATTAGTGGTGTGGCTTCTTTTGGATTTTTTGTAGAAACTGTTCTGCATAAATGCGAGGGTATGGTTACAGTAAGAGACCTGAGTGAGCATGATGATTTCAGGTTAGACGAAGCTGATTATGCATTGGTGGGTTTGAGAACGAAACGTAAATTCAGGATGGGAGATAAGGTAATGATAAAAGTGGTGGCTGCCAATTTAGGTAAGCGCCAGTTGGATTATCATTGGGTGCCAACAGTTAGCAAAGCAACAAAAACAGTAGCTAAAGAAACTGCAAAAGCACCTGCAAAAGGAAAATCAACAACCAAAAAGAAGAAGTAGTACATGCATAGTTTTTTAGAACTCTCAAAGCTATTTGAAGAAAAATTTAATGTCAGGCATTTTCCCGGTCATACCGAAACTTTATATGATCCTGCACAATATATTTTAGGCATCGGTGGTAAAAGAATACGTCCGGTTTGTGTGTTACTGGCTAATGAATTGTTTGATGAAATTACTGCTGATGCTTATCATGCAGCAACTGCAATAGAACTCTTTCATAATTTTAGTTTGATACATGATGACATCATGGACAAAGCGCCGGTGCGCCGTGGTATGCAAACAGTGCATATGAAATACGGCGAATCAACAGCTTTGCTTGCAGGTGATGTAATGTTTGTAAAAGCGTATGAGAATTTAAATAAGATTCAACCATTCAATCTGCAGAAAGTATTACAGCTCTTCAACATAACTGCTGCCCAGGTTTGTGAGGGACAGCAACTAGACATGGATTTTGAAAAAAGAGATACCGTAAGTTTTGAGGAATATGTAAAGATGATCACGTTGAAAACTTCTGTACTGGTGGCTGCTAGTCTGCAACTTGGTGCTATACTCGGTGGTTCAGGAGAAGGCAATCAAAAACATTTGTACGAGTTTGGAAAAAATCTGGGTATTGCCTTCCAGGTGCAGGATGATTATTTAGATGCTTTTGGTGATCCTGATAAATTTGGTAAACAGATCGGCGGTGACATCCTGGCCAACAAAAAAACTTTTTTACTGATACATGCGTTGGAAGTAGCTACCGCCGAAGATAAAGCTGCTTTATTACAATTGATGATTGATAACCCTGCTGATAAAGTGGAGAAAGTATTAGCCATTTTTAAAAAATGTAAAGTGGATGAATGGGCTAAACAATTACAGGAAAATTATTTTCAGACAGCTTTACAACATTTAGAAGATACTGCCGTGCTTTCGGCAAGAAAAAAACCTTTGATGGAGCTTGCGCAATATTTGATGGTGAGGGAGAGTTGAGGATTATTATGTTGATTGCCTGCTTTCTCTTTCGGATTCTATATGGTGATGTAAACAAAAAAAACTCCATAAAATAAATTCCCAATCCGGTTCATCTTTAATTTCAATCCAGCCTTTTATTGCTGACGAATATTCGCTCGTGTACCATTTCTTTTTGGTGCGGTTTATATTAATAGTCAAAAGTATATTGCTGTATAATCTGTAAACCTCAAATTTTAAATCAATACCATCATTTTTATTGAATATCGTTTTATGCTTAGCATGCATGTTGTAGTGTATCGATTTAAATTTACTTCCTTCTCCAAAATGACCGATACTTTCGGCAGATTTATTATTGTAAATATTAAATTGAGGTTTTTGATGACTACCTTCCTTTGTTAAATTAATTTCCGAGTCCGCAAATTTGCCTATTGCAATCACCGTATTATAATTTCTGAAATTTCCATGCCTGTAAAAAACATACCCTGTTTCATTATTGTATGATAAATGATATATCGTTCCGCATAAATAGGATTTATCCAGGTCGTATAAATTTGGATCCCCAATATCCTCACTATACCATTCTATAATAGCCATTTTTAAATTTTATTTTCAGTCTCAATATTATTAATTATTTTGGATTGTTAAACAAAGAAACTAAACTACACTCTTATGTCCACTTCTTTATTCAGGAAGAAATCAATCTCCACTATTTTAAAAGATGCAGAATCGGGTTTTGGTGATGGTGATCATGTATCCTTAAAAAAAGTGTTAGGTGTACGTGACCTTACTTTTTTTGGTGTGGCCGCTGTTATTGGAGCCGGTGTTTTTAGTAGTATTGGTAAAGCCAGTTACGATGGAGGACCAGGAGTTGTTTACCTGTATGTGTTTACTGCTATAGCCTGCGGCTTTGCTGCCTTGTGCTATGCAGAGTTTGCTAGCACGGTACCGGTTTCCGGTAGTGCGTATACGTATTCTTATGTAGCCTTTGGTGAAATTTTTGCATGGATCATTGGCTGGGATCTTTTAATGGAATATGCTATTGGTAATATTGCGGTAGCTATCAGCTGGAGCGATTACTTTACCAACCTGATGGATAAAGCCGGTATGCATGTGGCCAACTGGCTGAGTATGGATTATGTAACAGCTCACAGCGGTTTTACTGAAGTAACCGATCTGCTTACAAAAGGTGAAACTTTACAATCATTAGCGCACAACCCGGACAATGCCAACCTGCTTTCACGCTATGATGCGTGGACGCATGCACCTGTACTGGGCGGTTTGCACCTGATCATGGATTTACCTGCATTTTGTATTGTTACATTAATAACTGCAGTGGTTTTTGTGGGTATTAAAGAAAGCAGGGCTATGAGTAATATTATGGTGATCATAAAATTGTGTGTTATATTTTTAGTGATTGTACTGGGTGCTTATTATGTGCATCCTCAAAACTGGACGCCCTTTACACCTAATGGTTTTAGTGGTATATTAAAAGGGGTGTCGGCTGTGTTCTTTGCTTATATTGGCTTTGATGCTATTTCCACCACGGCAGAAGAATGTAAAAATCCACAAAAAGATCTGCCCCGTTCAATGATCTATTCTTTAATTATTTGTACCATACTCTATGTTTTATTGGCACTGGTGCTTACTGGCATGGTATCTTATAAACAATTAAATGTTGGTGATCCGTTAGCATTGGTATTTGAACAAAGGGGATTGCATTGGATAGCGGGTATCGTTGCAGTAAGTGCCATAATAGCTACAGCCAGCGTGCTGCTGGTTTTTCAAATGGGACAGCCACGTATATGGATGAGTATGAGCAGGGACGGCTTGTTGCCAAAAATATTTTCTAAGCTGCATCCTAAATTTAAAACACCTTCTTTCTCCACTATTTTAACAGGTATACTGGTGGCGGTACCTGCATTGTTTTTGAATCTATCAACTGTGCTTTCACTTACAAGTATTGGTACCTTATTTGCTTTTGTATTAGTGTGTGGAGGGATACTAGTGTTAGATAAAATGCCCAACAAGCCTGCATCAAAATTCAGGGTGCCATATGTGAGCGGAAAATTTATTGTGCCGGCAATGTTTATAGCTGCTCTTGTGCTCATTATATACAACGTACCGGGTTATTTTAAAAGCATAGCTACGCTCGAAACTTCGCCGATGATACTTTTCTGGATCGTCACACTTATTGTAACGGTATATACTTTTATCAAAGATTTTTCTTTGATCCCTGTGCTGGGATTGATCAGTTGTTTTTACCTGATGGCCCAGGAAACACATTTGGTATGGATACGGTTTTTAGCCTGGCTGGTAATTGGATTAGTGATCTACTTCCTGTACAGTTATAATAATAGCAGGTTGTCTCCAAAAAATGTTGCTGAAAGAGAGGCATTGGGAAAGTAGCGAAAACAAATATTCTGACAGTATTATAAATAACATTTTTTAAATTAAATACGGAAGCCAAAAGCTTCCGTATTTTTGCACTATGAAATACGAAGTAGGAGATGCCATTACCGTGCTGCTCACCAATGAAGACGGTAAAGTGGTAGAGATAATGAATGAAAAAATGGTGATGATAGAAGTGAGAGGTGTAAGGTTCCCTGCCTATACCGACCAGATTGATTTTCCTTACTTTAAAATGTTTACGCAAAAGAAAGCCCCTGAAAAAAAGAAGGTGTTCATCGACCAGGTGCGTAAAGAAAAAGCTACTGTAAGAACAAAAGAAGGCGATGGCATAGTGCTGTCTTTTCTTCCCGTATTCAGTAAAGATGTATTTGACGATGATGTGGTGGAGAAATTTAAAATTCATCTGCTCAATCATACTGAAACGGCCTATACTTTCACCTATAATTTAATGATCGGAGGCGATAGTGTTTTTCAATTAAAAAATACCGTAGAGCCGCTGGCAGATTTTTATTTGCATGATGTGGATTTTGAAGAATTGAGTGATAGCCCACGCTTTGATTTTGAATTTGGGTTAAAAGAGCCTGATAAAAGAAAAGCGCCTTATTATGAAGTATCATTAAAATTAAAAGGCAAACAGATATTTAAAAAGATAGAAGAAATTCAGTTGAAGAATGAACCCACTTTTGGCTATCTTTTATTCGATACCTATCCCAATAAAGTGGATGAAGAAAAAGTAGACCTGAGTATGTTAGGCAATGCCGGCTACAGGGTGTATGATGTTTCTAAAGTAAGAGAAAATTTAGAATCTGCACGTACGGTTGTGGATCTGCATATAGAAAAATTAACTGACAGCTGGAAACACCTCAGCAATTTTGAAATACTTACGCAGCAATTAAAAACCTTTGAAAAATATTACGACCTGGCCGTAGCACACCGTCAGCCAATGCTTACGATCATCCATGGCGTAGGCACCGGTAAATTAAAGGATGAGATACATGAAAGCCTTCGGTTAAAGAAAGAAGTAAAATCTTTTGTAAACCAATACAATCCCTTGTATGGGTACGGTGCAACAGAGATTTATCTTCAATATTAACAGCTTCGTACCGGTATTAGTGTTCCCTTTATAGGGTTTTAAATAAATATGTTTTTATTTTGCCGGAAAAGCCTATTTTCGTTGCAGAAATTTTAGCTACCACCAGCAAATTTTTGTACCCCCCACTGAAGATTGCTTCCCAAAAAAACACAGTATTGTTAGTCAGGTTACAGCGTAGGCTATAAAACTGCACCCAAAACCTTAAAAGTTTTTATTTTGAAAAGACTGCTACTATTTTTTTGTTTAGTGTTACCGGGGCGCTTTGCTATTGCACAAATGGCTGCTTTAAATCTTTCTGAGCTATCATATGTCCCCAAGCAAAAATTCGACAATTATATTTCTAAAAAAGGATTTGCTTTTGTAGGTACATCTTATAAAACAGATACCATTGCAAGAGACTTTGATTATAAGCCCACGGCTAAAGATACCATACCTGTACAAAGAACAGTAACCAGTTTTAGTACTAAAGAAGATTTTTGCCTTCTTTACAGAACCACTTCTACCGATGAGTTTCAAAAAATAAAAGCCGATATTAAAAAGGAAGGATTCTTTTGTAACCGGGAAAAAGATTCATTAACTGCTCCGTTTTTATTATATCAGCATAATGATGTCACGGTAAACATCTCATCAAAAACAATTGATACGTTAACGGAATATTCTTTTACCGTAAGGAAGCAGGAGTTACCCAAGCCAAAGGAAATTTCATTTGCAGAAGACCTTTCTGTTTTTAATTCACATGAATACCTGCGTTTTTATTTTGGAGAACAGAATGTAAAAAAAGATATTTACTATCTCTCTGATCAGAAAGTAGGTAAGTGTTCCGTATTATTTCCGAACACTAACCGACAGGTAGTTTTTTTATGGGACGACCAGGCGAACAACTGCAATCTTTCTAAAATTTATATTGGCGGCCAATTAATGGCAGAAAGTAATTTGCAATACGAAAATAATATACCGGAAAACCTGTGGCGCCTTAAAAGTGGTATCAGGCCGGGAATGAGTTTATATCAACTAAGAAAACTAAATGATGCCGCATTTAATTTCAATGGTGGCAATTCATCTAATACAGGCATGATTGCTACTGATAGCACCGGCAAACTGGATTTTAAAAGAGAAAGTGTTATACTGGGTTGCATGAATTGTACCGACCCTGCATTTTCTAAAAAGAAGATCATGAATTCTGATGATGCAATTGAGGAAGAGCGGATACTTTTTGTGCAGACCATCATTTTAGAACCAGTAAGAATTAAGCCTTCAGAAAAGTAGGCCGGTTGTTTCTGTTACAATATTCCTGCATCTTCAAATAATTCTTTTCAATTCTCATTTTTTTGGTGAACTTTATTCCTCGCTTTTCGTTTTATCATCAAACTAAATACAATGAGATATATTACTTCTATTATTTGTGCAGCCACGTTATTTTTATCTGCCTGCAATAACAACAGTTCAACACCCGAAAAAGAAATGACAAAAACACCGGTTATAAAAGCAGAAGATGTGAGTTACGGTACAGATAGTGCAAAGCTCACCGGCTTTGTTGCTTACGATTCTGCATCCACAGTTAAACGCCCCGTTGTTTTAATTATACATGAATGGTGGGGATTGAATGATTATGTAAAAAGCCGTGCAAAACAATTGGCCGGATTAGGTTACCTGGCCATTGCCGTAGATATGTATGGAGATGGTAAAATGGGCAACGATCCTGCCGAGGCCGGAAAACTGGCAACGCCTTTTTACCAGAATCCTGCATTGGCAAAAAGCAGGTTTGATGCAGCTTTAGCAAAAATAAAAACCTATGCCCAGGCAGATACTACAAAAATTGCAGCTATTGGTTATTGCTTTGGTGGTGCCATGGTTTTAAATATGGCAAGATTGGGAGAGCAGCTGAATGGAGTAGTTAGTTTTCATGGTAATTTGGTTGGTGTGCCAGCAGATAAAAATTTACTCAAAGCAAAAATATTGGTTTGTCATGGTGCAGATGACCAGTTTGTAAAACCTGAAGAAGTGGCCACATTTAAAAAGCAAATGGATTCTATCGGGGCTGATTACACATTTAAGCAATATGCAGGTGCCACACATGCTTTCTCCAATCCGGCGGCAACTGAATGGGGACAAAAATTTAAAATTCCTATTGCATATAATGCTGCTGCAGATTCAACATCATGGAACGATATGAAAGATTTCTTCGGAAAAATCTTTAAATAAGAAAAGGTAAAGGTCTTTATAAAACAAAACTGGTTCAGTATAAATGCTGAACCAGTTTTTTATTGTGCCTGTTGTTCTTAATTAGTATTTGTACTTAATTCTTCTTCAATTAGTTTTTGAAAATTGGTTTCATTTTCCAGTATCCATACCGGCAACTGGGTTTGTGCAATCTTCCAGCCGGTATCTTGTTTCTGCATTTCAAAAATAATACGATTACCCCTGTCGTCGGTAACGTTTACCGAACAAATATCTTTTTGCAGAGGGCTAAAGTGATTTCTGAAATTAAACTCTCTTAACCGGCCTTCGGCCTTGATTAATTTAGTGAACTGTACGTTTTTGAAAAATTGCAACTTCATGTGTAAGATTTTAGACTACCTAGGGACTGATATGGTTGCAATTTCGGTGCCATTTACCAAAAAAAAGACAGAACCAATGAAAATGTGCAAAAAATTAACAAGTTGTCAGTTTGTTTAGCTGACTTCATAATTGTCAATCTTCAATTGCCGGAAAAATTCTGTTTCCCCCATCTCTCTTACCTTTCCCGGTTCCAGGTTGTCAAGTGTGAGATCTTCTATGCTTATTCTTATCAGCCTTTTAACCTTGTGACGGATGGCGCCGATCATTTTTCTTACCTGGTGAAACTTTCCTTCTGTAATGGTAATTAAAAGCCATGTGTATGGCATATAGGCAGTTAGTCTTTCTGCCATTATGCAATAGGCCTCAGGATTGTCTACAATCTTCACCTCACATGGTGCTGTGGTATACTCTATACCGGTTTTTATTTTAAAAGTCACGCCTGTTTGCAGCCGTTGCAGGTTTTGCTCACTTATAGCATTGTTGATCTGTACTAAGTATGTTCTTTTATGTGGAGTATCGCTTAAAAATAATAAACGGGTTACTTTTTTGTTGGTAGTCAATAACAGTAACCCTTCGGAATCATTATCCAGTCTGCCAATAGCATGTGTGCCCACAGGAAAACTAAAATCAAGATCACCTAATAACCCTACTTTATGGGTGCTGATAAATTGCGACACCATTTTAAAAGGTTTATGCAGAACAAAGTACCGTTTAACTCCTGGCTCCATAATAAATTTTATATTGCAAGTTCTGTTTTTTAACAATAAAGTAAACCCTTCAAAAAATAATTACAGCAACTTTGGTTTAATTCTTGTAAACTAAAACTAATGTAAACCAGTAAGGTAGGCAACAGTTACAGGATAGGAGGGTTACAGTATTAACAAGCAGCCGTTAAAATGTTGAAAAATTTGCAGTCCGGTTGAATAAATGATGTTTAAACATTGTATATTTGCTATTATTATACAAAAACAGTAGACTTATGAGTGAGCCGAAACGTAAAAGGAGTCCGTGGATAAAAAGAATTTTAATTGGGGGTATTGTCTTGTTAATAGCAGGAGGAATAGCCGCATGGCTTATTTTTACAGAAAAATTTACAGATACTACAAAACGTGAAGCCGCTTTTACAGTAAACGCAATGGATCTGTTGCAGGAGTTTCAGAAAAGCGACAGCCTTGCTAACATAAAATATGCGGAAAAAATAATTACTGTTAATGGAAGAGTTACAGAAACCGAAGCCGCAGATACTACTATCAACATTAAAATGATTGATACAGCTACTTCGGCATATATCATTTTTGCATTTCAGCAGCAACATCTTGCAGAAGCTAAGCAATTAAAAGAAGGTGATAGTGTTTCTATTAAAGGTTCCTGCAGCGGTGGTACCTACAGCGATATATTGTCAACAGAATTTGTGACTTTTAAACGCTGTGCCATTAATAAATAAACTTTTAAAACAAATAAAATCAAACAAACAAATGAAAAAATCAATTCTCTTCTTAGCACTTGTAAGCGTACTGGGTACAACTATTGCACAAAAGAAAAAAACAACTACTTCAGCTACCATCAGCTTTGATGCAACAACTAAATTGGATGCATTACCAAAAGGCGATAATAAAACTGTGGTAGCAAGCCTGGATACCAAAAGTGGAGCCGTAGCTTTTGAATCTGTTGTAAAAAGTTTTTCTTTCAGCAACCCAAAAATGCAGGAGCATTTTAACAGCCCGATGTGGATGGATTCAGACAAATTCCCGAAAGCAACTTTTAAAGGCAAGATCACTAATGTTGCTGATGTGAAATTTACTACAGATGGTACTTACAGTGCAACTGTTACAGGAGACCTTACCATACATGGCGTAACAAAACCAGTTAGCACAACTGCATCTGTAGTGGTTAGCGGTAAAACTGTTACTACCACTTCTAACTTTGTTATTGCATTGGCAGATTATGGTGTAAACGGTGCGGCAATTGGCGCAGGCAAAGTTTCTACCGATCCTAAAATTACTGTAGTAGCAGAATTTAAATAAGTAAAGTTTTTTACCATGTCCCGTAAACAAACCCTGTTTTGTTTACGGGATTTCTTTTTTCTAAACATCTAACCGCTAAACTTCTAAACCTATAAATTTCTTACTTTTGCACCATGACAATTGAACAAATAAAGGCTCTGAGAGATCGCACAACGGTTTTGAAGAGATTTCTTTGACGTAGATAACAGAGAAGCTAAAACCGCAAACGACAAACAACTTTCCCTTTCTCCCGGTTTTTGGGACGACAATGCCCGTGCTACGGCCATTTTAAAAGAAACTAAAGTAAACGAATACTGGATCAATCTTTTTTATACAGTAAATACTGCTGTAGAAGATTTTGCTGTGTTATTTGAATTCTGGAAAGCCGGTGATGCAACCGAAGAGGAAACCAAAGAGGCTTTTGATAATGCTGTAGCTAAGATTGAAGAAGCGGAATTTAAAAGTACGCTTAACGAGCCGGAAGATGAACTACCTGCCATGTTACAGATAAACAGTGGTGCAGGTGGAACGGAAAGCCAGGACTGGGCAGAAATGCTGGCCCGTATGTTTAGAATGTATGGAGAAAAGCAGGGCTGGTCGGTTACCGAAATGGACTGGCAATGGGGCGATGGCGCCGGTATTAAAACCTGTACCTATAAATTTGAAGGCCCGTTTGCATATGGCTTTTTAAAATCAGAAAGCGGTGTGCATCGTTTGGTACGTATTTCTCCATTTGATAGTAATGCCAGGAGACATACCTCTTTTGTATCAGTAAATGTATATCCCCTGGTAGACGATACCATCAATATCGAAATCAATCCTGCAGATGTAAAAATGGAAACCAGCAGAAGTGGTGGGGCAGGCGGACAAAACGTAAATAAAGTAGAAACCAAAGTACAATTAACGCATATTCCCACCGGTATTGTGGTGGTTTGTCAGCAGGATAGAAGCCAGCTGGGTAACCGTGAGCTCGCCATGCAAATGTTGAAAAGCCGTTTGTATGAAATGGAATTGCAAAGACGCAACGAAATAAAAGATGCCGCCAATAGTAAAAAGAAAAAAATAGAATGGGGCAGCCAGATACGCAGCTATGTTTTTCATCCTTACAAAATGATCAAAGACCACCGTACCGATTATGAAGTAGGTAATGTGGGGCCTGTAATGGATGGCGAACTGGATGGATTTATTAAAGCTTATTTGATGAGTGAAAAAGAGGAGCAGAGTGCGTAATTTTTTTTTGGACGAACATAATCTCCCTGATTGGGCTTCATTGGCGACGCTCCGTTCAACAATTGTATTTCAATTTAGCTTTAATTATGTTGTATTATTGTAACTTTAAAAAATGAAGATTTGTAAAATTTACATAAAGAATTTTGAACAGTTTCAGGATGTAGAACTTGATTTTACTAATCCAGAAACAGGGGAACCATTGGATAAAATTTGTTTTATTGGAAGTAATGGAACCGGGAAAAGTAAGTTGTTGAGAATGATTAATTGGCTGTTCACAAGTGTCACTACAAGCTTTTTAAATCCAGAGTATGGAACTCCGAATTTAGTTGAAGGTGCAAAGATTATATTTAAATTGCTTCATCATAATACTCGATTTCTTATTTTTCATTTCAACAGAAATAGTTTTATTCTAAATATTGGCGATTACACTAAAGAAGAAGAAGCTAAGTTAATTTCAGAATTGTTTTCATTGAAAAAAGCTAATGATTTCAATAATATTTATAATTATAAAAAACTTACAGAATCAACTTTTAGTACTGATTTTCTTAAAGAATTTTTGTTTCAAGATAACGCCAAAGATTTATTGATTTATAGCCCAGCAGAAACTGAACTAATGTATTTAATGGGTAAAGATGGAGTGCCAGAAAGTAGCGTAGATGAAGCATTACAGCTTTCAAGTGACTTCCCTTTCTATTCAGTAGTGTCCCCAGATCGAGTAAAGGTTTTTTGGAAATTATTGATCTATAATTTACAACGAAGAAAAGAAGAAAAGGATAAATTTGAGGATTTGCCAGAAAATAGACAGAAGACAAAAGATGTTTTGATAAAAGAGTTTGATAGCAAAAATCCAAAAATACTTGAACATCTTGCTAAAGTGTGGGATAAGATTTTGAATAAGGCAGGTCTTGAATTTGATGTGAAAGGAGCAAGTAATCCATATCAGCTTACAGATAATTTAATTGCATATATCCGATTACTTTCAACTAAGCAGATTATACCTTATAATAATTTGAGTACGGGGATTAAAAATTTTATTTTTCGGCTAGGACATATTTACTCGTTGTATTTTAATAGAGAAATCAATAGAGGATTTTTATTGATTGATGAACCGGAAAATAGTTTGTTTCCAGATTTTCTTTTTGATTTGGTAGAGACATATAATCAGGTGTTAGTAGATAAACGTGGTCAAAATAATACTCAGTTATTTTTTGCTACTCATAATCCGATAATTGCGGCTCAATTTCAACCTTATGAAAGAATCATTTTAGATTGGAATCAAGATGGTTTTGTTTCTGTACACAGAGGAATTTCTCCTATAGGTGACGATCCTAATGATATACTTACTAATGATTTTGAATTAACTGATTTAATGGGGCCTGAAGGTAGAGAGCAGTTAAAAAAGTATGTGGAATTAAAAGGCAAATTGGCAAAAGCAAGTGCAAAAGAGGATAAATTTAAGCTTGCGTCAGAAATTAATAAAATTGGAGACCTGTATAATTTTTCAGAATAATGAAATTTTTAACCAAGACAGATCAATCCCAAATATTCATAGACAATCTGGTATATAGATCGGGAAACACTAGGGCGAATCAAAATCTTAGGAATTTACTTTTAAAAGAACAATGTGGGTTTTGTGCATATACAGAAGAATATCTTATAGAAAGTACATTGTGTCCAGAAGTTGAACATTTTGATCCGTCAAAAAAAAATAATGCGGATAATTATTATAACTATTATGTTGTTTCTCGTTTTGCAAACCAACGTAAAATGAAAGTTGATCGTACAAAAAAGTATAATGGAGCAAGTTTTTTTGTAAACCTATTCTTTCAAAATATTACAAAGCTTTATGAGAAAATTGAATATAAGGAAGGCGTATATGTAGAAAAAGATGGTGAAGACAAAGAGGCAAAGGAATTTATTGAGTATATGGGATTTAATGAAGATGTAATTTTGAAAAAGCGAAATAATGCTATAAGGAGATTAAAAAATACAATTGGTAATTTTTCACAAGAGGAGAAGATTGAGTATCTTAAGTTAGAAGATAAAGATATTCTTAGTTTTCCTACAGCAATTGAATACGAATTTAAAATTGATTTATCAGAAATATTAAATAGCTAATTATGCAATACGGAGATTTTTATTACCCCATGCCGGCCAACGAGCCAGTACTTTCTTATGCACCCGGATCAGCAGAGAAAAAAAGATTAAAAGAAGTTTTAGCAGAATTAAAAAAAGAAACTATAGATGTGCCCATGTACATTGGTACTGATGAAGTGCGTACCAATAAAAAAGTGGCCATGCATCCACCGCATGAGCGTAAACATGTATTGGGTTATTTTAATGAAGGCGATGCCAGCCATGTAAAAAAAGCCATTGCTGCAGCATTAAGGGCAAAAGATAAATGGGCCAACATGAGTTGGGAAAACCGTGCTAATATATTTTTAAAAGCAGCAGATCTGTTGGCTACAAAGTATCGTCCTTATATTAATGGCACTACTATGTTGGGGCAAAGTAAAAATGCTTTCCAGGCAGAGATTGATGCGGCCTGTGAGTTAATAGATTTCTTACGTTTCAATGTTCATTTCTTAAGTGATATCTATCGCCAGCAACCCATCAGTGGCGCTGGTATGAATAATAGAATGGAATACCGTCCGCTGGAAGGATTTGTATTTGCATTAACCCCTTTTAATTTTACTGCTATTGGCGGTAACCTGCCTACATCTGCTGCTATGTGCGGTAATGTGGTGGTATGGAAGTGCGCCAATACACAGGTATACAGCGCACAAATGTTCATGCGTATTTTAAAAGAAGCCGGTTTACCCGATGGTGTTATTAACCTGGTCTTTGTTGAAGGGCCTGTTGCAGGGGATGTGATTTTTAATCACCCTGATTTTGCAGGCATTCACTTTACAGGAAGCACCGGTGTATTTAATTTTATGTGGAAGACGATTGGTGCTAATATGAGCATGTATAAATCTTATCCAAGAATTGTAGGTGAAACCGGTGGAAAGGATTTCGTGATTGCACATAAATCTGCTAATCCCGATGTAGTGGTGGCCGCATTGGCCCGTGGCGCATTCGAATACCAGGGACAAAAATGCAGTGCTGCATCAAGAGCTTATATTCCATCTAATATTGCAGCGGAAGTAAAGAAGAAATTAGTAGCAGAGATCAAGACCATGAAAATGGGGACGGTAGAAGACTTTACCAATTTTGTGAATGCCGTGATTGATGAAAAGAGTTTTGATAAATTAGAAAGCTATATTAAAGGAGCAAGAAAAAGAGATAGTAAAGCAAAAATTTTAGTTGGTGGTAAGTGTGATAAAACAGCAGGTTACTTTATTGAACCAACAGTTATTGAAACCACAGATCCAGCATACGTAACCATGTGCGAAGAATTATTTGGCCCCGTCCTCACTTTATATGTGTACGATGAAAATAAATTTGAAGATGCATTGAAATTAGTAGACAGTACTTCTCCTTATGCATTAACCGGTGCCGTTATAGCGCAAGACAGGTATGCGGTGGAATTAGCTACTAACAAACTCCGCAACAGTGCAGGTAATTTTTACATTAATGATAAACCAACCGGAGCAGTTGTAGGGCAACAACCTTTTGGCGGAGCAAGAGCAAGTGGTACTAATGATAAAGCAGGTTCTATCTTAAACTTATACCGTTGGTTAAGTGCCAGAACAATCAAAGAAACGTTTAATCCGCCAACAGATTATCGCTATCCGTTTTTGCAGGAGAAATAGATTTGTAGCTATGAAATATTTATTGTTGCTGTGCTTTTTATTTTGTGAAAATGTAAAAGCACAAAATACCTATAGCATAAATTACCGCCAGACTATTTCTGAAGTGGATGGTAATAAATTCAAAACGAAGGCGAGGTTAGTTTACAATGATTCCCTTTCTTTTTTTTATTTTATACCGCCCCGGGACAAAAAAGATAAACTGGCGAAGCTTACTGTGTTGGGAGATAAATTAATTCATCATGGGGTGATGTATGATAAAAAAAGGAACGAAATGTTAGAAGAAGTAACATTTCCTGAAAATAGTTATTTCGTTTTAGTAGATTCCCCCAGGCAACATAATTGGATTTTTACACAACAATCCAAAAGTATATTGGGGCATACCTGTAAACAAGCATATACTGTTGAAAAAAACAAAGACACTACAACGGTTTGGTATACCGAGGGAATAGGAACTGATTTTGGGCCTATTTACTATTGGGGTTTGCCTGGTATAGTTTTAGAGGCTTCAGATCAACGTTTCCATCTCCGGATCGTTGCAGAAAAGATAGCATTGACTTCACTTACAGTTATGCTTCCGCAAAACGTTGAAAGAGTGCCGGCAGAAAAGTATGGCTATCAAAAACTACAGCAATAAACAATAACTATATCTTACCACTTAAAGAGAAAAGATTTTTAACTATGAAATATTTATTGCTGGTATGCTTTTTATATTGTAGCAATAATACAAAAGCTCAAAATACTTACCGTATCAATTATAGTCATGTTAAATACTTTGCCGATTCTTTAAAGAGGAATGGAGTAACTGATTTTAAATGGAGTGCAAGGTTAGTTTACAATGATTCTATTTCGTTTTACTACATATTGCCGGATGGCAGTAAAAAAGATAAGTTTGAAAAAAAGCCGGTTATAGGTGATAAACTAATACATCACGGACTGCTATTTAATGCACGGACTAAAGAAGCGTTTAATGAAGTAGCATGGCCAAAAAATAATAATTTCCTTGTTAAAAGTTCGCCCAGGCAGTTTAGCTGGGTATTCAGTAATAATACCAAAAATATACTGGGGCATATTTGTACATTAGCATATTCCGTTAATGCCAATAATGATACTTCAATGGTTTGGCACACTGATGAATTAGGAAAAGGCTTTGGGCCATATGATTTTTTCGGATTGCCGGGCATTGCCTTAGAAGTTTTTGATCAGCAAAATGACTCTCATTACATTGCGGAAAAAATTGAGTTAACTTCAGTAACTTTAGTGTTTCCAAAAAACGCAGCAATAAAATATCCGCCGCAAAAGCCACAATAATAAACAAAAAAAGACCTGTTTTGAAAATCATCTTAGATAAACAACAATTACATCTCACCATCTCCAGGCTGGCGCATCAGCTTTTGGAAAATCACCTCGATTTAAGCAATGTGGTTTTTATTGGACTGCAGCCAAGAGGCGTAAAAGTGAGCAACCTGCTGGTAGAAAATATCCGTAAGTTGTATCCTTCAGAAAAAGTACATTATGGCATTTTAGATATCACTTTTTATCGTGATGATATCAGGAATGAATTACATGTTGCTAATAAAACAGATATTCCGTTCTCTATCGAAGGCAAAAAAGTAATTTTAATTGATGATGTTTTATATACAGGCAGAACGATCAGGGCTGCATTAGATGCCTTGCAGGATTTCGGCCGTCCGCAAAAAATAGAACTTTGTGTATTGGTAGATAGAAGGTTTAACCGGGAGTTGCCCATCCAGCCGGATTATTGCGGCAAAGCCATCGATACTGTTATCTCACAAAAAGTAAAAGTAGAGTGGGAGAGGGAAGAAGTGGTTTTATATTAGAGGAAAGCTGCAAGGGA
The DNA here is from genome assembly GCF_050611765.1 of Ferruginibacter sp. SUN106. Lineage (NCBI taxonomy): Bacteria > Pseudomonadati > Bacteroidota > Chitinophagia > Chitinophagales > Chitinophagaceae > Ferruginibacter > Ferruginibacter sp. SUN106. The sequence goes on from NZ_JBODJC010000004.1 coordinate 701,685, forward strand.
AGTAGCTGCAAGGGACAAGTTTTAGTTTTAAATAACTTTTCAATCTTTTATACGCTATAAAGAAAGCTGCAAGGGGCAAGCTTTAGTTTCAAATATCTTTTCAATCTTTTGTGCGTTATACAATAAGCTGCAAGGGGCAAAATTTATATTAAAATACCGTTACAATTTCTTTTATACTATAAATTATCATGCTTCTCCCTTGTAACTATTCCCCTTGAAGCTTCTCTCCCAGTTTTTCTTGTTCCCTGTTATTTTTTCTACTAACTTCGCTGCTTAATGCAACTATCTACTAAACACTTATTAGGCATTAAAGATCTCACTCCCCAGGATATTTCCATTATTTTATCTACCGCCACAGAATTTAAAGGGGTTTTACAAAGACAAATAAAGAAAGTGCCTTCCTTACGGGATGTAACGATTGTAAATTTATTTTACGAGAACAGTACCCGTACCAGGATATCTTTTGAACTGGCCGAAAAGAGATTAAGTGCCGATACCATAAATTTTACAGCGTCAGGATCATCTGCCGCAAAGGGAGAAACATTACTGGACACTGTAAATAATATCCTTAGCATGAAAGTGGATATGGTGGTAATGCGTCATAGTGCAAGCGGAGCACCGCATTTCCTGGCAAAACATATCCCTGCTGCCATTGTAAATGCAGGCGACGGTATCAACGAACATCCCACACAAGCTTTACTGGATGCTTTTTCAATACAGGAAAAATTAGGATCACTGGAAGGAAAGAAAGTTGTCTTGATCGGTGATATCATGCACTCCCGTGTGGCACTCAGCAATATTTATTTATTAAAAAAGATGGGTGCCGAAGTGATGGTGGCAGGCCCGCCAACACTAATACCCAAATACATCAGCGAAGCATTGGGCGTAAAAGTAGAATATAATTTAAAGAAGGCTTTGGAATGGTGCGATGTGGCCAATGTATTGCGCATTCAGCTGGAGAGGCAAAACCAGGTATTGTTTTCTTCTTTAAGAGAATATAACCTGGCTTATGGCGTTAGTAAAAAATTATTAGACGGACTGAAAAAAGAAATTGTGATCATGCATCCCGGCCCTATTAACAGGGGCGTGGAAATTGACAGTGATGTTGCTGATAGCAATCAATCCATCATTTTACAGCAGGTTGAAAATGGAGTAGCTGTGCGTATGGCAGTGTTATACCTGCTCTCAGGAAGTAAATCATAAATATTTCAGATTTTGGATTGCAGATTTGTAAGAACTGCGGGCACCAAAAATCATAAATCTGAAATCTACAATCATAAATCTACAATCATGCCTCGTATTTGCTTGTTTCCCGGAACCTTTGACCCTGTAACTTTAGGGCATATCGATATTATCGACAGGGCTTTACCATTGTTTGATAAATTGATTGTGGGTATTGGCCGCAATGTAAATAAAGCACCCATGTATAGCGAAGAACAAAGATTACAGTGGCTGAGAGAAATTTATAAAGACGATCCTAAAGTAGAAGCAGTGGTGTATGATGGATTAACAGTGGATTGTTGTAAAAGTGTTGGTGCTAATTTTATTTTAAGAGGCATCCGTTACGTGAACGATTTTGAATACGAAAAGGCTATTGCCGATATGAACAGGAGTCTGGATGGCCATGTGGAAACCATCTTTCTTACCTGTCTTCCGCAGTTTACTTCGGTGGCTTCTACATTGGTACGGGATGTATTACGCAATGGCGGTGATGTATCGCAATTTTTACCAGCCCCGGTAAATCTTTCTATAAAAAATAATAGTAAATAATGGCGGTTATCTGGTTTAATAAATCACTATCACTACCGGATATTCAACCGCTGGGTCCCAAAACTATGGGTGAACATTTAGGTATGGAGTGGGTGGCTGTTGGCGATGATTTTCTTAAAATGAAAATGCCGGTAGATGATCGCACTAAACAACCTTATGGTTTATTACATGGCGGTGCAAGTTGTGCACTGGCAGAAACCATTGGCAGTGTTGCATCTCATTTTGTTATAGATCCGGATAAATTTATTTGTGTTGGCCTCGAAATAAATGCCAATCATGTACGTGGTGTAAGAGATGGTTATATTACAGCGACATGCATACCTTTACACATAGGCGCTTCCACGCATGTATGGGATATAAAAATTCATGATGAAAGAGAAAAGCTGGTGTGCATCAGCAGGCTTACGGTTGCTATATTAAAAAAACCGTAAGAACACCACCTGCGGCGTGTTCGAATTCGCCACAGGCGAATTCGAACTACGGCTCATCAAAAAAAAACTTCAAAATATCTTTTATAGAAGGATAGGTATTGGCAATGGGTTCTTTAATCTCCCTTGTAGGCACCCATTTTAAAGCAGTAATGTCTTCTTCTGTTTGTGGTACCAATTTTTGTGCAGACGGGCAGGTCATATAATACCAATGGGTAATCTTTAAAAAATGTTTTCCATATGCAGCGTAGGTATGGTAGGTTTCACCGATCTTTTTTTTGAGTTTTAAATTAGTTACACCGGTTTCTTCTTCCACTTCTCTTAACGCAGCTTCATCCGGTTTTTCTCCTTTTTCTATTTTTCCTTTGGGCAGGTCCCATTTATCCAGGCGGTAAATAAACAGCAATTCTTTCTTTGTGTTTTGCACAATGCCGCCTGCGGCTTCTATCAAAGTAAAGTTTTTAAAGAATACTTTTTTCAGTTGCTCCAGGTCTTTATTCCATAATACGCCGGCATGAAATTCTTCTTTTTTTATTTCATGTAATAACGATTTAATAGCAGGATTAGTGATCTCATCTACAAAAACGGCATCGGGGTGATGGAGAATTTCATTCAATTCGGTATTGATATCATCACAGAGAAATACCGGTTTATCGCCAAAGTATATTTTGATGTGCATAATAATATTTCAAATTTTAAATTTCAACCGTCAAATTTGCAACATGACAAATGAAAAAGCCGTTGCTGAAAAGCTCTTACAAATTAATGCAATTAAATTAAGTCCGCAACAACCTTTTACCTGGGCCAGCGGCTGGAAAAGCCCGATTTACTGCGATAACCGCAAAGTATTATCCTTTCCCTACATCAGGGATTTTATTAAAAGCGAAATGTGCAGTGTAATATTCGAAAAATTTCCTGATGCTGATATTTTAGCCGGTGTGGCAACTGCGGGTATTGCCTGGGGTGCTATGGCTGCCGATCAGTTAAAGCTGCCTTACGTTTATGTAAGGCCAAAGCCAAAAGAGCATGGTTTAGGCAACCAGATTGAAGGAAACTTGGAAAAGGGATTGAAAGTGGTGGTTATTGAAGACCTTATTTCTACCGGGAAAAGCAGTTTACAGGTATGCGATGTACTTAAAGCGGCTGAAGTAGAAGTAATCGGGATGGTTTCCATCTTTACTTACGGGTTTAATGTTGCCGATAAAGCTTTTGAAACTGCAGGAATACCATACCAGTCGCTCACCAATTACCCTACGCTGATTGAACTGGCGATAGAAAAGGGAATAATTTCTGCCGATCAGCAAAAAACCTTGTTAAATTGGAGTACAGATCCGGCAAATTGGTCGGGGAATTAATAACTTTATTTCAAAATCAGCATCATTTATGAAAAAACTATTTTTAGGAATTGCAACTTCCTTCCTTTTTTTAGCGGGCAATGCCCAGATAAAAACCTCAGATAAAGCTGTTATAAGTTTGCCAACACTTCAAAATTGCGATAAATGCAAAGACCAGATCGAATTCTTTATCAGCAAAAGCGAGGGGGTAACGGCTATAAAAGTGGATTTGAAAAGGAAGACCGCCACTGTTTCCTGGCTTACCGACAGAACGAATAAAGAGTATATTAAAACGGCAATTGCAAATCTTGGCTTTGACGCAGACGATATAGAAGCCGAGGAATTTGCCTATAAAAGATTACCAGCTTGTTGCAAAAAACCAGCAGAAGCACCCAAACCCGGAAACCCAAAAGGGTAAATAAAATAGCTTAAACGTAGCAAAAAGCATCAACCGCAGGGTTGGTGCTTTTTTGTTTTTAGAAAGAAAATGTTTGCTTACCCTCGTAGTTTACATTAAAGCTTTTGTACACATTGGCCTTCCCAAGCTTTACTTTTCCAACCACTCTTACCAAAACTTCTTTTCCAAAAAGGGCGGGGATGGCATTTTTGTAGGCATTTTTCATATCTACCTCAATGCTCAGGGGCAGGGTAAATTCCGCTCTCCTGGGGATGTTGATCTGAAAATCCTGCGCAGTATGGCCAAGGTAATTGCTGTCGATATAAACATCCAGGTCGGTGCGTTTTAGCTGCAGCCCGAAATTATTGGGATTGTAATAAACCAGGTCGACCTTAAAAGTAGACGTGGAAAATCCCAGCTTTTCTGAGCTCAGGTTTTTAAAATCCCGGTACTCCAGTTCCTTTGGTTCTTGACAAGATGTCATAAATAGCAGGATTGCAGAAAAGGCCAAAAGAAGAGGGGAGTATTTAAAGGACATAAGTAGAAGTTATTTGCTGTTTTACGATTCTACGCAAAGTAAGATAAAGTTTAGCATATAGTCGCCGTAAAGTTGGATTAAAGTTTTGCTAAAGCAATTAGGTTATTGTGGAAAAACACCAGAAAGTTTAACGGGGTTTGTTTGGTAATAATTTTAGGGTTTAAAAAACATTGTAAGTTTTTGTTTATTATATATTTTATAAAATTTATTTTACTTTAAATAACATAATATTTCAGGCTAAAATCAGGATATAGGGCATGATTGGCGTATATACTGGTATTTAATAAAAAAAATGTAATAAATTGTTGATTATTAATTTATTATAAGTTTTATATGATATTTAATTTCGTTAAACCTGATATATTTTATAATTGCAACACATGTCTGGCGATAATTTCCCCCAGTTATTGAACAGATTGTAAGCGCAATGAAAATGTACTTGCCACCATCGATCAGAAGGCTGGTTTGAAGCAGAGAATTTTACAATAAGGGTATTGCAAAATAATGCTAAAATGTCATGTTTCAAAATTAGAAAGGAAAAAATAAAATGAATCTAATACAGAGCCAGGAAACCCGTTTTATGTTATTAAAGTGCCCGTGCCTTTTTAAGTAAAATGCCGGACTGCCCGTTAACAAGAGTGGTTAATACTTAAGTTAAACCCGCTATTCTACGTTTACCAGATAGTAGATATGCTAGTAAAACAGCGTATAATAAAAAAGCTTTTTAACGCAGTTTTCTTCAACAAATAGCCCGTAATTAAAAGTTTACGAAAGTTATTTCGTTCAGATGTTAGATATTGTCTAATACCTTAATCGCAAATAGGTGGAAATTATCTAAAGAAACGGACAAATACGTGTTTATCCTCAATGTGCAGTAAAATTACGGTGCAAAAAACTTGCGGTTTCCGAAAAAGCGTGTTATGTTTGTGATGAAATTATAGACGACCATTACCTCGGTTATTTATTCTTTCCAATCCGAAGCCCAATCTTCCTCAAAAAGAGCCAACCAGGTTCAGCAGTACTTACCACTGTAAATTCCTGGAGATTAATTCTGAAACTTCAAACACAAGAAAATGAAAACTAATTTTACTTCAATGAAGTATGCTATATTATTTATAGTTGTACTTTTCTCTTCTCTTCAAACAAAAGCTGACAACAGCTTCGGATTCAATTTCAATTCTACACCAACATTAGTAAGCGGTACAGCATTAACAGTAGGCGCCAAGTATAAGTTTGGCAGTGTAGCTTCAGGTACTGATGCCTATGTTACTATTGTAAGTGCAACCGGTGGTGCTACTGTTACCACCCTGGATGATAACACTACTACTAAACCAGAGGCTTTTTCACCTGTAATTCACATTCCGGCACTTAGCACCGGTTTAGTTGAATTTAAAATAGAGTTTGTAAATGGCGGTGGCAATCCTAAAATTATTGACACCCTGCGTGCAACAGCAATGGATATTGATGGTAATGCTACTTTGCATGAAATGGATATGCTGGACATGGGGCCTTCAAGTCTTTTAAATTACCTGACAGGAACTTTACAAATAAATGTGGTGCAAACGCTTAATCAATACCTGGCTACCAATGTGGCAGGTGTTGAATATACAGGTGTTGATACTGCGGCTAAAAGTGTAATGTTCACTCTAACTAAAAATAACATCAGCAGTTTTACCTATAAAGCCGGTGCAATAAACCTGGCCACTTCTGCAACAACGAGACAGAAAGGTATTTACTTTAAGGGGTTCAACTATGTGGCTGCAACTGGTACGCTGGCAGTAAAATACAGTGCTTTTGATGCCGTAGTGGTTGATAAATCAGTTGTATTAAAATGGATCACCGAACAGGAGATCAACAGCAACCATTTTGAAGTGGAACGTTCTTTTGATGGTAAAAACTTCAGCACTATTGCTTTTGTATTAGATGGTTTTGAAAATGGGGCTAAAAAAATGTACCAGTATAAAGATAATTCAGCTGAAGTACAATCTAAATTAGTTATCTATTACCGCTTAAAACAAGTGGATAATGATGATAAGTTTACCTACACTAATACACTGGTAGTAAAAATGCAGGCAGCAAACGGTGTAACTATACAAACATCACCTAATCCTTTTACAGATAACCTGAATGTTCGTTTTACAGCTACTGAAAATGGTACTGCTTTAATAAGCGTTGTAAACAGTAACGGACAACAGGTGGTTAACCAGCAATCAACTATCAGCAAGGGATATAATACTATCCAGGTTAACGGATTAAGCAAGCTTGCTCCCGGTATGTACGTTGCACATGTAACAATGAATGGCGTGATCGCCGGTACACAAAAAATTATCAAGAACTAATTATAACCAGGCACAAAGAGGTTTACAGCAGGGAGTTGCTGGTTTTTTTACCCTAACCGGCAACCTCCTTTACCTCGACTAACTGCTCTTTTACATCGATCACTTAACTAATTATAACCAGGCACAAAGAGGTTTACTGAGAGGAGTTGCTGATTCTTTACCCTGAACCGGCAACTTCCTTTACCTCGACTGATGGCTCTTTTTAACGCTGTTTCTTTAACTACTTATAACCAAGCACAAAGGTTTACAGGAGTTGCCGGTATTTTACCGGCAACCTCCTCTTAACTGAATGAAGTGCCGCTTTTAAAGTGTATTTGTAAAGTGCTTACCCGGGGAAATGAAAATAATAGCGTAGTGGTAAGCAACGAGGGGAAGGATACAAGGAATCTACATACTAAATACCTGTGCATGTATGCAAAAGGTGTTGTAACAAAAATTATAAAAACCCATTGTTAATAAACAATTTTACCATTATGAAAACAACGATCAACTTATTAGCCGGACAATGTAAAAATATATTGCAACTGCTATCGGGCAAATACAACGAAGCTCCGGTACAATACAATTTTCAGCCCCTGCCATCATATTGGGCAATGAGCCCGGATAGCAGAGCTGTTATCATGCATACTAAAAGAAATTAATAAACAAACAAGATATTATAGTTTATTACTGTTTATGTTGCAAATCAGCAAATAGTAATGATTATTTCAACGAAATTTTAACACCAGCAAAATAAATTTTAACAACCAGCGTTTACTATTTGCCCCAAAAGAACAGTAAACGTTGTTAGTGCTTGGTTTACGATGTTTTCTTTGGGGGTTACAGAATCGAAAGATTCTTAACAAAGGCCGCATTTCTATGTGGCTTTTTTTATGTGCCTGATTGATTCTATTAATTCCAGTTAAACTATTGATGAGAAGTGGAGTGGGGGTGGGTGTTTACCGGGGGCCACCCCGACATTTCCCCGGCTCCAGTACGGAGTAACCCCGACTTTGCCCCGGCTTCACTACGGAGTAACCCCGGCTTTGCTATAGCATTGCCAGGTGTTTACCCTTGAAAAGAATTATACTGCTCTAAATATAAACTGTTTTACAGTGCAGAAGTTTCAATATTCCTACTTTTATTATTATTTTTCTGAATAAGCAGGGCTGATTAAATATTATCTAAAAAAGCCCCTGATCCGGGGGCTTTTTTCATTAATTTTCCTTACATTTACTTATCTGTTTCTCCTGTGGAAAATAGGTGAATTTCTCTTTATCCTTCGAAAGCAACACTCTCCCCCTAATAAGCATCCGGTAAACGGGCTTTTTTATTAATTGAACAACGTTTTATACCAAACACATGAGAAAATTTTTACTGCTGTCAGTTATTTCTATTATTTCAATTGCCGGTTTTGGACAGGATTTTAGTAACAAGGGGAAAGACTTTTGGGTTGGGTATGGGTACCACCAGGTTATGTTATCAGGATCTCCTGCCAATGCACAGGAAATGGTCTTGTATTTTGCTACAGACCAGGTTGCTAACGTTACCGTTTCAATTCCTCTTTTAGGTTACAGTGTTACTTATAATAACATTGCCGCAAATACTGTGTTTCAGACACCACCATTACCAAAAGGGGGTGGGTCAGATGCCAGGTTATATACAGAAGGCTTATCCGATAAAGGTATACACGTAACAAGTGATGTTCCCATTGTTGCTTATGCACATATTTATAATTCAAGTGTATCTGGTGCTACTGTTTTATATCCCGTACCAACTTTAGGTAAACAATATTATTCAGTAAATTTTACAAATAATTCCAATATCGGGGGAGCAAATTGCTGGTTTTACGTAGTTGCTGTCGATACAGGAACTACTGTTGTTTCAATAACCCCGAGTGCGCAAACCCAAAACTGGGCTGCAGGATCTAAAAATACAGTTACACTTACACAAGGGCAAGTATATAATGTAATGGGTTTTACTCCGGGCAATAATGGTGTTGATTTAACTGGCTCTGTAATTGAAAGTATTGCATCTGGTACAGGAGGCTGTAAAAGGATTGCTGTTTTTTCAGGTAGTGGAAGGATTGCAATTGCATGTAATGGAACCACTCCTTCTTCTGATAATTATATGGTACAGGGGTTACCAAAAAGTGCATGGGGAAAAAATTTCCTAACAGTACCATCAGCAAATTATACATCAACGACAGGTGTGGCAGCACCAATGGGAAATATTTACAGGATATGTGTAACTGACCCCACTACAGTGGTAACGGTCGATGGATTACCAATAGCAGTTCCACTTAATGGCAACTTCTATTATGAATTACCACAGAGTGCAACTTTCAGAAAGATAGTTGCGGATAAACCTATAATGGTTGCACAATACTTTCCCTCTCAGAATAACCCCGCGGTAGCTTGTGGACCTATTCCTTCGGGAGATGGAGATCCGGAGGTTATTTACTTAAGTCCGGTAGAACAGAGTATTAATGAAGTAAGATGGGATGCCTGTGCTAATTTTGCCATAAAGGCTCAAAAACACTATATAAATGTCGTAATACCGAATGGCGGTACAGCTATCAGTTCAATACTACTTGATGGTGCTCCATTGCCTGCGGGAACATTTGCTGTTCATCCACAAGACCCTGCTTATTCTTATGCCATAATAAGAGTTGCTGGGGCAACAGGAGTTAGTATACCGCATGTTATTAAATCAGATTCAGGTTTTAATGCTATAGCTTACGGATACGGGCCAGCGGAATCTTATGGATATAATGCTGGTACTAATGTGAAAGATCTAAATACCAGTCTTGAAATAAATTCACCAAACAGTATTGAGAGTGGTGCCATTACCTGTGTTGGAACTCCCTTCGGTTTCAAAGTATTTTTACCCAACAAAACATCCGGACCCACACCAACAGAAATTCGTTATGATTCTATTCGTTGGAGTTGTAGTAATACGAACCTTATGAGTCCAAATAACTTTCCGGTAGTAACACATGGAACGCCGACGGTTACACCGGATTCAATAAATTTTCGTAATGGAAAAGAAGTAGCCTGGTATTCAATTCCTGGTCAATACTCATTTACTGTACCCGGAACTTATCAAGTTACTATAACTGTTTATCGTACTTCAAGTGAAGGTTGTGGTAATGAACAGGACTATACTTTTAACTTAGTGGTAAATGATCCTCCGGGAGGTAATTTCAGTACAAGTACACCCGGTTGTTACTTAGAGCCGGTAACCTTTACAGAAACAACACCTCAAACTCCTAAACCAACATATAAGTGGCTTTGGAATTTTGGTGATCCAGCCAGCGGCGCTGCTAATACATCTACTTTAAGAAATCCGGTACATATATTTAGTGCCCCTGGTACTTACCCTGTAAATTATACAGGTACTACCACTACTGGTTGCGAAGTCACAAAACAATTAAGTATCACTGTACTTGATGTGCCCAATGCCACCATCGCCACCACTGCAACCAGTGTATGTATCAACTCGGCACCGGCACCCCAGGTAACTTTTACTATAACAGGAGGAGCGCCACCTTATCAATTAGATTACAGCCTTAATAATATTGCACAAACTCCTGTTATCAGTGCAACTAATATTTATACTATTAGTGTACCTACCAATGTTGCCACTACCTATAATTACAGGTTAGACAGTGTAAAAAACCAGGGCTCAACATTGTGTAAAACAATTATTGCTAACCAAACAGCAGCAGTTACTGTAAATCCCAATGCTACCATTGCGCTGGCATCGGTAGCCGGTACCGCTAACCAAACGCTTTGTGTAAATACCGGCATTGCTCAAATTGACTATTCTATAGGTTCGGGAGGAACGGGAGCTACTTTTACAATTGCGCCTGCATTGGCCGGGCTTTCCGGAGCGTATAATGCTACTACGGGTATTTATTCTATAACAGGTATACCACCAACGGCAGGTACTTATACCATAACAGTAAGGCCTACTGGTACATGTACCGATCCGGCTGTATTTCTTACTGCAACTTTAAATGTATCAGCCAATGCCACACTTGCTTTAGCAGCAGGTTCAGGCACACCTAACCCTACGCTTTGTATCAATACGCCTATACTTTCTCCGATTATTTATGATATTGGCGGAGGGGCTACGGGTGGCACCGTTTTGTTTACACCGCCATTACCGGGTGTAACAGGTACGTATAACGCTGCCACCAAGCAGGTAACGATACAGGGAACACCAACTATAAGCGGTAGTTTTAGTTTTTCTGTATCTACCGTAAGTACTTGTATCAATCCGCCTCCAATGGGTGGTACTATAATTGTTAACCCTGATGCAACACTTTCTGTAGCAGCAGGTACAGCAACACAAACACTTTGTGTAAATAATGCAATAGCACCATTTAGTTACCAGGTAACAGGTACCGTTACAGGCGTTACTTTAACGGGTGCATTACCGCCGGGAGTTAACTATGTTTATACAGCTCCGGTGGGAACCACACCAGGTTCTATAAATATAACCGGTACACCTACAGCAGGAGGAACGTACACTTTTAGTTTTGCACTTACCGGCCCATGCCAGTTACCTACACCATTGGGTGGTACTATTAATGTAACACCTGATGCAACCATCTCTTTACTTTCAGGTTCCAGTACGCCAACGGTTTGTGTTAATAACAGCATACCTACCAATATTGTCTACCAGGTTTTTGGTGCCGTAACTGCTGTTAATGTAACAGGTTTACCGGCAGGTGTAAATGGTGTTTATGTACCGGGTAACCCGGGTACAGTAACTATATCGGGTACACCTACAGCTGTAGGCTCGTCTCCCTATACTATTACTATCACGGGGCCTTGCCAGGTGCCGCTGCCAATTGGCGGTACTATTACTGTAACAGCTGATGCCACACTTACATTAAACTCTGCTGTAACCACACCAGACCAAACGGTTTGTGTGAATAACGCCATTGCAAATGTGGTGTACCTTTTGGGGGGCAGTGCCACAGGTGCCACTGTAACCGGATCGTTACCTCCGGGTGTTACCTGGGCAGTAGCAGGCAATACACTAACTATACAGGGTACACCGACAGTGGTTTCCACTACGCCGGTAGTATATAATTATACCGTTAACACCCAGGGGCCATGTGCTAAACCGTCGGCACCGGGAAAAATTACGGTTAATCCTGATCATGTATTGAGTTTAACATCAGGATCAGAAAACCAGACCGTTTGTTCCGGTACACCTATTATCCAGATCAAATACACTTTAGATGGAGGAGCAACCGGGGTTACTGTTACAGGTTTACCAGCGGCAGGTTTAACCTATACTGTTGTAGGTAATATTGTTACCATAACCGGTTCGCCTACCGCAACAGTGCCATATACTATTCAAACAACAGGTAATGCCTGCCAGAAAGCAACAAGAGGAGGTAACATCACTGTGGTGCCATTGCCTGCAGCCAATTTCAATTTCTCCACACCATCTTGTAATACCAGGGTAATCACCTTCACCGATAATTCAGTGCCAAATGCAGGTACATTATCCGGATGGGCCTGGAATTTCGGGGATCCTGCAAGTGGTGCTAACAATACCTCTACGCAACAAAACCCATCACATACCTTCTCTTTACCGGGAACTTATACCGTAGGCCTTATTGCCACCACTTCGCCAAATGGTTGCAGTAACGCAACAGCGTTTACCCGCCAGGTGGTGATCAATGAAAGACCGAAGACGGATTTCACGGTACCAACTTTGGCTTGTGTGAGTGATAATGCTTTATTTACCGATGCCAGTACTTCTCCTATAACCAATGCACCTTTTAATGTAAATGGTTATAAATGGGATTTTGGAGATCCTGCAAGCGGCGCCAGCAATACACAGCTTTCATTAAATGGTACGCACTTTTTTAGTGCAGGTGGTACTTATACTGTAACCCATATTTCTCAAAGTGCGGCGGGTTGTGCCGATACTATAACACATACTGTAAATATCGCCAGCGCACCGGTTGCCAATTTCTCTGTTACTAACGGTAGCGCATTGTGTGTTAATGATACAGTAGCTATTGTTAACCTGTCTTCAATAGGAATAGGTACTATTTCCAAGCTGGAAATATACTGGGATTTCCTTGGTGCGCCGGGTACATTTATTACCGATAATGCTCCGGCATTGAATACGGTGTACAAACATAAATACCCCAACTTCCAGGCACCAATAACCAAATCATACAGGGTAGTGGTACGTGCGTTCTCAGGTATATCATGTACAAACGATAAAGTAACCGACATCACTATCAACGCAGTACCAAAAGTGCAGTTCAACGCAATGCCGGATGCTTGTTATAATGCTGCACCATTCCAGATAACGCAGGCCAGTGAAATTGGTGGTGTACCCGGAAGTGGCGTTTATACCGGACCGGGAGTTAGCCCTACAGGTTTGTTTAACCCTGTAACTGCAGGTATTGGTACACATACCATCAAATACACCTATACTTCACTGGCAGGTTGTATGGATACGATGAGCAGCACCATAAAAGTTCTGGATACCGCTTCTGCCAAATTCTCTTATGTAACACCGGTATGTGATGGCAGCGCCATCAGCTTTACAGAAGGATCAACAGCACCTGCGGGAGTAACCTTAAATAATACCACCTGGAATTTTGGGGATGGTTCACCAATAGAACAACATGCACCGGGTACTACATTTACGCATAACTTCCCTACATGGGGCAGTTATAATGTAACCATGTTCAATACCTCTGCCTATGGTTGTAAGAGTACCAATCTTGTTACTTCTGTACGGGTAAACCCAATACCACAGCCTGCATTTGGTTTTGTACAAAGCAGTGTTTGTTTGCCCAATGCAGCGGTATCATTTACCAATACTTCTTCTATTGCAGATAACTCGGCCATTACTTATTTATGGGATTTTGGAGATCCTGCAAGCGGAGGCTTAAATACTTCTACTGCTAAAATTCCGCCGGCACATATTTACACCGGTGTTGGCCCATACACTGTAAAACTTACAGTAATTGGTGCAACCGGAACAAATGGCTCATGTTCAAAAACCATTACGCAGCTGGTTAACTTTATACATCCGCAACCTGTTGCTGCATTTGATCTTAATAAAGCGGAAGTGTGTATCGGGGATAATGTGATTGTTACTGATAAGACCAATGGCCTTGATGGCAGTGTGATACAATGGCACTGGGGTTTTGGTGATGGTACATTTGCTACCACCCAACAGGTGCAACATACCTATACTACGGCACAAACCTATAATATAGAACTGTACATCGTAAACAGCCAGGGTTGTACCAGTACCGTGCAAACGCAGCAGTTCAGGGTTAACCCTTATCCTACAGTAAATGCAGGGCCGGATGCAGTGGTACTGGAAGGCGGTTCTTATACCATGCAACCGGTAGTTACCGGTACAGGCCTGCAGTATTTATGGAGTCCTGCAACTTATTTAAGCAGTACTACAGATGCCACACCAACGGCCAATGTTATTCTTAATGATATTACTTACACCTTAACCGTTACGGGAACGGGTGGATGTACAGCACCGTCAGATAATGTATTTATTAAAGTATTAAAAGCACCAAAAGTGCCTAATACCTTTACGCCTAATGGCGATGGTATTAATGAACTGTGGTTAATTGATTACTTAGATACTTATCCTAATTGTAAAGTACAGGTGTTTACCAGAACAGGGCAACTGGTATTTGAATCTAAAGGATATAAAACACCATGGAATGGTAAGCTGAATGGTAAACCATTACCTTTTGACACGTACTATTACATTATTGAACCAGGTAACGGAAGGCCTCCTATGACGGGTTACGTAACTATTATAAAATAAAATATGCCATAGCTGCAATAGTATTTTGCAGCTATGGCCTTACAGTGTGTGTCTTATTGAAATAAAATGTTGTAAACCGATTGCTATAACTGATAAGAAGCGAAAAGCTGAACCATGAAAAAAATTATATTAATTGCAGCAGGTTGTATATGTAGTGTGATAGCATTTGCACAGGCAAAACCCTTTTATACGCAGTACATTTTAAATAATTATATCCTTAATCCTGCAGTAGCCGGTATTGAAAATTATGCGGATATAAAATTAAGCAGCCGTAACCAGTGGACGGGTATCAATGGTGCACCGGTAACCACCTACTTCAGTTTTCATGCACCAATTGGCAAAGAAGACCTGCGTACAAGTGCTACTTCCTTCCAGGTGCCGGGTGAAAACCCAAGGGGAAAAAGATTATGGGAAGAATACACACCACCGGATCCTCATCATGGTATTGGTATAGTAGCCATGAATGATAAAGCCGGTTATATCAACCGCTGGTCTATCACCGGAACCTATGCCTATCATAAACCTTTAAGTGTAAGAACTACTTTATCTGCAGGCTTTAATATCGGGGTAAACAGTGTAAACCTGGACCGGTCTAAAATTGAGTGGGCCAATCTTGATCCTAATGACCCAGCCATCGGCATCAGCACCGGTGAATTAAAGAAAATAAAACCGGAAATAGGAGCAGGACTGTGGTTGTATTCTGCACAATATTTTGTGGGTATTTCGGTATTGAATATTATACCGGGTAAAGCAAAATTTGTTACCAACGATAAGTACGGCGTTTCTTATACACCTAATTATTTTGCCACTGCAGGCTATCGTTTTTCATTAACTGATGATGTGATGATGATGCCTTCGGTAATGTTTCAATACTGGCAACCGCAACTGGCAGGCTTGCATGCCAATGTAAAATTTCAATACCAGGATTTGGTTTGGGTAGGAGGCGGCTATCGTTTTTCTGACCTGATATCAGGCTATTCTGCATTGGCAGGTATCAATGTGTCCAATACTTTTAATGTGAGTTATTCTTATGAAGTAGCTACTTCATCAAGATTAAGAAGCTACACCAATAATACACATGAGATCATGCTGGGCTTTATCATCGGCAATAAGTACAGCCAGAAATGCCCGAGGTGTTATTAAGGATTTGAGTTATTTCTAATTGGTTGTTTTTTATTACACTTTCCAATTGGTTTAAAAATATTTTTTCTTGCACAGCTTAATTAAAAGCCCCGTCATTGGGGCTTTTCTTTTTTTTATGTACATTTATACCAACAACTTGCTATGCTAAACCAGGAAAAATAATTTTTCTTTTCAACCAACGTTCCCCTCAAAGAAAGCATCCGGTTAACGGATCTGTTATTTTGTTTTTGCACCGCTTGTTATACCAAACACATGAGAAAATTTTTACTGCTGCTGATCATTTCTATTATTTCCTTTACGGGTTATAGCCAGGACTTTAGTAATAAAGGGAAGGATTTTTGGGTGGGGTATGGAAATCATGTGAGAATGTTTAATACCGGAGCCGCTGAAACAATGGAGATATACCTTACCTCTGATGTAAATACTACTGGTAATGTTTCTGTGGCGAGTATTGGTTTCAGCCAAAATTTTACCGTTACCGCCAATCAACTTACAGTTGTAACAATCCCACGAACTGCAGCTTTACTTAATGAGGGCTTATACAATCATGGTATTCATATTACTGCTTTAAAACCTATAGTTGCCTATGGATTTATTTATGTAAATGCTATTTCCGGTGCAACAGTTTTTTTACCAACCAATACTCTGGGAAAAGAATATTACGCACTCAATTATACACAGGTTGCAAATGAGGCAAATTGTTATTCCTATTTTTTTGTTGAAGCTGTGGAACCCGGCACAACTACAATTCAAATAACACCCAGTCAAACAACAAAAGGTGGCTGGCCTGCTAATGTAATGCAAACAGTTAATCTTACACAGGGGCAGATTTACCAGGTATTATCTGCTACAGATTTAACTGGCAGTATAGTAAAATCTGTAGCATCAGGCGGTTCTGGTTGTAAAAAAATTGCAGTGTTTTGTGGCAGTGGAAAAATTTCAATAGGTTGCGCCAGCCCCGGCTCTTCGGATAATTTATATCAACAAATGTATCCTGCAAGTACGTGGGGCAAGAAATATGTACTTATACCCAGCAATAATAAACCAACTACAGGAAATCCAAGTGGATCATTTTTTATTAACACCAATTTTTTTAGAATTTACAGACCAGATCCGACAACTGTTGTTAATTTGAATGGGGCCCCCATACCTGCTGCCAGTTTTGTAAATAATTATTATCAGTTTAGCAGCAGCCTGACTAATTTGGTAGATGCAGATAAACCAATACTTGTTGCACAATATTTTTCTACGCAGGGTTGTAGCAGTAATAACAATCCCCATGACCCTGAAATGGTTTACCTGAATCCTGTAGAACAAACAGTAACAGATGTTACCGTTAACTCTATGCAGCCTGCTGCCAATACAGCCATTACTCAACACTTTATTAATGTGGTTTTGCGAAACTCAGGAACAGGAATCAGCTCATTTAAAATTGACGGAGTTACTCCTAACGCTGTGGTGACTGTATTGCCACAAGATAATAACTATGCCTATCTCCGTATTAATTATACAGGGAACTCAACTTCACCGTTAGCTTCAGGTGCTCACCATTTAACTTGCGATTCTGGTTTCAATGCTATTGCTTATGGTTTTGGTAATGCAGAATCTTATGGTTACTCAGCAGGAACCAACTTAAAGGATCTGTATCAGCAAATAGCTGTTTCTACTCAATATGGTATTGAAACTTCACCATCAGTTTGTACAGGTTCTCCTTTTAAATTCAAAGTATCCCTTCCTTATTGTGCAGATTCGATACGCTGGAATTTAAGCAATTTGCCCGGGCCTCCTGTGCCAACAAATCCAATTGTTTATTATACCTCCTGCACACCCGGTGTTCCGGGCGGGCCAGATTCAACAACCACAGTAAATGGTAAAACATTATATTGGTATAACCTGCCTACTTTTTATTCGTTTGGAACAGTAGGGGTTTATCCTGTTACTATTACAACTTATACAACCACTGTTTCTACCTGTGGCTCTGAACAGGATATTGATTTTGATCTGCAAGTCTCTGATCCCCCGGTGGCGAATTTTACATTTACTAACAATGGTTGTGTAACTGATAGTGTTCGTTTTTTTGATAATTCAGTAACGGTCAAGCCCATTTATCATTGGTGGTGGGATTTTGGAGAACCATCAAGTGGCGTTAATAATAATTCATCTGTTAAAAACCCGGTACATAAATATGCAAGTGCCGGAACTTATACTGTTCGGTATACCAATATTACAACACCGGGTTGTTTAAGTGATACAATCAGCAAGCAAATTGTGGTCACCAACGTACCCACTGCAAAATTCGGTATGTCAGGTCCCATCTGCGAAGGCAAACCTGTTACATTCAGTGATACGTCTGCATTAGTTGCTCCGGGTACACTTGTAAAATGGTATTGGAATTTTGGTGATGGATTCAGTGTTGTGAGAACTAATGGCAGCGACACCACTCATATTTATACCCCGTGGAATCCTGCCGTTACCGATAGCTTAATTGTAGAAACCAATACGGGTTGTAAAAGCCTTCCTTTTATAAAAACATTTAAGGTACATCCTAATCCTGTTTCTGATTTTAGTTTACCGGCAGGGGTGTGCCTGCCCTGGGATTCGGCGCATTTTATAAGTACCAGTACTATTGCAGATGCAACCGGTGGCTTTGGTTACCTGTGGAATTTTGGTGACCCGCCGAGTGCGCCTAATAATACTTCTATACTTCCCAACCCTGCACACCATTATAACAATGTGGGGCCGTTCAATATTAAACTAATTACCACCAGTGCCGCAGGTTGTGTGGATAGTGTGACGAAAGTATTATCTAATATTTATTTACAGGCAGTGGCAGGCTTTACTGTAAACCCGGAGAACTGTTTAAACGATGTAACTACTTTTACGGACAATAGTACCGGCAGCGGTAACACGATAGCACAATGGTATTGGGATTTTGGCGATGGTTCACCAATTGACAATACTCAAAACCCAACGCATATTTATGCCACTACCGGTGTAAAAACGATCAGGCATTGGGTAAAGACCAATATGAGTTGCTATAGTGATACAGCAGTATTGACTGTAACCATCAATCCCTTGCCCACAGTAAATTATACGTACACCGCACCCAGCTGCGAAACAAGGGTGATCAGTTTTACAGATGCTTCCGTTGCTAATGCAGGTAGTTTAAGTACCTGGCAGTGGGATTTTGGCGATGCATCACCGGTAAGTAACCAACAAAGCCCTGTGCATACTTTTGCTGCGGCAGGTACTTATAGTGTAAAGCTTACTGTTATCACCAGTAAAGGTTGTGTAAATAATATTATTAAACAGGTGGTGATAAATGCAAGGCCGCTGGCAGGCTTTATTACACCCGAGGTTTGTCTGAGCGATACCTATGCACAATTTTCAGATACCAGCAAAGTGGCAGCGCCTGCAACTATCAGTGCATGGCAATGGAATTTTGGCGATCCCAATGCTACAGTGCCTAATCCCAATACTTCCACTTTACAAAATCCTACGCATAGTTATACTGCTGTAGGGCCTTACAATATTCAATTGATTGCTACCAGCACTACGGGCTGTAAAGACACCTTGAATCAAACGCTGATTGTGAATGGTAGTTTCCCGCAAGCTAATTTTACCGTTACTAATGCTGCTGCATTATGTGCTAATGATTCAGTAGCTATTGTAGAAGCCTCTACTGTTTTCCCCGGTAGTATTACCAAGGTGGAGATTTATTGGGATAACCTGAACTTTCCGGCAGGTCCACCACAAACAGACAATATTCCCTTTACAGGAAAAGTATATAAACATTTATACCTTCCCAATTCGCAGGTTACCAAAACCTACCAGATCCGCTACAGGGCTTACTCGGGTGGTGTTTGTGTAAATGATAAATTATCCACTATAACTGTTAATGCAGCACCTAAAGTACAGTTTACAGCAATGCCGGATATTTGTTATGATGCAGCGCCCTATCAAATAACCCAGGGCAGCGAAATTGGCGCCGTACCGGGTAACGGCGTGTATTCAGGACCGGGAGTTAGTCCAACAGGTTTGTTCAACCCGGTTGTTGCAGGTATTGGAGTACATTCTATAAAATACACTTTTACTTCATCAGCGGCCGGCTGTGTGGATAGTATAAGGCAAAATATTAGAGTACTGGATACAGCAAGCGCCAGGTTTATTTTTGTGGGCCCTGTATGTGAGGGAACTCCTGCAACATTTAAAGAAATATCCACAGCACCATCGGGTGTGGTATTGGCTAACAGCACCTGGAATTTTGGAGATGGTTCTCCATTGGAAACACATGCACCGGGCAGTACCTTCACACATGCTTTCCCGGGTTGGGCCACTTATACAGTTACGATGTACAATACTTCTGCATACGGATGTAAGAGTGCTGCAACAGCGCAGCAGGTGTACATCAGCCCGATACCGAAAGCGGATTTTACTTTTAATGAAACCAGCGTTTGTTTACCGAATGCTTCAGTATCATTTAAAAATACATCTGCCATTGCAGACGGATCTGAAGTGCAGTTTATTTATGCCTGGGATCTTGGCGATCTGACCACATCGGTTGCCAAAACACCACCACCGCATATTTATACCGGCACAGGCCCTTATACTGTACAACTGAAAGTGACCAGCGGCAATAATTGCGTGAATACCGTTTCGCATCCCATCGATTTTATTCATCCGCAACCTAAAGCAGCATTTGATTTCAGTAAACCTGAAGTATGTATCGGCGATATTGTTGTTTTCAGGGACCTCACCAACGGGCTTGATGGTTCGGTTGTAAAATGGAACTGGAATTTTGGCGATGGCAGTTCAGGTAACCTGGCTTTGGAACCTCATTTATACAGTTCCGTAAAAACCTATAACGTATCCTTATTTATTATAAACAGCAAGGGCTGCAACAGCGATACACTTACGCAACAGTTTACAGTGCATCCCTACCCGGTAGTAGATGCCGGGCCAGACAGGTGGGTGTTACAGGGAGGAGCCATTACTATTCAACCTGTAGTTACGGGTAATGACCTGCAATACTTATGGAGCCCGGCTACTTATTTAAACAGTACAATAGTTGAGTCGCCTGTAGCCAGTAATATGCAGGATGATATTACCTACAGGTTAACGGTTACCGCAAGGGGCGGCTGCAAAAAATCTGACGACATGTTTGTAAAGGTGTTAAAAGCACCAAAAGTTCCTAACACATTTACTCCCAATGGCGATGGTATCAATGAAACCTGGATGATACAGTACCTGGATACCTATCCTGATAATAAGGTGCAGGTATTTACAAGAACAGGGCAATTGGTATTTGAATCGAAAGGATACAAAACGCCATGGGATGGTAAACTGAATGGTAAGCCATTGCCATTTGATACGTACTATTACATTATTGAACCGGGCAATGGAAGAGCGCCGGTTACGGGGTATGTTACAATTGTTAAATGATCACTTGGGTAATAACTGCAAGAAGAAAACAAATGTTCAATGCTCAATGCTCAATGTTCAATACTCAAGTTTCAATGGAAAGGCATAGTATGATGACTGTTGGTTTTTTGCTGAGGTTGTAGCAGGAATAAATGCAGTTGCATTATTGTTTTACTACTTATTAAATGTAATTGGGAAACAGGGAAAATCAGACTAAAAAGAAATTCTTACTTATTCATCGTGTGCTCCATTAATAACTGCTGAATCTGCCGTTACAGGAAGCAGTAATGAGTCTGTAGGGATTTCTTTTGCCGACAGTATCCAATCGGGAACAATTACCCATTGGCCATTAATGAAGGAAACGGTATACACTTTTACAACTGCATTTTTAGAACCGGATTGTTCTTCTTTAACTATAATTTGCCTTGTAGGTACGCTATCTCTGAACGCAACAGGGGTTACATTCATATTGTCAAATTGCTGTGCGAATACTTCGGCTTTTTCCTGAACAGATTTAATAAGTGGCTGCAGTTTTTTTAACTGCTTTTCAATCATGGGTTTTTGTTTTTCCACAGCTGCTTCAATTTTTTGCAGATTCTCATCATTCAGATTTTCAATAATGTTAGAAACAAAAGAGGGAGTTACCTCATCACTGACATTGTTGTTATTCAATGGCGCTATAGCATTTACAAGCACTGGTTTTGCCACTGCTGTAAGCTGGTATTGAAAAAAGAATGTTGCAATAAAAACAGTAAGCAATAAAAAACTCAGTAAAGGAAAAATAAGGCTGTTTTTTTTACGGGAGGTGAAATTTTTCTTATTGGTAAAAAACTGGATGCGTTGCAGCAATTGTTTTTTACCGGTTACGGCTGCCAGCTGGTACTGTGGAATAAATTGCTGTACCTGTTGCACCTGCAATAATGTTTCTGCATATAGAATGGGAGAGTATGCAAATGCAATTACATTACTATCGCAATACTTTTCTCTTTCCAGGCGTAATTTTGTGCACAGCGTAATAATGAACGGGTTAAAGAAGAAAATATTTTCAATAATAATTAAAGCCCAGTTCAACAGGAAATCATTTGCTTTGATATGTGTCAACTCATGCAGGATCAGCGTTTCGGCCTGCTTAATGCTTAACTGGTTAATTAATGCAACGGGTAAAACGATAATGGGTTTAAAAAATCCAAAGGTAACCGGTGTATTAATAGTATTGCTGAACCATAGCTGCACTTTTCTTTTGATACCAAAATGATCAGCCTTTGCAATGGTAAATAATTTAAGATCGATAGATGGTTTTTGCAATCCAGAAAGATGGAGTTTTTTAAAGTGCAGCCATTCATACAATGCTTTTATCATTTTGTAGCTGATGGCTACAAGATACAAAGCAAATAACCAGGGCGTAAAAAGCGTGATGCTGTCAGCTGATAAAATTCCGGTTACAGTATTACCTAAAAGGTTTTCTGTAACTGTATTTTCTATATTTAAAAAGTAAATTAAAAAGGTGATCACAAAAAAACTCAGCTGCGCAACCAGTAATATAAACAGCCAGTTACGTTTTTGAAGAGGGGAGGTTTTATGCTGAAAGATCTTTTCGGACAATATATAAGCCAATAACAATAACCCGGCCTGCCACAGGCTGTGCAACATACTCATGCAGAAACTGTAAGAGAGATGCGACATTTTATTTAGTTAATTAGTTTTTGGTTGGTTAGTTTATTTGTTGTCTTTCTTAAGCTGATTGATGAGTTCCTGTATCTTTTCCAGCTCCTCATTACTGGCATCATGGCCGCCTAAAGCCTGTAATACCAGGTTGGCAGATGAACCGGCAAATAAAGTATCAATCATTTTATTTAAAAACTGTGACTGGGTTTTTTCCCTGCTAACGGCGGGCTGATAAATATGGGTTTTACTGCTGTCGTCACGGGTAACCAAGCCCTTTTCAAACATGATCTGCATGAGTTTAAGGGTAGTAGTGTAGCCACTGTCTTTGGTTTTACTCAGTTCTTCGTGCACTGTACGTACAGTAGCCGTTTTTTCATTCCACAAAACCTGCAGTATTTCCAGCTCACTCTCGGTAGGTTTCAGGTTCTTAATTAATGTCATAATACGATTGTTTTCGTAATGCAAAATACGACTTTAGTCGTAAATGCCAAATCCGTTCATGTAATTTTTTATTAACAATAACATTTGCCGTAGAAAAATGGCCCGCAGAAATCGCAGAAATGCGCAGATATAAAGCAATTGTATTTTCTGCGAATCTCTGCGGGGTAACCCAAAATAAAAAAGCCCCGATGTGGAAACATCCGGACTTCTTGGTTATAATGGTTCTGATTAGATATTTTTGAAAACTTCGTAAAGTTTTATTTCTGGCTATTTTTTAGTTCGATATCTGCACCACCCAAAGCATCAACTAATGCTTTGTATTTAGCAGCTGCATCTTCTTTAAGCTCTGTGCCATCAACAGTGATCTTTCCTTTTTTTACAGATAGAGTATAGTTATCTTTCTTCAACAAATTATCTGCAGCTAATGCATCAAGTAATTTATCGGCAGCAGTATTGATAACTTCCTTATCTGAACTAACGGTTACACTCATAGTGTTAGTACTATCATTTTTTGTAACCAACATTTCTTTTATCACTTCCTTCCCGTTTTCTTTAGATGAAGCTTTGCCATGAATGGTTGCAAGGGTAGGTGCAATTACTAAAGAAACTATACTCATTAATTTGATCAGGATGTTCATTGAAGGGCCTGAAGTGTCTTTGAACGGATCACCTACAGTATCACCTGTTACAGAAGCTTTATGCGGATCAGATTTTTTGTAAAACATTTCTCCATTTATTTCCACGCCTTTTTCAAAAGATTTTTTAGCATTATCCCATGCACCACCGGCATTATTCTGGAACATTCCCATTAGTACACCACTAACCGTTGCACCTGCTAAAAAGCCGCCCAATGCTTCGGCACCAAGGCCCGGCATAAAACCAATAATTAACGGAGATATGATAGCAATAGCACCTGGCAACATCATTTTTTTAAGAGAAGCCTGTGTAGAGATCGCCACACATTTATCATACTCTGGTTTGCCAGTACCTTCCATAATACCGGGAATGGTACGGAACTGCCTGCGCACTTCTTCCACCATTGCCATTGCCGCTTCACCTACCGCACGGATAGCTAAGGCAGAAAATATAAAAGGGATCATTGCGCCTACAAATAAGCAGGCCAATACATTTGCTTTGTAAATATCAATACCGCTGATACCTGCCACACCAACAAAGGCTGCAAATAAAGCCAGTGCAGTTAATGCCGCAGAAGCAATTGCAAAACCTTTACCACTGGCTGCTGTTGTATTACCCACCGCATCCAGTACGTCTGTTTTTTCACGAACATCACTTGGTAATTCACTCATTTCAGCAATACCACCGGCGTTATCAGCAATTGGCCCGAATGCATCAATAGCTAATTGCATAGCCGTTGTTGCCATCATACCAGCAGCAGCAATAGCCACACCGTATAATCCTGCACATTCATAACTACCCCAGATACCACCAGCTAAAACTAAAATTGGTAAAAAAGTACTTTCCATACCAACCGCTAAACCACCAATTACATTGGTAGCATGACCGGTAGAAGATTGACGGATAATTGATAATACCGGACGTTTGCCCATGGCGGTGTAGTATTCAGTGATAATACTCATTAAAGCACCTACTGCCAACCCTACTGCAATAGCACCCATAACACCCCATTTGGTGAAAGGCACGCCACGTAAGATCATATGTTCAGGTAATAACCAGTTTACTAAAAAGGCTGCAGCAATAGCTGTAAGTATCATTGAACCCCAGTTACCCATGTTCAATGCTTTTTGAACAGTGGCAGTATTAATACCTGCAGTTTCGCTGATGCGTACAAACAAAGTACCGATGATAGAAAATATAATACCAACACCTGCAATCACCATTGGTAAAATTATAGGAGAGAAGCCACCCAGGATATCAGTACCACCTACGATTGTGGTTTGCTGTCCCAGTACAATTGTTGCTAAAACTGTTGCCACATAAGAACCGAAAAGATCGGCACCCATACCTGCAACATCACCTACGTTGTCACCTACGTTATCTGCAATTGTTGCAGGGTTACGTGGATCATCTTCAGGAATACCAGCTTCTACTTTACCCACTAAATCGGCACCCACATCAGCAGCTTTTGTATAAATACCACCACCCACACGGGCAAATAAGGCAATAGATTCTGCACCTAGAGAAAAGCCGGTAAGCACTTCAATTGTTCTTACCATTTCTTCAGAATCGATAGCAGCCGTGGGCGCAAAAAAATGTTTTAATACGATGTATAAACCACCCAATCCTAATACCGCTAAACCTGCAACACCAACACCCATTACGGCACCGCCGGTAAAAGACACGTTCAATGCTTTTGCAAGACTGGTACGTGCAGCCTGTGCTGTGCGTACATTGGCTTTGGTAGCGGCTTTCATACCGATATAACCTGCGGTAGCACTTAATACAGCACCTAACACAAAAGCGATTGCAATACTCCAGTGACTGTGCGGATTAGCACCAGCCATAACGGCCAGCAATATGCCCACAATTACAACGAAGTAGCCCAATACTTTCCATTCAGCTTTTAAAAAAGCCATGGCACCCTCAGCGATATAAGTGCTGATTTCTTTCATGCGGTCGTTACCTGCATCTTGTTTACTAACCCAGTTGAATTTCCATAAGGTGTAAAGCAGTCCTAAAACACCCATTGCCGGAACGGCGTAGATCAAATTATCCATAGTAGTTGTTCTGAAATTTGGACGGCAAAAATAGGGGAATTGGTTCAAAAACAGGCATATTGGCCTGGTTAATTGGCAGCGTGAGGCCTGATAAAGCTTAGCGCCCGATTTTATCAATGAATTCTGCCCTGAAAAAGGGCTGATTACTGGCTTTTAAAGCAAGGTTTTAAAAGCAGCTCCAAGATGTGCCGTAATATCCCCGGCAATCATGGCTTCCTGCGAAAGTGCGGCTGCTGCCAGATCGCCGGCCATGCCATGCAGGTATGTGCCCATCAAACAAGCCTGAAAAGAAGTATACCCCTGCGCCAGCAAACCGGTAATAATTCCACTGAGTACATCACCACTACCGGCAGTGGCCATACCGGCATTACCGGTGCTGTTGAAAAAGCCTTTTCCTTCGGGCGTGCTGATGAATGAAAAATGGCCTTTTAATATAATGTAAATATTGTACTGCTTCGATTTTTGTAAAGCCAGTTGCAACCGGTCAAAATTATTTTCAGTTGTACCAAAGAGTTTTTCAAATTCTTTGGGGTGTGGTGTAAGGATGGAATGCTGTGGAATTATATCCAGCAAAGTTTTATCCAATGAAATTGTATTTAGTGCATCCGCATCAATGAGCATTGGTTTGTTCACCTTACTAAAGATTTCTTTTAAAAGCAGGGCATGGCTGGCAAGTAAACCCATGCCCGGGCCGATACCTGCAGCATCAAATGTTTCCATTTTATCTGCCACTGTAATATGATCTTCACCGGCAATCCTGCACATCGCTTCAGGAACGGTGGTTTGCAAAATTCCATAACCACATTGCGGAATGAAGCAGGTTAATTTTCCGATACCACTTCTCAGGCATGCTTGAGCGCTTAACACTGCGGCACCCATCATGCCCAGGCTTCCGCATAGTAATGCGGCATGGCCAAAATTACCTTTGTGAGAAAAGTTATTGCGTGGTTTATAAATTGATTTGATTAGTTGCTGATTGGATAATTCAAAAGCAGCTGCTTCTTCCATTTCAAATTTTTTGTGCAGGCCGATATTGAGCAGGTGAACATTGCCGCAAAAGCTTTCATTTTCCGGCAATAAAAATGCCAGTTTATAATTTTGAAAAGAAAGGGTATGAGTGGCCTTTATAACAACATTATTTTTTGAAGAATTGTCTGCCGATAAACCACTGGGCAGATCAATGGCGATAATTTCAGCTTTACATTGATTAATATGGCTGACCAATGCAGCGCTTATGCCTTCCAGTGGTTTATTTAAGCCTGTGCCAAACAAGGCATCAATAATTATATCGTTATCATTTATTACAGGAAAAAATTCTGGTGATTGTATAAAATGAATACCGGTGCTGCATTCATGTAATCTTGCCAGGTTAGCCTGAAAGTCTGCAGTGCCCATATTGCCGAATTCGAGAATGTAAACCGTAACGGTGTAATTTTTTTTAATTAACATCCTGGCAATAGCTAAACCATCGCCGCCATTATTACCCTTACCACAAAAAACAGAAAAATGTTGTTGCGTATAATTTTGTGCAATTATCCAGGCGCAGCATTTTGCGGCTGCTCTTTCCATTAAATCAATTGCAGGCACTGGTTCGTTGGCAATGGTAAAAGCGTCCCATTTTTTTATTTGTGCTGCAGCAAAAATTTTCATGCAGGTAAGTTACAAAAGAATGGGGAGCAAAAGAATGATGCTGATTAGTGGTATAGTTGTGGCCGGTGAAGACACCGGTGATGTGAGTGAATGTTCGGTGAAGACACCGACCATGGGAGCAAAGACACCGACCATGGGAGTGAAGACATTGATCATAGAAGTCAGGACAGGGAAAGTAATTTTTTGTGTAAAGCCATTACCTGGGGAATCACTAATTCCTGTTCATCATTTTTTATTACAAAATCGCAAAGCCGCATTTTAATAGTTTCATCAATTTGCTTATTCATTCTTGCCATTACTTCATCACGGGTAATGCCATCACGTTGCATGGTGCGTTGTATACGAAGGGGAGTGGGGGTGTAAACACCAATTACATAATCCAGGTATTCCTGTGCGCCGCTTTCAAAAATAATGGCGGCTTCTTTTATAGCGTAAGAAGTGTTTTGTTGCTGCATCCATTTTTCGGCATCGTCAATTGTTGCAGGATGCACAAAGCTGTTCAATAAAGCCAGCCGGTCAGGGTTATTGAAAACAATACCTGCAATATATTTTCTATCCAGTTGTCCGTTTATATAAGCGGCTTCTCCAAAAGCCTGCCTGATTTTCTGTTTCAGTTCTTCATCTTCATTCATCAGGCGTTTGCCTACATCATCAGCATAATATACAGGTATGCCCAGCACTTCAAATATTTTTGCCACGGTGCTTTTACCGCTGCCAATACCACCGGTGATGCCAACTTTTATCATATACCCTAAAATGAATTTGCGATTTCAGATTTCAGATATCAGATTCCGGATTTGAAATGCACCTGAAATAAATTTGCGATTTTAAATTTACGATTTCGGATTTGAAAGCCGTAATCTTGGGTAAATCTAAAATCGCAAACCTGAAATCTGAAATCAGTTATTATTTCTTTGCTTCCACAGCAGGCTTATTAATGTTGGTGGTCCATTCCATGCTGATAGCGCTACGTTCAATTTTAATGTAACTGCCGGGGCTCACTTCCATTTCTAAAGTGTTATCGTCATTTACCTTGTTTACTTTACCATGTATACCAGCAATGGTAACAATTTTATCGCCTTTTTGCAGGTTATTAATAAATGCTTTTTGTTGTTTTGCTTTTTTTGCCTGCGGACGGATCATGAAAAAATAAAATACAGCAATCATTCCACCCATCATCACTAAAGTGCCGGTGCTGCTGCTTTTACCTGATGGATCGGGGGTCATTAAAAAAATACTTAGTAGTTGCATGTTATGTATGTTATTGGTTAATTAGTTTATTGCTTTGGTTTAATATCGCCCATTAATTTTAATACCGGGAAGCTAGGTGTTACGTTAGATGAAACATTGATCTCTTTTTCAACATGATCTTTTTTACCGCTGCTGTTAAACACCACTTTTAAAAAGCCGGTTTCTCCGGGAAGAATAGGCTTTTCGGGTTTTTCCGGTACGGTACAACCACAACTGGCGTGGGCCTCAAAAATCACTAATGGATTGCTGCCGGTATTTTTAAAACGATAGCTGTATTCTACTTTTTCACCATCGGTAATAGTGCCAAAATTGTATACACTATCTATCAGTTGTACAGTAGTGGTACTTTTCATGGCTTCATCCTGAACCTTTTTTTGCTCATCCATTTTGATAGAATCTTCCACCCTTTTTTTAGCCAGTTCCACTGAATCTTCTTTCATTTTCTGTACCAGTTGCACAGAGTCAAGATTAGAATCGTCAGAAATTTTATCCTTTCTTTTTACATCACATGAAAAAAGTAAAACAGAAACGAGGATAAATAAAATGTTTTTTGTCATTGATAAAATATTTATTCAAAGATATTTACAAGGTGCTGTTTTTGTGGCTCTTCTTATGAATTTTATTTTCCTGGGTAAGTTCTTTATGAATATTATCCAAAAGGCCATTCACAAATTGCCCGCTTTGTACGGTGCTGTATTCTTTTGCCAGGTCGATATATTCATTGATGGTAACTTTGGTAGGAATAGTTTCAAAAAATAAAAATTCACACACGCCCATTTGTAAAATGATCAGATCCAAAGCTGCAATACGATCAGCATCCCAGTTCTTTAATTTTGGTTTGATGAGTTCTAAAGTAACTTCACTTTTTTCCAATGTGGTTTGCAAAAGGCTTTTGGCAAATTCTAATTTTTCTTTACTCAATATCGGGCCAAAATCGTAGCTGTTGGGCTTTTGTAAAAAATTTAATACCAGTTGCTCCATCATCTCGGCATCGTCATCCCAGTTAATAAAATATTCTTCCAGGTGGCTGATAAAATCTTCGTTGGGTAAAAGGAGTGTGCCAAAAATATATTCTAAAATTTCTTTTTCAGATTTCTTATCCCTTGCCTGTACTTCTATATATTCTTTATATTCTTCTGATGCAGCTAATTGCAGGTAGATCTTCTTTAATAATTCCGCATCAATAATGTGTTTTAATTTAAACTCATTTACTGCTGCATTAAAACCGGGTTGTTCCAGTATTTTCCACAATACTTCGTTGCCTGCTATTTTGGTATTTACCGTAAGATCGGCCTGGCTGGGCAGATTTTTAGATGCCCGGTGTTTAGCCGAAGTTTCGGAATAGCGGGCTACTTCTGTAATAAAATAGGTTAAATAAGTAAAAAGGTGACGGCTGAGGTCTAACTTTTTGTTTAAGATTACAAGTGGTTCGCCGGGCTTTACTTCACCGCTCATGCTGTCGATAGTATAAAGTGTTTGCATCACTTTTACCCTGATATTTCTTCTGCTGATCATAATAATGTGGCGGCAAAGGTAACTATGAATTATGAATTATGATGGATGATTTATGAATTGCTTTCCCACAGGGCGCCAATTCTTTTTGTGGGTCTGCCAAAAATTCGTGCCCTCTACAGGTTAAAACTGCCGAATTTGTGCCTATTCCTTATACCTGATTCCCAATTCCATAGAAAAACTGCCATCATTGCTTTAAATTTTGAATGGCATAGAATTAGCATACCTTTGCCGACCGAATTATTTAACAAAATCAAAAACAATAGAGTTATGGCAACTAAGAAGTTAAGCATTACCCCATTACACGACAGGGTAATTGTGAAACCAGCCGCTGCAGAAGAAAAATCTGCTGGTGGTATTATTATTCCTGATACAGCAAAAGAAAAACCACAACGTGGAGTTGTACTGGCTGCAGGCCCAGGTAAAAAAGATGAACCGGTTACTGTAAAAGCAGGGGATACTGTTTTATATGGCAAATATGCAGGCACAGAGATCAGCGTGGAAGGACAGGATTACCTGATCATGAGAGAGAGTGATATACTTGCGATAGTGTAAGAAAGCTGTAGGCAATTAGATACAAGCCACAAGAAATAAAGCCGCAAGTAATCAGCTGCAAGCCACAAGTAAAAAACTTATCCCTTGTAGCTTTTCTCCTTGGAGCTAGTAACAATTTTATAAAATCAAAAAAATTATAACACAATGGCAAAAATGATATACTTCGATATTGAAGCAAGAAATAAAATGAAGAAAGGCGTTGACACTTTGGCCAACGCAGTTAAAGTAACGCTTGGCCCAAAAGGCCGCAACGTGGTGATTGAGAAAAAATTTGGTGCACCACAGGTAACTAAAGATGGTGTTACTGTTGCAAAAGAAATTGAACTGGAAGACCCTATTGAAAATATGGGCGCACAGATGGTGAAAGAAGTAGCTAGTAAAACTGCAGATATTGCCGGTGATGGTACTACTACTGCAACTGTATTAGCTCAATCTATTATCAGCGAAGGTTTGAAAATGGTAGCTGCCGGTGCAAACCCAATGGATTTGAAACGTGGTATTGATAAAGCAGTTTCTATTGTAGTTGAAAATTTAAAAGGCCAGAGCCAGACAGTTGGTAATGATGCTAAAAAAATTCAGCAGGTAGCCACTATCTCTGCCAACAACGACGAAACTATCGGTAAATTAATTGCTGAAGCTTTTGTAAAAGTGGGTAAAGAAGGCGTGATCACTGTGGAAGAAGCAAAAGGAACGGACACTACTGTTGATATCGTAGAAGGTATGCAATTTGACAGAGGATATATCTCTCCGTACTTTGTTACTAACAGCGAAAAAATGCAGGCTGAATTACAGAGCCCTTACATTTTAATTTATGATAAGAAGATATCTGCAATGAAAGATATCCTGAGCATATTGGAAAAAGTGGCGCAAAGCGGCCGTCCTTTAGTAATTATTGCTGAAGACTTAGAAGGTGAAGCTTTAGCAACACTAGTAGTAAATAAATTACGTGGTACTATTAAAGTAGCAGCAGTAAAAGCACCGGGCTTTGGCGACAGAAGAAAAGAAATGCTGACAGACATTGCTATCTTAACTGCAGGTACAGTTATCAGCGAAGAATTAGGCCATAAATTAGAAGCTGCCGACTTAACTTTCTTAGGCCAGGCTGCATCAATTACTATTGATAAAGACAATACTACAATTGTAGGTGGTAAAGGTAAAAAAGTTGATATCACTGCACGTGTAAATCAAATTAAAGCCCAGGTAGAAAATACAACATCTGATTACGATAAAGAAAAATTACAGGAACGCCTGGCTAAATTAGCCGGTGGTGTTGCGGTATTGTATGTAGGTGCTGCTACCGAAGTAGAAATGAAAGAAAAGAAAGACAGGGTAGATGATGCATTACATGCAACACGTGCTGCTGTTGAAGAAGGTATTGTGCCAGGTGGTGGTGTTGCTTATATCCGTGCTATTGAAGCTTTAGAACCAAAAGTAAAAGGCCAGATAGCTGATGAGCAAACCGGTATGGCAATTGTACGCCGTGCATTGGAAGAACCTATCCGCACTTTAACTTCAAATGCTGGTATCGACGGATCTATCGTGGTACAGAAAATTAAAGAAGGTAAAGGTGATTATGGTTTTAATGCAAGAACTGAAGTGTACGAAAACCTGTTTAAAGCAGGTGTTATCGATCCAACTAAAGTTAGCCGTGTAGCATTGGAAAATGCAGCAAGTATTGCAGGTATGTTATTAACAACAGAATGTGTAATTGCTGATAAACCTAAAGACGAAGCGCCGCATAGCCATGGTGCTCCTGATATGGGTGGAATGGGGTATTAATGAATAATTGATAATGAATTAATGGATAATTAAAATTCCCTTTTGCTGAAAAGTAAGAGGGAATTTTAAATTAAATGATACATCAATTGTTTAACAATTAAAAATGGAGGAACCTATGAAATTAAGTTTGAAACTTTTGTATTGTTATTTCAAGAAAATGTGTAAGTCCCGCAAGGGAGATGATTACTGGGGAGATAATCCTTTTGTAATTCTTTAAAGCTGATTCCTCTTACTGAAAAGTAAGAGGATTTTTTTTGTACCTGGAAGCTCGAGCTTCCAGCCTTGTTTTGCAAACGTTTACCACACCTTAAAACGATCAGTTAAAATGTGCAGCTATTTCTTTTTGGTTTGATTTTTGAATAAACGGGAGAAAGTGTTAGTTTACACTTTACCTTAACCCAAAAATAAGTATAGATGAAATTGTATATAAAAAATATGGCCTGCCTTAGTTGCAAAGTAGTAGTAAAAGAAGCTTTAGAAGAAATGGATATACACTCTGTAAAAGTTGAATTGGGAGAAGTTGAAACCAAAGAAGAAGTGAGTGAAGAAGAAAAACAAGAACTGAATAAAAAAATACGAAAGGTGGGGCTTGAATTGCTGGAGACCAAACAAGGCGTATTAATTGAAAAAATAAGAAAAGTGATTGTGGATTATGTGTATAATACAGATGAAAAAGAGATCATCAACTTTTCTGACCTGCTGAGCCAGAAATTAAATTACAGCTATTCTTACCTGGCTAATTTCTTTTCGGAAGTAGAGGCTACTACCATTGAGCAATATGTTATTGCCATGAAGATTGAACGCATAAAAGAGCTGATCATTTTTGGAGAGGATACACTTACCGAAATAGCAGATAAAATGCATTACAGCAGCGTAGCACATTTGTCGGCACAGTTTAAAAAAGTTACCGGCTTAACACCAACACATTTTAAACAACTGAAAAAGAAGCGGAGGCTTGCGATACAGGAGCTGTAATATAGCACTGTAGAAATTTTGTATCTGGAAGCTCCAGCTTCCAGTTTTATTATTACTGCAAAAAACAAAAGAAAATTTTTATGCTTTATATTGCAGCCTCTTCTTTAATCAACACAGCATATAAATGATAATTCAAAAAAAGATTCTCCATACTGTTCTTTTTATAGCCCTGTTTTTTTCTTGCAATCATTTAATAGCCCAGCCGGCACAAACCATTAAACACGGCAAATACACATTGTATGTATCGGGTAATGACAGTAGTTTTTCGCCGCAGCTTACGCAAAGACTGGTTGATGTATTCTTTATAGTGTATCCAAAACTGGCAAAAGAATACAATAGAAAAACACTTAAAAAAGTAACCTTCTTTATTGATACCAGCTATCATGGTGTGGCAGCTACTGATAATGGGAGAGTGGTATTCAGTGCTGCTTACATGACGAAGCATCCGGGAGATGTGGATGTGGTAACACACGAAGTAATGCATATCGTTCAAAACTACGGCGAAAGTGCAGGCCCGGGCTGGCTTACAGAAGGAATTGCAGATTTTGCACGCAATAAATTTGGTGTAGATAATGCCGGGGCCAAATGGAGCATGCCTGATTATAAACCCACTCAACATTACGATAACAGTTACCGCATTACAGCAAGGTTCTTATATTGGCTGGAGAAAAAAGTACATCCCGGTATTGTGGTAAAATTGAACACGGCGTTACAAAAACATACTTACACTGATGCTATATGGGAACAATTAACCGGTAAAAATTTAGATGCACTTTGGGAAATGTATAGTAAAGACCCCTCCGTTGAAGTATTGCTGATAAGGTAAATGAATTTTAAAAAATGCTGTTAACTGAAGCCATAAAATTAATCGATAATAAAGAGATCAATAATGACCAGGCAGAACACTGGGCAGATTTTGGTTGTGGCACGGGCTTGTTTACAAAAGCATTGGCCTCAATAATAAAAACAGGCAGTACCATAACGGCTATTGATAAAAACAGCGACAGCTTAAAAAAATTAAATGGTGTTTTTAATGGCGTTACAATTGAAACATTGCAGGAAGATTTTACTACAGCAAAATTTTCTGCACCTCTCAATGGTATATTAATGGCCAATGCACTGCATTATGTAGCCGACCAACAGAATTTTGCAGGCCATTTAAAAACATTGCTAAAAGAAAAGGGGAGTATTGTTATTGTAGAGTACGATACTGATAAATCCAATCCATGGGTGCCTTATCCTGTTAATTATAATAAATTAGTACTGCTTTTTCAGCAACAGGATTTTTTAAGTATAGAATTGATCGGAAGGCAAAGTTCCGTTTATGGCGCAGAAATGTATTCGGTGATCATAAAAAATTAATCCACGATCTCCCCGTAATCTACCAGCAATTCTTCTCCCGCTTTAATATCTCTTACCGCTTCAAAATAATCTCCATCATTTATTGAAATTACATTTGGTATATCAGCATGGTTTAAAAAAAGCGACAGGTCGATTTTTTTAAAACCATTTCCAGGTATAAAATAATTGTCTTCATCATACAAACAATAATTGCCTACAATAAATTGCGCATGAGCTGGCAAAGCTTCAACTTCTGTTTTAGGTACTGTTATCCATTCCTCACTGGCATCGGGCTTGCTGAACATATTGCGGCAGCCTTTGGGGATATCAGTAATGGCAAATACGCCAACGCCCTCGATGGGAGAGGGCTTTAGCATTACATAAGTATTGTTGGTTAATTCGGCCAGTAATTCCGCTTTAGTCATGTGGTAGTTGTTTAATAAATCCCGTAACAATAAAAAATTGTGCAGCGCAATAGGTAAGCATAATGCATACGCCTGCATAGGCAAAGGGTTGGTAAAATTTATCTGTTGCCAGTAAAGAATCGCTGAGTACAAATAAAGCAGCGCCAGCTACATAAAATATGTTAGCAGGTGTATTCACTTTTAAAAAGATATGCAGGCTGCAAAGCAACATGGTACAAATAACAGCTGCGTATACCATCACCGGAATTTTCAATTCGTTTAAATGCGGATATAAAAAATACACCAGCGATATGCCATAACCGACTACTAATAAAAATAAAAGCGGTTGTTTTTTTAATAATGAAACTGCTGCAGGTTGAATCTTTAAAAAATAAATGATGTAGAAAATATGTGTGGTTAAAAAACAAACCAGGCCAAAAATAAAGAAGAGTTTATAGCTGCTCTCCAACAATAAAAATATATCACCCAGCCAGGAGAAGAATAAGCCTATCAATAATAAATGCTTTCGGGGAACCGCAGCTTTTGTTGTGCCCAATAGAAACAGCAGTACAGGAATCAGTAATGGTTTTGCAATGAAGTGCAATACCGCAATGTTAGCAGCAATGCCAATAATATCTGCGGCAACCACTACCCAAAAAAGAATGGCTAATTGTATTGGTATCTTGTTTTTCATCCGCAAAAATTAGCCCGTCATTTACTTAATATCAATTGCAGGTTTGCCCCCGAATAAAATTCTTACTGAATCTTTAGCATGAATGGTATCGGTAAGGGGTAAAGCCATTGGCATTGCCAGTTTAAAGGTTACAGAATCTGCGGTATATACCTGGAGTTTATAACCGTATTTAGAAAGCCTGTTATAGGCATTCTGGGCCAATAATAAAGAAGGGTATTTTTTTATCACTACTTTAAATGTACCGGGGATAGCAGTAACTGCAGGCGCAATGCTATCAGGTTTATGTTGTACTAACGCAGTGGTATCTTTCTTTGTGGTATCAATTGCCGGTGTAACAGGTGGGGCAACCTGCTCTGTGGTATTTTCCGCAACAGGCGCTGCTGTTTTTTTGTTGCTTAAAAAATACCATACGGCCCAACCGATAGCCCCTACTATAAGGATAGCAGCAATTACAGCAACCAGTTTTTTATTTATGGCAGCCGGCCTGGATTCATTACCAAATGAAATATTTTCTTCTACCTTTTCTTTCAGTTTTACTTCAGCATCTTCTACCTTGGTATTAATATACTGGCCTTGAGAAAACTGGTATTCTCCCAACTGATTTTTTTCCAGCATGCCAATGCCTTCAATTTTCAGGGGTTTGCCAATGTTTAAAAACTGGCTGGCCAGCATGAGGTAAGATTCCAGGTCGGCAGAAGCCAGTGGCCTCATTTTGCGGCTTTGTTGTACAATATAGGTGATGAGCGATTCGTCTTCCGTTGCTTTAGGATTGTATTGAAATGAAACTGCATTTTCGGGCAATACAATATCCTTATCCGTTTCGGCAGGCATAATAAAATCGGGCGATAATGTAAAAGTGCCAATGCCTTGTAATGTAACCTGTTTGGTAATATAAAAATGCTGTACCAGCAGTTGTTCTATCTTCATTATAGATGGTTAAAGGATAATTAACCAACAAGATATTTAAAATATGGCAAACTTGTAGCTACAATGCTATAGTTTTGCGTTATGCTTTCAGAAAAAGAGGAAAATTTCATTATTTACTGGGAAAAAGTACGTGAAAAGGAGAGTACTTTCCGCCATAAATTTTTAGCAGGTTTACCAATGGCATTTATGTTTGGCCTTCCTATCCTTATCTTTTTTGGTATTGTAAAGATCTTTTTTCCTTCGTGGTTTACTACTGCATCGCATAAGCAAACAGAAATTGCATCAGCCGAATGGTCGGCAAAGTTTATGCAGCTTTCTACAGGAGATATTATTGCTGCATTGGTGGCTGTGTTTATTGTGATACTTTTCTTCTCTTATTTTCGTATGCATTATAAATGGGAGAACAATGAACAATTGTACAAGGAATTAAAAAGTGTACAAAAAAAAGAGAGAGATGCAGCATTACAGGCATCCAATATCTCTTAACTTTAACCTTTCAATATTTATAAATTATGATAAAGAAATTATTAGTTTTTAGTTCCGTAGTTGTTTTGTTGAGCTCTTGCGTTAAATCGAAAGATACAGGTTGCCAGTATAAAGAATCTACAGTGGTGGCACCTGCTTCTGAACAGGCCACTTTGCAGACTTATGTTAATGCCAACGATCCTGCGGCTATACTGCACCCTAGCGGTTTTTACTATAAAATTACGGCTCCCAGTACAGGCTCTGTTACCCCGGGAGTTTGTTCTTCTGTTACAGTAAGATATTCAGGTTATTTAACCAATGGAACTAAGTTTGATGAAAACCTTAGTGGCATCAACTTTGTCTTGGGAGGATTAATAATAGGTTGGCAAAAAGGTATTCCCCTGATTAAAAAAGGGGGAACAATCACTTTATATCTTCCTCCATCATTAGGCTATGGCAGTAATGCGGTAGGTTCTATACCTGCTAATTCAATCCTGATATTTTATATACAGTTATTAGACGTGCAATAATATTTTCAGCAGCCTAAAAAATAATCATTGAGCCACGAAGCTATTTCGGTGTTTGATATGTTTAAGATAGGTGTTGGCCCATCCAGCAGCCATACACTGGGGCCATGGCGTGCGGCACAACGTTTTACCAGTTCCCTGCAGCGGCAAAATATTTTGCAAGATGTAAAAAGCATTGAAGTATTATTATATGGCTCACTGGCTAAAACCGGTGTGGGCCATGGTACTGATGTGGCGGTGCAATTAGGATTAAGTGGTGATGATCCCGTTACATTTGATGTAGATAATATTACCGCCAAGATTGATGACATTAAAGCAATGAAAAAAATATTGCTGGCCGGTAAACATGAAATTGATTTTGATCCTGCAGAAGATATTGAATTTTTATTCAGCGAGAGTTTGCCTTTTCATCCTAACGCCTTAACTTTTTTAGCTAAATTTCATAACGATGATACCATAGCAGAAACGTATTATTCTGTTGGTGGTGGTTTTGTAAAAAAAGAAGGAGAAGATAGTACTACCACAGATGAAGTAGTGCTTCCCTTTCCTGTAAATACTGCAGATGAGTTGCTGCACTGGTGTATGAAGACAGGGCTAAATGTAAGTGATGTGGTATTGGAAAATGAAAGCAGCTGGAGAAAAGAAGCAGATACCAAAGCGGGAGTGCTGAATATATGGAACACCATGACGGCCTGCATTTATCGTGGCTGCCACACCGAAGGTATGCTGCCAGGGGGATTGAATGTAAAAAGACGTGGTGCAGGATTGAATAAAAAATTAATGAATGGCCGTAGCTATACCGATTACAATAGCTGGCTGGCCACTATACGGCAAGGGGGTAACGATTTTAAATATATTTTAGATTGGGTGAGTTGCTTTGCTTTAGCAGTAAATGAAGAGAATGCCAGCTTTGGAAGGGTTGTTACTGCACCTACTAACGGGGCAGCTGGAGTGATACCTGCGGTGCTGCAATACTATGTGGCTTTTTGTGATGGTAACAGCAACGAAAAAATAATTCAATTTTTATTAACGGCTGCTGAAGTGGGCAGCATATTTAAAAAAGGCGCCACTATATCTGCAGCTATGGGTGGCTGCCAGGCAGAGATTGGTGTAAGCAGTGCAATGGCTGCTGCTGCATTAACTGAATGCATGGGAGGTACACAGCGCCAGACTTTAATGGCTGCAGAAATTGCTATGGAACATCACTTAGGTTTAACCTGCGATCCCATTGGCGGATTAGTACAGATTCCCTGTATAGAAAGAAATACAATGGGGGCTATAAAAGCAATCACCGCTTGCCAGCTTGCCTTACAAAGTACGCCTGATTATGCTAAAGTAAGTTTAGATGGTGTAATTAAAACCATGTGGGATACTGCGCTTGATATGAATAGTAAATACAAAGAAACTGCTGATGGTGGTTTGGCGGTTAACGTGCCGATTAGTTTGAGTGAGTGTTGAGTAGAACAAGAGTCAAGCTACAAGCCTCAAGCTTCAAGGGGGGCATACGATTTCAAACCTCTTGCTTCTCCCTTGCGGCTATTTCCCTTGCAGCTTATTAAATTCCATACTTCCTCTTAATATCCCTGTCGTTCTCTCTTTCTTTTATCGTTTCTCTTTTATCGTATAATTTTTTGCCTTTACCCAGGCCGATCTCCATTTTAAAAAAACCTTTTTCGGTTAAAAATATTTTTAAAGGAATAATGGAATAACCTTTCTCTTTTATCTTACCTTCTAATTTACGCAGTTCACGTTTGTTTAACAGCAGTTTTCTTTCCTGCATAGGCTCGTGGTTGGTGTAGGTACCAAAAGAATATTCGGAAATATGCAGGCTTTTTACAAAGAGTTCACCATTTTCAAATAAGCAATAGCTATCATTAAAACTGGCTTTACCGGCACGCAAACTTTTTATCTCGGTGCCTTGTAATACAAGCCCGGCAATGTATTTGTCTTCAAAAAAATATTCGTGGTATGCTTTGCGGTTACTGATTTCCAATGCTGTTCAATTTTTGCAAAGATAAAAGGGATTTGTGATGTTTGATTTATGATTTATGATATGAAGGTTTCAGGCCGCTTTAGTGTGCCGACGCTTACAAAGCAAAACCAACGCTTATACCGCCCCAACGATGGTAATGGCCGGTACGGAATTCTTTGGTAAGAAAAGATTGAGTGTAAGAGAGGTACAACTTTTTAAAGTTCACTATTATGCCTGCATCGGCCTCAAAGGTGACTCTTGTTATATCGCTGCCAGGAATGATGTAAGGATTTTTGCGATTAAAAATGCCGCCATGCATGCTGGCATCGTAGCCAATTAAATTCATGCGGCTTTGTCCGTAAAAATAATATTCGGCTTTTCTTTTTTTATAAGTAACCGGAGTAAATCTTTTATTAAAGCTGCCTGCCATAAAATTAAAACCGCCGCTGAGTTTATCGTTTAAAGTACCTGCTCTTGCCTCTGCAGTACCGTTCAATAAAAAATGATTACCGGCACTCCATAATTGCTTTTCGTAATTCAGTTGGTAATTAAGAATGATATCATTTTTTGTCTGGTATTGCCAGCCGTGCGGCAAAGGATTTTTTAACCAGCGGTGAATATTGTCCTGAATCTGGTAGCCTAAAGCGTTTGGTCCCATTATACCAATGCTGAAAGCAGTAGATATTTGTTGTTGTTTTACGGGATCAACCTGTATCAAAAATGTTTTTACAGATATGTTGGCATTAAAAGGACGGTCGCCATATAAAATACTATCGCTGGCAATGCTGGTGGGGGTGTAGCCAAATAAATTAAATGTAATGCCATACTGCGGTGTAGTTGAATATGGCTTCCATAATAATTTTGATAGAGGAAATTTTTTTATACCAGGGTGCACAAAATCCAGCGTAATGCCCTGGCTGTAATATTCATCCGACTTGGTAAAAAAATCGTTGTCGTAATGAAAACGGAAATAACTGTTGTGGTTGATAGTCCTGAAAGTGGAACTGTTATCTATAAGTTGTGCTTTTGTTGCAGTAGCACAACAAATAAATACAATTACCAGGCCTGTTTTAAAAATGAATTTTATCACAATTACACATACGGAAAAATTGTTCAGGCAGATGTGTAGTTTTATAAGTCTTCATACCTCTCTTTTTTAGAAATTGACGAGCCCGGATTTACCCTCTACTTCTTTAAAATGCCTTTTGCCTTTGGCATCTACAAACATAAAGATGGTCATATGTGCATCGCTGCTGTAAAATACGTACCAGTTATTTTTATTGAATGCTAAAGGCTGATGCAAAGTGTCAACAATTTTATTTTTCTCCCACACCAAAACATTTTTACAATCCCTGGCAAAATAAAGGCGCATTGGATTATTACTTTGTTTGTACAGATAAGCAGAGCGGAGTTTGGTATAGGTAACCGGCACTTCATTTTTAAAGCTGTCTACTTTTATTTCTTCGATATCAATGCCATTGGCAAGGCCGCAAACATTGCCAATATATTTCTTACGGACGTGTAGGTTGCCGCCGGTGATGCATTGGATACAGCCGGGAAGGATTGTTATAAGTAATAAAAAAGGGAGGCAAGTTAAATTACGCATAAGCATTGGGGGATAAAATTTAGTTTATAGAGATGCTATTTTTCATTGAACATTTAGTAATTGTTTTTATCTGCCCATTCTTTCTGTAGCATTTTACCATACCTGTTTTTGGTTTCAGAAAAAATGGCAACATAAGATTGTAATACTATAATTCTTGTTTTACTCGTCACAATATAATAGTCATTCCATTTTTTTAATGGGTCGCCCCAGCCAATTTCTTTTATTTTATTAAGTGCTTTATTCTTTTGTGCTTCAGTGGTAAAATTGAATTGTGTTATATCGAATTTAGGGAAATAATCTTTTTCTCCTTTGACAGGTTTATTGGAAGTCATATAATACCGAATGGAAAAAACATTATACAACACCCAGGTTTCTTTGGGCGAATCAAAGCCTTTTTCCTGGCATATCAATTTTTGCAGCCACATGGAATTATGTATGCTGCTATCAATTTTATGCTTTTTATCAAAGCGGCTGAATTCTCCCTTGTGTTCGATAAAGTCAAGCAATTGATAAAAGTCTTTTGTTGTGGTATCTTTTTCAAAATCTAAATGTAATGTAGTGTCATGCCCGCTAGTACAGGGATTATAAATGTATGGAGGTGTTTTTTCTTTTTGGCTTTTACAGGAAGTTAACAGTAAAAGAAAAATTAAAAATATAGGCAGAGATTTAAACATTTTATGAAAAGGAATTTATAATTATACAAAACCTTTCTACTTAAAGATATCTGTTTTTATGGCATTTGTATTATGCAGCGCAACAAATGGTCAATATTTTTTTTAAAAAGAAGTTCATATAAACTCACAAAAAAATCCCATCAACTCTTCAGCCAATGGGATGCAAAATATTTTTTTTAAGCATCAACTTTTAAACAACAGTAACAAAGTACTCAGCTTCTCCTTCAATTCTTTTCTTGGAATAATAAAATCTAAAAAGCCATGTTCCAGTAAAAATTCGCTGCGTTGAAAACCTTCGGGCAGGTCTTTTTTAATGGTTTCTTTAATTACCCTCGGGCCGGCAAAGCCAATAAGGGCACCGGGTTCGCCGCAAATAATATCTCCCAGCATGGCGAAAGATGCAGTGGTACCTCCAAATGTAGGATCGGTACACAAAGAGATATATGGAACCTGGTGATCGCTTAACTGAGATAGTTTGCCGGAAGTTTTTGCCAGCTGCATTAACGAGAATGCACTTTCCATCATTCTTGCACCACCACTTTTATTGATGATCATAAAAGGAATGTGGTGCTCAATACAATAGTCGCAGGCACGGCTTATTTTTTCTCCCATTACACTACCCAGGCTACCCCCGATAAATTCAAAATCCATACAGGCCACCACAAGGTCGTTGTCGTTCACTTTGCCATGGGCAACAGTTATTGAATCATGAATATCTGTTTTGGAATAAGTCTCTTCCAGGCGTTTATGATAAGGCTTCAGGTCGGTAAAATTCAGCATGTCTTTCGACCTGATGTTGGCAAACAATTCTGTATAATGATTATCGTCGAAAAGGATCTCGAAATATTCTTCGCTGCCAATACGGTGATGGTGTTCGCATTTGGGACAAACAAATTTATTTTCTCTCAGCTCTGATACCGTACACGTGTACTTGCAGTTGGGGCATTTACTCCACAAGCCTTCCGGAGCATCCTTTTTATCTTTGGTAGAAGTAAGGATACCTTTTTTTATACGCTTGAACCAGCTGGATTTCGTTTCTTCCGAATCACCTTCCTCGCCGGTTAAATTGAGTTCAAAATCTTCTTCTTTCTTCTGGCTCATAGTAATAGTTGAAAGTTGAAAGTTAAAAGTACAAAGTTATGAGTTACGGGTTACGTGTTATTTGATTGTTTGCGGAGAATTGAGCTCTTATTATCAAACTAACAATCAAATAACCGTAACTTTTAAAACCCGTAACTTTTATTATGCATTCCGGTTAATACAATTCAAATCTTCAAAAGCTACTTCTAATCTTTTAATAAAGCTTTCTTCGCCTTTACGTAACCAAACTCTTGGATCGTAGTGCTTTTTATTTGGAGCATCCGGTCCATCTGGATTACCTAACTGGCCTTGTAGATAAGCTTCATTCTTTTTGTAGTTATTTAAAATACCTTCCCAGAAAGCCCATTGCATATCGGTATCAATATTCATTTTGATAGCACCATAACTAATGGCTTCACGAATCTGGTTCTGCGGAGAGCCGCTGCCACCATGGAATACAAAGTACACTGGTTTAGGTCCGGTCTTTAATTCTTTTTCGATATATACCTGGCTGTTGTGTAAAATGATTGGCGTTAATTGTACATTCC
This sequence comes from Ferruginibacter sp. SUN106, assembly GCF_050611765.1. Taxonomy (NCBI): domain Bacteria; kingdom Pseudomonadati; phylum Bacteroidota; class Chitinophagia; order Chitinophagales; family Chitinophagaceae; genus Ferruginibacter; species Ferruginibacter sp. SUN106. The sequence goes on from NZ_JBODJC010000004.1 coordinate 745,641, forward strand.
CCGATTTGTAAACACCGTGTACATTACCAAATGCCGCAGCTACAGTAAACAGGTTACCAACTTTACTTAATTCGGTATAGGAATAAGCAACGTGTGCAGGTTGTGTATATAATTTTTCATTGTCAACATCGCTGTTGTCCACACCATCTTCTTCACCACCGGTAACACCCAGTTCAATTTCAATGCTCATGCCCAGCGGCTGCATACGTTTAAAAAATTCAACAGAAGTAGCAATGTTTTCTTCAATCGGTTCTTCAGAAAGATCCAGCATGTGCGAACTGAAAAGCGGCTGGCCTTTTTCTTTAAAAAATTGTTCTCCGGCATCTATTAATCCGCTTACCCATGGCAACCATTTTTTAGCCGCATGATCGGTATGTATAATCACCGGTACGCCATAATATTTGGCTACATTATGAATATGCAAAGCGCCGGAAATACCACCGGCAATATTGGCTTGTAATTTATCGTTAGGCATTCCTTTGCCGGCCATAAACTGTGCACCGCCATTGGAGAACTGAATAATAACAGGGGAGTTAACTTTTGCTGCTGTTTCTAACGTAGCATTGATAGAATTGGTACCAATAACATTAACTGCTGGTAATGCAAACTGATTGTCTTTAGCATCGTTGTATAAAGCCTCCAATGCTGCGCCGTGTAAAACGCCTGAACCGTACTTGCTCATAATTATGGATTTATTTTTTGCAAATGTAAGGAACTGTGGGGAATTATCGTGAGGCGTAAGTGGCACGCTGCTGGCAGTTGCATCTTCTCACGTTTGACGTATCACCACTCACGTCTCATGCTATGCAGGTATTCCGGTACCAGCAACATGCGGCTGCCATACCAGCTGAACATTTCACCATCTGCTAAAATTATTTTTGTGTTGGGTAAATGTTGTTGTAATTCATCAATATGTTTTTGTTTAAAAGGGTAGGGCTCGGAGGAAAGCATTAGCAGTTGGCAACCGGCAATTTGCAAATCGGCAATTGTTATTCCGGGGTATCGTTTATTATCCTGGAAAATGTTTTTTAATCCGGCTTTATCCATCATATCATTGATGAAAGTACCTCCACCTGCGGCCATGTAAGGGTTATTCCAGATAAGATAGGCGGTTTTTATTGGTATTGCAGGCTGATGGATCGTTGAAAAATTATTTTCAATTCTTGTTATTAGCTGTGTGGCTTCTTTGTCTTTGCCGGTAAGTGTTCCGATACAGCTGATCATTTGCAAGGCTTCGGATACATTGTTTACATCGGTTACCAGAACATTGTACTCATTGGCCAGTTCCTCAATCTGCTCTTTTACATTTTCTTCTTTATTGGCAATGATGAGGTGGGGCTGTAATTTTTTAATAGCAGCCGGGTTTACCGTTTTAGTACCGCCCACCCTGGTTTTATTCCTATACCATTCTTTGGGATGAATGCAGAATTTGGTAATGCCCACTGTTTCTTCTTCCAGGCCCAGGTAATGCAGCAACTCTGTTTGTGAAGGTACCAGCGAAACAATTCGTTGGGGAGTAAAAGCAAGTGTGTAAGGCGGCTGCAAGATCATATGCAAAAGTAGGGAGCATAAGTATTGGTGTAAATAAAAAACTTCCATAATCATCTGACAGAGTCAAATACTTATGGAAGTAAGTTTTTTAAGAACCAACCAAGCACTAGTCGGTTTAAACAGGGACTTTTTGGATCTTTTAAGGTATTCCAGGTTAATGAAACACCTTTAATAATGTAATCCGGTTTCAGTGTGGTCTTTTCATTTTAACCATCATCGCTTTTTACAGCATAGGTTTAGGATATTGGTCTGCTTTAGTCTTTGTCGCCATTATCGCTTTTTACAGCATAGGCATTGGATAATTGGATATTTTGTTTTCTTTGAATTCTCTTTGGTCTTTTACAGGATCAGATTTATAATGTTTTCTATTAATTAAAAAAATTAGAAGTTGACTGATATTGGATTTGTTTTAGGTTCTTCACAAACATTGGATTGATTTCTTTGGCTTCTTCAGGATTGTTGGATATAATGATTGATATTTAATTCCTATCAATCAACTTCTGACACAAAGATGCGATGCAATCGGTTGCTGTACAAGAGCGTTATTGCTCTTTTTTACCACTACTGTATTTACTGCTGCAATCGTAGATGTTCAGGTTTTAGGATAGGAGAGCTACGCATTTCTTAAACGTAGTTTTACGATTTTACAATGAGAAAGAACGGTTTACATAAATAAAAAACTTCCATAAACATTTGACGAGTCAAATACTTATGGAAGTAAGTTTTTTGAGAACCAACCAAGCACTAGTCGGTTTTAAACAGGATTGTCTTGGATCTTCACTTCGTTACTCCAGGTTTAGTGGAACAACTTTAAATAATGTAATCCGGTTTCAGTGGTCTTTTCATTTTAACCATCATCGCTTTTTACAGCATAGGTTTAGGATATTGGTCTACTTTGGTCTTTGGCGCCATCATCGCTTTTTACAGCATAGGCATTGGATATTGGTTTCTTTCGGTCTTTCTCGCCATCATCGCTTTTTACAGCATAGGCATTGGATAATTGGATACTTGTGTTCTCGTTCTTCTTTAGGATTTAGATTCTGCTTTTTGTTTTCTTTGGACTTTGGTTTTCTATAGGTTTAGATCTTTATGTTATTATTTAAAAAATTAGAAGTTGACTGATATTGGATCTTTTAGGTTATTCACAAACATTGGATTGAATTCTTTTGGCTTCTTCAGGATTTTTGGATAATGATTGATATTTAATTCCTATCAATCAACTTCTGACACAAAGATGCAATGTAATCGGTTGCTGTACAATAGCGTTATTGCCCTTTTTTTAACATACTGTAATTACTGCTGCTATAGTAAATGCGCTGTTATTTTAATAGGAGAGCTACGTGAAAAAGTATCGTAGTTTTACGATTTTTATATGTAAACAGGGGTAAATATGAAAAATGCTGCATTGTTACAATGCAGCATTGACAAGGGTTTGAGCCCTATCGTAAAAATGCCTTTAACATTATTTGGCAAGACTTTGGATAATGTCGTATTTGGTAACAATATGATATGAACCACTCTCGTCTTTGCTTAAAACTGCCCCGTTTTCCTTTGTAATATAAGTACTTAAGCGCTCCACAGGGGTATCAAAAGCCACTTCAGGATATGGTTTTTCTATTACTATACTTATCAGATCATTCTTTATCTCTGCATTGTTCAATATCTTATTAAACAAACCACTTTCTGATATAGAGCCTATATTATTATCGCCATCCAGTACAGGAATGTTTTCAATATCATACTTCTTCATTAATTCTATTGCCTGTAATACAGTCTGATTGCTGCTGATGGTCACCAATTTCTGATTACCTCTTCCACTAACCAGGTCTTTAAAAGTTTTTACTTCTAAAAAACCTCTTTCCATCATCCATTGATCATTATATATTTTGCCTACATAGCGGCTGCCATGATCATGAAATATTACAACTACTACATCATCTTTTTTAAGCTGATCTTTTAATTGCAATACACCTTGTAAGCAGCTGCCGGCGCTGTATCCGCAAAACAAGCCTTCTTCTTTAGCAATACGCCTGGCCATGATAGCACCATCTTTATCCGTAACTTTTGTAAACTCATCAATTACACTCATATCATAATTCTCCGGTACAAAATCTTCACCAAAACCTTCGCTGATGTAAGGGTATACTTCTTTCTGATCCAGTTCCCCGGTTTCAAAATATTTTTTTAATAAAGAACCATAGCTATCAATAGCCCACACTTTAATATTAGGATTTTTTTCTTTCAGGTATTTGCCTGTACCTACAATGGTACCACCAGTACCTGTTGCTACTACAAGGTGCGTAACCTTACCTTCTGTCTGTTCCCATATCTCCGGCCCGGTTTGTTCGTAATGCGCCTGGCGGTTGGCTAAATTATCGTATTGATTTACGTACCAGCTATTAGGTACTTCAGTAGCCAGTCTTTTACTTACAGAATAATAACTGCGGGGGTCTTCAGGTTCTACGTTGGTAGGGCAAACAATTACTTCTGCACCTACAGCTTTAAGTATATCAGCTTTTTCTTTAGATTGTTTATCGGTAGTGGTGAAAATACATTTGTATCCCTTTACGCAGGCTGCCAATGCAAGGCCCATACCGGTATTGCCGCTGGTGCCTTCAATGATGGTGCCGCCGGGTTTTATTTTGCCTTCCTGCTCAGCCACTTCCAGCATTTTTAAAGCCATACGGTCTTTAATACTGTTGCCGGGATTGAAGTATTCCACTTTTGCTAAAACCGTACAGGGTAAGTGTTTGGTAATTTTATTCAGTTTAATAAGGGGGGTATCACCAATAGTTTCTAAAATATTATTAAGCCACATAAGAATCGTTGTTTTGCCGCAAAGGTAATATTAAGTTGAAAGTTTAAAGTTGAAAGTTGAGAAACAGTGGGAATGTTTATTAACTGCAGGATCTGCCTGTAGCCTGGGTAAATTTAATACCTGCAGTTTTTATCTTGACATGATGAATAGAAAACGTTCTACACTACATTTATTTCGGCGTCTACTTTTAATAAAATGTTTTGTATGCACTTTTACAGTACCAATATATCCTGACAAAAACAATTGCGTCCGTATCCTAACAAACAATTGATCCTGTATCCTAAGAAAAAACAGTTAGTCCCGTATCCGGAAGAACAAAGTAACCTCTGGATCGTAAGTAACAAAGTAGTTGGAAAACTGAAGAGTAGTACACTACATCAGGCGCCTCCTCAACAGGAGGCGCTTTTATTATTGTAATACTTCTATTGCTTTTTTTATAGTGTTATCATCAGTGTTCAGTACTTCCACCATGCCCTCTGTGCGCCATACCTGCCGGGCAATAGAAGATTTAATGCGGTTGATGATATCTGCTTTTTCTTTTACGCTTACAGTATCAATACTGATGGAATCCTTTGCAGCTGTTGTTGTAAAAGATTTCCAGTTGTCTTCAGTAAAAGCAAAGTTTTTTATAAAATCAGCAGGAGATTTATAATTTTTTAATGAAGCCGTATTTTGTAAATAAAATTGATAGGCAAAATTTGCAGGAACATTTTTAGCATACAATTTTGCAGTACTGATGCTGAAGCCGCTGGTATCTAAAGCTACAAAATAATCAGGTGTAATACCGCCACCGCCATACACGGTTTTTCCGCCCGGTGTTTTATATACTTTACTCTTATCATTTTTTACAGAGTCGGCACTTTGTGTTTCGCCATCGTGAAAGCGGTTGCTGATCTCATCATAATAAGCTTTTTCTCCGTTAGTATAAGAACGCTGAATGCTTCGGCCAACGGGAGTATAATACCTGGCGATGGTTAAACGCAGCGCACTATTATCACTTAATTCAAATTGTTCCTGCACCAACCCTTTACCAAAAGAGCGGCGGCCGATAACAGTAGCCCTGTCCCAATCCTGTAAAGCACCAATCAGCACTTCACTGGCGCTTGCGGTACCTTCATTGGCCAGTACTACCAATGCTCCTTTTTCAAATTGACCTTCTCTGCGGCAACGGTATTCTTTTTTAGCTACATGTTTTCCTTCGGTATAAGTGATCAGTTTATCACCCGGCAAGAATTCATCTGCAATTTCTACGGCTTCATCTAAAATGCCACCACCATTATCTCTCAGGTCTAATATTAATTTTTGCAGGCCCTGCTTTTTTAATTCCAGCAAAGCATCCATAAACTCATGGTAGGTTTGCTGCGAAAATTTATTGAGTTTAATATAACCAACGCCATTACCGATCATATAGCTGGCATCCAGGCTGTATAAAGGAATAGCATCCCTGGTAACGGTAACTTTTTTCTGTTCGGTGCCACGTAAAAAAACAATATCCACTTTGGATCCTTTATCGCCGCGTAATAATTTTCTTATCCTGTCGCCATCAATTTTATTACCGGCCACTGTGCTGTCTTCTACTTTTAAAAATTTATCACCCGTTTGCATACCGGCTTTAAAGCTGGGGCCGTCTTTCAGTACATTGATCACATTAATGGTATCATTATAAATATTGAACTCCACACCAATGCCATAAAACTTCCCGGCAAGGTCTTCATTAATACCATCTAACTTTTCTGCAGGGATAAATACAGAGTGAGGGTCCAGCTTGTTCAGCATGGCGGTGATAGCTGTATCGGCCAAAGCATCAATCTTCACATCATCCACATATTTATTTTGAATGAGGTCCATGATCTCCTGGACCGGCCTTCTTTTTTCAGTATAAAAAAAACTTTTTCCCGGCATATTATCCCTCATTTTATACCCCAGGTACATTCCTGCAATCATGGTTAAGCTGAAAAGCAATGGCAGCCAAACCTGTACTTTTTTATTATTCATTTTGCGAAGATAAGGAGAAGAAGCAAGCGGTAAGCGGTAAGCTATAAGGGGAAGAGCTGCAAGGGGAAGAGCTGCAAGGGGAAAAGCCGCAAGGGGCTGTACCAATGTTGAATCTTTTTTGAATAATATAAGCTAGCAGCTAAAATTTTATTGCAACCCTTTATAATTTTTTATATTTCTGATAAATAAAAGCCTTTTGTTTGTGCATGCTTCTTCCCTGCAGCTTTTCCCCTTGCGGCTTATAGCTTGCAGCTTGTATTTTGAAGTGATGCATGTTTTTAATTAAATAGCAGTTCTTTGTTTAGATGTGTTCCCCCTTGCAGCTTTTCCCCTTGCAGCTTGTATTTTGCGGCTTATTAATAAATGCTGTAACTTCAATATACAAAAGGAAACAATGGCTATAAAACTAATTGCAGACAGTGGGTCAACCAAAGCAGAATGGTGTCTGTTAGACGGGAAAAAGAAAAAAATATTTTACACACAGGGATTAAGCCCTTATTTTTTATCTTCTGAGCAAATACAACATATCATTGAACAGGAATTGCAAACCAAAATGAAGCAGGTACCCGATGAGATATTCTTTTACGGTACCGGTTGCAGCAGTCCTGATAATGTGAAGGCAGTAAAAAAAGCGTTACAAAGAAGTTTTTTAAAAGCGCAGGTGTCTGTTGATCACGACCTGATGGGGGCAGCAAAAGCTTTATGTGGCAAAGAAAAAGGTATTGCCTGCATTTTAGGTACAGGTTCAAATTCCTGTTATTATAACGGAAAGAAAATTATAAAAAACAGTCCGGGCCTGGGTTATGTGTTGGGTGATGAAGGCAGCGGCGCTTACATGGGTAAAAAAGTAATTCAGTATTTTTTATACAATACTTTTGATGAAGACCTGATGGACCGCTTTGCAGCCAGGTTTAAAACCAACAGCTACGAAATATTGGATGCCGTATATAAAAAGCCATTGCCTAACCGCTATCTGGCATCTTTTGCTATTTTTTTAGCAGAGAACCGGGGGCATTATATGGTAGAAAATATTATTGAAGATGGCTTTAATGATTTTTTCTTTAATCATATTTATAAATACAGGGAAAGCTGGACTTTGCCTATCAATTTTATTGGTAGTGTAGCATTTGGTTTTAAAGATGTATTGAAAGAAATGTGCAGCAGTTACGAATTACAACTGGGTAAAGTATTGCAAAAACCCATGGATGGCTTAATAAAATATCATAGTTAATCAGTAAGAATCAGCAAGGTTATGGCATTTGAAAAGATAACAGAATCCACATCGGCATACCGGCACCTGGAAAAAATGAGTGTGCTGGAATTATTGCAAAATATTAATAAGGAAGATGCTGCTGTACCTGCAGCAGTTGCAAAAGTAGTTCCGCAAATTGAAGCCTTAATTCATGCGGTGGTGGATAAAATGCTGATGGGTGGAAGGCTTTTTTATATTGGCGCAGGTACCAGTGGAAGGTTGGGTATTTTAGATGCCAGTGAATGTCCGCCTACTTATGGCGTACCGCAGGGTTTGGTAGTAGGCATTATTGCAGGTGGTTATAAAGCTATTACAGAAGCGGTGGAATCTGCCGAAGATGATACTGAGCAGGGATGGGCAGACCTTCAGCAACATAAAATAAACAGTAATGACGTGGTAGTGGGCATTGCCGCAAGCGGTACCACACCTTATGTGATCAGTGCTTTGGAAAAATGCAGGGAAAACAATATTGTAACCGGAAGTATCAGTTGTAATCCTGATGCACCAATAAGCCAGGCCGCCGATTTTGCAATAGAAGTGGTGGTAGGCCCCGAATTTGTTACCGGCAGCACCCGTATGAAAAGCGGCACTGCACAAAAGCTGGTACTCAATATGATCTCTACATCGGTAATGATACAGCTAGGCAGGGTGGAAGATAATAAGATGGTAAATATGCAACTGACCAACGAAAAAATAGTGGACCGTGGGGTAAGGATGCTGATGGAAAAACTGGGGCTGCAGGAATATGAAACCGCCAAAGAACTGCTGTTGGAAAAAGGAAGTGTTAAAAAAGCAATTGAAAGCTTCCGTTCATAAAAAAGTAGCTGCAGTTTTATGAATTTTGATTAACTTAGGAATCTAATAACAAAACTACTCATATGAATTTCAAAATTTTACTTTCAACCTCATTTATTGTTTCTTCTTTAAGCACACTGGCACAGGATGGCGGTAAAACTTATGCTATTACAGGTGATGGCAGTAACGATTTTCGCTGGATGAGCATTCGCCAGGTGGATCTTGCCACGGGCAAAGTAACACAGGATGTTTACCAGAGAGACAAAACTGCTTTTGTATTGCTGGATGCAGCCACAAAACAACCGGCATCTACCCAGACTTTTAAGTTTGATAATAACGGAACCACTTCTGTTGTACAGATGCAGGATGCACCTACTTTAACCATGGTAGCTGCAGCAGCATACGATAAAAAACACGATAAATTATTTTTCACGCCCATGCGCATTGGTGAATTGCGCTGGCTGGATGTAAGTGCTTCTGCTACATCACCAAAATTTTATGCAGAAAAAACACAGTTATTAAATACGGCTAACCTGATGGATGAAGCTAACCATATTACCCGTATGGATATTGCTGCTGATGGTAATGGTTATGCTATTACTAATGACGGTAATCACCTGATCCGTTTTACTACCGGTAAAAAAACAGTGATCACTGACCTGGGTAATTTAGTTGATGCAGAAGATAATAAAAGCGGTATCTCTATCCATAACAAATGTACAAGCTGGGGTGGCGATATGATTGCTGATGCGTATGGTAAACTATATGTGATTTCTGCTAATCACCAGGTATTTAAAGTGGATATTGATAGCAGGATTGCCAGTTACATTGGTGCAATTACAGGCTTACCTGCAAACTATACTACTAATGGTGCAGCTGTTGATGCAGATGATAATATCATTGTAAGCAGTGCTAATAGTTTTGAAGGTTTTTATAAATTTAAAATGAAAGACCTTGCTGCAGTTAAAGTAGAAGGTACTGATAAAACTTATAGCGCATCAGATCTGGCCAATGGAAATTTATTATACCAGAAAGAAGCAGATGCTAAAAGAAATTACAGTATGCCTTCTTTAGCACCAATGGCTCCGATAAATACTGATGCAAGAATTTTCCCGAATCCTGTTACTGCTAATGAATTCAGGGTATTATTTGATGGTCAAAAAGCCGGTTCATATACTGTAGCCTTAACCGATCTTTCGGGCAGGGCAGTAATGAGCAAGGTAGTTGCAGTATCTTCTAAATTACAAACAGAAACCATACAGATATCAAGAACGGTGGCTAAAGGTATTTACATGGTAAAAGTTACCGATGCTTCCAGTCAGTTAATATTTACAGAAAGAATAGTAGTACAATAAAAATATTATGGTTATTAAGTAGGTAGGTTGCCGTTTACGGCAACCTTTTTTTGTACCCGGAAGCTCCGGCTTCCGGTCATAAAAAAAGATTTGAAGCAGGAGCTTCAAAATACACAGTTTTCTTTAAACTTTGCAGGTACAAAAAATAATCATTTGCAGGATATAGAACCATATTATAACTGGCGCCATTTATACGCAGCAGAAGAAGATGAATTGTCGCCATTTTATGGACGTACATATAGTGAGTTTGAATTCAGTCAAACAGTATATAATTATTACATCCATCCCCAGTGGGATGATTTTGGCAGCAAAACATTATACCTCAAAATTTTGTTTGTTGATTATGAACAAAACTATGCCATCATAGAACTGATAGGCGAATGGAATGATGCCATTGGCAATGATATCATGTTTTTACGGAGAGACGTTACAGATTTTTTATATGCAAAAGGAATTACCAAATTTATCATTGTTGCAGAGAACGTGTTGAACTTCCACAGCAGTGATGACAGCTATTATGAAGAGTGGAGGGAGCAGGTACAGGATGATGGTGGCTGGGTGGTGATACTGAATATGCCACAACAAAGCCAGTATGATTTTAAACGGGCCAGGCTCATTAATTATGTCGGTTTAATGGAGTTTCCCCAATGGAGAACCTTAAAACCCGACCTTGTTTTTCAACAGGTAGATAACTGGGTAATGAAGTTGCTGGAGTAAAATTCGGTATCGATTGCATAAAAACATTTAACAAAACGTTTTTTTGAATGATTGTAGCTTAAATTTGCTTTCCAAAATTCAACCATTAACTTTTGCATAATGACTTTTAAACAGATTTTCACTTCTTCGATAGGCAAGAAGTTAACGATGGGGCTTACCGGTTTGTTTCTGATCTCTTTCCTGGTTATACACTGCACCGTCAATTCCATGATATTTTTTAAAGACGATGGAGCAATGTTTAATACCTATGCTCATTTTATGAGCCACAATTACATTGTAAGGGTTTTAGAAATTGGTTTGTTTGCAGGGCTGATAGTGCATATCATCCAGGGGCTACTGCTGTGGAAACAAAACAGCGCAGCAAGGCCGGTAAAGTATGCCGTAAATGCAACATCTACTAATAGTAAATGGTATAGCCGTAGTATGGGCTTATTGGGTACTTTGTTGTTATTCTTTTTAATACTGCACATTTCTAAGTTTTTTGTGAACACAAAAATTGCATTATATGGCAACGGTGGCGAAAACGATGCTACCTATAATTTGTTTGTAGAAATGAAAGAATACTTTCAGCAGTTGTGGGTAGTGATCGCTTATATAGCCGGTGTGATCTCTTTATTCTGGCATTTGTTGCATGGTTTCCCCAGTGCATTTCAAACATTAGGTATCAATCATAAAAAGTATACACCCATCATTAAAGCAGCAGGCCTTGTTTTTTCGATTATAGTTTGTGTGTTGTTTGCATTAATGCCCATTGCTTTTTACATGGAGCTGATCTAGTATCACTGAATACAGAAATACAGTACACTGATACTATTGAATTTAAAGAAATAACGAAAGCTGATAACAAAAGAAATTATACATTATTCATTATTAATTATTCATTACCAATATGGCTCTAAATTCAAAAATACCTGCGGGTGAGATGAATGAAAAGTGGGAAGATTATAAAGGACATGTAAAGCTGGTAAATCCTGCCAACAAAAGAAAAATTGAAGTGATCGTTGTAGGAACCGGTTTGGCGGGAGCGTCGGCTGCTGCTGCACTGGGAGAGTTGGGATATAAAGTAAAAACATTTTGTTTCCAGGATAGTCCAAGACGTGCCCATAGTATTGCGGCGCAGGGTGGTATCAATGCGGCAAAAAATTACCAGAATGATGGAGATTCAGTTTTCCGTTTATTTTATGATACCGTAAAGGGTGGTGATTACCGTGCAAGAGAAGCTAACGTACATCGTTTGGCCGAAGTAAGTGCTAATATCATTGACCAATGTGTGGCACAAGGTGTGCCTTTTGCAAGAGAATATGGTGGATTGCTAAGTAACAGAAGTTTTGGCGGTACGCAGGTACAAAGAACTTTTTATGCAGCAGGGCAAACAGGACAACAATTATTATTAGGCGCTTACAGTGCTTTGGAAAGACAGGTAGCATTAGGTACAGTAACACAATACAGCCGTCATGAAATGCTGGATGTGGTAATGATCGATGGCAAAGCAAGAGGTATCATCGCAAGAAATTTAGTTACCGGCGAATTAGAAAGGCATTTTGGCCATGCGGTATTATTATGTACCGGCGGTTATGGTAATGTATTTTATTTAAGCACCAATGCCATGGGCAGCAATGTAACTGCAGCATGGAAGGCGCATAAAAAAGGAGCGTTCTTCGGCAATCCTTGTTTTACACAAATTCATCCTACATGCATTCCCGTTAGTGGCGACTACCAGAGTAAATTGACATTGATGAGTGAAAGCTTACGTAATGACGGACGTATCTGGGTGCCCAAAAAGAAAGACGATAACCGTAAAGCGGTAGATATACCTGAAGAGGAGAGAGATTACTATTTAGAAAGAAGATACCCTGCTTTTGGAAACCTGGTGCCAAGGGATGTGGCCTCAAGAGCAGCGAAAGAAAGATGTGATGAAGGCTATGGTGTAGGTACAACTAAACTTGCAGTCTATCTTGATTTTGCTGATGCAATAAAACGTTACGGAAAAATTGAAGCCGGAAAAAGCGGTAATCACAATGCTGATGAAGCAACGCTGATTGCTTTGGGTAAAGATGTGGTAAAAGAAAAATATGGCAACCTGTTTGAAATGTACGACAAGATCACCGGAGAAAATCCATACGAAATGCCCATGAGGATCTATCCTGCGGTGCATTATGTAATGGGCGGCCTTTGGGTGGATTATGAATTAAAAACAACAGTAGAAGGTTTATATGCTTTAGGTGAAGCTAACTTTAGCGATCATGGTGCTAACCGCTTAGGGGCATCAGCATTAATGCAGGGCTTAGCCGATGGTTATTTTGTTATTCCTTATACTATTGGCAATTATTTAGCCGATGAGATACGCAATCCATCAATACCAACTACGCATCCTGCATTTGAAGAAACAGAAAAAGCAGTAAGCGACAGGATCAATACCTTAATGAACATCAAAGGAAAACAAACGGTAGAAAGTTTTCATAAACGTTTAGGAAAGATCATGTGGGATAAATGCGGTATGGCCCGTAATGCACAGGGTTTACAGGAAGCCATAGCCGAAATTCAGCAATTGAAAAAAGAATTCTGGAGTGATGTACGCATACCAGGTGAGATCAATAGTATGAATCCTGAATTGGATAAAGCAGGCCGTGTGGCAGATTTTATTGAACTTGGAGAGCTGATGTGTAAAGATGCTTTGAACCGCAATGAAAGTTGTGGAGGCCACTTCCGTGAAGAAAGCCAGACAGAAGATGGTGAAGCAAAACGTGACGATGATAATTACAGTTATGTAGCTGCATGGGAATACAAAGGCGAAAGCAACTGGGAGTTGAATAAAGAGGAGTTGACATTTGAAATAGTGAAACCAACTCAAAGGAGTTACAAGTAAAATGAAAGTATCAGGTTTCACCTTTGTAAAGAATGCCATTAAATATGGCTACCCGGTGGTGGAATCGATAACATCTGTTTTACCTGTTGTAGATGAGATGATCGTTTGTTTGGGAGATTCGGAAGATGATACCAACAACCTGATTGCATCTATAGGTTCTGATAAAATAAAAATTATTCATTCCGTTTGGGATAATAACCTGAGGGAGGGTGGGAAGGTTTTGGCAGTGGAAACTAATAAAGCCATTGCAGCTACGGCGGCAGATAGTGATTGGCTCTTTTACATCCAGGCAGATGAAGTAGTGCATGAACAATACCATAAAAATATTGTTGATGCCATGAATAAATATGCCGCTGATAAAAAAGTAGAAGGGTTACTATTCAACTACCATCATTTTTACGGTAGCTATAAATACATTGGTGATGGCAGAAGCTGGTACAGTAAAGAGATCAGGATCATCAGGAATAATAAAGGCATAAAAAGCTACCAGGATGCACAGGGGTTCAGGTGGCAAGATGGCAGGAAATTAAATGTAAAACTGATTGATGCATACATCTATCATTATGGCTGGGTAAAAAATCCTTTAACCATGAACCGGAAGACAGAGAATTTTGGTACACTATGGGACGGAGAGAAAGGAAAAAATAAAGTGGTGAAGGAAGCCGCATTTGATTATTCAAATATTGATTCGGTAACATTATTTAAAGGCACACATCCTGCTGTGATGAAAGAGCTGGTGGTAAAAGAAGACTGGAATGTGGAACTCGATATTCAAAAGAAGAATTTTAAAAATACAAAACACCGGGTACTGTATTTTATCTGGCAAAAATTTGGATGGCGGCCGTTTGAATACAGTAACTATAATAAAATTTAGCATTAAAGTAATTTACGTATGGAACATTACAGCATGAATTTAACGTTGAAGGTTTGGAAACAAAAAAATACCGGCGACAAAGGCCAGTTTGAAACTTACCAGGTAAAGGATATTTCCTCTGAAATGTCTTTTTTAGAAATGTTTGATGTGTTGAACGAACAATTGATCACCGAAGGTAAAGATGCCATTGCGTTTGATCATGATTGCCGTGAAGGTATCTGTGGTATGTGCAGTATGTATATCAATGGCAAGGCACACGGTCCGTGGGCACAGAACACTACCTGCCAGTTACACATGAGAGCATTTAAAGACGGAGATACCATTGTGGTGGAACCATGGCGCAGTGCGGCTTTCCCTGTAATTAAAGACCTGATGGTAGACAGGGGTGCTTTTGACAGAATTATACAAGCTGGTGGTTATATTTCAGTAAACACCGGTAATGCAGTTGATGCAAATGCTTTACCTATTGATAAGAAAAATGCAGACGATGCATTTGCAGCTGCAGCATGTATTGGTTGCGGTGCTTGTGTGGCCGCATGTAAAAACAGCAGCGCTATGTTATTTGTAAGTGCTAAGGTTTCTCAGTTGGCTTTGTTACCACAAGGCCAGCCAGAAAGAAAAACACGTGTACTGAACATGGTGGCACAAATGGATAAAGAAGGTTTTGGTAATTGCACCAACACTTATGCCTGTGAAGCAGAATGTCCTAAAGGAATTTCTGTAACTAACATTGCAAGAATGAACAGGGAGTTTTTAAGTGCAGGATTAAGTTCAGAAGAATAAAATAATACGGTATTGAATACGTTAAACCTTCCTTCGGGAAGGTTTTTTTATACAGCGAAAAAGCTGTTTTGCCCGTCTTAAACAATAAATGGTAATTTTAGGCATTACTAATCTAAAAAACTGTTGAAGCACCCCGGGAAATACCTGCTTTTGCTACTGATATTTTTTGTGCAGACTTTGTATGCACAAAATCCTGCGTCGCTTTCCAACCTGCGTAAAAGATTTATACCGGTAAGCGGCAATGTTATAAAGCTGGATACTCTGAGCATTGTACCCAATTCTGTAAGCATTGCTAATGTATTGCCCACTGCTTATAAAGTGGATGAAGTAAATGGCACCATTACCTGGATCAGCAAACCTGCATTACCCTCTGTATGGATCACGTACCGGGTATTTCCGTACAAATTAAATGCGGTGGTAAAGCATTATGATTACGACAGTATCAGGTACAATTTTATTAACAACAACCCGGTAACATTTAAAGTAAGTAATAATCAGCAGGGCAACCCGTTGTTTGATTTTGGTAACGTAAAATCAGAAGGTAGCTTTGGCCGGGGCATTTCTTTTGGTAATAGCCAGGATGCGGTGGTCAACTCCAGTCTTAACCTGCAACTGAGCGGTTTTATTGGCGATAGTTTAGAATTAACTGCAGCTATCACCGATAATAATATTCCTATTCAGCCTGATGGTAATACACAAGACCTGAGAGATTTTGATAAAATATATTTACAGATAAAGAAAAAAGGATGGCAGGCAAATTTTGGAGATATCGATATCAGGCAAAGCAAAAATTATTTCCTCAATTTCTATAAACGTTTACAAGGTGTTTCTTTTATTACAGAAAATAAGATCAGTAAAAAAATATCCAATTCTTTATTAGTGAGTGGTGCAGTGGCTAAAGGAAAATTTACCCGCAATGTACTTACGCCTGTAGAAGGCAACCAGGGACCTTACCGCTTACAGGGTGCCAACTACGAAGTGTATTTTGTAATACTGGCCGGAACAGAAAGAGTATTTATTGATGGCCAGTTATTACAGCGTGGCGAAGACCAGGATTATGTAATGAACTACAATACTGCCGAGATCACTTTTACGCAAAAACATTTAATTACCAAAGACAGCAGGATACAGGTAGAATTTGAATATGCAGACCGCAATTTTTTAAATGCACAGGCATACGCCAGCGACGAAGTGAATTTTAATAACAAATTTTTTTTAAGCGTGGGCGCATTCAGTAATTCAGATTCAAAAAATTCTTCCATCAACCAGGTGCTGGATAATAAGCAGAAACAATTTTTAGCCAATATTGGTGATGGCGTTGATACCGCATTTTATGAAAATGCACAACGAGATACTTTTTCAATTGATAAGATATTGTATAAAAAAATAGATACACTCTATAATACCAACCTGCATGATTCTATTTATGTTTTTTCCACCAACCCCAACGATGTGTTGTACACCCTTTCATTTACTTATGTAGGAACGGGTAAGGGCAATTACATGCCTTTGCAAAATGCAGTGAATGGTAAAGTATATGGCTGGGTAGCTCCTGATATTAATAATAACAAACAGGGTGATTGGGCTCCGGTGATATTATTGGTATCGCCAAAGAAACAACAGGTAATTACTATCGGCGGCGAATACTTATTTTCTCCCAAATCAAAAATACGGGTGGAGGGGGCGATGAGTAATTATGATATCAATTTGTTTTCTACAAAGGATAAAGGCAATGATAAAGGCTATGCAGCCAAATTACAATTTGAAAATAAGGATACAAAAATTGCATTGTTCAATAAACCAATGACGTTGCAAACTAATCTGGGGTATGAGTTTGTACAGAAAAGATTTAAACCTTTGGAGCGTTTACGGAATGTAGAATACCTGCGTGACTGGAGTTTACCTTTCCTGGTTAATCCGGCAGATGAACACCTTGCCAATGCAGCAGTAAAAATTGCTGATACCAAAGGCAATTATTATGGATATGAAATTATCCGCTATCAACGCAGCGATCATTTCAGTGGCCTCCGTCAGCAGGTCAATAATTATACTGCTGTTCAAGGATGGAAGTTTACCAATTCCATCAGCTTAACCAATACAAATAGCGTAGAGGAACAAGGCATTTATTTCAGGCCCACTATTGATATCAGCAAAGAACTGGCAAAGATGAAGAAGATGCAACTGGGCATAAACTACAGCAGTGAATATAACCGGCAACGTAATAAAGTAACGGATACTTTATCACCACTGAGTTTTGCATTTACTATCTGGCAGGTGTATATTAAATCTAATCCGCAAAAGGCTAATAAATGGGGCGTTTCATACTTTACAAGAAATGATCAGTTGCCCGTGCTGGCTAAATTGCAACAGGCTGATAAGAGTGATAACTTTAATTTTTTCACTGAGATATTAAAGAACGAAAACCGACAGTTAAAATTAAATATCACCTATCGCAAACTGCATATCATTAATAACAACATCAGCAAACAAAGAGCAGATGAAAGTTTACTCGGCCGTTCGGAATATGCTTTCAGGGAATGGAAAGGATTGCTGAATGGTTCGGTATTGTATGAATTAGGAGCAGGGCAGGAGCAGAAAAGAGAATATACTTTTTTTGAAGTACCTGCAGGCCAGGGTGAATATACCTGGATAGATTACAATGGCAACGGCATAAAAGAACTGAATGAATTTGAGATCGCTGTTTTCCAGGACCAGCGCAAATATGTAAAACTGTTTACGCCAAGTAACCAATACGTAAAAGCAAATTACATACAGTTCAATTACAATGTAGATATTAACCCAAGGTTTGTGATCAAATCAAATAATGCACATGGCATAAAAAAATTATTGTACCGTTCCAATACCAGCTCTTCTTTACAGATCAATAAAAAAGATATCTCCACCGGCAAATTTCAATTCAATCCTTTTACCAGGAAATTAGTGGATACTACATTGCTGTCTTTAAATTCTATTTTAACCAATACGTATTTTTTCAACCGCAGTAATGTAAAATGGGGCTTTGATGTTACGCATTATTTATCCAACGGAAAAACATTATTGTCTTACGGATTTGAAAGCCGCAAAGCAAGAAACCTGTCTGGAAAAATACGATGGAATTTCAGTAAGAATTTCTCTACTAACATTAATTTACGCCAATCTAAAAATGAATTGAATACCAGCGGGACAAAATTCAATAACCGCAATTATATGATTGAGCAAAATGCAGTTGAACCAGCTATTGCCTATATCCACAAATCAAATTTCCGTTTAAGCCTGGCATATAATTTCAGTAAGAAAGAAAACACGATCGACTCAATGGAGAAAGCGGTTACACATTCGGTGATTGCAGAGATGCGCTACAATATCCTTAACAACAGTACGCTCAATGCCAAGGTAACATTGAACCAGATCAATTTTACGGCTTATCCCGGTGCAGCTAATACAACAGTAGGTTACGTATTGCTGGATGGCTTATTGCCGGGTAAAAATTACCTGTGGAATGTGGAATACACCAAACGCCTTGCAGGCAATTTTGAAGTGAGTATACAATACGAAGGCCGTAAACCCGGTGAATCTAAAACAGTGCATGTGGGACGAGCGTCTATCAGGGCAATCTTATAAATAATGGGTCCGACGGTTTTAAACCGTCATGACCCTCATTATACAAAAAATCGCCGCATTTTGTAATGCGGCGACTCAGTTATAGATTGAAAATGATTAGCCAAACAATCCGCCTTTTTTAAAGCTTCTTACACCTTCACCAATTTTAAATCCATTATTGTACACTTCAATTTTATAATCACCGGTTTCAAAATTGCTGTTTTGTTTCCAGTCTACATTAATAGTCTGGCGTTGCCCCTGGGTGTAATTGATTTCAACTTTTTCGGTAAAAAATTTATCCTCACCTTCTCTTGTTTTAAAAGTTCCGGATCCAAGTGCTTCAACACTTACAGGGTTGCCCTTAGGATCGGTGATGCTGATATAAATTGTTTTATTACCTGATTGCGTGATGCGGTTTTCATCAACATCAAAAGAAATGCGTAATTTATCTACCCTTTTTGCAGTAGAAGTAGTTTTTTCTTTACCACTCTTTTTTTCATTAATACCAACAATAGAAAAATTACTGGCATGTAAAGTAGAACCGATATCAATCACGTCTTCTTTTTCTTTGATCACTGTTTTCGCATCTTCAGTTTCTTTTCTTGCTACATCTCTTTCTTTAGTAACGGCTTCTTTCTGTTGGGTTAAAACAATTTTTTCGCCTTCCAGGGTTTCAATTTGTGTTTTGTACCCGGTAATATCGTCATTTAATGAAGCAATCAAAGTTTTAGCCTGTGCCAGTTCTTCTTTGGTAGCATTTACCTTGGTAAGTAATTGCTGAATTTTGGTTCTTTTCTCCGCAATATCCCTGTCACGTTGAGTGATCACGCTGTCTTTGCTGTGCACCATATCCGCACTCTGCGTTTTTATCATGTCGTAACGGGTGGTGGCATCATCCAGTTCTCTTCTCAATTCATCTTTGTCGCTGGTGGTTTTGGCCAGCTGTTCATCTTGTTTAATATCTTTTTCATGCACCTGGTTTTTATCATAAATGATATAGCCCCAGGTACCCAGTAAGGCCAATAGCAGGCCGCCGGTTAATAAATTACGCATGTTATTTTTTTGCGGAGGTGGCGGTGCCGGCTGTTGTGGGTTTTCAGCGCCTGGAAAATTTTCGTAAGCCATAGTTGATGTAGGTTTTATAGTGGACAAATGTATTCATTCAATTAGTTAAAAAGAATGTTTATGGTCAGTTGTGTTAATATGTTAATAAATAAACGGCGGTTATCGCTGCCATAAACGGCTAAAATTATGCCAGTTTTGTGAGCCTGCTGCTGTCAGGACGATTACAACTGTCAGACACCTTCAATCAGCCTGCAACAATAAACAAAGGGGCTGGAGACTTTGAACCGTTCTGACCCTGCCGGGGGGTATCAAAGGTTGGTAACCCTTTAAAAATTCTTTTATCTTTGTCGCCATGAGTGCAGAAAAAATCATCGGCGACTGGAAAAAGAAAAGCTTTAAACCGCTGTATTGGCTGGAAGGAGAGGAAGATTATTATATTGATATGGTGGTGGATTATGCCGAACACAAAATTTTAGACGAGGCAGAAGCCGGATTTAACCTCACCGTTTTTTATGGCCGTGATGCCGAATGGGCGGCCGTGGTAAATGCCTGTAAGCGTTATCCTATGTTTGCAGAACGGCAGGTAGTATTGCTGAAAGAAGCCCAGCAAATGAAGGATATTGAAAAGCTGGAAAGTTATATTGAGCATCCTTTAAGCTCTACCATTTTTGTGGTGGCCTATAAAACCAAAACATTAGACAAGCGTACCAAACTCAGCAAGCTTTTAAAACAAAATGCCGAAGTTTTTGTATCCGATAAATTAAAAGATTTTAAGGTTAATGAATGGATAAAAGAAATGGTGACCAGTAAAGGGTATTCCATTACTTCCAAAGCCGTGGTATTGTTAGAAGAACATATTGGCAACGACCTCAGCCGCATGGCCAATGAAATTGATAAGCTCTCTATCAACTTAAAAGGCCGCAAAGAAATTACTGAAGATGATATTGAAAAATTTATCGGCATCAGTAAAGAGTATAATGTTTTTGAATTGCAGGCTGCCATTGCAAAGAAAGATTTGGCTAAAGCCATCAAGATCATCCAGTATTTTGAAGGCAATCCCAAAGCCGCTCCTATACAAATGGTTTTGCCGGCATTGTACGCCAACTTCAGCAAAGTATATACTGTGTTTGGCATGAATGATAAAAGTGAAGCTGCACTAAAGCCTCATTTTTATTTTAATGCTACCGCTGTAAAAAACGCTTTGGAAACCATCCGCCTTTATGGCTACGAAGGCGTGGAAAAAATTTTATTATTGCTGCACCACTACAATTTAAAAGGCGTTGGGGTAGGCGATACCGGTACTTCTGATGCATCGCTGATGAAGGAGATGGTGGTGAAGATGATTGCGTAAAAGAGTAGGGACGCTGAAGCGTCCTGAATCCTTCTGTACTTCAGCAGCGTTCAAATGAATCCTTCAGACTTTACTCTTAAACGATATAACATTACTGCGTATAAATTGAGTTACACATGACAGCACATGAAAATAAAAAGGAGCGGATGCAAATACGGCCCATACCCTTGTATGGAATTTTAATCTGTGGTATAGTGATAACAATTATCGGCCTCTATTTATTTTTTACCCAATCCGTTACAAGTGGTTATGTAAGTCCCGGAAAACTTTCAGGCTATAAGGGTAGCACCGTAACACTTAACGGTAAGTCTGCAATTATTTTTGGTTTGGCAATTTGTATATTTCCTATATACCAGTTGATCGTACAGCGAAAGAGAAGATGATTGCTCAATCCTACAACACCGCCAAACTATCTACCTTATCCTGGTGCAACTGTTGTTTCAATGCTTCCAGGCCATCAAACTTTACTTCGCTGCGTAAATATTTTACCACATATACCCTGATGATCTTTTCGTAAATATCATTTTCAAAATCAAAAAGATTAACTTCTATTACACGTTTTTTACCATTTACGGTGGGCCTGAAACCAATACTCATCATGGCTTTGTAACGGATGCCATCCACTTCGGTATACACTGCATAAATACCATCGCCTAAAGTTATTTTTTCTTCGTCGGTGCTTTTAAGGTTGGCAGTAGGGTAGCCGATAGTGCGGCCGATCTTATCGCCATGTATTACTTCGCCTTCAAAAAAGAAAGTATACCCGAGGAGTTTATTGGCATCTTCAATATGCCCGTGCAAAATCGCTTCACGTATATTACTGCTGCTTACTTTTATAGTATCCAGCAAGTGCACCGGAATTTCCATCAGGCGGTAATTATACACCACCGCTTTCTCTTCCATCAGTTTATAATCGCCGCTGCGTTCCTTGCCAAAGCGGTGGTCGTAACCGATGATAATAGTATGCGGATGACATTTATCCACTAAAAAATCGCTGATATATTCTTCGGCCGTTTGGTTGGCAAAATAATCGGTAAAAGGCACTACAACCAAATGGTCCACGCCGGCATTGGCGATCAATTCAATTCTTTCGGCAAGGGTATTGATCAGCCTGATACCCGTAACGGCCGAAGACACTACTTTACGGGGGTGCGGATGAAAAGTGATGATCACCGACTCGCCGCCGGCTTCTGCAGCAGCAGCTTTAAGCGTATTGATAATTTGCTGGTGGCCTGTGTGTACGCCATCAAAAGTGCCGATGGTGATAACGGCATTTTTAAAAACGGGCAATTGGGTAATATCGTAGTGTACCTGCATATTTAAGGGTGCAAAGCTAATGGATAAATTGATAATGGATAATTGATTAATGGATAATGAATAATTTGTTAATTGATAATGAATAATTCGGTTGTAATTTGCGCCAAAATTAAAATTTCGGGCATTTCTTAAATCATAAATCCGAAATCATAAATCTACAATCAACAATGTCTCTTTACGCTAAACGTGGTGTTTCTGCCCAAAAAGAAGAAGTTCATGCAGCCGTTAAAAACCTCGACCAGGGTTTGTTTCCTAATGCATTTTGCAAAGTATACCCCGATTTTTTAGGCGGTGATGACAGTTTTGTAAACATCATGCATGCCGATGGTGCAGGTACCAAAAGCATTTTAGCGTATTTGTATTGGAAAGAAACGGGTGATATCTCCATCTGGAAAGGTATTGCACAGGATGCGATTGTGATGAACCTGGATGATCTGTTGTGTGTGGGCATTTATGATACTATTGTTTTTAATTCTACCATCGACAGGAATAAAAATTTAATACCCGGTGCTGTGCTGGAACAGATTATTACCGGCAGCCAGGAACTGTTTGATACCTTAAAAACTTTTGGTGTACACATTCATTACCTGGGTGGAGAAACAGCTGATGTGGGTGATGTGGTACGTTCTGTTGCGGTAAATGGCACCATGACATGCCGCTGGCCGAAAGACAAAATTATCAGCAACGATAAAATAAAAGCAGGTGATGTGATTGTTGGTTTTGCCAGTTACGGACAAGCCACTTACGAAAGCGAATACAACAGTGGTATTGGCAGTAATGGCCTTACCAGTGCAAGGCATGATGTGCTGAGTAAATTTTATGCAGACAATTTTAAAGAAAGTTATAACACCGGCCTGGATGAAGCAGTGGTGTATATTGGTAAACATCGTTTGACAGATACTGTTGATATCACGTCTCACGACTCACCACTCACAACAACGATTGGCAAACTGATACTAAGCCCTACCAGAACTTTTGCGCCGGTGATGCAGGCATTACTAACCAATCATTTTGATAAGATACATGGTGTGATACATTGCAGTGGCGGTGGACAAACCAAGTGTATGAAGTATTTGCCAGAGGTGTCAGACGGTTCCGAACCGTCACGACACCTGCGTGTGATAAAAGATAATTTATTTGATGCACCAGAAATCTTCAATATCATTCAGCAAAATAGTGGCAGCAATAACAGGGAAATGTACGAAGTGTTTAACATGGGGTGCCGCCTGGAAATTTACTGCGATGCAGCAGATGCAGATACGATGATTACAGCTGCAAAAACATTTGGAATTGACGCACAGATTATTGGCAGGGTAGAAGCTGGTGATAAAAAAGAACTGGTGATAAAAGTGAAAGGAGAAGAGATCGTGTATTAAAAAATTATTCCTGTATGAATAGTCCTTAAATAAGTTGACAGATTTTAAAATTATCCCGGTTGCCTCAAGTAGCCGGGGTTTTTGTTTGATAAATCTCATCTGGCGTTTTCATTTTTAATGCCAGGTGAGGTCTTTTAC